>LFMX01000001.1 GCA_001184405.1 Candidatus Burkholderia humilis
TCCTCGCGCATCGCCAGGAGTGCCTTGAGCTCGTCCGCAGAGAGGGTAACGTTGATCGGCATAGTGCTTAGACCGGCACGCCGACCTCATGTTCAACTCACCCGCGCATAATGTCTTCTCGGATGTCGCCGAAGCGCGGCAACATCAGCGCCCTTTAGTAGCCACTGCAAGCGCTCCACGTCGAGCGTGACGACCCCGGTGCTACTGTCGGGCCACACGAAGCGGTCCTTCTCTTCAAGTCTCTTGAGTAATAGCCAGAAGCGTGCTTCATGATGCACCATTTGGCTATGTGGTTGATAAATCCTAGAGATGCCTGTAGCGATGACTGTACCATGGGGGATTTTCTGCGCGAACGAACGCTTTCCGCAAAGCGAACCACTGCCTCGGTCTCAAGATCCTGCCTATTCAGGATCCATGGACCGCACGCAATCAGGCGCTCGGCCTTGACCTCACCCCGCTCGATAGCGAGCCGCAATGCCCGATTGGTGATGCCGAGGCAAGCTGCGGCCTGAGAGAGATTCATCCCTCCCTCAGACTCGCGGCACTGAGCGTTGTAGCACGCAACATCATGGTGGTGCCTGAGAGACGTGATCAGCGACCGCGACCAGAAATTCCCGTGCACTGTCCGCATACCTTGGCGGTTGAATACGCCAGCAATCATGTTGTCATTGCAGATGCGCGCCAGAATCCTCACCGCTTCGACGGTCTCTTTGTTGTTCTGGAGTGAATGCTGTCCCTTGCGGTGGCAAGGCAAACGCAGTGACGTATGGACGCCACCCTTCCAGTGGATAACGAGAACTACCTCACTGGAATCTGCATCCACGTCGACGACGATCTCCTGAATCAGTGCTCGCACAATTCGCTTCTTAATTCCTTCATCGGCAGCAGGATCGTTCCACACCGCTTCCAGATCGGCTGCGAGAAACTCGAATTCCTGCACTAAAACGGCTACCGGACCGGGTGTGACCTCCCACTCCTCCCGAATCCTCAGTTCGATCGCCTGAACTTCTTGTAAAGCACGATTCCATCGTCGCTCGAGTTCATCAGTAACCAGCCGGTTTGCTGGATCGGCTGCGTCATATTGCATTTGAGCGCGTCGGGCCCGGTATTGAGCCGCCTCCAGATCTCGCTTCAGCGCAGCAATAACTTCCTGGTTCTGCACAATTTGTTGTTGGTGAGCTGACACGGCGGCTATGCTTGCGGGTTTCACAACGTGCAAGATCTGCGCGGCAACCGGTGCATCGACAGAGGCGCCGCTGAAAGCGATGCAACGAGCTTCGCGAGTATCCATTGATGGTACGCGGTACAGGCGTAGCGTACAAATTCACCCTTTTCTCCTTTATAGAACACTCGCAGCATACGACCGCACCGGCGACATCGCAACATTCCTGTCAGTAATGCCGCCCCTTTCCTTGCCGCACCCGAAGATTCCGCGCCGCTCCCCAGCACGTTGCTCAAGATCATGACTTGGATTGGCTCGAAGTCCTCCCAATTGACATAACCCTCGTGTGAGCCGGTTATCAGGGATACCCACTCGGCCCGTGACCTACGACGACTCCTTTGCCGGGAAACACCATCCTCATAGCAGGTTACATTCGCTTTTCTGCCGTAGACGTACGTTCACTCACGTTGCGGCCCGCAGAGCTTGCTGACCTCCTTCGAGGCCGTTTCAAGAAGTGCTTCAGCCCACTCGTTGCCTCCTGGACCGCTCCTTGTGCTTCCGGCCGGAGCGAGAGTTAGCCGGGTGGCAAACCGAGCATGCAGATCGCCGCGCCGAATAACGTGCCGACGATCAAATGCAATGTTCCGCAACCCGAATATCCGTCGATGGCAAGACGGCGCGGCGAAACCGGCACGGCAATGTGCTGATTACCGTTGGAATTACCGGCAAGGTCGAATCGGCGAAGCTGCAAAAGAGCAGCGGCTCGGCTCGATGACGCTGCGGTCGAAGCTGCACGCGACATCAAATGTGCGCCGTATATCGAAAATGGCGAGGCCATATCGATCACGCACACGCAGCCTTACGTCTTCAATCTGGAATGACCCGCTTTATTTAGATACAGGAATCGAGAAATGCAAAACTACGGGATTGCGCACGTCTGGGCGTAAGGTGACTTCGTGACGCGGGGCATCGCGCTCGTGATCATGTCGGTACTTTAGTGGACGGTCATCGTCGTGAAAGCGTGGAATGTGGTGCGCCTGAAGCGCCTCACCAAGAACGCGAAACAGGCGTTCTGGCATTCCGACGATTTCAACGACGGCATCAAGAAGCTCGGCAGCCAGTCGTCGAGTCCGGCCGATAACCCGTTCCGCGCGCTGGCGCTCGCCGGTCAGGATGCGGCCGAGCATCACACGTAGCCGCATCTGCACGACCGCATGGATGTGTCCGACTGGATCGCGCGCTGCCTGAAGGACGTGATGGACGAAGGCGTCGGCCGCATGCAGTCGGGTCTCGCCGTACTGGCATCGATCAGTTCGACCTCGCCGTTCGTCGGGCTGTTCGGCACGGTGTGGGGGATTTATCACGCGCTCCTGACCATCGGCGCGACGGGACAAACGTCGATCGATCAGGTCGCGGGTCCGGTCGGCGAATCGCTCATCATGACCGCGTTCGGCCTCTTTATCGCGATTTCGGTGGTGCTCGGCTACAACGCTCTCACCCGCGCGAACAAGGGCATCGTCACGAAGCTGAACCGCTTTGCGCCGGCCTGCATGCGTTCTTCGTCACGGGCGCCAAAGCTCAATTCGTCGGCCAAGCGCACGACGAACGGCCAGTCCGACAGCCTGCGACTCGCGACGCGCGCGTCGGCAACGCATTAAGCGCGTGAGGCTTGCATCATGGCCATGAGCCCTTTCGCCGGCGATGAAGACGACAGCATGATGAGCGAAATCAATATGACGCCGCTCGTCGACGTCATGCTGGTGCTTCTCATCATTTTCCTCGTGACCATTCCGGCCATGCACAACGCGGTGAAGATCGATCTGCCGCACGCGAGCAGCCAGCCGCAGGACGAAAAGCCCGCGCACGTGAACGTCGCGATTCAGGAAGACGGCAGCGTGTACTGGGACGATCAGCCGATCGATCAGGCGACGCTCGATGCACGTATTGCGCAGGCCGCGCAGCAGAATCCGCAGCCGGAGATTCATCTGCGCGCGGATCGCAAGGTCGCGTATGAGAAAGTCGCCGATCTGATGTCGGCGGCGCAGGTAGGCGGCTTGACGAAGATCGGTTTCGTCACTGAGCCGAAGAAGTAACACGCTCAACAAGCATCAAAAAGTAAAAGGCCTTCATCGTCGGATGAAGGCCTTTTTTCGTGCGCACTCGGCGCTTTCGGGCGAGGCAATTACTTCGGACTGGAATAGCTGTTCGAAGAATCGCCACATGCGGCAGCCGTGGTCGACACGGACAGCGCGATCAACCCTATCAGGCTAACTATCAGAGCAGCCACGAGTTTTCGCATAAGAGCTCCTTAGCGAAAGGTACTTCAGTCTACTGCCATGAATTTTGACGTACAAGATTCGGGCGATTGAATCTCTCCATCGCAAGCGCGCGCTTCAGTGGCATAAGCGAAGACGCGCCGAAAAGCGGTCAAACTGTTTCCCGTTCCGCACCGATGACGACAGGACATTCTCCAGGAAAGCATTGTCTGCTACCGATCGACTCCACGAGAAAATCGACGAACGCGCGCACTGCAGGGACCATGCCTTGCCGCGACAAAAACACCGCATAAAGTTGCGGCGACGGAAACGTCCAGCCCGGCATCACCGGCGAGAGCTGGCCCGTGCGCAGCGGCGCGCCGTACATCATTTCCGGCAATGCCGCGATACCGACGCCGCGCATCACGGCTTCGCGGATCATCGACAGATCGGCGGTGACGAGACGCGGCTCATGCTCGAATTCGTGACGCGTGCCATCGGGCGCGATCAGCCGATAAACGTGGCGGCCATCAGCCGAAGGCGTGTCGAGCGTGTCGTATTGCGCGAGCTCGGCGGGCGTCATGGGCGGGGCGTTCGGCTTGAGGAGCGACGGCGCTGCGACCAGCATCTGCTCCGTGCGCCACAGCGGCCGCGCGACTACGTTCGAGTTGGCCGGCGGCTCGGAACGCACGCGCAGCGCGACATCGATGGCATCTTCGAACAGATCCACCACGCGATTGGTCACGCGCAGCACCACGCGCACTTCCGGATAGCGATGCATGAAGTCCGGCATCACCGCCGACAAAAACGTCTGCGCGATGGTCACCGGTACGCTCGCGCGCACCGTGCCGCGCGGCGAATCGCGCAGGTTTTGCACGACATCGACGGCGGCGCGCGCTTCGGCGAGCATCGCCTGACAGTGCTGGTAGAAAAGCTGCCCCGCTTCGGTGAGCGCGAGCTTGCGCGTGGAGCGCTGCAAAAGCCGCACGCCCAGCGATGCCTCCAGTTCGGACACCCGCCGCGACAGCCGCGATTTCGAGATACCGAGCACACGCTCAGCCGCCGAAAAGCCGCCGTGCTCGACGACGTGCGAGAAATACATCAGGTCATTGAGGTCGTGCGATTCGGCTTTCATGATTCGATCGGGATGTGCGCATGCGGTTGTTATCGCCAGCAGGACAATCCATTGCGCGGCGCCGCTTTTTACCCTGAAATTCGGCCCATATAATAGCTCTACGTTTCAAATTTATCGCTATTCCCCTATTCGTCACACGATGTGACCACAAGGAATTCAATCTTTCGCCGTACATGGACGCCTCCAGTTTGCCAAGCTTTCATTCCGTGACAGCAAGAAGAGGAAGGTTGCACCCGTACATTCGGACTTTTCACGCGAGACACTTTTGCTCGCTGTCCCTGATGGGGAATATAATTTTAGTTTAAGCTAAAATTGTAATACTTCAGTCAATGACGATAGTAATCGTCTTACTAGCAAGACAATGAGACGGACCCGTACCGACTCAGAGTAGCTCGGACCAAGTTAAGCGTGGGTTTAACCAATCCATTAAAATAATAATGCTAATAGTTACAAGTTTGATTAGAATTTAGAATATAAAGCTCTAAATTTAAGTACGACGCTTACTTGCAGAGCAAGAAAGCCAATCAGAAAGTGAACCTGGAGCTGATATCGCACCGAGTTTCGAAGAATAGATTTGACGATGAGTTTCATTTCCAAAATTTTGTTTTATAAAATTTTTCATGGTATTTATAAATGATTTGAACGTGTTAAATGATATTTGATATGTGAAATTTGATCTTTGGGTTTTAAAGGAAAGATTTTTCTTTAAACCAAACTTGATTTTCTAATTTAAAACCTTTTCTTTTAAAACCCTGAATTCAATTTTAAAACTATCTATTGAATGTGAAATTTATGAGTTACATGATCTGCTTGCTATATATTGCCTGACTTGCATTATTTGAGAATTATCCCTGGAATTTAATTGCCAATGACTTTCAAATCTAAAATGTTTTGTCGGCATGGTCTGCTTGGTCACGCTGACCTGTTAAAAAATGACTTGACATATGTGTACTTGTTAACTTGCGAGAATGATATTTGAGTACTTGCTTGACTTGAAGTCTCTTTTGACTTGTGCTTTTTATTGACTTGATACCTACTTGACTTGGAAAATACATGTTTGTCACTCGGTTACTCTCGGTCGGATGAAACCAACTTGTACTTGTTTATACTTGTGGGCGGTACCCCCTTACGCTAGTTGAGTGAAGGCTGTTACGAGCTGGCATAGGGCTTGGTCGTACTGTCTGTCCTTGGTAGCGGACACTTTGGTATATCGATATGACCACACTTGGGATCCATGAAGAGCAGGAGACTTGTTATTCGATGTGTAGCATGGCTAGCGTCAAAGTACTTGGGCAAATAGAGATGTAGTTTGCAGAATTGAGATGAATCAGTTAGACAACCCTTCACACTATACTTTACGGTGTGACTGGTTAGCTTTTTCTTCATTGAAAATTCCCTGTATCCTTACACTATATGTTTACTTATTTGTGCTTAGCCATGACTTATTGCTTGCTTTAAAACTGGTTTTGAACTCACTGAGCTTATAGCTCACAACTCTTTTATCTCTCTCTTGAACTGACTAGGTGCTGAGCTGGATGATAGAAGCAAATAATTAATCAATGTTTTTATAAGGAGACTTTGGGTTGATGTAATAGCTTGGCGCCATATGTACTAGCTTGACCTTGTCTATGTATAACTATGTATAGGCTGAGATTTTATTTTATTCAAATTTTAGATTGCAAGACATTTGTACTGTAATAGTAATTAGACTTTCGCTTTACTCTGATTAATACAATTTGTGCTTCAGCAGCTAAATAAATTGGATATTGTATTTTTGAACCTTAAGTTTGACTTAGAACTGACCTGTGTGTTAATTGTGTTTGGGTGGCAGATGGTGCGGGGCCGAGTCGTCCACGGTGCCCACATGCGTACACCCATGCGATTCCATACCGTGATTACGACTCAGGATTGGAGTTGGTGTGTTTGCCCAGGACTGGAGAGCCATGTCAGTGTGCAGGTAGACCCCTGTTTTCCTACCCTAACTGGGTAGTGCATCATCTCGAACGCGAGCGGGATGAGCTGAGGGTTACCTTGGAGCGTGAACGTGCCGAGCGTCAGGCTGGTACACAACCATTTTGGGAGCTTATTGACACACTGGAGGAGGAGCTACAGCAAGCTCAGACTGAGCTGGATCAACTGCGCGTGAGGGTGCAGCACGTGGAAGAGCGCGTACACAGCGTGAGAGTTGCATGCGAGAAGACGGTGGTGATCGATGATTCCAGTGACTCTGGCGGGAGCGTGAATGCTCCAGTTCAGGGTGTTGGACAGGCGAATGGTGCACCAGGACAGGCCGAAGATAAGATGGGTTCCGAGAAAGAGCCGGATGAGGATGTTAGGGATAGGTTCCCTACTGTGTAGGGATGGATTCTAGGAACTTTTGTGGCTCGTAGGCGTAAGCCTTGCCTGTACAGTAGGATGTTTGGGGGTTGATAGAATTCCGTAGTGTTGGACTAGCTGTAGGAATATCATATCTTTTCCGGAAATTTTGACTTTTGGAAGGAAAAAATTTCTATGATGTACTTGTTATGGGCATGATATATATGTTGATATATGTGTGCTTGAAATGTGTTTATCTGATTAGTGCTTAAAAGTTATATTCACGTAAGATTTAAGAACTTTTAACTAATTGAAACGCAGATGGATCCATTAAGGACTGACCAAGATCCACTAAGAAGTACCCCGGAGGAAGGGCAGGGTAGTACCCCTAATAACGGAGCTACTCCCTCTTATGAGGCCACACTGGCGGAGATGGTAGGGATTATGAAACGACAAGAAAGTCACATTGCGATGCAGGGGAAAATGATTGATGGTTTGCGTCGAGGTGGTGAACGACGAGAGCTAGGCATTGGCACTGATGATAGGGCTTTAGAGAGATTTCTTAAGTTTCACCCATCTGCATTTAATGGAACCAGAAGCGAGAAAGATGCTGAAATGTGCGTGGATAAAATGACTAAGATATTTGCACCATTGCATTATGGTGAGGAAAGGAAGGTGCAATTTACTGTTTTCTTGTTGGAAGGGCAGGCAAAGTCTTGGTGGAGGATTGTCTAGCAAAAGTGGGAGCAGACTGGTTTGCCAAGGACTTGGATTAATTTCCAGACGGAGTTTCGGGGAAAGCATATACCTCAGCTCGCTCGTGAGTAACAGGCTGAGAAATTCATGTATTTGAGGCAGAGCAGTTCGACCGTGGCTCGGTATGAGGCAGCATTTGCTCGATTGTCAAAGTTCGCACCTGAATATAACTTCCGGCGGCTGCGCATCCGCTTCGAGCGCCTAGCCTTCATTCACGAAGCTTTCCTCAAGCTCGCCTGCTGCATCATCTGCTGGCGATAACTTCAAAAGTCATTCTGTTAAAGCTTCTTAGCTCGTACTCGCAAGCTGCGTGCGCTGACGAAGCCGTAGAACGCATTAAAGATGTCAATGTTGCGACTATAAAGTCGTCAACTTGTGACTTCGTGCGCCTCGATAGGGTAACGAGCCATACCCAGTAAGGGCTTGCAGGGCGCGAAGTAAAGTCGTCTACATAAACGCCCCTTTTGCGACGGGATTTCGAGGTTTCGACGACAAACAGGATGGGCTGCAGCTCTACATTCGGCCTTATTGCAGCTTGTGCTTCGCTGCGGGCCCCTATGAAATCCGCTGACTCACGCCTCATTCACTTCACGAGCTTGATGCGCTCTGACGACTTTTCAGGCTTGGCGAGTCCCAGGTCCTACCCGTTCTGTCATTACACTCGAATGCCACCTCAACTTCTGACATTCCATCCCTTCCAACAAAACCCTCCGACAAGCTAGCGATGTTAGGTCGGTTTGACGCTTTCGTAAGCCTTCCGGTATGGACGTTGATGCACCAGCATCGCCCAGATTATTCGGGCCAGTTTATTGGCCATCGCCACAATTACGACGTTCAACGGACGTCGTTTTTTCATCTGTGTCACCTATGGGCCTGGCTCTTTCACGCGGTAAATGATGCTTCGAGCGCCATGAACGAGCCAGGTCCTGAGATAAGTATCACCTCTTTTGCTTATCCCCTGTAGCTCGACCTTGCCGCCTGAGCCGGTCTGTGCCGGCACGAGACCTAGCCACGCTGCGAACTCGCGGCCAGATTTGAAGGCTTTCGCATGACCCATCGTTGCCACTGCAGCTGTTGCGGTAAGCAAACCTACGCCCGGAATCGCCGCGATCGCCATGGAAGCCTGATCGTCCTTCATCCACTCTCGTAACCGACGCTCGATCTGGCCAATCTGCCAATCCATGTCCTCCAGCCCCTTCCATTGCTCACGCAACGTATCAATCAGTATCGCGAGCAGACGCCCTAACAATCTTTCCAGAACTCCCGCGACCGCTCTGTCTAACGCCGCACGACCGACACCCATCACCTCACCATATTCGGTCAGCAACCCACGCAGGCTGTTGATCTGCATTGTGCGAAACTTTACCAACTGCTGGCGCATACGATGTAGGGCGAGAACCGCCTGCTGAGCCTCGGTCTTCACTGCGACCGCTTTGCTGGTCATTGCGTTGCCATCCAAATTGCTCGCGCGTCTGCCGCATCGTTTTTATTGCGGATGTTAAATGCCTTGACGAATTTTGCGGGCATCAGCTTCACTTGGTGGCCCATCTCGATCAATCGCCGTGCCCAGTGTTGAGACCCGCTGCAAGATTCCATACCGATGAGACAGGGGTGGCGATTGGCGAAGTATTCGAGAAAAGCCGTCCGCTTGACAGGCCTGTTCACGATCTCGCCGGTTTCGTGATCGACCCAGTGAACCTGCATTACGTTTTTTTGCGATGTCCACGCCCACGATCGTATGCGTCATGACAAATCCTGTTAAATCGGCTGAGTAGCCCAATATGATGACCGCTTTCTAAATTCGGTAGCGATCGCCGTCCGTCGGTGTATCGCTGACACGGAACATACAACTGGGTGGGGGACGTTCATATCATTCACTTCGCCCTTGAGATGCGCCCTTCGACGCGCGACTGCCGATGGCGTCAAGGTCGACGTGTGCCGACTGCATCGGGCAGCACGCGGCCACTTTCTACCACTCGACTAGGGTACAAGACCGCCACTCGAGCGGCCGATTCAGCTTGAAACCAGCCCGGATGATCAACTCGCGCTTATCGGCCATAGCGGTCACTTGCTTAGGCACACTTGAATGTCAGCAGTATCGCGAGTTGGGGACCTCGGCGGCTTGTAGTGGCTGAGCGCCCCCTTCCTGCCTCTGCCGCCCATCGCTCTTGGTAGAGTCGAGATGCGGCGCGGTAGCGGTAGATTCGGTTTGTTTGTTGCCGCGCCTTTCGGTTTGCGGTGCGCGAATAAACGGCAAGGAATGTTCGTGGCATTTTCATCTGTGATCCCGTGCAGCTTCTGGAAGAATAGACAGCCTATCAACCCCTCTCGAACGACGCATGGACGGCAGAATGAAGGCTCGCGACGAAAGAGTGGCTTCCTCTCGGAAGCAATTTGAAGAAATTGTTTCCAAGGTCAGTGAGGCCAGGCGGCAACTTGCGACGCAACTAGCCCCTATCGATGAGCTGCGGCAGCAGTTCGCCGTCTCGCAGGCCGCCAGCCTGGGAGCGGTTACCGAACTGTTCCAATCTTTCGAATCTGCGACAGCCCCAGCCAATAAAGCGATGGCAAACTCTATCGCCCAGATGAGAAAACAATCGGAGGCGATTGAGGCTTATCGGGAACAAGTCTCGGCAGTTGCCGAGGCACTCAAGATGCCGTCGATGCCGGGCTCGTACGCGCATCAAATCGCTGAGATGCAGAGCCTGCTTGCATCGGTTTCGCGAAGCCCTGAGGTGTTGCAGGAACTGCGAGAAGCGGCCTTAGCTTCACTGGGCATATAACCGCGACGTTCTCCGCTACTCTTGAAGGTGTGTCAGGAAGCGTTACTGCTGCCGTGAACGCGAGCGCCGCTGCTAATGCAGCCGACTTGCAGCACCTTTCACAATCGCTGTCCTCGGCCAATTCGTTGACCGATGTCCTGCTGCGACTACTGCCGTTCATTCGCAAGCCCGGGACGTTGGCAGGCGCACTAGCATCTTCTTGTATTGCCGAACTACCTCGCAAGCCAGATACCGCCGATATCCAGCCTGATAACGCTGATCACACAGAGCCCTAGGGAGGCTTGGAAGGACTTGCAACAAGAAGCTAAAGATAAACTGTCATCTGAGCAACGCGACGCACTTCGTTTTGTCTCTGCAGCGTCGCTTAGAGTACATGCGACTCCGAAGCAAAAAGCCCAAGCTACAGCCGTGCTTCCGTTCGGGACGATAGTTGCTGTCCAGCAGCGCATGGGCGACTGGGCATTTGTGATTTACAAGGGCCGGATCACAGAAGAAGAAGCGGAAGGATGGGTCCTAGTGCGCTACCTGGGCAAGTTTGCTAAGTAGCATTTGTTGTACTGGCCGGAGAGAGGCGTTCGCTCCGCCGTCACAAACTAGCATGCGGCCTCGATTGCCTCTGTACCATCAGCCGTTTTCGCCCAGACCGGTGATCTAGGACGCGCGTAGCTGGAAGTCTAGGAATAGGGCGATCGATGCTGCGCTGGAAACGGCGCGGCATCGATCCCAGTGGTCCCCTTGTATCTTTAAGCCTCGGACCAACTCGGGTAACCCGATAGCCTTCGGGGTGATGTTTCAAGCCCGTCTTTGAGCGTAGGGTGCCTGGGTTGGACCGTCCTTTCTTGCAGCCCGAACGGTTGTAAGCGTGGCTGGACGCATTCCGGAAATTGAGAATGCCAAAAGAGAAAGCACGCCGAGATTCAGTGTGTCATGGGAACTTTCGAGGAGTAAATCGGCTAGCCTTCCGACTAAGGCATCAAATCCTTCGAAGTCGCCCGAATTGGAGGCGCTATGTTGGTTAGTGGGACGTTCTTTCACTTCATCTTCAAGCCGGCGTATTTGCTCGAACACAGCCAGGTCCGATTCTGTGGGCGCCCACAGTAAGTCCGGAATGACGGCGCACGCGTCGGCCGTGTGTTTGAAATCACTCTCTCGAAGGACAGTCGGCAGATCTTTGACACTGAGTGCGTCGAGGCGAAGAGCCGGCTGTTGAAACTCCCGTAGCGTGCCGAGTTCGGTTGTGCCGAGTACCAGAAAGTAGGACCAGTCGAAGAATCTGACGTCAATCGGATCGTTTATGTTTTCCTGGTCGGGCTGAGTAGGCTGGCTTAGATAAGCGAGAAACTCCGCCAACAGTGAGTCGGATACGGCACGCCGCAAATTCGGCAAGACTTCAGGTGTCGAGTCTAAGCCGACGAAGACTGCAATAAGCGAGCGATGCGCGAGCGCACGGCGAATCTCAGTAATGCCGGCATGCAATTGCGTCTCCGACATTTCTGGAGCAACGACTGCAGGTGTCTCATCTCTCAAAAGCGCTAAAAAGTTATGAACTAAATACTTCATGCCTCGAAACGCTACTGGCGCGATCCAGCGGCCACACGGAATTACAAAGATGTTCCGAGCCGGAGGATTGCCAAGATGTTCGTCGGCTGAATCTAGTGAAGTGGCAAGCAACTCTGGCAACTTTTCTGAAAGACGTACTGCTAGCGCTTCTAAGCCCGTCGGCGCGCCCGGTGCGACGATGCACTGAACTGATCTGCCACCATTTTTCTGGCTGAGTCTTGAGACGAGTAGCTCTTCCATCTCCTGACGCTTGTCTGATTCAAAGTAAGTCCGTCGCTGCAGCATCAAGGCATGCTCGGGGTTTTCAACAATCGATGTGACCCCTTTCGTGATGAGCGTCACAAACTCGTCGATCGCTCGCCAAAATGCCTTCTTTTAAGCTTGTCGGGCGTCATTTTGAAGCTCGATGCAACTTGGCGGTACCGATCTCCAAAGTAGCTGTTGAGGAAGCGACATGCCTCCTCAAGGGCATCGGTGGCGTAGCTTCTAACCTTGACTTTCTCGGCGCGCTCAAGTTGCCGCTTAAGTGGCATTGCCCCAGTGCCGCCTACGTTGCCAAGTTGTTTGAACCAGGCTGGAAAACCGGCTGCATCAATTAGTTCCTGTGCCAAGATCTCAGGTGTTTCGAACCGATCTTTTTGGTTGCACCGGTCCAGAAAGAACGTCTTTAAGGTCGCGACGATCAGATTCCAGCGAAACTGCATCCCAAGTCCGATGTCGTCTATGAGCGTGTCGCGGAACCGTGCTATCGGACCATGCCCAGAAAGACAAACAGGAAACCCGTCGGGCGCCGGCAGTTCGTTCTTCTCAGCCTGTAGAAGCAGCGCGTGCCACAATTCGCGTATACGCCCCTCGTCATACGGGGCTGTTTTATTGTATAAACTTGGTGTTCCGGGCGAAGATGTGTCCTCGGAACCAAAGGGATTAATTTCTTTGTTCACCGCCTCTCTCCCTAAATCTCCAACGAGGCTGTTCGCCCTCGACTGTTTCCAGCATTCCGCCGCAGAGGCATGTCCATCCCTCGAAAGCAGACGAATTGACTGGGCTTCCCTCAGCGGAGGGTAGTACCTAACCAAACGTGCGACATTGCTCGCAAACGTTCTCGTAGCAGGATTTCAAAAATCCCTGATTGTTGTGTCCAATGAAAGCAAGCTGATTGACGTCCCAAGCAGCCAATCGGCCAGCGGATTCTCGACGGTGCGCCGGGAGCTGCGACACGCTGCTGTTAGAGAACCGTCATGGATACACACATCCTCGAAACGATTGTCTCGGCGTTGCTCGAATTGCTGATGGCCGTGTGCTATACGGCCTTGTCATCAGGAAGGTCGAGAAGCCTAGCCACGAGATGCTCCATTTGCTTCTTTTCGCGTTGTACTTGGCGGGCTTCGGCTGCAAGATTGTTTTCCTCGCGCTCGAAGGAGTTCGCTACATTACATAACCGCGCGGTGGCCGCGATCCGTTCATGAAACATGAAAGACCCGTGGCCGCGAACGCAACAAGCTTTAACAGTGCAACGTGTGGCAAGGTAAGTCGCGCGTTCCTGTTCGAATGTGCGGCAACACACAGTTTGATTACCTCGCAGTTTCTGAGGTAAAGCACGCCTTAAACGCATGTCACATTCATCTTAGCCGGACAAAAACGGTGCGCTTCAAATCGAAATAAAAATGTAAGGTTAGGTTTGACAGCGGACCACGTGGACGCGGCCGTGTCATCCGGAAGCGGCGCATAGTCGATACCGTACGTTTTCAGCTGCGAGACCTAGACCTTGCCGCTTTTCGAATAGGGTGCCCATCGCCCATCGGTGTGTCCCGCTCATATCTTTCTCGACGTCCTCCAACAATGCGGCTAAATCGCCGTCTTAAGAACCCGTCAACGAAGAAGGTTGTCGCTTGAGAAGATCGCGAGCGATGTCACGCGGCGAGCGCCATCCAGGGGATGATTAACCGGAAGAGGTCATTAATCCACCGGCGAACCCGGTCAACATGCACGGTGAGATTCCTGGGCTTCGTCAGCAACCGGTTAATATGCCCGTGGTGAAATCCACTGCTATCGCTGTTCGCCGAGGCGACACCGCGGCTGGATAAATCCAGCGTGAACTGTAGTCGGTCGTGATCGTTGACAATGTCGTCATTCTCTCTCCATGGGCGTATGTGATTTTTTGGTTGATTGGGAAGGATAGGAATTCTCGCCTTTGAATTTCTCTCTTGCATGTCGACAGAAGGCGGCAACTTGACGTAGTTTGGCCACAATCCGTCACACTAAGCTTGGCGCCAAAGCATCAACGTGAATTCAGTCTCCGCATTTGTCGTGACCTAGATGAGCAATGCTGACTGGCGCCTGCATCTTCGAAACAGGTCTGTTTGGTCTCGGTGCGCGGGGGCGTGCCAATGAGCGCACGCACGCGTCGATTCCGTTGGCATGAATGCGAGCTGCACTGCACGGCACAGCGCCCGACAGGGTCAATAATTTAAACGCGTCGCCGCTGTTCCGAGTCCGCAGGAATTTTCGAACCGCGCCAAGGCATGCGGTGCCTGCGCAATTGCGAACGTTGTTTGAACGTCTTCCTGTCGTGGGCCGCCAGCACTCGCACCATAGTTGAGGCGGTAGCCCGGCGCTTAAAGAGTCGGCTGTGTCCATCGAAACTTGTGGTTGCTCTGTGCTCGAGCCGGCTAGCCAATCCGCTTGTAATTTCAGTTGCCCGATAAGAGCCAAGAGCCGTACATGGACGCCTCCAGTTTGCCAAGCTTTCATTCCGTGACAGCAAGAAGAGGAAGGTTGCACCCGTACATTCGGACTTTTCACGCGAGACACTTTTGCTCGCTGTCCCTGATGGGACCTCGCGACGACGCCCTTGCGTTTCACTAGCCCTTCACCACCATCAGGTTGGACAGGGGACTCGCACCCCCCCCCAAGCTGTTGCGCATGCTCAGCGCACAAAAAAAGCCCGCTGATGTGCGGGCTTCGAATCCATATCACAAGAGGAGACATGGATAACTCTAGCCTCAAATTTGGGGCAACGCAACATCTTTTGGTTATACTGCGTCGCAATGTCGCAACGGCGTGTAAGTCAAGGCTGCGTCATTGACAGGATGAAAAGCAGCTGATCGGCTGAGATCGGTTTGACTGACGAGATGCATGTCGAAACCGGCGTCCTGCGTCATTTCGCGATGCTGCGGCTGGCCCCAGCCGGTCAGCGCGACGAGCAACATGCCCGCGCCGTTCGGCAACCTGCGCAGCGCACGAGCGGCGGCGAGACCGTCGAGCAGCGGCATGCCGAGATCGAGAATCACCACGTCGGGTCCGAATTGCGCGGCCACTTCGACGGCCTGCGCGCCATTCCCCGCGAGCGCGACTTCGTGACCCATGCCGTTGAGCAGATTGGCGAGGCCGGCGAGCGCATCGTCGTCATCGTCGGCTATCAGGTGCGCTTGCTCACGATGACCTCACCGGGAACCGTAAATTTCGAGCTTCAGTTTGTTTTGCCCCGCCTGCGCCGCCGTGATTTCGGTGCGCGCGCCCTTCGCGCCCAGGTAGAAATGCTGGCGCGCGGGCGAATTCTGATCATGCGTGGCATCGGGCAGACACGAGGCGATATCGGCGGCGGCGCCTTGGAACGCGTCCGCGCTCGATCCGCTGTGCGGCGTCCACGTGCATTGGTAACTACTTTGCGATGCGCGGCACTGCGCGTCATCGCCATACGGCAGCGCGATGGCGCGTCCATCGAACGCGGGAAGCGACGAGAAATTCGGCGCCGCCGCCACAACGTGCTTTAGCGCGCCGCATGGATTCGGCGTGTCGTCGCCTGCGCGGAAGTCGACGCGAGCACACTGCAAAGCAGTGTCGCGAACGCGGCACATCGGCGAAAGGAATGCATGGGCGTCTCCGTTCTGGTTTTTTATCGACGCGAACCGCCGGATGCCGCCTAGTGTGCGTCCACCGGTTTCGTCTGTCTGTTCGAAAGAGAATGAAGCACCGAATACGCAGCAAAATGTGCACCCGTTCAGGCAGACGAATGGGCGCTTTTTAGTGCCGCACGAACGCCATCATCGCGCCGAAGCCGACGAACACGCCGCCCGTCAGCCGGTTGAACGTCTGCACGACGCTCGCGCTCTTCAGCTTGTCGCCGATGCGCGCGCCCAGTCCCGCGTACACCGCGTACCAGCTCACTTCGATGACCGCAAACGTCCCGACGAGCACGGCGAATTGCGGCGGCAGGCGCAATGAGCATCGATAAATTGCGGCAGCAGCGCGGCGGCGAAGAGAATCGCCTTGGGATTGCTGCTCGCGACCAGAAAGCCGTTGCGAAACAGCACGGACGATGAAACCGACGCGCCGCTTTGGTCGCGAATCTCGACCGCGCCCGCCTTCGCGCGCCAACTCTTCACGCCCAGCCAGACGAGATAAGGCGCGGCCACGCTTCGAGAAACACGCCGAGGCCGGCCGCCGACACGGCGAGCATCAGCACGAGCGCGGCGAGGCAGCCGGCCATCGTCGCGGTGGAGTGGCGCAGGCCGTGGCGCGCGCCGTGCGTCATGACGAACAGCATGTTGGAACCGGGAATCGCGGAAACGACGAATACCGTAGCGACGATAACCACCAGACATGCAGGCTCATTGCGTTCACATCAAAAAGTGACAAAAGGATCGCAATTATGCCTTTCGGCCTAGGCTTTTTGAGCAGCGCGGCGCGCCGTCACTTGGCCGAGCACCGTCCTTGTCGCCGTCGCCGTGCGCGAGCGCATCGACGAGGTTGTCGCGCACCACGCTCGCGACCGGCAGCGGCACGTTGATGGCATCGCCTGCGGCGTCGCGAGGCGCACGTCCTTCAGGCCGCGCCGCGCCTTGAACATCGCGGGTTCGTAGTGCCCGTCCGCGATCATCTTTCCGTAGCCCGCATACACCGGCCCCGGAAACAGCGAATTCGTGATGACATCCAGCAGCGTCTGCGATTCGATGCCGTGCCCGCTCACGAGCGCCACCGCTTCGCCGAAGCTCTCGATCGCCGACGCCAGCATGAAATTCGCCGCGAGTTTCAGCACGTTCGCGTGCTGCGGTTCCGGGCCGACGCGCCATGTTTTCTGGCCGAGCGCATCGAGCACGGGCTGCACGCGGTCGATGTCCGCATCCGCGCCCGCCGCGAGAATATTGAGCTTGCCCGCCGCCGCGACATCCGGCCGGCCGAGCACGGGCGCGGCCACATACGCGACGCCGTGTTGCCTATGCAATTCGGCCGTTCGACGGCGAGCGCCGTCGAAACCGTCGCGCCATGTTCACGTGGACCAGACCTTTCGACGCGTGTTTGAGCAAGCCGCCATCGACGAGCACCGAGCGCAGCGCATTGTCATCGGCGAGCATGGAAAAAGCGGCGTCGCCGGCGAAGGCTTGCTCGGGTGTATCGACGACCGACGCACCCTGATCCGCGATGGCGCGCGTCTTGTCGCGCGAGCGGTTCCACACGCGCACCGTGTGTCCTGCCTTGAGCGCGTTGATCGCCATTGCGCTGCCCATTTTGCCCAACCCGATGAATCCGATATCCATGCTCGTGCTCCTGTTGATCGCTGACCGGAGCGCCAGTAGAGCACATCGCCCGGCGGCACGCTCAGGCGCACGATGCGATACTGGTTGAATGATCAACGCGCACTTTCATTTCCATCGCGAACTGAACGACTTCCTCGCCCGGCCGCAGCGCGGGCGTACGTTCGCGTGCACGTGTCCGGACGCGGCATCGACGAAACACATGATCGAGGCGCTCGGCGTGCCGCACACGGAAGTCGAGGCGATCGCGCGCAATGGTCGCGCGGCCGGCTTCGACGTGCAGATTACGGATGACGATCTGATCGAGGTGCATCCCGCGCATCACGCGCCGCCCGGTCTGCACGGCGCGGCGCTGCTGCTGCGGCCACCGTTGCGCATCGACGATCTGCGTTTTATCGCCGATGCGCATCTCGGCGAACTCGCGCAGTTGCTGCGGCTCGCGGGTTTCGATACGTGCTACGGTAGAGTCGAGATGTGGCGCGGTGGTATGTGGCGCGGTGGTATGTGGCGCGGTGGTAGTAGGTCCGGTTTGTCTGTTGCCGCCCCTTTCGTCTGGTGGTGCCCGAATAACCTCACCATGGCTCCGCTCGATGGCGACGATCTGCACGCGGCGCGGCTGCAAGGCTTCCACTCGCTCCTCGTGTTCGGCGTCGAAAGCGGCTTCCAGTTTGACGTCGAGCGCTTCGAGACGATGTTGCAGCGACGCGATGCGCCGCGCCTCACACCGGGTTGCCTCCCGATGCTGGACCGGTGCAGTGTGGAAGGCCTGCCGTTCCACGAAACTCAGATGCGGCACGGTCTCCACCCATGCCCAGCCCTCTGCCCGCAAAGCCTCGGCGAGGCTGACGGTACGCGCGGACGCGTCCGCCACAAGCAGGCACGGTACTTCGAAGTCGGGTGCGATGCGCTTCTTTTTCGCCAGCAGCTTCAAGGCCGTGAGGCGGCGGTCACCTGCGACCACTTCATAATGTTCGCCATCGGCGGTCGCGATGACGATCAGATTTTGCAGCAAGCCGACGTGCCCGATACTGGTGGCCAGTTCGGCAACGGACTGGCGTGGTGAGCGGCGCGCGAGCAACTGCCCGAGCGGCACGAGGATCAGGTTCCTGGCCGGATCGGCGATTTCCAGTGCCAGTGCGGCGTCCGACGTGGCGGGACGGGTATGCGTGACATGAGACATGATCGTATCTCCATTCGTGAATGAGACATCAGCGAGGACATGGAGGGGCCGGACGGTGAAAGCCCCTCCGGGTGTGTTCAGGCTTTCAATTGGCGCAGGCCATCGGCGAGCATCCACAAGGCGCGGTTCAGGCAGATATCGTTGTCGATCCCCTGCACGGGCCGGGTGCGCTGGCGGCGTCCGCTGGCGCTGCGTCCGGGCAAACCGCCCCGCAGCAAATTCTCTTGCGTGCGGTTGAACACCGACCACAGATCACGGCTCGTCGTCATGCCGACGCGGGGCAAGCACCTGCCTCTCGCTGATCGGAGCGGGCTTGTCGGGGTCATCATATTTCAGCGCGAGCGCGGCACGGGCGAACACACCCGCTTCGTCCGCGTCCAGTGTGACGCTGCGCATGGCATCGCGCGATGCGCGCACACGCTCGAAACCGTTCAGGACTTCATAGGCGCCCTCGATCACATGGCCGTAAGCGCTCAATTTCCCCCACATTCCGGAGCTGATCGGCATCGGCGATAGCGTGTCCGCAGGGAAGCTTGCGGGATAAGAGATACGTGCTTGATGACGAAATTAGTTTCGAAAGCAGCGGTGGCGGGGAGCCGCCGGTTCGGCGGCTTGAGGTTCTGAGCGGGCCAGGCGGTCGGCAGCGTTGGACCGCCGAGGCGAAGGGTCGGATCATCGAAGAAACGCTGCATGCGGGTGCCAACATCGCGGAAGTCGCGCGTCGCCATGGGTTGATGCCCCAACAGCTCTATGGTTGGCGCAGCGCCGCGCGCGCCCGGGAGGCCGCCTCCGGGGTAGCGTTTGTTCCGATGTGGAGGTGGACGTCGGGGACGGACGGAGCGATGAACGGGAATGCCATCGTCGTACAGGCTGGCGGCATGGTCATTCATGTCCAGGCCGGCGTGAGCGCGGACCATATCGAGCGTGTGCTGCTCGCGGTGCGCATGTCGGCATGATCATTCCGCCAAGGCCATTGAAGGTGATGGTGGCGACGCGGCCCGTCGATTTCCGCAAAGGAGCGGCGGGTCTTGCAGCGCTGGTGGAGCATGAACTCGGTGGCAAACCCTTCTCCGGAACGGCCTGGATATTCCGTGCGAAACGCGCCAACCGGATGAAGCCAGCAGCGGGCTCGTTCTTGTGAGCAAGGTTCTGCAGTCGGGCAATTTTCATTGGCCGCGCCCGGGCGAGACGGTGATGCGGATGTCGGCCGCAAAGGCATCGGCCCTGTTCGAGGGGCTTCAGTGGAGCCGGATGCACGTCCCGCCGGTCCTCAAGCCGACTGCGACGCAGTAGACCGCACACCGGATTCCTTTGGTCGAAAGGCCGTACCGGGAGCCGCCGGAATATGCCAGAAATGGCGCATGGCCGAGGGTTCGACCGATCTCCCAAATGATGTGGAAACGCTCCAGGCGATGGTCGTCGCCAAAGCGTGAGGTTCAGCTGCGCGACATCATCGACCAGTTGCAGCGTTGGCGGTTCGGCCCGCGCTCGGAGAAGCTGTCGCCCGACCAATATGATCTGACGCTGGAAGATCGGGAGATCGCCAACGCCGAGGCGCAAACGCTTCTGGAGATGCAGCAGGACGTTGCTGATCGCGCCAGAGGCAAGCGCAAGGTCTGCGACCTGGCGAAGGCCGGCCATCCGTTCCCGCCCACCACACATCAAGAGGCTGTTGTTGCCGGATGCGACCAGCTGCCCGTGCTGTGGTGGCGCACTCCACGAGATTGACCGCGACATTGCCAAACGGCTCGACAAGGTGCCTGCGCGCTACCGGGTCATCGTCACCATCCGACCCAGGCTCGCATGTCGGACCTGCAGCGACGGCGTCCTGCAGGCACCCGCGCCGACCTATCTCGTTCCGGGCGGACTACCGACGGACGCGCTTGTCGCGGACGTCGTCGTCTCGAAATATGCCGACCAACTGCCGCTCTATCGCCAGGAACAAATCCTCAAGCGCCATGGCATCGAGATTGACCGGGCGACCCTTTGTAACTGGGTCGGGCGGACGGCAGTCGTCGTGAAACCCCTGGTCGCGCGTCTCAAGGCGGACCTGATGTCCAACGCGCGCCTGTTCGTCGACGAGACCCACGTCAATGTGCTCGCACCGGGCCTGGGTAAAACCATGACCGGCTGACCATCGCGCAGGATGATCGCGCCCATGACGGCGATAGCGCGCCGGGCGTCGTCTACCTACATGGGTAACCGAACCCGGGATTGCGCTGAGCGCCTGCTCGGTGAATTTCATGGCTTCGTTCAATGCGACGGCTATGGCGCCTACAAGCATATCGAGAAGGCCGACTGCAAAGGCGGCCCGGGGACGCTGGTATTTTGCTGGGCACACGTCCGCAGAGGCTTTTTCGACATCGCCAAAGCTGGCAACGCGCCGATCGCCGACGAGGCGCTCGCCCGCATCGCGAAGCTCTACAAGATCGAGAAAGAGATCCGGGGCCAGAGCCCACCGGACCGGCGGGCCAGGCGCCAGAAGGAAAGCAGACCCATCGTCGAGAGCTTCAAGGTCTGGCTCGAAGAGCAACTGCCCAGGCTGTCGCGCTCAGCGAAGCTTGGCGAGAAGATCCGCTACGCACTCAACCATTGGCCGGAATTGGTCCTCTTTCTCGAGGACGGTCGGCTGGAGATCGGTAGAGTCGAGATGTGGCGCGGTGGTATGTGGCGCGGTGGTATGTGGCGCGGTGGTATGTGGCGCGGTGGTATGTGGCGCGGTGGTAGTAGGTCCGGTTTGTCTGTTGCCGCCCCTTTCGTCTGGTGGTGCCCGAATAACCTCACCATGGCTCCGTTTCCACATCCCGTCGACGACTACGACGCACTTCTGCCGTGGAAAATGCCTGCCGCACCGCAATAACTTCAACCACGCTTCTCAAAGCCTCATCGTGCTTGGCTTGTCGCTCAGAGGGGCGTCGTCAATGGATCGCTTACGTTCAACCAGCGCAGCATGCTGTGCTTAACCCTTGCAGGGCAGATCCCCGCAAGGGACCTGCCTCGTCTTCTCCGAGGTAATCATGAAATTTCCTAGAGTGTTTTACACTGACCGCAGTAGCGCCAATACCGGCGCGAAGGCGGTTCTCGAACGTCACGCAACGCGGGTTCTTCGACGCGTCGCGCACGACTTGCGGCTCGCCGCGCATTCGTATCAGATCGTCAATGATTCGCGCCGAGGTAATACCTCGGTACGGGTATCGCTTCGCACGGAGACGCTGTTTGTCGATGTAGTCGAACCGCGTTGTGGATCGGGCGTCGCATTAAGTTTCAGAACTCGGCGGGGTCGCGAAGACCTCACAGGTGGTGGTGAAAACCACGTCTCCCTACAGCAGCTTGAAACCAAAGGCGGCTATCGGGCGATGCTCGAAGGTTTGCGTCTCGCCGGCGGCATCGACCT
This sequence comes from Candidatus Burkholderia humilis, assembly GCA_001184405.1. Classification (GTDB taxonomy): domain Bacteria; phylum Pseudomonadota; class Gammaproteobacteria; order Burkholderiales; family Burkholderiaceae; genus Caballeronia; species Caballeronia humilis. The sequence continues at coordinate 22,076 of LFMX01000001.1, forward strand.
GAAGTGCGGAGGTCGTCGATGAAGCTGGCAAGGGTCAAGGTGGAATACACCTGCGGCTTGATGCTGACGGACAGGGTTTCCCTCGATGTGACTTCGGGCATTGTCAGTATCCCGCCGCGGCTAACTCAACTGATGGACTTGATGGACCAAACCGAGTGTTTGCCGGCGTTTAGCCTCGACTACGAGGGCTATGCCTTGCCTGTGTCGCTCCAGACGGATGGGGTCTTCGTTGTTTCGGTACCGCGCGATCCGAGGCCAGGACTTCGGAGCAGGCTTTATGCGATCGCCAATCCCTCAAAGGATCAGCGGCAGCAGAACGGCCGTTACCTGCACACGCTGTCGGCAGCATCAATCGGCGGAGCGGTTGGCTACGCACATTCCTCGGCGATTTGGGATTGGCAGACTGCCTTCGGCACTGCTGCGCTCGTCGTTCTTGGAGTAGTATTGTGGCATGCAGGATTCTTACATATGAAAGGAAAATGACGTGGGCGCAACGATTTTCACGTTGGTGCTTGGCCTCTCCATCGCGGGTTTCTTCATGTGGACAAACCACAACGGGCAGAAGCGTGATCGTGATCGTGAGCGGGACTTGGGTAAATGATTCGACGCAGCGCAGGCTGAGTCACAAAGGCTAAAGCCGCATCCTCCAGGGTGCGGCTTTTTTCGACCATCGTTTTTGCGCGCCTCTGGGCGCGTTTCGCATTTCAGGAGCCACATAATGCATCAACCGATCGCTGCCGCACTGCCGATCAGCATCAGCGCCTACGGCGCTGTCGATATCAAAGCTGTCGCTCGACTGGACACCGCAGGCAAAACGCTGAACCAGGTGTCCTCGGAACTATGCCGTGTGTTGTACAAGACCGAGCTCGAGCCGGAGTGGCTGTGTCCAGCCAACATCGTCGACGACGCCAACGAAGCGGTCTGCGGCGCTCGCCACAGCAGACCGTGGCCTGAGTCGTTTCCGCACGACCGAATCTCCGTGTTCGTATGCACCGGCAACTCGGAAAGGTGAATCATCCACGTTGACTGGGTGAGTCGCCAACCGCTCGCTGACTCGCTTGAGCGAAAGTATTCGGTGATGCCGTTGTTGCGTGCAAAGGTGTTCTCGAGCGATCACGCGTGGTCACTCGCGCGTGTTTCATGGCGCGATTGCTGGACGCCGCGTAAAGCCGTTGCATTTTCCCCGCGCCATTAGGCGCAACCAACCCCTGCTGGGCATCGACCCGACGGGAATCGATTGCCCGGCTTCTCTCTTGAGCAATCGATCATGTACGAACTTTCCTTCGCAGGTTTCTCGCAGTCCTTCCGCACGATGCTCGAAGTGCTGAACTTCTTCGACAATAACGCCCTTAGCGCTAGCCTCGATCCGGCCGACGTTTCGCTCACAATCTTCGGCCATCCCGTTTCGGTCACCCGGTTCAACGGCAGATTGACCGTGCGCACACCCGGCACTGTGTCAAGCATTTTCCTGTCGCTCATCGACGAGATCGACGGCGCCTATTTCCGACCGGCGTTCGCCGCACCGCAGCCGTGGCGAATTCACCGCGAGCACTGGCAACTACTTTATCTTGCGTTCGATCTCGCGCGCAAACCTCTGTATCTGTTCTCGTCCGATCAGGTGGCACAGGCCAACGAGGAGGCGAGCAGGTCTGGCCATCGCGGCCTCGATCTCTTCGAGCTTTTGCAGCAGGAAACCGAACGACGCTTCGGATTTCGGTATGCGGGCCCGGGGTAAAGGGCGGAGGCGGTCAGCGTAACGGCCGTCATGAAGTCCACGTGGCCTATGCGATCGCCGCAGGCAAGCCCGTTCCGCAAGCCGTGATCGATGACTATATGTCGGCAACGAATTTCGACACAGACCAGCGATGGGCAAAGCCGCTGCTTGCCGTGCCCGAGCTGCGCGGTGCGCTGCCGCTATCCAAGCTCGTGCCGCTAGTGAGCGTGATGCGCCATTCGAAACAAACGATCTCGTCACAGAACGCTGCGCTGCTGGTCATGCTCATGGGTCTGGCGCGAAATGAGCCGTCTACCGTGGAAGTCGATGACCTGTTGTACGCGAAGGGTGTGCTCGATCCGTACCCGTTGCCGGAAGCGTATCTAAAGCAGGTGGACGTCGGACAGCAGTCGTGCAAGTTCGCGGAAGTGCTCAGGCGCACGTTAGCTGATCAGGCGCGCGACAAGCGCTTGACTGACCTCGACAAGGCACGTGCGGACGGGGCCATTAGCATGCGCGATTTCGAGCTGGGAAAGCAACTGGTGATACTCGATCACGGCTGAGCGACGCACACGTACGGCAACGCCCTCGCGAGAGCGATTCTGTACGCGGAATATGTCGTACTTGCTCAGCGTGCTCGACAGGCCTGACGACGCGAACCGCGGGACGAAGCTGGCTGTGCGTGAAGTGTTCGGCATCAAGCTCATCGGGGTTCGCGCAGTAGCGCGGCGCCGGGCGATTTTCGAGTTGGCCGGCATGGACGAGGTACAGCAAGCGGAGTGGGAGACCCTGGCCGTGTCTGAGCGCGAGGCGCGGCGGGTCGCTCGTGAAGTTGCACGCGCCCGCGAGCTGGCTCTGACGTCACGAGTCCGCGCTGAAGATGGTGAGGTCCTAAGCGCCGCCGACTGGATCGATCGCACAATCGCCGACGGCTTTTCCCAGATCGTCAGCGTACGGCAGGGAGCAAGCGTTCGGTATGCACTTGCCGATTCGGTGCGCCATCTGCAGGTATCGCTTCGCGCGAAAGACGGCACGCTCGCCTACGTCCGCGCCTCGTTGGAACAGCGCGCAAGCTGACGATTCGTCTCTTATAACCCCCAGCTTTGCGAGCCGGGTTTTCTTTGATGAACTACTTGCGAGAACAATCATGCCAGTCCAATGCGTGACGGTTGGAAGCCTGCAAAGAAAAGCGACCATTCCGCCGATTCTAATGACCGTTGGATTCTACACTGCATCTATCACCCGCGTCTCGGACGCATCGATCCCGCCGGCGACCCGCCGCCGTTTTTTTGTGCGCTGAGCATGCGCAACAGCTTGGGGGGGTGCGAGTCCCCTGTCCAACCTGATGGTGGTGAAGGGCTAGTGAAACGCAAGGGCGTCGTCGCGAGGCGGGGTCTGAAGGAATTCCGTTCGCTGGGCCTGCCGTCGGTCGGTCCAGCGCCAATTAACTGATCCGAACCGCCGTGTACGGACCCGTACGCACGGTGGTGTGGGAGGGGCCGGGCCGCGAGGCCTGCCACTATCCCGATTGGCTTCCGGTTTTGTAGTTTTGCGCTTCTCCGCTTTCAGGTCCGTGATTTGCTAAAGGTACGGCGTGGAGGCATCCGCCTTCCCACGCAACCGACCAGGAGGTTCACGATGAACAAGGATCAAGTCAAAGGTACCGCCGAAAAGGTGAAGGGCAAGGCCAATGAGGCAGTGGGCAAGATGACCGGCGACACCACCCAGCAAGTCAAGGGACAGGTTCAGCAAGGCGCCGGCGAAGCCCGCAAGCAATACGGCGATGCCAAGGAAGAAATCAAAAAGGATAACCAGCGTTAATTTTTGATGTTGGTTGCGGGAACGCCTTTGGGGAGTTCTTGAAGTTTCGACGCGCCCGATTCACGGGCGCGTTTTTTGCCTTGTGCGGGAGTTACTTGCAGCTTGGGCCAGGCTTGTTGCGCTTTGGTGAGTCGCGGGGTTTTGCGTGGGCGCCGTTATTTATCTTGCGCGTGTGCGGTGCCGGTCATCGACTAACAGGTCGGCTTCGGAGGAGTCAGAACAGGACTTGGTTTCCATCGACGTACTTCTTTCTTCGATAGCTCGTTTACCTAAAATCTGCGACCGGATCGCCGGGAACGTGAGCCGGGCTTTTTCTCCTGCGCGATTCGGTGCGCTTGAAGCGTATGCTCCGGCGCACCGAAGTAAATTTCCGTTTAACTCCCAGGCTCGCACACATTTGTCACGCTGTCGGGAACTTGCGAAGTCTGCGTTCTAGATAGTTCGATATGCTGATTATTATGACGTGCAGCATCGTCACACGCAGGTTTTGCTATATTGGATTTTCCGCCTGCGAGATATTGGCAATGCGTGTCGGCCGTCCTGTCAAACTCCTTCCTCATCCCGATTGCGATTACTGCGGCGCGCCCGCGATGCTTGTGCGCTCCGGCGACGAGGCGTATCCGTATCGTGAAGATCACGGTCCGCTGTGGATGTGCGTGCCGTGTCAGGCGTGGATCGGCATTTTTCCGCGCAGCACGCGCAATGTGCCGCTCGGGCGTCTCGCTGACGCAAGACTTCGCGATCTAAAAACCAATCTGCACGCCACGCTCGAGCCGCTCGCTCAGGCGAAAGTGCGCCGCGACGGCTGCAATATTTTTGAAGCGCGCGCGAAAGGGTTGAAATGGCTGGCGCAACAAATCGGGGCCGAGCTGCCGGACAAGAGTTCGATCCATACGCTCAATGTCGACCAATGCGAACGAACGATCGCCGTCATCGAACGATTTGAACAGGAAAGAGCACGGCACCCTTCAGAATCCGCGTGGGACGATCGTTAACTGGAGAAGGTTCAACCATCGGTCGAAGCATGTCACACGCTCTCCCATTCAAACGCTCGCGCACGCCGCTCACCAAGGCGCAATTGCTGCCAATTCCGCGCGCCACGGCAAACGAGCTTGCACTGCACGCGCATCTGGCGATCAAAGCACTTCGTGCGGGTTCGGTCGATATCGCGCCGGCGCAACTGATCGCTGAAACAATGCTCTTGGTCCGCTTTCTGGCGGAAACGGGACATGGCGAGTTTTCGCACGAAGCGTTGATCGACGCGAATCGCGTGATGGCGGCCGTGTTCGATGCGGGTCAGGCGAGCAGCATGTGGCGTCTACCCGCCGATGATGTCGATGAGTTTGCGGCAATCGTCTCGCTGTATGACCGGCAGTTGCAGCGGGCTTCGCTCGCGGCGTTGACGGTGGCATATGAGCGGTTGGATCGGTTTAAGGCGGGGGAGGTTTATCAGCCGTTGCAGAGGCGAAGGGCTTGAAGGTCTCTCATGGCCGATTTGGCGCTGTGTCGGGTAATACGGTAAAGGTAATAAATCATACAAGCCGTGTTTTCTGACGCAGCGTGAAGCTTTTCGGACGGTTGGGACGCCGTTTTATCTTCCTTTTTAGTCATCACGAGCCGGTTTTCGTGAAACAAGTTGATGTTAACAGCGTAGTTCGTTGATTTTTATAGATTTTATATGGCGCGCCAGTTTCCTCGAGTGTTTCACGGACCATTGGCTCAGAAATCGTTGGGTCTTCGTCTACGGTGCCGCAACGTCTTCTGGCTTCGTCCCATCGACGCTAGCAAACTCGGAATGAAAGACCTGGTGCTTCCTCACGCGCCACCTCGGAGTTGTGCGCATCTGCCTACCACCCGAGGAGCACGCCTCCCAATCGACACATCGAAGCTAAGGGGCACATGCGCCTCATTGGCAGTTGCTCCGGCTGTCCGCTTCGTTGCAGCTTCGTGTTTAGCTCTTCCGCTTCACTGTGCGCTTCCTGCACCCAGTGACATTCACAGCGATTCGACGTTTTCGAAATCGATGCGTTCACCCAGTGATTGAAGCGCCTTCCACTCATCGACCGCCGCCGACGTATTCGCCCGTCTGTTGTTATCGCTAGCAAACGCCGCAAACGCCGATTGCGGTAGCTTGCCTCTCACGTCTTCGCGACGCTGTATTGATAGTCTGGTCCGCATTGGGCGACTTCCCAGGCTTTTTCTCCGCGTCCCGCCACGGCTCGACGCGTCCCGTTGCATGACGCTTTCCTTGATTCAATCGGCAGCTACCAGGGTACGCTCCGGTCGATGTTGGCAAACTCTCTATCACTCCCTAGCGAAGCGTTCGAACTTACGAGGCTCGGCCGAAGTACTGCGTGCATCCGCTTGCCGGGCACCGTGCTCGCGGTCGATCTTGCGCTTACCGGGCAGCGCGGGTGAAAACGACTAATTGCCGGACGAAGCGGAACGCGTGGGATGCTCGACCGGTGCAGCTGAAGAACTCGTCATAAAGCTCTGACGGAGAAAAGTTTCGCGTTCTTCGACGCTGCATTTTGTGTTTCCACTGGAGACACGGGATCGTCACTGCAAGGAAAAGCCGAGCTTCTGCGGTGCGTGCCGTTGCCGTTGCCGTTGCCGATGTCGCTTGCAGCGAACTAGTCTTATCGGCAAGGCGAGCGCAGCGGGCTAAATTTTTTGCTGCGCGCTTCTGACCGTGGCGATCTCAGCGCAGCGATCTCCGTGTATCCACTGGAGACACAACCAATTTACCGAAGACGAAGGGGCGAGCGTTCGATAACCGCTTTTTCTTGTCACGTGCGAATTCGCTTGCAGGCGAAACATCTCTTTGAGGCCAAAGTCTTTACGCGCGAAAGGACCGACGATCGATCATCTCTGCAACGCTAACTTTGATCGCCAATACCCAACTACTCTTGCGCTCAATGAAAAAGAGAAAGAAAGACGCACTGACGCACTGTCACCTAGCGTTCGCAACGCGTGTCTCCAGTGGAGACACGCCGAATACAGATCATCGCGGACCAGACATCGGCCATCTACCGGCATCACGTTAACGTCCGGACACCCGTGGGCATGCTTGCGGCATGCACCGACTGCACCTATCGAGCCTTAAATCATCCGCCCCGGAAAACCGTGGTCAAACTTAACACCGGCCCGTGAGCGCGGTCCAATACTCTACGCCTCCAAACACCACCTCCTGACGCATGTGTCTCCACCGGAGACACACAATAGAAAGCCAATCGGGATAGGGGCAGGCCTCGCGGCCCGGCCCCTCCCACACCACCGTGCGTACGGGTCCGTACACGGCGGTTCGGATCAGTTAATTGGCGCTGGACCGACCGACGGCAGGCCCAGCGAACGGAAGCCAAGCACTGATGCGTTGGGTTGGGTTTTAATAACTCTCGAGGTATTATCTAATCCACTTACTCCGCAATCTAATGCATGATTATTACATAATGAAAAAACCTTTTGTCCCAAAACCCTTTCCCAGGGACGCAAAATATCAAGTGAACTATTGAATGTCTCCATTGCATACTTTGGTATTGCATGTCCCGATGAGATTGGGGTTTCTAGATTTAGAATGATACAGTCTGCATCATAAAAAAATCTGAAAACAGAATCAGTAAGATAATTAATCGCTGATCCTGGGGTAAAAAGTATATCGCCAACAAAGGCTATAGTTATTTCTGCGCCTCCGGTTTCATATTGTTTTTTGTGATTGAGGTTGTGATATGTATTGACATATCGACTTGCTTTCGAAAAGTGATTAATGCACTCATCATCAAGCGTAGTTTGGCAAGGAAATCTACTTTTCAAGAGATAGGCAATTTCTTTATGAATACATTTAGATGGCCACCGACCATCTTCAAGATGAAGGTGGCGATAAAATCCCTCGAACCATTTTCGTAATATTCTAGCCATTCAGTTCTCACATGTTGTCGTAGACCAAAATTTATCCGACTTGTGTACCATGAGTGACTACATTGGCTTAAGTAGCGATCTGCGATCTTTTAATTAACTGGTTGATTCCTCTGGTTAATCGAAGTGCGCAAACTCAGAACATGAAAGCGTAATGTCATCAGCAGCGCGACAGTGGCAAGCCCGATTGCGAGCCCCCACCACAACCCACGCACGCCAAAGTCGAAGGGGAGTGCTAACGTGTAGCTAATTGGAAACGCTATGCCCCAGTAACCTAAGGCTGAGATGATCATCGGGACGCGTGTATCCTTCAATCCTCGCAAACAACCTGAGGCGATCGTTTGCATACCGTCGACTATCTGGAACACTGCTGTGACGACCAGCAGTGAAGTGGCGAGATCCACAGTTTCAGAGTTGTGTGGATCACCGGTATGTAGATAAAGCCCGACGATCCGATCACGCACTAAGACTAGCACTAAAGCCGACAGCGTCATGAAACAGACTCCGAGCACGAACGCGGCGAAGCCTGCTCGTCGAGCAGCTAGAGGATAACCAGCTCCAGAGAAAAAACTGATGCGCACGTTCGCTGCCTGACCAATAGCGACTGGCACCACCAACCCAACCGAGGCAATGCTAATTGCGATCTGATTCGAGGCGAGCGACGACGTACCGAGTATTCCGACGACCATGCCGACGGCAAGAAAAAGCATTGTCTCGACGCCGTAAATGATTGCAACCGGCCAGCCGATTTCAAGCAGCTCGCGCATTATCGTCATGCTCGGCAACGCCAAGACCGCGAAGTGCCGGAAGTGACGCTGCATATGCAGCAGCGTTATCAGCGTGAGCGCGGATAACCAGACGGTGAAAGTTGTCGCGGTCGCCGGTCCGAGGAAACCCATGCGGGGCAGCCCCCACATACCGTGAATCAGTCCGTAGCTAAGGAAACCATTGATAAAGCCCCCTCCGAGCGCCACCCACAACAACCATTTTGCAGCACCAATCGCGGGAAGGAACGAGCGCATCAATCCGGTTGCGATTAGGCTACCGGCGGTGGCCCAACGCAACACGCCCGTATATTCGACGATGTCTTGCACAAGTAGCGCGGGCGTACCCACCGCGAGCAAAATCGGATTCGCAAACGACAGCAGTACGAACGCAGATATCGATAGCAATAACGACAACAGGAAGCCGGTCCAGTAGATATCAGGTACACGCTGTTCATCTTGGGCGCCATGCGCATGAGAAACGCTTACGCTGACCGAAGTCAGTACTCCCTGCAGCAACGAAACCACAGTGAAAAATAGATTCGCACCGAAACCACCCGCTGCAAGAGCACCAGAGCCGAGCGAGCCGAGCAACAGTGCATCGGTTATGCTCATCCCAACTTGCGATAGCTGAGCGATGGCAAGCGGTGCGGCAAGGAGGGCCGTGTCGACAGCATGGCAAGGCAACGACGGCTCAGCTACGGCAGCTCGAGAGAAAACAGTGCGCCGTAACTGAGATTGACAGGAGTCGATCGTAGTTTTTTTGTCGATAATCACGCGACATCCCTCAGTGCAGAACAAGATCGACCGATGCCGATGATGTACCCGCATACTCAAGGACCAAGGCGACCGCGTTAGCCATGGTTTCGGGCGAGATGGTACGGACACCGCTCTCGGGTTGCGGCCTGAGTACCTCGACTTGGTAGGGTGCGATAGTGCAAACGTGCACCGGCATCTCACGCAGCTCTTCACGAATGCTGTGCGAAAAGCCCTGGATTGCCCACTTAGAGGCTGCATAGCATGCCCCCCCGGGGAGGCTGGCAAGTCCGGCAATCGAGGAAATATTGAGTACCACGGCGTTCGAGGTTGCCTTAAAATATGGCAAAGCAAGACGGGTCAGGTACGCTGGCACCTGTACGTTGTTGATGCACAGGATCTCAGCGAGCTTTCTATGATCAACGCTCTCTAATGTGCAAAAGTTAAAAGTGCCGGCGTTGTTGATCAGCACGTCGATGCCACCCATGGCAGTTACCGAAAAATCGATCAGTTGGCGGCACACTTCTTCACTAGCAAGGTCACCGCTCCAAACATGAAGAGCGTGGTCCAACGCCGAATTGGAGGTGAGAGCCTTCAATTTTTGCCTGTCTCTTCCTGCAGCAACAAGTTGCGCACCAGATTTCAGCAAATGTTCGGCGATAGCAAATCCGATCAGTCCGGAAGCGCCGGTAAGAACAATTTTCGATTCGGATAGCATTGGCGATCCATCCATATAGCGTGTCATAAACGGAGCCGGAAACGTGCACAGCACGACACCGGCCCTGTTTTCACTTATCGCTTATCAGATTTTAGTCTTCCTGATTGGCGCCTTCGGCCACACAGGACCGGCATCCCCAGCCGATGACACGGCCTGCTTCGCTGCCAGACAGCGTACGGGGCACGGCGCCAGCCAACGCGACATCCACGGCGAAGGGAGCGAGGATCAAGGCTTCAAGATCGTTGATTTCAGTTGCATTCATGGTATTTCTCCACTGGTTAACATAGACAAAGTATCACCGCTTTGTGCGGTGGCAAAGTTAGGACCAAGCCCGGGCAAAGTCCTAATACGATTCGCTACCCTAGCCCTCACATAAGCGCTTGGGTCATGGCAGACCATGGTAGCGAGAAGGTTGGCGTAACCGGCCTCATGAGATTGCTCCGCATATTTTAGTGATGCCTCAAAGGCGATAGCGCGTATTTCGTCTTTACGACTATGCAAGGCCACATCCAACACTAATTGACGGCTTTTTGCATTTCCAAAGGTCATTAATCCATGAAAAAGCGATTTCTGAGTATTATAGCGTTCAATGCGTCCATTTTTGATGTGTGCTTCAATCTGATTTGCCTGATTCGATATTTCCATACGAAATTCGTATTGGCGCGAAGTTTGATCTGGCTGCACAATTAAATTTAGAGATGCTGAAAGTTCATCCGGTGGATACTGGATATGCACGTCCTTGTTTTTAGCATAAAACATTACCTTTCCCGGCGACAAAATACGTTCACCGCAGTAGTCAAGTGTAGCACATCCCATCAGGGACAGCGAGCAAAAGTGTCTCGCGTGAAAAGTCCGAATGTACGGGTGCAACCTTCCTCTTCTTGCTGTCACGGAATGAAAGCTTGGCAAACTGGAGGCGTCCATGTACGGCATCGGGGATACGGCATGCCCCGTCTGGAAAGCCGAACCGGAAAACTACGCCCGGAATGCGCGGCACGAACAGCATGCCCTGGTACGCAGATGGCTTTCCACGCGAAAAACCGGCGTCTGAAACGCCGGCAGTGACATTCAACCGCCATGAATCGCCGTGCAGGGATCGGCGCAGGCGACGCACTTGCGTCTGAACAAAAACCTGAGGCAGTGGTAAAAAGTTGCAAAACCTGCAATCAATGTCGAGCGATTCTAGCAGGGTTTAATGATCCGTTAATGCTATGCGCCGCCATTTAAATTACTTACAGTTATAAAGAGCCGGTAATTTGAGCGGAAAGACACGTAGCAGAGGGCTTGACCAGTAGATTTCGCTGAATGTCATTAAACGTACGGACGGCGTCGCAGGTAAAATCGACAATCGCTTAGCGCGCAGCCGTCCGCTCTCTCGAGCGCCCTCGAATCTTTCTCTCGCGTCCTTCTCCGACAATCGATGAAATACAAAGATCTGCGCGACTTCACCGCCCGCCTCGAAGCGCTCGGTGAGCTGCGCCGCATTCGGCAGCCCGTTTCCCCCGTTCTCGAAATCACCGAACTGTCCGACCGCGTGTTGCGCGCGGGCGGCCCGGCGCTGCTCTTCGAGAAACCCACCGGCTTCGACATGCCGGTGCTCGCGAATCTGTTCGGCACGACGCGGCGCGTGGCGCTGGGCATGGGAATCGAAACGGAGGCGCAGCGCGGCTCTGACGTGAGTCTCGGCAGCGATGTCGCCGCGCTGAGTTCGCTGCGCGATGTCGGCCGGCTGCTCTCCGCGCTGAAAGAGCCGGAACCGCCGAAGGGCCTGAAAGACGCCGGCAAGCTGCTCTCGCTTGCCAAGGCCGTGTGGGACATGGCGCCGAAGGCGGTCAGCGCGTCGCCTTGCCAGGAAATCGTGTGGGAAGGCAATGACGTCGATCTGAACCGCCTGCCGATTCAAACCTGCTGGCCCGGCGATGCAGGTCCGCTTCTCACCTGGGGCCTCACCGTCACACGCGGGCCGAACAAGCCGCGCCAAAATCTCGGCATCTACCGCCAGCAGCTCATCGGGCGCAACAAACTCATCATGCGTTGGCTCGCGCATCGCGGCGGCGCGCTCGATTTCCGCGAGTTCGCGCTCGCCAATCCGGGCAAGCCGTATCCGGTCGCCGTCGTGCTCGGTTGCGATCCCGCGACGATTCTCGGCGCGGTCACGCCCGTGCCGGATTCGCTGTCGGAGTATCAGTTCGCCGGATTGTTGCGCGGATCGCGCACCGAGCTCGCGAAGTGCCTGACGCCCGGCGTTGATCTGCAAGTGCCCGCGCGCGCGGAAATCTTGCTCGAAGGGTTTATCTATCCGCAAACCGGCGTGGTGCCGGAAGCGCCCGAAGGCGCGCCGCCGCATCCATCGGCGGGAGCGAGCGCGAAATACGAGCACGCGCTCGAAGAACCGTACGGCGACCACACCGGCTACTACAACGAACAGGAATGGTTTCCGGTCTTCACCGTCGAGAAGATCACCATGCGCCGCGACGCCCTCTTCCATTCGACCTCTACACCGGCAAACCGCCCGACGAGCCCACCGTGCTCGACGTCGCGCTGAACAAAGTCTTCGTGCCGCTGTTGCAGAAGCAGTTCACCGAAATCACCGACTTCTATCTGCCGCCCGAAGGTTACAGCTATCGCATGGCGATCGTGCAAATGAAGAAGAGCTACGCCGGCCACGCCAAGCGCGTGATGTTCGGCGTGTGGAGCTTCCTGCGGCAGTTCATGTACACGAAGTTCATCGTCGTCGTGGATGAAGACGTCAACGTGCGTGATTAGAACGAAGTGATCTGGGCGATCACCACGCGCGTCGATCCCACGCGCGATACGGCATGGTCGATAACACGCCGATCGATTATCTGGATTTCGCGTCGCCGGTGGCGGGTCTCGGCTCGAAGATGGGACTCGACGCCACCAACAAGTGGCCCGGCGAGACGAACCGCGAGTGGGACCGCCCGATCGTGATGGATGCGGCAGTGAAGCGGCGCGTCGACGATCTGTGGATCGAAATCGGACTGGATAAAAAATGATCGCAGCTACGCTCTATCGAGGCGATGTCATCGAGAACACGCACGCGGCACATGTCGCCGTCATCGATGCAAGCGGGCGCCTGCTGTATTCGTTTGGCGATCCACATCGCGTGACCTTGCCGCGCTCGGCGGCGAAGCCCGCGCAGGCGCTCGCCGTCATCGAAACGGGCGCGCTCGAACGCTTTGGTTTCGACGATGCCGATTTCGCGCTGATGTGCACATCGCATAGCAGCGAGCCGCGTCATATCGAACGCGCGCGCTCGATGCTCGCGAAGGCGCACGCAAGCGAAAGCGATCTGCGCTGCGGCGGTCATCCGCCCATTTCCGATGCCGTTTTCCGCGACTGGATCAGACGCGATTTCACACTGACGCCCGTGTGCAGCAACTGCTCCGGCAAGCACCCCGGCATGCTCGCGGGCGCACGCGCGATGGGCGCGGCGCTCGACGATTACCACTTGCCCGCGCATCCCTTGCAGGCACACGTCAAACGCACGATGGCGCGGCTCATCGATCTGGACGAAGCCAACGTGCAATGGGCGATCGACGGCTGCAATCTGCCGACGCCCGCGTTCCCGCTCGATCGTCTCGCGCGCCTGTTCGCCAAAATCGCCGTTGCGCCCGACGGCTCGCCGCTCGCGCGCATCCATCGTGCGATGACGACGTATCCCGAACTCGTCGCGGGCAAAGGACGCTTCTGCACGCTCCTGATGCGCGCGTTCGATGGCGCGCTCGTCGGCAAGACCGGCGCTGACGCGATCAACGTGCGGCGCCCGAAGGCGTGATTGGCATCGCGGCGAAGGTGGAAGACGGCAACACCGCGGTGTTCAATGCGGTCGTCGTGCATGTGCTCGATGCGCTCGGCATCGGCACACAACAACAACGCGATGCGCTCGGCGCGTTCCGCAATCCGCCCGTGCGCAATACGATGGGCGTGCCGACCGGCGGTCTGCACGTGAGCTTCACGCTGGATAAACGATAAAAAATGCATTCGTGGTCGCTGTTGTCGGACGGCTTTTTTCTGTCGCTGTCGCTGTGTCTGGATATCGGGATCGCCAATATCGCGATCATTTCGCTGACGCTCACGCATGGTTTCAAGCCGGGCCTCGTGCTCGGTCTCGGCACGTGTTTCGGCGATCTGTTCTATGCGGCGCTCGCGGGCATGTCGGCGCTGCTCCAGTTTTCGGCGGTGCGCTGGGTCGTGTGGATCGGCGGCGCGATCGTGCTGCTCTTTCTCACCTGGAAGATGGCGCGCGAGGCGCTCAGTCCGGCGTCTGCGCCGCCCGTCGAAGGCGAAGTGGAAGATGCGCGCGTGCCGCGGCAGAGTCATCTGCAGAGCTTTTTGCGCGGATGTCTGCTGGCAGTGTCATCGTCGAGTGCGATTTTGTGGTTTGCGGCGGTAGGCAGCGCGCTGATCGCCAAAGCCGGCGCGACGAACGCCATGAACGCGTCCGTGTTTCTGATCGGCTTTTTCTGCGGCGGACTCGGCTGGACGATCTTTATCTGCACGCTCGCGAGTCACGGACGCAAACGCGCCGGTACGCAACTGCTGCGTGCGTGTCATGTGATGTCGGCAGTGCTGTTTGCGTATTTCGCGTACAGCGTGATCGTGAACGGTTATCGCGATCTCATCGTTCACGCGACGTCATAAAAAAAGCGATGCGGTGTTCGCATCGCTTCTTGCATGTTGGACCGGCCGTGATTCACCGAATCAACGATGCCAATAACCCGGTCCATGCCAATAGTAGCCGTGATGACGGTAATACGGACGCCCGTAATACCGTAGCCACCATAACCACCGACCACCACGGCAGGCGGCGGCGCATACACGACGGGCGGCGGAGGCGGCGAGTAGTACACCGGCGGCGCGACATAAACGGACGCGGGCGCCGCATAAACCGGATACGACGGCACCCCGACGCCGATCCCCACGGAAACATGCGCCTGCGCCACGCCGACAAACCCGGCGCCGAGCGCAACCGCGACCAATACACCACTGAGCTTTTTCACTTTCGTTCTCCTCGCCTCTTTCGGCCGGTCCTTCCGGCGCGACGGGCAGTATCAACTCAATTTAACGAAAAGCACAACCGTTGCCGAATCGATTTGTTGCAAATTGCAAGTTCCTTAACGCGGCGAATAAGGTGAAAGCTTTCTGGCGGCCCAAGGTGCCCGAACATTGCGGCTTTCGAGCGCTTACGCCACGTGCCGATGAAAGATCGTTCGCTGAAAGTAACGCTAATTTACAAATAAACGAAAATACCCCGCCGGCCGCGCGATCAGGCGGGGCAATCGAAGTCTTGCTCTAATTAATAATGTAGAGGGGCGGTCAGCCCACTTTCACATAGGCGAATTCGCGCGTGACATTCGGCGGTACACATTCGGCGGTACATACGCCCCGCCAATCACGACGCGCGGCGTCAGCCGCTTTTTCTGGTCCCACCAGCGCCGGCGCTGCGCCTGACTCAAGAATCGCAAATGCTTCCGGTACGAGAAAATGCTCATAGCGACCTCCGAACGTAGCGAATGAAACCTCGAGGAAAAACGGTTTGTTCGTTTCGCCTTTCCCGCTGAATCCGTCTTTTCTTTAGTATTTCGCGCTCAGTTCGTTCACCAATGTGCGCAAAGAAACCAATTCGCCCGATCGATGTGGGTTCAGCCACATTCCGCCGCTTTATTGCACGGCGCGCTGAAACCACGTTACGCCGATCCGATTAAATGCTTTGTTAGTTGGCCCCGCCGTCTGAATCCGTCCTCTGGATCATTTCGCTTTTCAGTCTCGTCATCCTGCCAGTTTTGCGTGAATTGCGCTTTTCACGACCGTCTCAAAATAGCAACGGTCGGGATTTGCGTTTCAGGAGTTTGGGTGTAACGCTGCGGCGCACACCTTTCAGGCTACTTTCACGTCAAGCGCCGCCAAAGGCGCGTGCCTTGCTCCATCAGGTCTACAAGCCGCGTCAAAGCCATGTTATGGTGACGTCCGGCGCCCCACCGCGTAACGCGATGGGCGGGAATTTCAAGCGCCGAAACCGGGAATATCGCGACGCTCGCCGAATGCGCGTTGTGCACCGCGATGGCACCGGCACGACACATCCAGTCACGAGAAGAAACGATGATCAAGATCGGCAATGACGATTCGCGCCGCGCGAGCGGCCGATTCGAAAGCGACACGGGCGACGCACACGCGAGCGCCACCGTTCTTCTCGCAGGCTGACGCAACGCCCCGCGCACCGGCATCAACCCAACCGACCCCGGCGCAGTCCGCTGCGTCTGCATTGAAGAGGACCCGAGATGTTCGGCGACGTCGCCCGTTTTCTGCTCAATACCGTTTTCACCCTGTTCGGTGCGGCGCTTTTGCTGCGCGCATGGATGCAGGTCGTGCGCATGCCGCCCTACAACCCTGTTTCGAATGCTGTGATGCAGGCGACCAACTGGATCGTTCTGCCGCTACGCAAGATTCTGCCCGGCGGCGAGGTCGACTGGGCGAGCCTGCTGGCCGCATATATTTCCGCGCTGGTCTATGTGCTGCTGATGATCATGCTCGCGGGCGTCGATCCCACGCTCATGTTGCCGATGACCTTTCTCGTCGCGCTGCTGACGGTCATCAAATGGGCGCTGAATCTGATTATCTGGATGACGATTTTGATGGCGCTGCTGTCGTGGCTCAATCCGCAGTCGCCGGCGATGCCGCTGCTCTATCAGATCACCGCGCCGTTTCTGGATCCGCTGCGCCGGATTCTGCCGCGCCTGGGCGGACTCGATCTTTCGCCGATCCTGCTGTTCGTGATCGTGCAGGTGCTGTTGATAGTGGTCACGCGCGTGGCGGTATCGATGACGTTGTTTGGGATCTGAACGCGCGGGCAACGCAAAACCGGCTGGTTAAGCTGCAATGCCATCGGATTGCACGGCGCGGCGTGTTCGCCGGCCGTGCCATGCATCAATTGGAGCGACTTCGTGAAAGACTGCCCGCCTGCCCTGCTCCGCTTAAGTTTCGAGAAGGGCTGGTGAAGTCCAGCGTCGTCTCGGGGTTCCGCCCGCTCGCTGCCGGTCCTCCGCCCCACGGTCGGCGCCGGAGGCGGGCCGTCTTGACCGACGATCTGACGCTGCTTCAAAACCGAAGGACACCTTGGATCAAACGCAGAGTCTTTGCGGCATTTGCAAAATATGGTGTCGCAGTCCTCGGCGAATACTGCGTTCGTTCCGAAGATCGCCAGTAACAGCAGCAGCCTGAATCGTTTCACCACATCCTCCTGACATGCGTTACTCGCTGACGGACAGCATCGACACCGAGCGATAGCCGATCGCGATGAGCCGCACAAATGTCTCGACCAGCGTGATGCTCCCGTTGCTCGATGCAGTCGCGGTAAATGTTCCGCCCGGGATCGTCTTTCCAGTCACATTCGTCGTCAGCGCGCGCATGCGGCGCTGCCGGTCGGCCTCGGTCTCGCTGGCCGCCGTTTCGGTATCTGCTTTGGATGGCGCCGTTTCCTGATCGCTGCTCGCCGACTGCTTCTCCAGCGCGCCGTCGATCAGCGCCTTGGCTTCGGCCCCGACAGCCGAAGACGCATTGAGCGTGTACTCGATGCTACGAATCAGATAAACGCGGTAGACGAGCGAAACGTTGGTTGTTTTCGACTGCTTCCCTCGCAGCGATGCCAGTTCCTGGATGACATCGTTATTCAGGCAATCGAATGCGGTGCGTTTGTGAACATCGCAATGACGGCGTAGCGCATCCAGCGCCACCGCTGCGGGAACGCCGTAGGTTTGGGCGGAGCGGATTTTGATCGTGACCGAATCGTTCGCCGATCCCGACGCGCCGAAAAGAAACTCCGCGATACGCGCCGGCAGCGCGCTGGAAACGCCCGAACTCGTTTCGCTTCTGAGCGTCAGGCCGGGAAACGCGACGATCGGCAAATGCGTCGTCGGACCGGCATCCTTGAAGACGCTTTCCAGACCGTTCGCCGGCCCCGAGCATGTCGTGTCATCGCATGACGCGCCTGCCGGCAATTGCCGCCAGAGCGCGCCGTCTTCCTTGGGCGGCGGCGCGGTTTCCGGAAAGACCGCGACATTCTGATAGTACTTTTCGAGTTCGTCGCGCATCGGAACATAGGCGACCTTGACCGCGCCGAAGAGCGGACACGTGCTACTTTCGCCCTCGACGGCATCGGCCGAAAATCCGATGATGTCGCCGACATGAAAGTCCTCGGTCGGCGGATAGACCGGGTTGATGTTGTACCGATGCATGGCGTGGCACCATTGTTCGACGACCCAGTCCGATCGTTCGGTCGTGACCTTGCGCGCTCGATAAGTCAGCGCGAGCGCCGCTAACACCAACAACACGGCCAATGCCACGGCGATCATCAATCGCTTGCGACTCAGGTTCACGCTGGCTCCTCGACGGACCCGTTGTGGTTGCGAAATTGCGGTTCGTATTACTGAACTTCGCGACGTGCGTCGCGATCAGTGACCGAGTGAGTCCGCCTTGCAACTGGCAAGAAGCTAGCGCCACCTGACGAATTTGCTCCGTTCGTTTCGTCACACAATCGCAAGAAATCGCACGCAGGTCCGTGTGATTCACCGTCTGCGGTTTCAGCGCAACCCGCTTTTCAAAGTTGCGCAGAGGGACGACATCTGCGTAAAACATGCAATTCACGCGGGCGTCGTATAATGACCATTATCGTAGCTTCCCAAGCTACAGACGTGGGTTCGATTCCCATCGCCCGCTCCAGAATTTCAGCGAAAGCCGCCCTAAGTCACCTTGGGCGGCTTTTTAGTTTCGATGCCGTTTTTGATGCGTATGCCGCATCCGCTCTCGCCATGAATCACGATCCCATCGAACCAGCCAATCAGGCCGACGACGACGCGCAAGCCGGCGCGTCCACCTTGCATCATCGCCGTATCCGCAGCTTTGTCACGCGCGCGGGGCGCGTATCGCCGGGCCAGCAGCGCGCCATCGACGAACTCGGGCCGCGCTTTGTCGTGCCATATCAGCCGCAACTCGCCGATTGGGACGCGACCTTCGGGCGGCACGCGCCGCGCATCCTCGAAATCGGGTTTGGCATGGGCGCGACGACGGCGGAAATCGCGGCGGCGCGTCCGGGCGATGACTTCATCGGCGTGGAAGTGCATGAGCCGGGCGTCGGCGCGCTGCTCAAGCTGATCGGCGAGCAGAATCTGGGCAATATCCGCATTCTTCAGCACGACGCCGTGGAAGTGCTCGAAAACATGATTGCGCCCGCGAGTCTCGACGGCGTACACATCTATTTTCCCGATCCGTGGCACAAGGCGCGACATCACAAGCGGCGTCTGATTCAGCCGAAGTTCGTCGCGCATCTGGTTTCGCGCGTGAAGCCAGGCGGTTATCTGGATCTCGCGACCGACTGGCAGAACTACGCCGAACAGATGCTGGAAGTGCTGTCGGTGGAACCGGCGCTCGAAAATACCGCCGCCGATTACGCGCCGCGACCGGATTATCGGCCGGTGACGAAGTTCGAAAAGCGCGGATTGCGCCTCGGACACGGCGTGTGGGATTTGATTTTCCGCCGCAAATAAGCAAAAGGCCACGCATCGACGTGGCCTTTTAGCATCTAGAAATAAAGCGCCTTAATCCACCCAGCTCAACCCGCCGCTGTAGCCGACGATCAGAATCAGCAAACCAAACCCGATCCGATACCACGCGAACGCCGAGAAATCGTGCGACGCCACATAACGCAGCAGCCAGCGCACGCACACGAATGCGCTGACGAACGCCGCGACCAGACCGATCGCGAACAGGCCAATGTCATTGACCGTCAACGTCTTCCAGTACTTCGCCATTTCATAGATCGTCGCGCCGAAGATGATCGGAATGGCCAAGAAAAACGAAAACTCCGTGGCCACGCGCCGGTCCAGCCCGAACAGCATCCCGCCGATGATCGTCGCGCCCGAGCGCGACGTGCCCGGAATCAGCGCGAAACATTGCGCGAGACCGACCTTGAAGGCATCGGCAGGAGAAAGATCGTCGACCGAATGCACGCGCGGCGCGCTATTGCGATCACGCTGGCGCGCTTCCGCCCACAGGATCACGATACCGCCGACGATCAGCGCCACCGATACCGGCACCGGCACCGGCGAAAATAGCACGGCCTTGATGTGCTTTTCGAGCAGCAGTCCGAACACGATCGCCGGAATGGTCGCGATGATCACGTTGAGCGTGAAACGCCGCGCGTCGGGACGCGTCGGCAAGCCGGTCACGACCGTGGCGATCTTCGCGCGATACTCCCAGCAGATCACGAGAATCGCGCCGAATTGAATCACGACGTCGAAGGTTTTCGATTGCGCGTCGGTGAAGTTCAACAGACTTCCCGCGACGATGAGATGCCCCGTGCTGGAGACCGGCAAAAATTCGGTCAAGCCTTCCACGACGCCCAGAATGAGCGCCTTTACCATCAGGATCCAGTCCATCCGTCAGCCCTTGTTCGCTGTAATTTAGCGGTTGATTTAGCGCATGTTGCGCCCGGATTATCGAATCATTTTTCGACGATCTGAACACGTATGCCGTTTGTAAGAACAGTGATTGTACCAGGTTCGTAAGACACGCCTGCGAACTGCAGTTCCTCGGGCTTGACCGTGTAGATGGCATAGCGCTCGAGCAACTGCGCCGCGAGCGCCGCGCCGACGTTGGCGATCTGCTGGTTGTACTGCGCGGCGTCACCGTTGAACTGCGAGTTGTCAACGGTTGGCGAGACCAGAACGACCGACAGCGTTTGCGGATCGTAGGCAAGTTGTGTGGACATCGTGAACGCGCCGCTGACGGAGTTCGGCATGAACGGCGTGGCGAAACGCGCATCGACATGTACGGTCACGCGATTGCGATCTGGCGCCATGCCGACGACCGGATTGCTCAGCACGACATCGAAAATTTGCGATGCGGTGCGTTGTAGCGGGAACTTGCGTGCGACGGCCTCTTGGACCTGCTTTTGTGAAAATGTGTAGTGGTCCGGAATGAAGGGGAACGTGGATGCAGCGTGTGCGGCGGATGTCGAAACGAGGGCAAGCGTTGCCAGAAGGAACCGGCGCCGGTTGAGCATGCGGGAGTCTCCGAAATAGACGAATGCGCGAATTTGGGGATTGGACCGTCGAAGGTCAATGCGGTTGCGTCTGAACCTCCAACTTCGCGATCCACGCCATCGCGAACTCGCGCGTCTCTCCGCACATCTCCCGCGAAAACTGCAAGCCACCGCAACACGCCGGCCGTCGCGGATCGCCGAAAATCTTGCAGCGCAGATCGTCATCAAGCTGAACGCAGCGTTCGTCCGCGCGTTTGCCGTTCGGCATGCCGGGAATCGGACTCGAAATCGAAGGCGCGATACAGCACGCGCCGCAGCCTTCGCGGCAAGCGTGAGTCGGTAACGTGGTCATATGAAAAACCGTGCAGAAACAATCGATAAGCCACTATTGTCCCACGCCGCGCTGCGACGTTATCCCGCACTGGCCGAACGGCATATTTCTTTAAACTGGGTGAAATGCATCGGCCATCAATGGCCACCGACCGCCATGACGTTCGCCGACACTCTTTTTCGCCCCGATCTGCTCGAACGCTACGACTCGAACGGTCCGCGCTACACGTCCTATCCGACCGCCGTCCAGTTCACGGACGCCTTCGATCCCGCGCACTATCACGATGCCGCGCTCAAAGGCGCACCGCACGCCGACCTATCGCTCTACTTCCACATTCCGTTTTGCGACACGGTCTGCTTCTACTGCGGCTGCAACAAGGTCGCGACAAAAAATCGCGCCCACGTGCAGCCCTATCTCGAACGGATGATGCGCGAACGCGCCATCAAGCATCCCTGTTCGATACAAACCGCCCCGTCACGCAACTGCATTGGGGCGGCGGCACGCCCACGTTCCTCTCGCACGACGAAATGCGCGAACTGATGGCCGCGACCGCCGAGCACTTCACGCTCGTGCCCGACGAACGCGCCGAATATTCGATCGAAGTCGATCCGCGCGAGGCATCGGCGGAAACAATCGGCTTGTTGCGCGAACTCGGTTTCAACCGGCTGAGCCTCGGCGTGCAGGATTTCGACGAACGCGTGCAAAAGGCCGTGAACCGCATCCAGCCGCGCGCGATGACCGAAATCGTGCTGAACGCCGCGCGCGCAAACGGCTTCAAGTCTGTGAGCGTCGATCTGATCTACGGCTTGCCGCATCAAAGCGTGGAGAGCTTCACGCGCACGCTCGACGCGATCATCGGCATGCGGCCGGATCGCGTGTCGGTGTTTGGCTATGCGCATATGCCCGCGCTGTTCAAGATGCAGCGGCAAATCGATGAAACCGCGCTGCCGGCGCCCGCCGTGCGCCTCGCCATTCTCGAACGCGTAATCCGGCGCATGAGCGACGCGGGTTACGTGTACATCGGCATGGATCACTTCGCGCTGCCCGACGACGAACTCGCGCGCGCCTATCGCGCGGGCACGCTGCAGCGCAATTTTCAGGGCTACAGCACGCACGCGGATTGCGATCTGATCGGCATCGGCGCGTCGTCGATCGGCAAGATCGGCGATGTCTACGCGCAGAACGCGCGCGCTCTCGCGATTACGCGCAAGCGATCGATGCGGGCAAGCTCGCGATTGCGCTCGGCATCCGCCTTTCGGCCGACGACATTCTGCGTCGCGATGTGATCATGTGCGTCATGTGCGTCATGTGCGGCGGTTCGCTCCGTTTCGCCGATATCGAACACGCGCACGACATCGACTTCCACGCGATCTTCGCCGATGAACCCGCGCGCCTCGCGCCCTTTGCCGGCGACGGTCTGATCGAACTTACGCGCGACGCGCTGCGCGTGCTGCCCGCGGGACGGATGCTCGTATGCAATGTCGCGTCCGTGTTCGACCGTTATCTCGGACAAGCCACGCTTCAGCGCTTTTCAAGGACAATCTGAGTATCACCCTTCCGAATGGCATAAGCACGCGTCGAGTCGAGTATCGATGTTTGTGGTGGCTTAGAATGGCAGGCACTTTGGACGCCTGTCATGCGCCGTCATGCGTGAAGGCGTTCGCCCTTTCACTCGCCGATGCGAGCATGCCGCGCGCATCGAGCCATCGTTTCAGAATGTGACGAGCGCGTCATGCGTCGACCGCATTCTGCAACTCACCACGCTACTGCACGACGCCATGCCGACCACTTCGCCGCAGCTCGCCCCGCTGGCCCAACTCGCCGCCGATCTCCGCGCCGGCCGCACGACGAGCCGCGCGCTCGTCGAGACGGCGCTCGAACGGATCGCGGATCCTTCGGGACAAGGTTCGACCGTTTTCATTCATGTCGATGCCGATCACGCCCGCGCCGCCGCCGACGCGCACGACGCGCACGACGCGCTGCACCGCGCGAGCACGGTGCTCTCGCCGCTCGCGGGCATTCCGGTATCGATCAAAGATTTATTTCGATATCGAAGGCCAGGTGACGAGCGCAGGTTCGCGCGCACTCGCCAACGCGCCGCCCGCCCTGGCCGATGCGCCGACCGTCTCGCGCCTGCGCCGTGCGGGCGCGGTGATCGTCGGGCGCACCAATATGAGCGAGTTCGCGTTTTCCGGGCTCGGGCTGAATCCGCACTACGGCACGTCGCATTCGCCGTGGCGCGCCACTGTGCCGGGCGATGAGCGCATCGCGGGCGGATCGTCGTCGGGCGCGGCGGCATCGGTGGCCAATGGCATGGCCGCCGTCGCGCTCGGCACAGATACGGGGCGGCTCCATCCGCATTCCCGCCGCGCTGTGCGGACTGACCGGCTTCAAGCCGACCACGAGCCGCATTCCGAAGCAAGGCGGCGTGCCGCTTTCCAAAACGCTGGATTCGTTCGGGCCGATCGGCGTATCGGTCGCGTGCTGCGCGCTCGTCGATCGCATTCTCGCGGGCCGCGATGCCAAGGTGGTGCCCGCCACGCGCCCGCTCGAAGCCGTGCGGCTCGGCGTGCTGACGCATTACATGACCGATGGCGTCGACACGCCGGTGGCGAATGCAATGTCGGCGGCTATCAATCATCTGGCGGCAGCGGACGCGCTGGTCGAAGACGTGCGGTTCGCACCGCTCGACCGGCTGCCGGAAATCAGCCGCTTTCCGCTCGTCGCGATCGAAGCGCACGCGTGACATCGAAAATTGATGGCCGAACGCGGCGCGCAATAGATCCCCGTGTGCTCGCGCGGCTCATGCGCGCGGAAAGCACGAGCGCCGCCGATTACATCGAACTGTGCGAAGCGCGCGCCGCAATGATCGAAGCCGCGCGCACCACGCTCTGGCAGCGCTTCGAGGCCATCGTGTGCCCGACGGTGCCGGTCGTGCCGCCGCGCATCGCCGAACTGGAACGCGACGACGATCTGTTCCTGCGCACCAATGCGCTGATTCTGCGCAATCCGACCGCGTTCAATTTCCTCGATGCCTGCGCGCTGTCGCTGCCGTGCCATCCGCGCGGCGAAGCGCCGGTCGGGCTAATGCGCGCGGGCGCGCCGAACAACAACGACACATTGTTGTCGATCGGCCGCGCCGTCGAAGCGGTGCTCGAAACCACGCGTTGAAAAGGCTGGCCGAACGGCCAATGTTTCCGATTGGGCGTTCGCGCTAGAATTCACCGCGACGCCCCGCAACTCAGGTGCTTCCTTCTCGAACCGTTGCGAAACAATGAACACCTCTTTAAATCACTTCTCGATGCATCAGGACGACAGCGTCATGCGCCGCGAACGGCGCCTGCTGACGCTTCTCGGCTTCGTATGCCTCGGGCTCGTCGGCGGTGCGCTGTACTTGCAGTTCTTCCATAACGAGGATCCGTGCCCGCTGTGCATCATCCAGCGCTATTTCTTCCTGCTGGTCGCGGTGTTTGCCTTTCTCGGCGCAGGTTTCAACAATTGGCGCGTGATTGCGTTGCTGGAAACGCTCGTCGTCATTTCGGCGTTCGGCGGGCTGGTGACGGCCGTGCGTCACGTGTGGGTGCAGAGCCATCCGGTCTTCAGTTGCGGTTTCGACGCCCTGCAGCCGATCGTCGATAGCCTACCGCCCGCGCAGTGGCTGCCGCAGGTGTTCAAGGTCGCCGGTTTGTGCGAGACGCCGTATCCGCCCATTCTCGGACTCTCGCTGCCGCAGTGGTCGCTCATTGCGTTCGCCGTGATTTTCCTGCTCGTCGGACTCAGTGTGCGCACCAAACGCAAGCTGCGCTCGGCCGTCCGGTAAATTTTTCACGACGTTCCCGCTGCGCGGACGCTTCAGCCGTCCGCGCGCATTCGCCTTTCCACTTTCGCGTATCAGCCCTTCCGCATAATCTGAATACGGTCCCAAAAATGTTTTTGGGATATTGAGATGCTATGGTCGAGGTTGGATGGCGATCTACGTGCGCGCAGTCCGTTTCTTGCTTATAGGCAGACGGAAACCACGTAACGCGCACCTGGTCCGCAATGTCTTCGGCACGCTCATGACAACGCAAACCATCCGCACCTTCAGCACGACGCCGTGCTTTCTCTACGCGCGATGCTTTTCCGGCATCGGCGCGCCGATGCGCTCTTCCCACTCGAAACGCCAGCATCCGAAGCCAGACAGCCTGGCCCAGTAAACTAACGCCTGCGACAACAACGCAACCCCGCAACGCAAACCTCTTTGGAGCTCACTTGATGCAAGTTTGGCCGAACGACCTGCAACACCTGCTCGCGCACGGCGACGCCGCCGTGCTCGTGACGGTCGCACGTGTCGAAGACTCCGCGCCGCGCGAGCCAGGCACGAAGATGATCGTCACGCGCGAGGAAGCGCGCTACACCATCGGCGGTGGTCATCTGGAGGAAGGCCATCGAAACCGCCCGGCGTGTGCTGAGGGACGGCATGCAGCATCAGCGCATGCGCAGGCTCGAGCGTTTCGCGCTTGGGCCCAGCCTCGGCCAGTGCTGCGGCGGCGCGGTGGTGCTGGCGTTCGAGCGGCTCGACGTATCGGACTTGAACTGGGTGACGACGCTTGGCAAACGCATCGCGCAAGGCTTATCGACCGTGCGCAGCGTGTCGTTTGCGCCGGCGGCCTAAGCGCGCGGCGCCGTCATGCTGTCCGAGCCGGAACCTGGCGCGACCGATGCCGATTGCCTGCTCTGGGACGGCGCTGGTTACGACCGGGCTGCGCGCTGCTTACCGAAACCATCGCGCAACGCGACTTTCAGGTCGTGCTGTTCGGTGCGGGTCATGTGGGCGCGGCGCTCGTGCGCGTGCTCGCCACGCTGCCGTGCCACGTGACCTGGGTCGATGAGCGCGACGCAGCATTCCCCGCGCCGCAGTTCGTGCCCGACAACGTGACCATCGAGCCGACCGATGCGCCCGACGAAGCCATCGACCACGCGCCGCCGAACGCGTATTTCATCGCGAAGAAGAAGCAGTTCGAGCACCGGCTGGCGGCGCGCGGCATCGACCCGTTGCGTATCGACCGGATGGTGTGTCCGATCGGCATAGACGGAATCGTGGACAAAACACCCGAAGTGATCGCCGTTGCAGCGGCAGCCCAACTGCTGCAGGCGGTCGAAGCCAACGCTTCGACTCATGCTTCAAATCACGCGTCGTCGTCGCAGCAGACCGTTTGACCCACAAACGAAATCCATAGCCCCAAGACAAAGAAAGCCCACATGAACCCCACACTCGCCGACAAGATTGCGCACGCGCCAAAAGCCGAGCTGCATATCCATCCATATCGAAGGGTCGCTCGAACCGGAGCTGATCTTCGCGCTCGCCAAGCGCAACAACGTGAAGCTCGCATACGACTCGATCGACGCGCTGCGCACCGCCTACGCCTTTACCGACCTGCAATCGTTCTCGACATTTGCTACGCCGGCGCGAGCGTGCTGCTGCACGAGCAGGATTTCTACGACATGACGATGGCGTATGTCGAAAAAGCCCTCGCCGATCACGTCACGCACACGGAAATTTTCTTCGAGCCGCAAACACACACGGAACGCGGTGTATCGATCGACACGGTGGTCGCGGGCATCGAACGCGCCTTGGCAGATGGCGAAAAGCGCGGTCTCACGAGCAAGCTGATTCTCTGTTTCCTGCGCCATCTGTCCGAGGAAGATGCGCTCACCACGTATGAAAGCGCGTTGCCGCTGTTCGACCAGTACCAGCATCGGCTGATCGGTGTGGGGCTGGATTCGTCGGAGCGCGGGCATCCGCCGTCGAAGTTCGAGCGCGTGTTCGCGAAGGCGCGTGAGCGTGGGCTGAAGCTCGTCGCGCATGCGGGCGAGGAAGGCCCGCCGTCGTATGTGTACGAGGCGCTCGATCTGCTGAAGGTGGATCGCGTCGATCACGGCGTGCGCAGCATCGAAGATGCGGCACTCGTCGCGCGGCTCGCGGATTCGCGTATCGCGCTGACGGTGTGCCCGCTGTCGAACCTGAAGCTCTGCGTGTTCGACGACATGACCAGGCACACGCTGAAGGACCTGTTGGACCAGGGCGTCGCGGTGATGATCAATTCGGACGACCCGGCCTACTTCGGCGGCTATGTCAACGCGAACTATTTCGCGATCGTCGATGCGCTCAAGCTCAACGATCACGAAGTCTACACGCTGCTGAAAAACAGCCTCGAAGCCTCGTTCGTCACCGACGAAGAACGCGCCGCGATGGTCGCGCGCCTGGACACGCACTGGAAGCAGTAATCAACATGGAAACGACAGCAACACCTCAAAAAGACACCACCGCGATCGAACGCTTCTTCGGCGTGCGCGCGGCCGGCTCGCTCGTGAAGACGGAAGTCGTCGCGGGCATCACGACCTTTCTCACGGCGATGTACATCATCGTCGTCAATCCGGGCATTCTGTCGGCGGCGGGCGTGCCGTTTCCGGCGGCGCTGACGGCTACCGTCATCGTCAGTTTTCTCGGCAGTTGCGCGATGGGTCTCTACGCGCGCAATCCCGTGCTCGTCGCGCCCGGCATGGGCATGAACGCGCTCTTCGCATTCGTCATGGTTTACGGCGGCAAGATGCCGTGGCAGACCGCGCTCGGCTGCGTGTTCTGGGCAGGCGTGATCTTCGCCGTGCTCGCCATTTTCAACGCGCGCAAGCTCGTCGTCGATGCGATTCCCGCGAATCTGCGGCATGCGGTGTCGTGCGGGATCGGCCTGTTCATCAGCCTGATCGGCCTGGTGAACGCGAAGTTCGTCGTCGGCGATTCGGTGACGATCGTGCATTCGGCGTCGCTGAATCCGGTCGTCATCACGTTTCTGATCGGCCTAGCCGTGACGACGATTCTCGTCGCGCGCAAAGTCACCGGCGCGCTGATGATCGGCATCGTGTTCACGACGATCATAGCCATTCCGATCGGCCGCGTCGGGGCGACGGCACCGCCTACTGGCCCGCCGCGATCGCCACGAAAACGCTCGTCAACTGGAACAGCCTGTTCGCGACGCCGGACTTCTCCGGCATCCTCCAGCCCGATTTGATGGGTGCGCTGAAGGTCGCCTACTGGCCGTTCATCTTCGTGATGTTGTTCACGTCGTTTTTCGACGCGCTCTCCACGTTCATGGCGATTTCCGAAGCCGGCAAGCTGTTCGATAAAGACGGCAACCCGCGCAATATCCGCCAGTCGGATGATGGTCGATGCCTTCTCCGCGCTCGTTTCCGTGCCGCTCGGCACGAGTCCGGCGAACGCGTATATCGAATCGGCGGCGGGCATTTCGGCGGGCGGACGCACGGGACTGGTCACGGTCGTCGCCAGTCTCTGCTTTCTGCTGTTTCTCTTTCTGTCGCCGCTTCTGTCGCTCGTTCCGGCGATCGCGACCGCGCTCGTGCTCGTCGGCGTGTTCATGATGGAAGCGATCACGCAAATCGAATGGCATCGCTTCGACGAAGCCATTCCCGCCTTCCTCGCGATGATCCTCATTCCGCTGACCTACTCGATCACGGATGGCGGCGCGTACGGCTTTCTCGCGTTCGTCGTGCTGAAGACGGCGACGGGCCGCGTGAAGGAAATCAAGTCGGCGATGTGGATCATCGCGGCTTTCTCTTTAGTGTTGCTTTCACAGCTTTGATTTGAATAACGGAGACGTTGCATCATGACTCAGACCGCCTACCGCGCCCAGTTGCTGACCTTTCGGGAAGATCCCGCGCATGCCGCTGACGGCGCGGTCTATGAGGCCGACGGCCTCTTGATCGTCGAAGAGGGCAAAGTGGTCGCGGCAGACGCGTATGCGTCGGTCCGCGACAAGCTGGCCACCGACGCGACCGTGTACACCATGCGCGACAAGCTGATCGTGCCGGGTTTCATCGACTCGCACATTCACTATCCTCAGACCGACATGATCGCGTCGCCCGCGGCCGGATTGTTGCCGTGGCTCAACACGTACACGTTCCCAACCGAGCGCGGTTTCGAAAACCCGCAAGTCGCACGCGATACGGCGAGCTTTTTCATCGATGAACTGCTGGCCTGCGGCACCACGACGGCGCTCGTGTATTGCACGGTTCACAAGCAGTCCGCCGACGCGTTCTTCACGGAAAGCGAAGCGCGCGGCACGCGCATGATCGCGGGCAAGGTGCTGATGGATCGCAATTGCCCCGAATTTTTGCGCGATACGGCGCAATCCGGTTACGACGATAGCGCCGAGCTGATCGCGCGCTGGCACGGACGCGGCCGTCAACAATATGCGCTGACGCCGCGGTTCGCGCCGACATCGACGGAAGCACAACTGGAAGCGTGCGGCGTGCTCGCGCAGAAGCACAACGACGTGTTCATCCAGACGCACGTCGCGGAAAACACGGACGAGATCAAGTGGGTCGAAAGCCTGTTTCCGGGGCATCGCAGTTATCTCGACATTTACGATCACTACGGCTTGCTGCGCCGCCGCGCGGTGTACGGCCATTGCATCTATCTCGACGATAAAGACCGCGAGCGCATGGCGGAAACGGGCGCGGTGGCATCGCACTGTCCGACATCGAACCTGTTTCTCGGCAGTGGCCTGTTCGATTTCGAGAAGGCCGGCGCGTCGAACATGCCGGTCGCGCTCGCGACGGATGTCGGCGGCGGCACGTCGTTTTCCATGCTTCAGACGATGAACGAAGCGCACAAGGTCGCGCGTCTGACGGGGCATCATCTGACGGCGACGCGCATGTTCTGGCTCGCGACGACGGGCGCGGCGCAAGTGCTCGAACTCGACGACAAGATCGGCACGCTCGCCGCCGGCAGCGAAGCGGATTTCGTCGTGCTGGATCCGAACGCGACGCCGCTGCTGTCGCGTCGCATGGCGCGCACGGAATCGCTGGAGGAATTGCTGTTCGCGTTCGCCCTGCTCGGCGACGATCGCGCGATTTTCGAAACGTATACGGCGGGCAAGCGCGTGCATTCGTGGGATAAGCGTCAGACGGCGAAGCTGGAACTGGCGGCTTGACTACGCGCTTTAGGGTGATTTCGGAAGCGGCCTGCGGGCCGCTTTTTTGTTGCGCCTTTGTTGGATCAGCCACGCACCACGCGACGATTCGCTCGACGATCTCTGCACACTTGTGCATTCTGGATAAAGTGCACGCTGTCACGAACATCGCGTCATCATGAAGCTCGTCGTCCGAAACTATTTACACCGTTTTGCCGATCGCGCTGGCGTCGCTCGGCACGTTTGCGTACGCGCAGCCGATCGAGGCGCAACTCGATTGCAGATCGACCGCGCACGATTTCATCGCGCCTTTGCAACAAAACGATTTGCTGGAAACGAAGCCGATGCGCATCGAGCCGAATTACGTCAACGCCTTCAAGCCGACCAAAGGCACGGCGCTGACGGCGTATGGATTCAAAGTTTTCGCGGTGGTCGGCTATCAGAAGGACGATCCGATCTTCAAACCGGGCAGGGACAAGCCGATTGCGGATTCGGCATACAGCGTGGTCGTCATCGGCAGCGACGACGCGGTGCAGGAGAAAGTCTCCGCCGCAGGCAGCGACGCGGATGTGCACCACGTCGCGCCTTTTATTACGGCGATTTTTTGTAAGCGATAGCGCGTTTAACGCATCAGTTCGGCAACCGACGCCACCAGTTGCGCCATCGCTTCCTTGTTCGCTGCGCCCATCGTCGAAATGCGGAACAGTTCCTTCGACAAGCCGCCCTGCCCCGCGTAAATCACGAAGCCTTTGGCCTTCAACGCATCGTGCAGCGTTGCGTACGTCACGCCCTTCGGCAAGCGATACACACGCAGCACGACCGACGATTCATCCGGCGACAACGCGCTTTCAATCCCCAACGCCGCCAACCCGCCGCGAACCTGCTCGGCCAACTCCGCATACCGCCGATGCCGCGCGCGCCAGCCGCCTTCTTCCTCGAACTCGCGCAGCGCCTCGACCAGGGCGTAGTACGCATGAACCGAAGGCGTAAACAGCGTATTGCGCTCATCCTGCAACTTCGCCAGCCGCGCAATGCCGAGGTAATACAATACGTGCGGCTCGCGGCCTTCGCCAGCGCATCCCGGCGCACGATGACGAACGCCGCGCCCGGCACGCCGTGCAGGCACTTGTTCGCCGTCGCGGCAATCGCCGCGATGCCGCCGCCATCGAAATCGATCGCTTCCGCGCCGAAACTGCTGACCGCATCGAGCAGCAAGCCGATACCGCGCTCCGCACACGCACGCGACAACTGATCGATCGCGTTGAGCCGCCCGGTCGTCGTCTCGTGATGAATGATCGCGACATTCGTGAACTTGCCGGAATCAAGGCGCGCGATGATCGCGTCGATATCCGGCGCCTGCATCCACTCGAACTTGGCGACTTCGTAATCGATGCCGTATTGCTTCACAATCTGCGCGATGCGATCGCCATACACACCGTTTTCCACCACGAGCAGCCGCCCGCCTTCCGGCACGAGCCCGGCGATCACGCTTTCGACGGCGGCCGTGCCGGAACCCGTCATCAGCACGGCGCTCCACGTGGCCGGATCGAGTTCGTAAGCGGCGATAAGACGCGCGCGCTTCATCCTGCAAATCGAAAAACTCCGGTTCGCGATGACACAGATCGGTTTGCAGCAGGCTCTTTCTCACACGCTCCGAAAGCGTGACGGGACCAGGATTCAGCAGCAGCATCAACGGCCCCCAATATGTTGTTGCAAACGCGCGCGCACGTCTTCCGGCGTGATTTTCGGACGCGGCAAGTCGGCGGGCGTGCCGGTTTTGATCGACAGACGCGCGAAGCGAACGCCATCGACATTCGCGGCGAAGAGACGATCGATCACGCCGATGTCATCGCCATCGAGCGCGAGCGCGTAGCCGCACGCCGACGCGATCGACGCGAAATCGACGTCGCGCGAAACCGTCGCCTGTCCGCCGGTCGATTCGTGCGCGCCGTTGTCGAGCAGCAAGTGCGTGAGATTCGACGGACCGTAGGCGCCGAGCGTCGCGAACACGCCCATGCGCATGAGCGCCGCGCCGTCGCCGTCGAGCGCGATCACGCGCAAGTCAGGACGCGAGAGCGCGAGACCCAACGCCATCGGCATGACGCAGCCCATCGAGCCGACGAGATACAACTGGTTCTCGCGATCGTCGATGGCGTACAACTCGCGCCCGCAAAATCCCGTCGATGCCAGCACGACCGTGCAATCCTTCGGCGTATGGGAAATCACGCGCTGAAGCGCATCGTGACGCGACACACGTTCGCCATCGAAACGCTGCACGGCGGTAGGCGCGCCGCCCGTTCGCACGCCCGACAGACCGGTTTTCTTCAGCTCGTAAGGCGCGACGCTGCCCTTTTGCATCACGAGCGCATACGGACGGCCGGTGCTGTCCATGTACTCGGTTGCTCGATTGAGCGCCGGGCCGATCTGATCGCTTTCCGTCGGGAAAAGCTCCCACGGAATTTCCATCGTTTCGAGCATTTGCGGCGTGATCGGGCCCATCAGCGCGTGCTGCGGTTCATCGTGTACGCCCGGCTGGCCGCGCCACGTGACGATCAGCAACTGCGGCAGACGAAACGTCCACGTGAGCGATGTCAGCGGACTTACGGCGTTACCGAGCCCGGAGTTTTGCATCATGGCGATGCCGCGTCTTTTCACGCCACCGAATTCCGACGCGCCGAGCGCGACGCCCGCGATCAGCGCGACCGCATCGCCTTCATTGGCCGCCGATACGTAATGCAGCGAGTCATCCTGCAGCACGTAATTGATGAACGGCCTGAGAAACGAGCACGGCACGCCCGCGTACCAGTCGAATCCGTGTTGACGCGCAGCTTCGACGAACTGAGCGGCATCAATCACGGACGTTCTCCATGCCGATCTGCGTCTGGCCGTGCGCGAAATCGCTCGCGCGACGGAAATCGTCGAGATCGTTCACGCCGCGCCAGTGGCCGTGCACGTACTGCACTTCGATCTTCTGACCCGCCGCGATCAGCGCATTGAGCAGCGCCGCCATGTCGAGTTTGTCGAAGTCGGCGCGTTGCTGAAGCTGCACAAGCGTATCGATAAGACGCTCACGCGCGCCCGTTGATGAGGCCCATCCAGCGACCTTGCGGCGCGCGTCCTTCCAACGCCTGTCCCGCGCCAACCACGCTTTCGAGCCACACTTTCCGGCCGAACAGCGCGCGGTCATCGCCGGTCGAGCAATAGGCGAAATCCGTCGCGGCCTCGCCCGCTTGCGGCGT
The DNA here is from genome assembly GCA_001184405.1 of Candidatus Burkholderia humilis. Classification (GTDB taxonomy): domain Bacteria; phylum Pseudomonadota; class Gammaproteobacteria; order Burkholderiales; family Burkholderiaceae; genus Caballeronia; species Caballeronia humilis. The sequence continues at coordinate 55,359 of LFMX01000001.1, forward strand.
CTGCGACGAATCCACGACCACGCAGAAATCGCTTTCCGCTTCGACCAGATCGCGCAGGATGTAGCTGCGAAACAGCAAGTCGCCGTAGGAAATCACGGTATCGCCATTCAGATGCTGCGCGGCGCACGCCAGCGATGCGAGTTCGCCCGTGCTGTCGTGCTTTTAGTTAACGACGAGACGAATGCCGCCCTTCTCGATCGCGTCCGCGCGATACCCGCCGACCACCGTAATATCGTTGATACGCTCCTTCTTGAACGCCTCGACGAGGTGACTCAAAAGTGGCTTGCCCGCGACCGGCAGCATGACCTTCGGACGATCCGCCGTCACCGCTTCCAGACCCGCGCCACGGCTCGCCGCGAGCACGACCGCGCTGCGCTTTTCGTTCGCCGCACTCAAATAGATGTTCTCGGCGGCGGAATATTCATCCGCGTCCTGCAAACGGAAAATCTCGTTCACTGCCGCGATGCGGTCTTCCACATTGACGAGCGTTTCGCTGTCGTGGATTTCCTTGGCGATCGCCTGCATCGCCGACACTGCGCCGCGAATCAGATGATTCGCCCAGATCACCGTGCTGATGCCCGCCTGACGGAACACGTCGGTCGGCGTGCTGTAGTACTTCGTCGGTACGATGACGAGCGGACCGCGCGCCGCCCACTCGCGCGCAAACGTGAGAATTTCGTCCGGCTTCGACAGTTTCGAATGGATGAGAATCGCGTCCGCGCCCGCTTGCCGATACGCTTCGGCGCGCTTCAACGCCTCTTCCATGCCCCAGCCGGCGATCAGCGCTTCCACGCGCGCGACGATCGAAAAGTTCGGATCGCTTTGCGAATCCTTGCCGGCCTTGATCTTGCCGCAGAACTCGTCGATATCCGCGAGCGGCTGCGCTTCGCCGTTGATGAAGCTGTTGGTCTTCGGAAATTGCTTGTCCTCGATACACACACCCGCGATGCCGCGCTGCTCGAGTTTCTTCACGAGCCGCCGCACGTTGTTGAAGTTGCCGTAACCGGTGTCGCCATCGAGGAGAATCGGCAGATCGCTGGCGTCGGCCATGAATTCGAGGTTATCGACGACCTGCGTCCAGCTCGCTTCGTTGTTGTCGCGCACACCGAGCTGCGCGGAAATCGACAGGCCCGAACCCTAGATCGCCTTGAAACCGGCTTCCTTCGCGATGCGCGCCGAAATGCCGTTGTGGGCTTCCATCAGGAATTCGAGGCGATTGCTTTGCAGCATCTCGCGCAGGCGCAGCGTGGGCGAATAACCGACGGGAATTTGTGTGGGTGCGTTCATTGTTGTGATGCTCCTGCAAACTGGCTCAGTGCATTGAGGGACGGCAATACTTCATCGGCCGCGCGCTTTACATCGTTCTGAAAATCGATTTCGATCCACGGCGCGCCGGTAACATCGGCGATATCGAACACGTGGGATTTTTCAAGCAGAAGATCGCGGACCGCTTCTTCGTGCGGCATCTTCGCCCGGCCGCTTTCGACGTAATCCGCGCAGATTTCGGCCAGACGCATGGCGGTGACGTGATCGAAACGGAAGAAACCGACCGATTCGCCGATCGTGTCGTACTTCAAACCCGCCGCGACTTGCTTGCGCAGTTCCACCGGCACGCCATTTTCGACGCACAGCTTCACCGGTTCGTCGCCCGCTTCGAAATCGCGGCCGATCAAGAGACGATTCACGGAATCGCCCGCCACGAGCGGCGCGAAAATGCGTTCGTCGTAGAGCACGTCGGCGTCCATCAGGAGGACATCGCCGCCGCGCGTCATCGCATCGCGCGCGGTGTGCACGGACAGCACGCTGCCGAGCGTGAATTCCTCGTTGACGACGATTTCCGTCTTCGGCTTCCAGTCGATCGACGCAAGCTCCGCTTCGATCTGCTCGGTCTTGAAGCCGGTCACGAACACGACTTCATCGACGCCCGCACCTTTCAGAAAATGCAGATGACGTTCGAGCAGCGAGGCATCGCCAAAACGAAGCAGACATTTGGGCTTCTGCTGGCCTTCGGGCTGCACGAGACGCAAACCCATCCCGGCAGCAAGAATGATTGCGCGCATGGTTGTTATTCCCTTCGAGGGTGTTCAGTCGATATCCGGCACGCGCGCGAGACGGCGTCGCTGCCAGCCTTTTTCAACGAAATGCAGATAGACGATGCCCGGCACGCCGAGCAACAGCTCGCGCGCATGCTTGGCGAGCGACAGCGCGAGCGCCGCTTCCGGCGGCAAGCCGACCAGACGCGCGAGCAGCAGATAACCGCCTTCCTGCACGCCGAGCGAGCCGGGAATGGCGAACGCCGCGCCGCGAATGGCCTGTCCGAGACTTTCGAGCAAGAGCGCTTCGGTCCAGCCGACCGGATGGCCGAGCAGACTGAGCGCGAGCCACACTTCGCCCGTGCCGACGATCCAGCCGAGCAAACTCAGCCCGAAACTCGCCGCGACTTTTCCGCGCTCGCGATACAACTCGTGCACGGCGGCATCGACGGCTTCGGCACGCGTGACGAGCGACGACCAGTCGCGCTTTTTAGAAAACCGCGCCGCGATATTCGATGCAAAGCGCATCGCGCGGCCAAACAGACCGCGCCGCTGCGGGAGATAGAAACCGAAGATCATCAGGCCGATGAAGCCGATCACGCCCAGTACCGCGAACGTCAACGATGACGAGCTGCCCGACACATACCCCGTGAGCAACACCACGCCGATGAGCGCGAACAGCAATTGCGCGACGGTCTGCATCGTTGTGCTGATGGTGATGACGGCGGCGGCGGCATCGCGGGCGCGCATGCCGCGTTGCGCGAGATAGCAGACCATCAGCATCGGGCCGCCGATCTGTCCGGCGGGCATCAGACTATTCACCGATTCGCCCGCCCAGCGCGCGAGCAAAGCATCGCGAAACGTGACATCGCGTTCGTTGCGGTAAAAGAAAATGCTGATGGCGGCGGCATCGATCACGAGCGGCACGACGTGAAACGCGGCCACGGCGATCAAACCCCAACCGGCGGCGGCAAGCGTCGCGGCAACGGAACCGAAGCCCTGCCAGCCGAGTAGCGCGATGAACAACACCACGCCGGCCGACAGCAGGAATGTGCCTGCGCGACTCATGCGTTCTTGCCGCCCTTGCGGCGAAAGACCTGCCCAAAACCAAAGTACGCGATCGAATCCTTCATGTTCGAAATGAAGCGCTTGAACGGCTTCATGTTCGGATCGGTGACGTATTCGAAGGTGAGCGACACGCACATCTCGTTCTCGCCGAGCGGCGTCACGCGATGCCGCAGCTTGTCGCCATCGAACAGCACGAATGCGCCCGGCGGATACTGCACCGAGCCAGGCTGATCCGGCACGGCGGGATTTTTCGTGTGCAATTCGTAGTCGAGACGGCACGAGGAATCGTCGATGACGCCGAGCAGCAGCGTATAGCGGCGGCCATCGTAATACGACGTGTCGTAATGCCAGCCGATGTGATCGCCCGGCTTCGTATAAAAGTACAGCGCGTAGGCGTGTGGATCGTCGGCGGGAGAAAGTTGGAGCTTGTCGCCCGTCACGGTTTCCAGAAACTTGATGAGCGCTTCCGACCGGTACAACTCCGCGATGAACGGCGCGCGTTCGTCGAGCGTATGGCGGCTGACGCTGCCGCCCGCCTTGTGTCCCGGCAGATAGTTGCGGTTCACGGACGGCGTGACATCGCGCACGGCGGCGATCAGGCGTTCGGTGAAATCGCGCGGCAGGAAGTCTTCGATATAGAGAAACGAACCTTGTTTGTCGTACACGTGGCGCAAGCCGGGCTTGTCGAACGCGGCGAGGCGCGCGCAGATAGTCGATCGCGACGTACACCGCGAAAAGCGGCGCGCCGATCGCGGCGGCGAACAGAAACGGCGTCATGCCGTTGAGCACGGTCACGACCGGCGCAGATACAGCACGTCTTCCGTTTCGAAACCGGCCATCGACGCCTGCTTGGTGCCGGACTTGCCGACCATCGACTCGATACGCATGCGCAGGAAGAAAATCAGCGCAACCGCAATGCCCGCGATACCGTCGAGCCACTGCGCTGGCACCGGCAGCGCCGGATGATGCACGCCGACATAAAACCCGATACCGAGGAACAGCAGCACGGTGACGAGCGTATCGCACGCGAGGTCATAAAAGTGACCGATCTTGCTCGATTGCCCGCTGATGCGCGCGAGCTCGCCATCGGTGTGATCGACGAAATTCGACAGCGCAATCAGCAGCGCGCCGAGCGAGCACAACCAGAATTGGCCAAACAATAAATAATACGCGCCCGCCAATCCGATGGCGAGGCGCAGAGTCGTCAGATGATTCGGCGTGACGGGCGTACCGAGAAGCGGTGTGACGAGGCGGCGGGCAAGCCGCGCGTCCCACCATGTGGCGGGCTGCGGAACGGCTTTGGGATTGGGCGGACACGATTTTGTCACGACCGCGAATATAGCTCGGTTCCGTCAAGGCTGCATATATTGCGGATTACTCCGATTCGCTAGAAATCCTGTTGTTTCAAGCCCGGCAGCGAATCGCAAAAGCCATTCGAAACACACGTGCAATCGAAAAGCTAAAATCGGCGGAAATTATTTCCGATGACTTTCGCTTCTCTCGTTGCTCACTCCGCTTTGCTTGCAGCTGGCACGACGCGCTCGTTGCCGTTCACCGATGCGGCTTGCTCGTTCGTCATCGCGCCGTTTTTATCGACCGGAATCGTGACCGTGCGCACCGTGCCGTTGCCGAGCGGAAAGTCCGCGAGCGCGCTGTGGGCGAGATATGGCATCGCGCCGTACAGCGAGGCATCGCCGGTGGAATTCACGGCGGTGACTTTATAGATTTCGCGTCCGTTCGATTTGTCCGTCATGCGAATTTGCAGCGCGTGAATGTAGACCGGATAGCTTTGATCGACATAGCCCGTCGGTCCCCACGGACCATAGCCGCCCCCACGGGCCCCAGAACGGACGGCCCCACGGACCGTACATCGGCCAGGGATCGTAATAGACAGGCCGGTGCACGGTCATCAGATCGCCGCGCCCGGAATACGCGAGCGCCACCGTGTAATGCGCGCTCGCGGCCGGCATCTGTTTGAAGTTGTATTTCCACAGTTCGCTTGCGACGAGCGTCTCGTACGTCGTCTGTTCGATGCTGTTCTGCTGCTCGCCGCGCCGCTCGAACGCGTACGTGCGCGTAGCGTCGCTGCCGCCGGTCCAGTCGGAGAAGGCGGTGACTTGCGTTTGCACGTAAGTCGTGCAGCCGGCGAGCCACAGTGTGCCGATGGCCCGCGCCGCGCGTACAAGCGTGGCCCAGCGGCGGCGTGGCTGAGCGGCGGTATCGATTGCGGAATTCATGGTCTGCCTCACTTCGTTCGAGTCACCCAGTTCAATTATAGATAGCGCCATCGCACTATGCACAGCGTGCGCGACGGCGTCCGGTTATGTGGGTCCACACCGCTCTTTAGTCACTTTTAGCCGCCCGATTCACGATCCCTGGACGGCTTGTACAATGGTTCGTACCAGGCGCGCAGGCAAAATCGTGCGTTGAACTTCTCTTCTCGCGATACCGCGCCGCTCAAACCAAACATGAAGATCTTGCCATGTCCAATACCACCGCATCCGCTTTGATTCGCCGCGAGGACTACACGCCGCCCGCGTTTGTGATCGAATCCGTCGCGCTCGAGTTCGATCTCGTGCCCGCGCGCACGGTCGTGAAGAACACGATGCGCCTTTCCCGCAATCCCAATGCGAAAGGCGATGCATCGCGGCTCGACTTGATGGGCGAGCAACTGGAATTTGTGAGCGCGTCGATCGACGGCGTGCCGTGCACGGATGTCCGCACGAGTGATAACGGCTTGTCGATCGGCAATATTCCGCAAGGCGCGTTCGAGCTCGTCATCGAAAATATCTGCAATCCTGCCGAGAACACGACGCTCTCCGGGCTGTATGTGTCGAGCGGCAACTTCTTTACGCAGTGCGAGGCGGAAGGCTTTCGCCGCATCACGTTTTTTCTCGATCGGCCGGATGTCATGTCCACTTACGTCGTGACGCTGCGCGCGGACAAGACGGCGTATCCAGTGCTTCTATCCAACGGCAATCTGATCGAAGAAGGCGATTTGCCCGATGGGCGCCACTTCGCCAAATGGGAAGACCCGTTCAAGAAGCCGAGTTATCTGTTCGCGCTGGTCGCGGGCAAGCTGGTTTGCATCGAAGAAAAGATCAAGTCGGGTTCGGGCAAGGAAAAGCTGCTGCAAGTGTGGGTCGAGCCGCACGATCTCGACAAAACCCGTCACGCGATGGACTCGCTCATTCACTCCATTCGCTGGGACGAAAAGCGTTTCGGGCTGGAGCTGGATCTGGACCGCTTCATAATCGTGGCGGTGAGCGACTTCAACATGGGCGCGATGGAGAACAAGGGCCTCAATATTTTCAACACAAAGTATGTGCTGGCCAATCCGGAGACGGCGACGGACATCGACTTCTCGAATATCGAAGCCGTGGTCGGTCACGAATATTTCCATAACTGGACCGGCAACCGCGTGACGTGCCGCGACTGGTTCCAGTTGAGCCTGAAGGAAGGCCTGACCGTGTTCCGCGATCAGGAATTTTCCGCCGATATGGCCGCCGGCGATGTCGAAGGCGCAGCGAGTGCGGCCGCGCGCGCGACCAAGCGCATCGAAGATGTGCGCATTTTGCGTCAGATGCAGTTCGCCGAGGACGCCGGTCCAATGGCGCATCCGGTGCGCCCGGAAAGCTACGTCGAGATCAACAACTTCTACACAATGACCGTCTACGAGAAAGGCTCGGAAGTCGTGCGGATGTATCAGACGTTGTTCGGCCGCGACAGCTTCCGGCGCGGCATGGACCTCTACTTTCAGCGCCACGACGGCCAGGCCGTGACCTGCGACGACTTCCGCAGCGCGCTCGCCGACGCCAACAACCGCGATCTTGCGCAATTCGAACGCTGGTACAGCCAGGCGGGCACGCCGCGCGTGTCCGTGCGCGCGCAATACGACGCCGCGAACAAGCGCTACACGCTGACGCTCACGCAAGGTTACGGCGATGCATCCGAAGCCGCGCGCGAAACGCAGAAAGGCCCGCTGCTGATTCCGTTCTCGGTCGGTCTGATCGGCGCGAACGGCGCGGATTTGCCGCTGCGTCTCGAAGGCGAAAAGGAACCGAACGGCACGACGCGCGTACTCGAATTCACCGAGCGCGAGCAATCCTTCACCTTCGTCGATGTCAACGAGGCGCCGCTGCCGTCGCTATTGCGCAATTTCTCGGCGCCGGTGATCGTCGAATTCGACTACACGAAGGAGCAGCTCGCGTTTCTGCTCGTGCACGACAGCGATCTGTTCAACCGCTGGGAAGCCGGCCAGCGGCTTGCCACGCGCGAATTGCTGGCGCTGGCGCAACGCGCATCGAAGGGCGAGGCGCTGTCCATCGCCGATGACGTGATCGATGCCTTCGCCCGCGTCCTCGACGACAACACGCTCACGCCCGCCTTCCGCGAACTCGCGCTGATGCTGCCGTCGGAGAGTTATCTCGCCGAACAGATGTTCATGTCCGATCCGGCGGCCGTCCACGCCGCGCGCGTGTTCCTGAGCCGCCAGCTGGCGTCGCGTCTGAAGGACAAGTGGCTCGCGCTGTATGAGGCGAACCGCACGCCGGGCGAATATCGTCCGACGCCGGAAGATGCGGGCAAGCGCGGCCTGAAGAATCTCGCCCTCGCCTATCTCGCGCAACTCGACGATCCGAACGACGCCGTGAAGCTCGCGCAGGCGCAATACGATGCCGCGAACAACATGACGGACCGCTACGCGGCATTGTCGGCGCTGCTGCTGGCGAGCGCGACGCGAGGCGCCGATCCCACCGTCGCCGATGCCGCGCTCGACGATTTCTATCGCCGGTTCGAGAAGGAAGCGCTCGTCATCGACAAATGGTTCGCACTGCAGGCGACGCAGCGTGGCGGGCCGGATCGAAACGTCATCGAGATCGTGCGCAAGCTGATGCAGCATCAGGCGTTCACGCTGAAGAATCCGAACCGCGCGCGCTCGCTGATTTTCAGCTTCTGCAGCGGCAATCCGGCGCAATTCCACGCGCCGGACGGTTCCGGCTATGCGTTCTGGGCGGAACAGGTGATCGCGCTCGATGCGCTCAATCCGCAAGTCGCCGCCCGCCTCGCGCGCGGTCTGGAGTTGTGGCGCCGCTTCACGCCGCAATTGCGCGAGAAAATGCATGCGGCGCTGAGCGAAGTGGCGTCGAAGGCGAAGTCGCGTGACGTACGTGAAGTCGTCGATAAGGCGCTTGCGTAAGCTGCTGTTTCGTCACATTTATTCGCTGTTTAGCGGCCGCCGTGCGAACCGGTCGTACGGCGGCCGTTCTTTGTTATGGCGGACGTTATCATATTGGGACGGCAGATCGAGCGGTTAGAATCGCAAATATTCGTCTAACGCACACGGAGTCCCGCATGTCCACCATCTCCAGCCGCACTACGCTCACCAAGTATCTGATCGAGCAACAGCGCGAGCATCAAAACCTTCCCGCCGATCTGCGTCTTTTGCTCGAAGTCATCGCACGAGCGTGCAAACAGATCAGTTTCCATGTGAGCAAGGGCACGTTGGGCGAAGCGCTCGGCTCCGCCAGCAGCGAAAACGTTCAGGGCGAAGTGCAGAAGAAGCTCGACGTGCTGTCGAACGAAATCCTGCTCGAAGCGAACGAATGGGGCGGCAATCTGGCCGCGATGGCATCGGAGGAAATGGAAAAGATTTTCCCGATTCCGAACCGCTATCCGAAGGGCAATTACCTGCTGACGTTCGATCCGCTCGACGGCTCGTCGAACATCGACGTGAATGTGTCGATCGGCACGATCTTTTCGGTGCTGCGCTGCCCGGACGGCACCGAGCCGACCGAAGACGTGTTCATGCAGCCGGGTTCGCAGCAGGTCGCGGCGGGTTACGCGGTGTACGGCCCGCAGACCATCCTCGTGCTGACGACGGGCAACGGTGTGAACTGCTTCACGCTCGATCGCGAACTCGGTTCGTGGGTGCTCACGCAGCGCGACATGAAGATTCCCGTCGAAACGCGCGAATACGCGATCAACGCATCGAACAGCCGTCACTGGTACGAACCGGTGCAGCGTTATGTCGGCGAACTGAACGAAGGCAAGGAAGGTCCGCGCAAGGAAGACTTCAACATGCGCTGGATTGCGTCGATGGTGGCGGACGTGCATCGCATTTTGAGCCGCGGCGGCATCTTCATGTATCCGGCCGACAAGCGTGATCCGTCCAAGCCCGGCAAGTTGCGCCTGATGTACGAAGCGAACCCGATGTCGTTCATCGTCGAACAGGCGGACGGCGCGGCCACGAACGGCGAACAGCGCATTCTCGATATCCAGCCGACGAGCCTGCATCAGCGCGTGCCGGTGTTCCTCGGTTCGAAGAATGAGGTCGATCGCGTAACGCGATTTCATCTCGAAAAGAAAAATTGATCTTATGTATTGCCAAACCGAAAAAGGCACTGCATAATTTCAAATTTTCGTTGCTGACAAACAAAACGAAAGCAACGATAGGGCCGGAATAGCTCAGACGGTAGAGCAGCGCATTCGTAATGCGAAGGTCGGGGGTTCGATTCCTCTTTCCGGCACCAACAGGTTTCAAGCGAAAGCCCAGTCAATGACTGGGCTTTCGCTTTTCTGCACCGCGCGAACGTGACCAAGTCAAACGTTCGGTCCATCATCAAACGAACAAGCCCGCGCTCACTTCCGTGCCGCGGGCTTTTGCTTTATCGCTGCAAACTTGTTCAGATTATCGTGGCCGTTTTATGCATTTACACAAAGTGTCGTGAAGCACTTCAACTCCTTGCGTGATCCGCGCGAATTGCCCGAGACAATTTCACGTTTGGCCACACGACTTGTCTGATTGGTGTTTTGTGTGCGTTTTCGTACAACAACGAGCCATTTTCCGCTCCACACCATCAAGCGTCAACGCTGGTTTCCCGGTATCGTTATATCCATAGAGGAAAAGCTACAGTATTAGTGTGCGATGAAGCCATCAGACGCGAACGGCGGTCAGCTAAAGCCCGCAGCCCTTTCGTTGATAGCGGCCTAATACGTAGTTTTGCAGGGATGAAAACAAGCTTCAGTTCCGAATTACCGGACTTTCTGCAGCTTCGTTACGAACGATCATGCGTAGCGAATATGTCCTCAAGGCAACACCGAATCGATCCGATAACGCATTTACCAGGGAAAAGGTTTTTGGATTGATAGCGCGATGCAGCGACACACACGGTGAAAACCGCATCGCGCAGTAAGTGAAATTGATGTTGTTACCCGAGGAGAGAATCATGGACGCGAAACCGACGAAAATCCCGACGCCCGACAAAGTGCAATGCCCGGATTCGGAGCCGACGGCGGTCGAGTTTCTCGCGACCGAGTTGCCCGAGCACGTGCGCGCGTTCTTTGACGAACAGCGCAAATCGCAACGGCCAAATAAGGCGGACGCGCTGAATCATTACGCCGCCGTCGTGAAGACGACGCCCGGTGCGCGCAAAGCGCGCGAGTCGCAAGACTCGCTCATGGCTCACGCCAGGATTCGACGCGCCCGTACGCATTTCGCTTACGCATGACCGCCCATCGAGCGGTCATGCGCGACCGCTCGTTCCCGCCCTCCTCCATCGGTGCGTTATTCTGGCGCTTTTGCCCTCATACCGATGCGCCGTTCATCCAAGCTGATTTTCGCCATCGCTACCACGCTTTCATTCGCGTGCAGCGCACCCGCACATGCCGATGGCGACGACACTGCCTTTACCAATCTCATCGCGCTGGTTTCGCAGCGGCTTGCGCTGGCCGAGCCCGTCGCGCGCTACAAATGGGCGCGTCACGAACCGGTCACCGACGAACCGCGCGAAGCCGCGCTCCTGAAGCAAGTCGAGAACAAGGCGAAAGCGGCGCAAGTCGATCCGGACTTCGCGCATCAGTTTTTCCGTGATCAGATCGATGCGAGCAAGGATGTGCAGAACGCGCTCTTTTCCAACTGGCGCGTGCTGAAGGCCGCGCCCGAAAGCGCGCCGCCGGACCTCGCCTCGGAGACGCGGCCGAAGCTCGACCGGCTGACGCAGCAGCTCATCGCGGCGCTCTCGCGCGTCGAACCGATTTCGCCATGCCGACGATTGCCCGCTTCGTCTCGCCGATAACATCGCGCGCTGGAAGCATCTGACGCGCTACACTACAACTCGTCGATGAACGAGCCGCTCACGCGCGCGCTATCGCACGTGTGTGCGTCGGGCGGCGTGGGCGCGGTGGGTTGAACGCCAACGCAAGCGTCAGCGCGTCAGACTTCGCTCGCGAGCACATCGAGCGCGAGCGGCGTGAACAGCAGGCCGCGCGCGAGACGTTCGCTCAAAATCCGGTAGACGGCCAATTCAAATTCGGGCGATGCCGTAGCGCGCGCGGTGCGCGCTTCATCGAGCGAGGCGAACGTGCCGAGAAACCGCCATCGATCGATCACATGCCACGCGCGCTCGCCGGTCGAAGCGTCGCGCTCTTCGATGCCGATCGCGACCGCGTACGGCCACGGCGCACCGCGCATATCGCCGGCACGCGTCTTCGGGATGCGGTTCAGCGCAGGACGCAACGTCGCGACCATTTGCGCTTCGGCAAACAGTGCGCCAAGTTCGCCGCCCGCCGCCCGCCGCCCGCCGCCTTCCATTCGACGCGCCGCACGAGCGCCGCGAGCCGCAAGTCCTTGGCCGACCGGCGCGGCCCGATCAAATGCGAACGCACGCGCTGACGCAAGCGCACGCTTTTGCCGACGAAGAGCGGTTTGTCGTCATCGCCATAAAACGTATAGACGCCGCAGCCCGCGGACATGCGCTCGATCGTGTCTTCGTCGATGTGCGCGGCAAGCTGGAAGCACCGCGTGACGCGCTCGACATGCGCAAACAGCACGTCTGGCGCGTGCGCACGATGCAGATGCCGCCAGAACTGCCAGAACAGATCGGCATCGCGAGTGCGCGGTGGCGGGCGGACGGCACGAGCGCGTGGCATTCGACGAGCGCATCGAGTCCGTGACGGCTCTCGGCGGGATATACGGCGCGCGAAAGCTGAACGGTGCAGAGCACATCCGGCGCAAATCGCAGGCCGATCCGCTTGAACTCGCCCTTCAGGAAACCGTGATCGAAGTGCGCGTTGTGCGCGACGAAAAGCCGGCCGTTCACCCGTTCGAGCAGATCGGCGGCGAGTTCCTCGAAGGCCAACGCATCGCGCACCATGTCGTTCGTGATGCCGGTCAGTTGCTGGATGAACGCTGGAATCGGCTTGCCGGGATTGACGAGCGATGTCCACTGCGACACGCCTGCGGCCCGACTTCGACGATACCGATTTCCGTTATCCGATCGATACCGAAGGTGCCGCCTGTCGTTTCCAAGTCGACGAAAACGAGCGGGGTGGCGGGGAGAATTAAATCGGGAGGCAGGTCGAGTTGCATCGTAAGCGGCGAGGACGCAGCGAGTGCTGCAAAAAGCGTCGTTCTGGAAGTGCGGAGGTTGCTCATTCTAACGCCGCGCGGTTTTTGTTATCCGCAATCGGGACAAATGGCTTCGGCATTAATTTCCGGTCGCACTATCGATTTCGGCGCAGTCCGTGTTTGTACTGATTTACTTTAAGCACTGATTTGGCGGTTTTCACTACGGCTGGCGACACCGCATTTGCACTTTGCATTTGCTGATTTAATGCCTATCTGCTCGTTCTTTCCTTTTCACTCAATGAATGAGCCAACACGGCGTCCGCCCCGCCAGGCCGGCGTATCGAGCTGATCGGGCCATCGCCGAATTACCGAAATATCTTAAGTCGCCATCGCTGATTAACACGAATATATTTTTATCGCCTTTAACTGCCGATCAGAATAGATAAACTGCCCCCTGTACAACCGGAATATATGAAAGCATCGAATAACCAAGTAGCAAACATTACTCAGTTAGTAACAGAACAATTCGAATTGTAAGTGTTTACTCATCTTGTCCAACACTCCGTCCGTACTCAATATAGAAACATACTCGTAATATTGATTTGGAGGCTACACGCGATGACTCAACTCACGCATATCGCAGAATGGTTGAAATCGCTGATTGCGTGCGCCGTCGCTTGCGCCGGTGGACGAATCCGTTTCTCCGCTGGAATTCGATCCTGCATGGCACGACGACCATTGGCAAAACCTGCTGTCATCGCCGATGGATGCCCGTCACTCGTCATGGAAGACTGGGCCACGCCGCTCGACAGCGACCTGTTCGCCGACCCCGAGCCCGCCCCTGTGCGGGAACGCGCCGATATCGCCGCATAACCGCGCATCAAAAGCGACACAAACAAAAAAAGCGCGACCGGGAAGTCGCGCTGACAAAGTTTGGAGATCTTTTTCCGTCAACGAAAAAGTCTGCCCAGAAAGCAGAAAGGTCAGTATAGCGACGCGACTCGCAATCATTACTTGCACTATCCGCAAACGTCTCTTTCGATATTCTTATAAATCTATTTCAGACTCATTTCGTTCTTTTTACATGACGAATCATGTAGCGCATGCGCAACGTCGATTGGTTGACACTTCCCGCCTTACGACTTTATTCCCGCTCAAATCCTTGTATTTAAAGGGAAACACACGTCTTTCGCATCATTGCTGAATGAAGAATGATTTATTGCGGAAATCGGAACGTCGCGTCTGTAACACCGTCTTTACACTTCGTCTGGTCCGAAAACAAATGTGTCCGATGTCGCGACACACGCTCCTGCGGCAACGTCTCGCGCAGCGCGTCGCAACGAGGTTTTCTCAAAGCCTGGGTTCTAGGCCCACACTGCTCTCGGAGTTACAAAGATGAAAAAGACTCTTATGGTCGCTGCCCTGACGGGCGTTTTCGCTACCGCCGCTCACGCGCAAAGCAGCGTCACGCTGTATGGCCTGATCGATGCCGGCATCACCTACACGAACAACAACATCGTTCCCGGCAGCGGCGGCAACGGCCACAGCAACTGGAAAGCGACGAGCGGTTCGGGCAACGGCAGCCGTTGGGGCCTGCGCGGTTCCGAAGACATCGGCAGCGGCCTGAAGGCAATCTTCACGTTGGAGAACAGCTTCAACATCATGAACGGCACGAACAGCCAAGGTGGCCGTGAGTTCGGCCGTCAGGCGTTTGTCGGCCTGTCGAGCGATCAGTTCGGTTCGGTGACGCTTGGCCGTCAATATGACTCCGTGGTCGACTTCATCGGCCCGCTGGCACTGACAGGCACGCAATACGGCGGCACGCAGTTCGCCCACCCGTTCGATAACGACAACCTCGACAACACGTTCCGCGTCGACAACTCGTTCAAGTACACGAGCGCAAACTACGCGGGCTTCAAGTTCGGCGCGATGTACGGCTTCTCGAACCAGGCTGGCGGTTTCGCAAACAACCGTGCGTACAGCGCGGGCGTGTCGTATAACTACGGCCCGTTGAATGTCGCTGGTGCGTACTTCCAGTCGAACAACGGCGGCACGGTCAACGCACTCACGGGCGTTCAGACGGCTGGCGCTATCACCAACGATCAGACGCCGTTCGCGTCCGGCCGTCAGCGTATCTTCGGCGGTGGCCTGAACTACGCGTTCGGCCCGGCAACGGTCGGCTTCGTGTTCACGCAGACGATGTTCGACAGCGGCGTTGCCCTGACGAACGTCGGCACGCAAGGTCTGGGCTCGATCGGTCTGGGCAACAGCGCACGCTTCACGAACTACGAAGTGAACGGCCGCTACAACCTGACGCCAGCCCTGTCGCTCGCGGGTAACTACACCTACACCGACAGCCACATCGCAGGCGAAAAGCCGAAGTTCCACCAGTTCAACCTGCAAACGGACTACGCGCTGTCCAAGCGTACCGACGTGTACCTGCAGGCTGAATACCAGCACGTGGCGGATACGGAAGGTCTGCTGGTCGGCGCGACGATCAACGGCGTGGGCGTCTCGTCGTCGAATCAAGTGTCGGCAACGGTTGGCGTGCGTCACCGCTTCTAAGCGTTACGCGCGATCCAGTTGTAGATGTAGAAAAGCCGCTCTTCGGAGCGGCTTTTTTTGGCTCTGGCTTCGACAAATTCAGAAACGCGCGCCACCGGCGAAATCCAGCTCACATGGTCACGACCACGCCGACGATTGTCACCGTCTTCACGTCGCCGTCATCGCCCGCATAATCGACGGTCGCGCCGAAAAATACCTGATCGACGTTCTCCTGCTTGCTGCTGTCGACGACTTCGGCCTTGTCGAGCCGCTTGCCCAGAAAACGGATTCGCCAGTCGATTTCCCGCAGCCGCCGCTTCCCGTAGATGTAGTCGCCGTTCTCCGACCGATCGCCGTTCGATGCCGCCCACGACACGAGCCGCACGACCTCGGGCCGCTCGGTATCCAGCAACTGCAGCAGTTCGTCACGCAAGCGCTTGTGCCCTGCCGGTGTGATGTAGTTCTTTGTTCCGACGGGAACATCGGGCTGACCGAGTTCGAGATCGTCGTCGCTTTCGTCCGATTCTTTGACAAATGCTTTATTCATGATGATGCGCCTGGAATGCCGCTTGTTTTCAAAACGTTTCAAAACACCAAGTTACCATGCCGGCGATACCCTTCGCTGACGAATGATTTCGATAATTTGGACAAAACCCCTTCCTTTTTCAAAAGACCTTGCTATAATTTCATTTTTGCGTGCGGCTGTAGCTCAGTTGGATAGAGTACTTGGCTACGAACCAAGGGGTCGTGGGTTCGAATCCTGCCAGCCGCGCCATCTTTTCGAAGGGCCTTCCACATGGAAGGCCCTTTTTGTTTTGCATCGTCGAAAGCGTTACACGCGCGGCGTCGAACCAATATCGCCGATATGCATGTTCGGCGAAGGCACATCCTCCACCGATGTCACCGCGCTCGACTCGCCAATCGCCTCCGCGCGCCGAGCAGCGACTCCGGCCGGCGCAAGAATTCGTCCTCGACGGTATCACCGAACGCGTGGCGCACGAAGGCGCGCAAGAGCGCCGTTCTGAGCGACTCTCCGCGACCTTCCTCCGGGGTTTGCCATCCTTGCCGAAATTCACGACGCAGACCACTTCGCCCTCCCCCCGCTATCGGTAAAGTGGATTTCCCGGATGAATTCGTGCAGCCCGCGCGCGACCCAGTAGTCGAGCGTGGAACCTTCGAGATCGGATGTTTGCATGGCGGCGTTCGCTCCTGTCGATTGAAAACGGAGCATGCACGCCGCGTTCCCGCGCCGCATCAGTAGTCGGCGCGTTCCCGGTCGATGCGCATGCCGCCGTCCTGATTACGGGTGATGCGGTTCATCGCTTGGACGCTCGCGCGCGATGCGCATCACGTCCGGATTGGTGCGCACACGGCGCATGACGTTGGCCAGATGCACGCGGTCGCTAACCTGAATGACGAAGCGCAGCAGCTTGGCTTCCTGCGAGACGTCCTCGTCCATCGCGATATGCACGATGTTCGCGTCCGCCGACGTGATATCCGCCGCGACGCACGCGAACACGCCCTTCGTGTTCTTGACGAGTACTTTGACGGCAACATCAAAGAGACGGCCCGGCTGCAGCGCCCACGCCACGTCGATCCACCGCCCTGGATCGCGCCGATGAATACGCTGCGCAACACGGCACTCGGTCGTATGAATAGCCATACCGAGCCCGATGCCGATATAGCCCATGATGTCGTCGCCGGGAATCGGGCGGCAGCACGGCGACAATTGCACCGACATGCCTTCCGTCCCTGTGATCACCACCGGCGGCGCGGTATTCGTCGTGTGATGCTCGCGCGGATGCTCGTCGTCATCGGCGATGCCGTTCATCAGCACCTCGATGCGCTTGGCCATGACCGCCGCCACGCGCCGCCCGAGCCCGATATCCGCGAAAATTTCCTGACGCGTCTTGTTGCCAGTCCACTGCACGAGCTTTTCCCACACTTCCGGCGTGACATCGGACAGCGCGAGGCCGTAGCCCTTCAGACTTTGATCGACGAGCCGCTCGCCCAACTGAACCGACTCGTTCAGGCGCATCGTCTTCAGATAGTGACGGATGGCCGAGCGCGCCTTGCCGGTACGCACGAACCCAAGCCACGCCGGATTCGGCTTCGAATACGGCGCGGTAATCACTTCGACGATGTCGCCGCTCTTCAGCTCCGTGCGCAACGGCAAGAGCTCGTTGTTGATCTTCACCGCGACGCACTGATTGCCGAGATCGCTGTGAATCGAATACGCGAAGTCGAGCGCCATCGCGCCGCGCGGCAGCGGCATGATTTTCGACTTCGGCGTGAAAACGTAGACGACGTCCGGGAACAGATCGATCTTGACGTGCTCGAGGAATTCGCTGGAATCGCCCGCTTCGCTCTGGATATCGAGCAGCGATTTGAGCCATTGATGCGCGCGCTTTTGCACATCGTTCAAATCTGCGCCGCCATTCTTGTAGAGCCAGTGCGCCGCCACCCCCGCTTCCGCGATTTCATGCATCTTGCGCGTGCGAATCTGGAACTCGATCGGCGCACCGAACGGACCGACCAGCGTGGTGTGCAAGGACTGATAGCCGTTCACCTTCGGAATGGCGATGTAGTCCTTGAACTTGCCCGGCACCGGTTTATAGAGCGCATGCAGCGCGCCGATGCACGTATAGCATTCCAGCGCGCTCTCGACGACCACGCGAAAACCGTACACATCGAGCACTTGCGAAAACGACAACTGCTTGTCGCGCATCTTCTTGTAGATGCTGAAGATGGTCTTCTCGCGGCCCGTCACTTCCGCGCTGATCTTGGCGTCCGCAATCGTGCGTTGCACCGCTTCGCGAATCTTGCCGACGACTTCGCGCCGGTTGCCGCGCGCCGCCTTCACCGCTTTTTCGAGCGTGGCGTAACGCGTCGGATTGAAGTTCGCGAAACTCAAATCCTGCAGCGCGCGATACGTATTGTTCAACCCGAGCCGATGCACAATCGGCGCATAAATATCCAGCGTCTCGCGCGCCACGCGCCGGCGTTTCTCCGGCGGCACCGCGCCCAGCGTGCACATGTTGTGCAGCCGGTCGGCGAGCTTCACGAGAATGACGCGCACGTCCCGGGCCATCGCGAGCAGCATCTTGCGGAAATTTTCCGCCTGCGCTTCCTCGCGATTGCGAAACTCCATCTTGTCCAGCTTGGACAAGCCATCGACCAATTCCGCGACCTTCGCGCCGAAGCGCTCCGCAATCTCGGTCTTGGTGACGCCCTGATCTTCGATCACATCGTGCAGCAGCGCCGCCATGATCGATTGCGCATCCAGCTTCCAGCCTGCGCAAATTTCCGCGACCGCCACCGGATGCGTGATGTACGGCTCGCCGCTCTGGCGATACTGCCCGAGATGCGCTTCGTCGCTGAAATGGAATGCGGCTTTGACTTCCTTAATCTCTTCCGGCGTGATGTAGTGCGCGAGCGCATTCGTCAGTTTCGCGATGGAAACGACATCGTGCTTGCGCGGCTGCTCAGGCGTGGCCGTCGGGCCAAAGAGATGGCGGAAGGATTGTTCGAGAACCGCGTCGATGTACTTGCGCGCGGCGGGCGGCTTGTCCGCGTCGAGCACCAAATCCTGATCGATATCGGTGTCAATCTCGGGGTCCACGGAAGCGGAGACGGGCAACCGTGTGGGACTCATGTTCGCCTCCGTGGTGAATGACGCGTGGTTCGTCAAAAGTGAAACGGTACTAAAAAGCCCTTAAACGGGCACCTTCTTCAACATTTCGATGCCGACCTGGCCCGCGGCGATCTCGCGCAGCGCGACGACCGTCGGCTTGTCGCGGCTTTCGATCTTCGGCGTATGACCTTGCGCGAGCTGACGCGCGCGATACGTGGCCGCGAGCGCGAGCTCGAAGCGATTCGGGATTTGTTTCAGACAATCTTCGACAGTGATGCGGGCCATGTTTAGTTCCTTCTCAATATGAGTTTTATTCTACCTTATGTGACCGATCGACCCGGTCACTGCAGTGCGTCATTGCTGCGGCGTCGAATGAATGCCGAGGTCGACGAAAAGCTGCGTCTTACGCGCGTATTGCGACGTGAAGCGCAGGCGCGTGGCAGCCACGAGACAGCGCAGTTCGGCGAGCGCGTGCTCGAAGTTCTCGTTGATCACGACATACTCCGCTTCCGATGCATGCGACATCTCCGAACCCGCCGCCAGCAAACGACGCACGATCACTTTTTCGGAATCCTGGCCGCGTTTCTTGAGCCGGTCTTCGAGCGCATCCAGCGACGGCGGCAAAATGAAAATCTCCACCGCATTGCGGAACTGCTTCTTGACCTGCTGCGCGCCCTGCCAGTCGATCTCCAGCAGCACGTCGTGACCCTGCTTCATCTGGTCCGCGATCCACATTTTCGAGGTCGCATAGTAGTTGCCGTGCACTTCGGCGCTTTCCAGAAACTCGCCTTTGTCGCGGCGTTCCATGAATTCATCGACGGATACGAAGTGATATTGCGCGCCGTTCGTTTCCTTCGGACGCGGGTCGCGCGTCGTGTAGGAAATGGAAAGCAGAATGTCCTTGTCCTCGGCGAGCAGCGCGTTCACGAGCGTGGACTTGCCCGCGCCCGACGGCGCGACCACCATGAACAGATTGCCGGGATAGATGCCCGTATAGTGGCTATGCGAGCGATGCGTGGTGTTAGGCATGATGTTGCGGTTACTCTAGATTCTGTACTTGCTCGCGCATCTGCTCGATCAGGAGCTTCAGCGTCATCGATGCATCCGCGAGTTCCTTCGCCACGGCCTTCGAGCCGAGCGTGTTCGCTTCGCGATTGAGTTCCTGCATCATGAAATCGAGGCGTTTGCCGACCTTGCCGCCCTTTTGCAGCACATGGCGCGTTTCGGTCAGGTACGCGGTGAGCCGCTGCAATTCTTCGGCGATGTCGATACGAATGCCGTACATCGTCACTTCCTGACGGATGCGTTCGGCGATTTCCTCACGCGGCATGCTCGTCGTCGTGGCGATACCGAGCGCATCCTGCAAGCGCTCGACGATCTTCTGCTGATGCTTCGCGATCAGTTCCGGCACGAGCGGCGTGATGCGCGCGACGATCGTTTCCATTTCCGTCACGTTGTCGATCAGCACACGGCCAAGCGCCGCGCCTTCACGCGCGCGCACTTCGATGAGATCCGCAATCGCCTGCTTGCCGCACGCGAGCACCGCTTCGCGCAGCGCTTCCTGCGATACGCCGCTTTCCGTCAGCACGCCCGGCCAGCGCAGGATTTCGCCGGTGCGCATGCGTTCGGCATCGGGAAAAATATCGAGCACGGCGCGCTCGAGCGCCGCAAGCTGCTTCAGCGATTCATGATTCAACGCGCCCGCACTAGCCGTCTGCTCGACACGATTTAAATTGATGCGGATATCGACCTTGCCGCGCGAGAGCTTCGTCATCAGCATTTCGCGCAATTGCGGCTCGGTCACGCGCACATCTTCGGGCATGCGGAAATTGAGGTCGAGAAAACGCGAATTCACCGTGCGCAATTCGACCGATACGCCGATGCTCGAACCCGTGCCGCCATTGGTTCCCGTGCCAGCGGCGACGACTTCACGCGTCGTGCTAGCATAGCCTGTCATGCTGTAGATCATGGTACGTCTCGCGATGTGAGCCTCCATTGCGAAGGCCGGTTCAACGAAACGCCCGGCGCGCTCGAAAGTGCTCTGGGAGTGGCACGCAGGTGGCCGCCGGGCGAGGAATCCGCATTATCCCATTTTTGACGTGCGCGCCCGGCGCACACGTACGACGCCGCCAGTTGAATAACGATAAAATCGCCAGATTATCGCTACTCCATCCTTCCATGACCGACTCTCCTCTGCTCAAGCCTTCTCCCGCGCGTCCGAGCGGCCGCCGCGCGAATCAGTTGCGCGATGTGCGCATCACGCGGCATTACACGAAGCACGCGGAAGGTTCGGTGCTCGTCGAATTCGGCGATACGAAAGTCATCTGCACAGCGAGCATCGCCGAACGCGTGCCGGAATTTTTGCGTGGACGCGAGCAAGGCTGGCTCACCGCGGAATACGGCATGCTGCCGCGCGCGACACACACGCGCAGCGACCGCGAAGCCGCGCGCGGCAAGCAGACGGGCCGCACCCAGGAAATCCAGCGTCTGATCGCCCGCGCGCTGCGTTCCGT
This sequence comes from Candidatus Burkholderia humilis, assembly GCA_001184405.1. Classification (GTDB taxonomy): domain Bacteria; phylum Pseudomonadota; class Gammaproteobacteria; order Burkholderiales; family Burkholderiaceae; genus Caballeronia; species Caballeronia humilis. Next base: position 76,497 of record LFMX01000001.1, read on the forward strand.
GTTCGATCTGAACGCGCTCGGCGCGCGCACGCTGCATATCGATTGCGACGTCATTCAGGCCGATGGCGGCACGCGCACGGCAAGCATCACGGGCGCGTTCGTCGCGGCGATTTCGGTCGGCGTGTACGAAGGCTCGCCCGTGCTCGATCTCGACTACGACGAAGACTCGCAGTGCGATACCGACATGAACGTTGTGATGACCGGCGCGGGCGGTTTCGTCGAAGTGCAAGACACGGCTGAGGGCGCGCCGTTCACGCGCGATGAAATGAACGAGTTGATCGCGCTGGCGGACAGCGACATCAAGGCGCTGATCGTGAAGCAGAAAGAAGCGCTGGGGATTCAAGGTGTCTGACGTGAACGTCAATGGATTGGGACGCGTGGTGCTCGCATCGAACAATGCAGGCAAGCTGCGCGAGTTCGCATCGTTGCTGGATGCGGCGGACATCGAACTGATCGCGCATGGCGAACTCGGCGTGCCCGAAGCGCCCGAGCCGCATGTGACCTTCGTCGAGAATGCGCTGGCGAAGGCGCGGCATGCGTCGTCGCTGACCGGCCTGCCCGCGCTCGCCGATGATTCCGGGCTGTGCGTGCGCGCATTGAACGGCGCGCCGGGCGTGTATTCGGCGCGCTATGCATCGATGAACGGTGGTGCAAAAAGCGATGCATCGAACAACGCGAAGCTCGTCGCCGATCTTGCCGACCAGGACGATCGCCGCGCGTACTACTTCTGCGTGCTCGTGCTCGTGCGTCACGCGGACGATCCGGAACCGCTGATCGCCGAAGGCCGCTGGCACGGCGAAGTCATCAATACGCCGCGCGGCGACAACGGCTTCGGCTACGATCCGCACTTTTTCCTGCCGACGCTCAACGCCACCGCCGCCGAACTCGATCCCGCACGTAAGAACGCGTTGAGTCATCGCGCGCTCGCGTTGCGTGATTTGCTGCAACGATTGAAGGAACTGGCGTGAGCGCTGGACCCAAAAATATCAACGTCGTGCAGGCGTTCACGTCGCCGGGAAGCATCCGGTTGACGTCGCTGCCGCCGCTCTCGCTGTACGTGCATTTTCCGTGGTGCGTGCGCAAGTGTCCGTATTGCGACTTCAACTCGCACGAGTGGAAGGACGACCGCTTTCCCGAAGACCGTTATCTCGATGCCCTGCGCGCCGATCTCGAAAGCGCCTTGCCGCTCGTGTGGGGCCGTCAGGTGCATACGATTTTCATCGGCGGCGGCACGCCTTCGTTGCTGTCGGCGAGAGGTCTAGACCGTCTGCTTTCCGATGCCCGCGCGCTTCTGCCCCTCGATGCCGACGCCGAAATCACGCTCGAAGCGAATCCCGGCACGTTCGAAACGGCGAAGTTCGCGCAGTTTCGCGCGAGCGGCGTGAATCGATTGTCGATCGGCATTCAGAGTTTCAACGAAGCGCATTTGAAAGCGCTCGGCCGCATTCACGATGCATCGCAGGCCAGGCAAGCGGTCGACATCGCCGCGAAGCATTTCGACAACTTCAATCTCGATCTGATGTTCGCGCTGCCGCAGCAATCGTTCGATGAGCTGAAGCACGATATCGACACCGCGATTGCCTTCGCGCTGCCGCATTTGTCGCTGTATCACCTGACGATGGAGCCGAACACGCTCTTCGCCAAATATCCGCCCGCCCTGCCCGACGACGATTCCGCCGCCGACATGCAGGACTGGATTCACGAGCGCACGCGCGAAGCCGGTTATGGCCGATACGAAGTGTCCGCGTATGCGAAGCCGCATCGGCAAAGTCGGCAAAATTTGAATTACTGGCGCTTCGGCGACTATCTCGGCATTGGCGCGGGCGCGCATACGAAGCTGTCGTTTCCATCGAAAATTTTGCGGCAGGCGCGCTTCAAGCATCCGGCGACGTATATGGATCAGGCGCTTTCGCCGACCGATTCGCCCATTCAGGAAGAGCGCAAAGTCGGTCCGCACGATTTGCCGTTCGAGTTCATGCTGAACACGCTGCGGCTCGTCGAAGGCTTTCCGGTGCATGCGTTTGTCGAGCGCACGGGTTTGGCGTTGTCATCGATCGAACCCGCGCTCGTCGAAGCGGAAAAGCTCGGGCTGATCACACGCGATTTCGAGCGCATCGCGCCGACCGAACTTGGCCAGCGCTTTCTCAATGATCTCCAGGAGCTGTTCTTGAAGGATCCGCAAAGTTGAGTGCGCCCTCGGTGGCGACCGGCTCCGTGATGCGGCATCGCCCGTTTGCGCTCTTCTGGAGCGCGCGGATGCTGTCGTCGGTGGCGTTTCAAATGATGTCGGTGGCGATCGGATGGCAGGTCTATTCGATCACGCACAGCGCCTACGCGCTCGGCCTCGTCGGACTCGCGCAGTTTCTGCCGATGTTCGTGCTGACGCTCGTCGTCGGGCACGTGGCGGATCGATATGAAAGGCGCACGATTGCCTTTGTTTGTCAGGGCATCGAGGGCGTCGCAGCCATCCTTTTGTGTCTCGGCGTATGGCACGACTGGCACGACGTTGCGCCGATTTATGCGATTGCCGCCATCACGGGTGCGGCGCGCGCGTTCGAATCGCCGTCAATGGCCGCGCTCTTACCGAATCTCGTCGCGCGCAATCAGTTGCAGCATGCGAGCGCGTGGTCCACGTCCGCGAATCAGACCGCGCAGATTCTCGGTCCGGCGATGGGCGGCATTCTCTACGGCGTCGGCACGCTGACGGTGTATGGCGCGGTGGCCGTGGCGTTTCTGGCGACGTCGTTCGCGGTCGCCGCGATCAAGATCGATGAAGCCGTGCGCATGCGCGCGCCGCTTTCGTTCGAGGCGCTGTTCTCAGGCATCGCATTCATCAAGAGCAAGCCGGTTATTTTGGGCGCGTTGTCGCTCGATCTGTTCGCCGTGCTGCTCGGCGGCGCGACGGCGCTGTTGCCCATTTTCGCGCGCGATATTCTGCACACCGGGTCGTGGGGACTCGGGTTACTGCGTGCGGCACCGGCCATCGGCGCGCTGAGCGGATCGATCTTTCTCGCGCATTTTCCGCTGCGCAAACGCGCGGGCACGGCGCTTTTCGGCGGCGTGATCGCGTTCGGTATCACGACGATCGTATTCGGGCTGTCGCACAATATCGTCGTGTCGCTGATTGCGCTCGCGGCGCTCGGGGCATCGGATGTGATCAGCGTCGTCGTGCGCATGTCGCTCGTGCAGTTGCAGACGCCCGATGAAATGCGCGGCCGCGTCGGCGCGATCAATTCGCTGTGTATCGGCACATCGAATCAGCTCGGCGAATTCGAATCCGGCATGACGGCGGGACTGTTCGGCACGGTGCCGGCGGTGCTGATCGGCGGCATCGGCACGATCGTCGTTGCGCTTTTGTGGATGCTGCTCTTTCCGGCTTTGAAAGCAACGAAAACGCTCGAAGGATGACGGCTGCCCGCCGCCGATGAGTTGCGCTACAATACGCGCCTTCTGGAGGTGTGGCCGAGTGGTTTAAGGCACCGGTCTTGAAAACCGGTGAAGGAGTGATCCTTCCGTGAGTTCGAATCTCACCGCCTCCGCCACGCATTTTGAACGCCTCGTCGGCCCCTGGCTCACGAGGCGTTTCGCTTTTTAGGACAAAACGCGTAGTCGATACGCGCGCTGCACAGTATCTTGAACCCGCTTCCTTCTAGCTTGCTCGCGCAGAGGAAGCCTTCAATGGGTAGGTTGGTATTCGGCCTCGCGGCGTGCGAAACCATTTTTTTTGGCCGATCCTGTCTCGATGGCGACACTTAACGTGAACAAGTTGCCGGTGGCATCATCTAACCGCCCTCAACGTTCATCACGCGGAGACTCGTCGCTTATGAAGCCAAGCCGCATCGCGCCTGTTTTGTTTTTCATCGCCGCTGCGACTTCACCTTTCGCGCACGCGCAATGGCGTCCCGCGAAACCACGCTCTTCGATCTCATCCAGAACGGCTACGGCATCGTCGCCGTGACAAGCGTGGCCGCGCGCAGCACGGGCTTGCCCGAAGACACGTACATCCTGCAAAAGAACAACAGCGTCTTCCGATGCGTCGAAACGCGCGCTACCGAAACCGGCACGACTCGCGCCTCCAGTCCGCTGCGCTGCGCTGCGCGGAACTCGTCAAGCCCTACGCCGAATGACGGTCGCGACGCTCAGTTGTCGTCCGTTCTGACCGGCGGCCGTTCGTGCTGAACGGGCTCGGCTTTGTCGGCATCGGGCGCGGCATTCTGCTTCGGATCGTCCTTCGAAGGCGCCGATGGAGGCGCAGCGGGATTTTGATCGGGGACATGATTTCCTCCCCAATGAATCGAAAATACCCGCTTTCACCTTAGCACCGCGTCGCCGATCGCGCTTTCGCGCATCAACCGACCGGCGTTTCGCCTTCGCCCGATTCCTTTCCGGGCCGGTCGTTGGGGCCCTGCTTGCGCCCTTCGTCGCCGCGCTCCGGCAGCTTGCTCTTTTCGTTGTCGCTATGTTCGGCGGGCTGCGCGATGTCGGGCTGGTTCGGATCGCTGCTCATCGTTGCCTCCTCTTCACGTTCGGTAGAGTCGAGATGTGGCGCGGTGGTATGTGGCGCGGTGGTATGTGGCGCGGTGGTAGTAGGTCCGGTTTGTCTGTTGCCGCCCCTTTCGTCTGGTGGTGCCCGAATAACCTCACCATGGCTCCAGGTCGATGCCAATCGTCGTAATCTGCATGATGACGCCCCTTCCGGTTTGAGTGGTCGATGACACTTCCACTCTGGCACATTGATGCCGTCATCGGGTGGGAGCGTCCATCCCATTGCTTACGAATCGGTGGCGATGCGTTCAATCCGCGCGCTTCCAGCGTGCGCGGCATCGACGGAAAACGCCAGACAGCATCGAGCGCAAGATTGATCGCGTTGAATTCGATGTGCACGAGTGCGTGCAACAGCACCGCGCGCCCCGCATCCGACTGCATGCTGCGCCGCTTCAGCGACGACGGCTCGACCAGTTCAGGACGCGCCGGACGGCCCAGCAAATCACCGGGTTCTTTCAGCGGCGCATCCGGATCGATGCGCGCCGCGTCGGCGTGAAGCGCGCGGGCGCGCGCCGCTTTCTCCGCGGGATCGCGAAGGCGAAGAATATCGAGTGCCGTGCGGCGCGCGCAGGAATCAGGAGAAAACGGGGCGTTCAGCATCGAAATAGGCTCGAAAACGGACTGCGTGGCGGGATTGCGCCGCAAACCGCTAAAATGGTAATCCCGGCGCGCGGTGACACATCTGCAACAATCGCCGACGCGTACGCCAGGCGCGCATTTTAGCGCCGCGATCCACGCGCCTCATTCCGAACATCATCCCAAATCCAGCCTCAGGAGACACCGTGGCCATCTACAAACTCGGCGACGACGCCCCGACCGTCGACGAAAGCGTGTTTCTCGCGAATACCGCGACCATCATCGGCCGCGTGACGCTCGAACAAAACACGAGCGTCTGGTTTGGCGCGACGCTGCGGGGCGATAACGAACCGATCGTCGTCGGCACGGACAGCAACGTGCAGGAAGGCGCGGTGCTGCATGCCGACCACGGCTTTCCGCTGACGACTGGCGAGGGCGTGACCATCGGCCATCAGGCGATGCTGCACGGTTGCACCATCGGCGACGGTTCGCTCGTCGGGATTCAGGCGGTGGTCTTGAATGGCGCGGTTATCGGCCGCAACTGTCTGGTTGGCGCGGGCACGCTCGTCACCGAAGGCAAGCAGTTTCCGGACAATTCCGTGATTCTCGGCTCGCCCGCGAAAGCCGTGCGGCACGTGACGGAGGCGGATATCGCCCGCATACGCGCATCGGCGGCGAGCTACACCGACCGGCGCGGATTCTATAAGGCGCAACTTCAGCGCATTGGCTGATCGTCGAAAGACATCGATGAGCCTCAACACCCAAGGAAGAGTTGTGAACGACCAGTTGCAAAAATTCATGTTCAACGCGGCGCCCGTGCGCGGCGAAATCGTTTCGCTGCGCAACACGTGGCAGGAAGTGCTGACGCGCCGTCAATATCCGGCCGCCGTGCGCAACGTGCTCGGCAAAATGATGACCGCGTGCGCGCTGCTGTCGGCGAATCTAAAGTTCGACGGCACGCTCATCATGCAGATTTACGGCGATGGCCCCGTCAAGATGCTGGTCGTGCAGTGCAGCTCGAACCTGTCGCTGCGCGCGACGGCCAAGCTCGTCGAAGGCGCGGAAAGCGCGCTCGACGGCGAAATGTCGCTGCCGGAACTGCTGAATCGCCACGGCCACGGCCGCTGTGTCATCACGCACCCCACCGACAAGAAGCCCGGCCAGCAGCCGTATCAGGGCATCGTGCCGCTGTCGGGCAAGCACGGCCCGCTTTCGTCGATGGCCGAAGTCCTCGAGCATTACATGCATCACTCCGAACAGCTCGACACGCGTCTGTGGCTCGCGGCGGACACGAAGCGCGCGGTCGGCATGCTGCTGCAAAAGCTGCCCGGCGATGGCGGTATCGTCCCGCATCCGGGTGAGCACGATGCGGACACCTGGCAGCGTGTTTGTCACCTCGGCAGCACGCTTTCGAATGAGGAATTGCTGAAAGAAGAGCCGGAGACGGTGTTCAAGCGCCTCTTCTGGCAGGAAAACGTGCAGCATTCGAACCGGCGCCCGCGCGCTTCCAGTGCACCTGTTCGCGCGAAAAGGTCGGCGGCATGCTGAAGATGCTCGGCCGCGAGGAAGTGGACAGCGTGATCGCGGAACGCGGCCATGTCGAAGTGCATTGCGAGTTCTGCAATCAGCGCTATGAGTTCGACCCGGTCGATGTTGAGCAACTTTTCGTTTCGAAAGAAATCACCCAAGGGGTGAGTCAGGCGTCGGATCAGCGGCGCTAAGTGCGGGCACCGGTATCTCAATTTATCCCGCGCTATGATTGAAGTTCCGTTTGTTTCGTCCGGCCCGCTGGAGGTCGAATTATGAAAACCGCAACACTCAACTGGAAACGCTCGTCGCTTTCGCTGTGTTTGATCGGCGTCGCGCTGATCGCGGGCTGCACGATGGATCCGCCCGGCCCCTCGCCGATCTACAGCCGCCTGCCAAATACGCCGATGCCGCAGCAGCAGACGCTCACGCCCGAGCAGCAGATGCAGCGCTATAACGCCATCGACAAGCAGGCGCTGGCTGAATCGCAGAAGGCGGCCGACGCCAAGATGATGTCGAACTACTACACGCCGCCGGTCAACGTGTACGGCGGTTACTCCAGCGGCGGCTGGGGCGGTCCTTACTGGGGCACCGGCATCGGCTTCGGTACAGGCTACGCCTGGTAAGCATCTAAAAAGCCGCAAAAACAAAATGGCGCAGTCGTGTGACTGCGCCATTTTTTATGCCGCCGCCAAGTTTCGTTCGATCAGAAACGATGCGATGCGGTCATAACAGGCGCTCACTTCGGCAAGCGTCGTTGCGCGCATCGCGCCGTGCACCAAGCCGTGCGCGCGCCATACGTGCGCCTCGCCGCCCGCATCGTTGATCCGCTTTGCATATTCGATGCACTGATCGCGCAGCACGCCTGCATCGCCACGACGACGAGCGCGGGCGCAAGGCCGTCGAAGCGCGCGCATTCGAGCGGCATCGCGCGAGGCGTGCGGCGAGCGTGTTCGTCGGGCGCGTAGAGCGCGATGGAATCGGCGAGGCCGCGTGCGGTGAGCATCGGCGCATCGGCATGTTCGCGGATCGATGCAAACGCGCAATCCGCCGTGAGCACCGGATAGATCAGTACCTGCGCCATCGGCGATGCCGGCGATGTCTCTGCGCGCCCGCGTAACGCGACGCACAGCGCTGCCGCCAGCGTGCCGCCCGCGCTGTCGCCGGCCACCGCGCGGCGGGTGGTATCGAACGGCAGCGAGGTCGAATCCAGCGCGTCCCAGACGGTGAGGCCGTCGTCGAGCGGCGCCGGGATAACAGGCTTCGGGCGCAAGCCGGTAATCGACCGCGACGATGGCCAGATCGATGCGCTCGAGCAGTGCGTGCGCAAACCAGTCGTGCGTCGTATGGCTGCCGTTCGTCCAGCCGACGGCGTGAAAGAACACGAGCACCGGCCAGCCGTTCGCGGGGGCATCGCCTGCCGGGACGAAACAACGCGTCATGGCGCCGCCGATGCGCTGGTCCGTCACGACAAGCGGCCGCGGCGCGGGCGACGTGAAGTGCGCGCATTGACGCGCAAAGGCGGCGCGGCGCGAAGGCCAGTCATCGGTTGCGCTGGCGAAGCGCGCGGCGGTATCGATGAAAGCCTGCATGCCGTCGCTCAGAGGAAACAAAGCGTCGTTCATGATGTGCAAAAGATAAAAGGCGTATGCCCGCTGCGGACATACGCCATCAACATTGAATGCCGCGCAGCGCGTCAGGCCGGCGTCGGGACCGGCAGACGTTCCTTGGCGTTGACGAACACCGCGAGAATCAGCGAACCGATCAACCCCACTACCCCCGCCAGAACGAACGCGCTGACGAAGCTGCCGGTGCTCTGGATCAGAAACCCCGTCACGGCCGGACCGACAATTCCCGAACAGTTCGCCAGACCGTGCATGAACCCGCTCGCGGTGCCCACCTGATGGCGCGGCACGCTGTCCTGAATGATCGCCCAGTACGCGGGACCCGCGAGCATCAGGAACCCGATGGCAACCGTCATCACGGTCACGGCGGTCCACACTTCATCGACGATGCCGGTCAGCGCCACGCAACCCGCCGCGATCAGAAACGACGTCACGAGCACGACCTTGCGCGACAACATGCGGCGTCCGGTGCGCTTGTAGATGGCATCGACGATAAAACCGCCCGTAAAGTAGCCGATTGTGCCGGTAATCCACGGCAGCGAACTCACGAGGCTCATGTCTTTCAGGCTGATGTTGCGCGCATCGACCAGGTAGCTCGGAAACCAGGTGATGAAAAAGAACAGGATGTAGTTGTAGCAAAAGAGCGAGATGCCAGTGGTCAGCACGAAGCGCGTGGTCACCACTTCGCGGATCGACACTTTCTCGCCGTGCGAAGCCCGAACCGGTTCCTGACCCGCTTCGATCTGCGCGAGTTCCGCAGGAGTCATGCGCGGATGTTGCGCGGGGGTTCCGTGGACACGCGGCGCCACAGGATCACCCAGAAAATGCCGAGCACGCCCATCACGATGAACGCCGCGCGCCAGCCGAACGTGAGCGCCAGAAAGCCGACGATCGGCCCGCCCGACTGACCGATACCCGCCGCCGATGCGCGCTCGTTGATCGGGAACCACGTGTTGACAACCTTATTGGCGGTCGCGGCGTTCGGACCTTCGCCCATGCCGAACACGATGCGTAGCGTGAGCATCGACCAGAAGCCGGAAACGGTCGCCGTCAGCGCGCACGCGATGGACCAGCCGGTCATCGACCAGCTCAGCACGCGCCGTCCGCCGAAGCGGTCGGAAAAGTAGCCGCCGAGAAAATTTAACAAGGCGTAACCGACCGAAAAGGCCCCGAAAATAATACCTTTTTCACTCGCCGTCAGGTGATAGTCGTGCGTGATGAAGGGCATCGCGATCGACAGCGCCGAGCGGTCGATGTAGTTGATGAGCGTGGCGAGCAGCAGCATCGCCAGAATGGTCGAGCGGTATTGTCCGCGCAGTTTCATGCTTCGTGTCTCCGTTATTGCCCTGTGCCTGTCGCGTTTCGCAAGCGCAGGCTCCGATGCTTGTCATCCTAAAGCCAGATGTCGCCGCAAGCCATGCGCCGCCGATACGAACGCGCGCGCTAATCTCACGCCTTGGAACGCGGCGCGCTCAGAATTTGTGGCGCAGCCCGATCACCGTGCCGATCTGCCGGTTCGTCGATGCGGGCGACAGCGCCCACAGTTGCGCCACTGCGTTCTGCCCGGTCGAATCGCGGCCCGATGCTTGCTGGCCCATGACCATCGCATAGACGTCGGTGCGCTTGGACAGGAAGTAGTCGATCGACACATCGGCTTCGTGATACGTGACCTTGCCCGCCTCGCCGTTGCGCACGGGCGCGCCGTGAATGTACTGATACGACGCGCCGAGCTTGAGCGACGGCGTGATCGAGTAACCGAGCGCGATTTCCGCCGTGTTGAACGCGGCCGTTCCTTCATAGCCCGAAGGGTTCAGGCCGCCGAGCGCGCCGAGTCCGCGAAAGCGCACGTTGTGGTGTACGTGACCGCGGCGGTCAGATCGCCGAACGCATAGCTCGTCGATGCCGCGAACGTGTTCAGCGTGCACGCCGATGCATAGCCCGAGAAAATGCGGTACGCGGACATATTGCTCGCCGTCGTGCTCGACGACGGGTTGTTGCCGTAGTACGAGAAGTTCGGATCGCGCGCATCGAGATAGGCGACGCCCACGAACAGCGGGCCCTGACTGTACGAAGCGCCCACGGAATACGCGCGGTTACGCTCGAAATCGCCCGCTACGCCGCCCAGACTAAAGACGCCGCCGAACTTGAAGCCGTGAATGTCCTTGCTCGCATACTTCACGGCGTTGTTCAGGCGATAGTCGTTGCCAAGGTTATCGAACTCTGCGGGGTGGTTGATCAGCAGCGCGGTGTTGGCGCGAGCAGGTTCAGCGTAATCGACGATCGAATCGTACTGACGGCCGAGCGTGAGCGTGCCATACGGGCTGGCGAGGCCGACATAGGCTTGACGCCCGAACATCGCGCCGCCTTGCCCGAGTGCGCCGGTCAGCACCGAGAAGCCGCTTTCGAGCCTGAAGATCGCCTGATAGCCGCCGCCCAGGTCTTCGGTGCCGAACATCCCCCAACGATTGCCCTGATACCAGCCCGCCTGCGTGGCGAACTGATGCGCGCCGTTGACGTTGTTGACGTAGATCAGTCCGGCATCGATCACGCCGTATAGCGACACGCTGCTTTGCGCGTGGCCGAGCATCGGTAGCAGGAGCGCGATCGAGGTCGCGGCACAGTGTTTTGCGTACTTCACGAAGGGTGTCTCCTTACCGGTTCCACACCGGTTCAGTTCGTTGATGTTTGCGTTGGGGCGTGTCGTGCGAATTGCGCTGCCGAATAGGAATCGCATGCTATCGACGGGACCGCCTTCTGGAAACACGGCCGCCGCGTGAAGGCTACAGCCAGTTCCACGCAATGAGATTTGATCGAGAGACTTCTGGATTACCCGGAACGCCGGACGTATCGATGGGCTTCGTCATGGGGGGAAGGATGCGTGCGCGGCATCTGGCTATAATCCGCAGGACTCACACCACGCGCGACCTTTCGTCGGCACACGACACGCAGCCCTTCATGACGCCGCCCCGCCTCCGTTTCCCCCCGACTCCTACGTTCCGCTCTACACCCAGATCAAGGAAACGCTGCGCGCGGGTATCCTCGATGGCCACCACCGCACAGCCGCATGCCCTCCGAGAGCGAGTTGCATGCGATGTTCGATGTCAGCCGCATCACGATTCGTCAGGCGCTCGGCGATCTGCAGAAGGAAGGACTCGTCTTCAAGGTTCACGGCAAAGGCTCGTTCGTTTCGCAGCCGAAGGCGTTTCAGAACATCACGTCCTTGCAGGGGTTTGCCGAAGCGATGTCGTGCAGCGGCCACAAGATCATCAATCGTGTCGTGAAGTTTCGCTTCGTGCCCGCGCCCGCCGATGTCTCCGCGCGCCTGGCGCTGCTCGCACGAACGCAGGTTGCCGAGATTCATCGCGTGCGCCAGCTCAACCGCTCGGCGGTATCGTATGAAATAACGTATTTGCCCGAGCCGCTCGGCCGCAAACTCGAACGCGCAGATCTCGTCACGCGCGACATCTTCCTGATTCTCGAAAACGACTGCGCCTTGCCGCTGGGCGGCGCGGATCTTGCCATCGATGCCGTCGCGGCCAAGCCCGGAATCGCGCGTGCGCTGGCCATCGGCGCGAGCGAACCGCTGTTGCGCATCGAGCGTCTACGCACGACGCCGATGGACAGCCCGTGGACTTCGAGTACCTCTATTTTCGTGGCGACACATTCCAGTACCGCTTGCGTATCGATTGCGCGTCGGTGTCTTCGCGTCGTTATTCGGCGCACGCAAAAGCAAAGCAGAAACGATTGATTCCCCGCCTTCGCATCGGCTCATACAATCTGGTCCTAATTTGTCGTAACAAGATACGCCGGACAGCCGATGCAATCCCGCTCGCTGTGGCGTCACGTCCTCACGAGCATGCAGACACACGAACTCGAATACGACATCGTCGTGGTCGGCGGCGGCACTGACGGCCCGATGGCCGCCATCAAGGCGAAGCAGCGCAATCCCGCCCTGCGCGTGCTGCTTATCGATAAAGCGCACGTCAAACGCAGCGGCGCCATTTCGATGGGCATGGACGGCCTGAACAACGCCATCATTCCCGGCCACGCGACGCCCGAGCAGTACGTGAAGGAAATCACCGTGGCGAACGACGGCATCGTCAATCAGGCCACCGTCTATGCGTACGCGAAGCATAGTTTCAAGACCATCGAAGAACTGGATCGCTGGGGCGTGAAGTTCGAAAAGGATCCCACCGGCGACTACGCCGTGCGCAAGGTGCATCACATGGACGCGTATGTCTTGCCGATGCCCGAAGGCCACGACGTCAAGAAGGTGCTCTATCGTCAGTTGAAGCGGGCCCGCGTGGAGATCACGAATCGCGTCGTCGCGCCGCGCCTTCTGACCGGCGCTGACGGTGAGATCGCGGGCGTGATGGGTTTCGATTGCCGAAGTGCGGACTTCTACGTGATTCGCGCGAAGGCCGTGATTCTTTGCTGCGGCGCGGCCGGTCGATTGGGTCTGCCCGCATCGGGCTATCTAATGGGCAGGCACCTACGAGAATCCGACCAACGCCGGCGATGGTTACGCAATGGCGTATCACGCGGGCGCGGAGCGCGCCAATCTCGAGTGCTTCCAGATCAATCCGCTGATCAAGGACTACAACGGTCCGGCCTGCGCCTATGTGACGGGGCCGCTTGGCGGCTATACCGCGAACGGCAAGGGCGAGCGTTTCATCGAATGCGATTACTGGAGTGGGCAGATGATGTGGGAGTCCTATCAGGAACTCCAGAGCGGCAACGGCCCGGTCTTTCTCAAGCTCGATCACCTCGCCGAAGAAACCATTCAAACGATCGAAACGATTCTGCACTCGAACGAACGTCCGAGCCGCGGACGTTTTCATGCGCGGCGCGGCAACGACTACCGCACGCGGATGATCGAGATACATATCTACGAGATCGGCTTGTGCAGCGGACACAGCGCATCGGGCATATGGGTCGATGAACACGCGCGCATCTCCGTGCAAGGGCTATACGCGGCGGGCAACATGGCCGCCGTGCCGCACAACTACATGCTCGGCGCGTTCACGTATGGCTGGTTCGCGGGCGAGGACGCCGTTGCGCATATCGAGGGCCGCGATCTGCCTGCGCTCGATCAAGCGCAAGTCGATGCGGAACGCGCGCGCATTTTCGCTCCGCTCGAACATGCTCGCGGTCTGCCGCCCGCGCAGGTCGAATACAAGCTGCGCCGCTTCGTCAACGACTATCTTCAGCCGCCGAAGGCTACCCGGCGCATGGAGATCGGCTTGCAGCGTTTTGAAGAAATCCGCGAAGACATGGCGCAGTTGCGCGCCGCCGATGCGCACGAACTCATGCGCGCGGCCGAAGTCGCCGCCATTCTCGATTGCGCGAAAATGGCCGCGCGTGCATCGCTTTATCGCACGGAAAGCCGGTGGGGGTTTTATCACCATCGCGTGGACTTTCCCGAGCGCAACGATGACGAATGGTTCTGCCATGCGCATCTGAAGAAGGATGCATGGGGGCGCATGAGACGGCAAGTACAAGGACGCGCAATACGACATCCAGTGGAAGAACTTCACGAGCGGCGCGCCCATCACCAACGAGATGGTCGCGGGCAAGCTCGATTTCGGTTCGATGGCCGATTTCCCCGGCGTGCTCAACGGCGGTGCGAATCAGAAAGCGGGCAAGCGCAGCATCTTCATCAGCGTACTGTCGGGCAGTGTGCGCGGCAGCGGCAGCGGCAGCGGCAGCGGCAATGGCAATGGCAATGGCAATGGCATCGTCGTGCCGGCGGATTCGCCGTTGCAATCCATCGCCGATCTGGAGGGCAAGACGATTTCCGTGCCGTTCGCATCGACATCGCATGGCATGTTGTTGCGGGCGATCGCGGCGCAAGGCTGGGATCCTGAACGCGATGTGAACATCGTCACGCAATCGCCCGAAGTGGCCGGGCCCGCGTTGCAGACGCACAAGATCGATGCGCATGCGGACTTCGTGCCCTTCGCCGAACTGTTCCCGTATCGTGGCTTCGCGCGCAAGATCTATGACAGCTCGCAGGCCGATGCGCCCACGCTGCACGGCACGCTCGTGGAGAAGGATTACGCGCAGAAGTATCCGGAAGTGGTGATCGCGTATCTGCGTGCGGTGATCGAAGCGAATCGGTTGCTCACGGCCGAGCCCGAAAAGTACAGCGAGCTGATTGCGAGGGTGACGGGCATCGAGCCGGAAGTCGATTATCTGTTCCACAGTCCGCTCGGTTTGCAAACGCGCGATCTCACATGGAAGCCGGAATATCGCAAGGCCGTGCAGACATCGTTCGATACGCTCAAGTTGCTCAAGCGCGCCGACGGCGATCTCAACGCAAACGCGTTCATCGACGACTGCTATCTGCGTGCGGCATTCAGGGCTGAGCATCTCGACTACGACGCGGCATTGCGAAATTATGCGCAAACGCCGCTCGTCGCCAATGATGCGCTCACGGGCAAGCCGATTGCGAAGACCGATCGCGTCGCGCAAATCTGGGTGCGCGGCGAGCAAAAGGTGCGCAGTTATGTGTCGCCGGAAAAAGCCGTGCAGCAAATCGGCAAGCTCGAAAGCCAAGGCAAGCAAGTGCGCGCGTTCTATGCGCAGGATCGCGAAAGCGGTATCAAGCTGCTGGGCAATCAGGCGTGGTTTGCCAGGAACAGCGATGGTCAACTGAACGCGTTTTTGCTGAAGGATCGTGCGCAGGCGTGGGTCACGCAGCACGGCGGACAGGTGCTCGACTTTGCCGCCGCACGCCAGCCTACCGCACTCGCGAATCGTTGAGGCTGCATATGGCGACGCTCGTTTCTTCCGCTTCTTTCCTGCGCGAGCGCGGGGCCCGCGCCGGCGTGCAGTGGGCATCGCTTACGCTCACGCTGCTGCTCTGGCATTTGGCGACGACACATCGCTGGAATCTCGGCTTCGTAACGTTCGAGAACGTGCCGACGCCCGCCGATACGCTCGCGGCCATCGTCGATCTGACGCACTCGCCCAAGCTCTTCGCGGACCTGCTCAGCAGCGTGCGGCGCATTGCGACGGGCTATGGTGTCGCGGCGGCGAGCGCTATCGCGCTCGGGGTCTTGATCGGACGATCGCAGCTCGCGCGGCTTGCGTTGCTCACGCCGCTGGAAATGTTGCGCCCGATCCCCGCCGTTGCGTGGATTCCGCTCGCTATCTTGATGTTTCCCTCGTCCGAGATGTCGATGATCTTCATCACCTTCACCGGCGCGTTCTTCCCCGTTCTGCTCAGCACGATACACGGCGTCGAAGGCGTGGAGGCGCGGCTCGTATCGTCGGCAAAGAGCCTGGGCGTGGGCCGCTTCACGGTCCTTCGGGAAGTCGTGCTGCCGGGCTCGCTGCCCGCGATCGTGACGGCGGCATGGGCACGTCGTGGTTCTGTCTGGTCACGGCGGAGATGATCTCGGGGCAGTTCGGCATCGGCTATTACACGTGGCAGTCGTACACGGTACAGCAATATCCGCAAGTGGTCATTGGCATGTTGCTGATCGGGTTGCTCGGCATGGGCAGCAGCGCGCTCGTGCGCGTGGCCGGCCGCCGTCTGACGCCGTGGCTCGCAAACGGGAGCCGCCGAGGACTCCCTCACGATAACCCAACACCACACGCCGCGGGCCGCGTGAGACTCGAACACGTTGCCATCAAACTGGGTGAAGGTCCGCATGCGTTCACGGCAGTACGCGACGTCAACGCGGTCATTGAAGCGGGCGAGTTCGTCTGCATACTCAGTCCGTCCGGCTGCGGCAGGTCCACGTTGCTTTCGGCGCTTGCGGGGCATGTCGCGACCAGCGCGGGGCATGCGACGCTCGACGGCGTGCATATCAACGGACCGCATCCCGAACGCGGTATGGTATTTCAGCCGCACACGCTGCTGCCGTGGCACAAGACGCTCGACAACGTCGCGTTCGGTCTGAAGATGCGGGGCGTGAGCAAGCGCGAGCGGCATCGGCAAGCGCGGGCGTTGCTCGAACGTGTCGGCCTCGGCGCATTTGCGGAGCGCTATCCCGCGCAATTGTCGGGTGGCACGCAGCAGCGCGCCAAGATTGCGCGCGCCATACTCAATGCACCGCGCATCCTGCTGATGGACGAGCCCTTCGGCGCGCTCGATGCACAAACGCGCGCCATGATGCAAGCTCTGCTGCTCGACATCTGGAGCGAACACAAGCCGACCGTGATTTTCGTTACGCACGATATCGACGAAGCGCTGTTTCTCGCCGATCGCATTCTCGTGATGAGCACGAGTCCCGGCACGGTGCTCGAATCCTTGCACGTGCCGTTCGCGCGTCCGCGCGAGCGTGGCGATACACGCGATCTCGTGACGGAGCCGGAATTCATCGCGCTGAAGCGGCGGTGCCTCGCATTGCTTCGTCATCCTACATTTTCGACGCCGAGCGTCGACGATCACGCATCGGCGAACGTGCGTTTCAATCGCCCGATACACACCGCCTCATGACGACTGCCAGCCCGTTTTTCGACTCGCTCATCGATACTGACGACGCCGCCCTCGCCGCGCGTCTCGCCCATGCAGAAGCCGCCGTGCGCCGTCTCGCGATCATCGAGGCGGCCGAACTCGAAGACGAAGCGTGGCTGCCCGCGCTGATTCACCTGCTTCGTCACGATGCCGACACCGACGTGCGGCGCACCGCTGCGCAGCGGCTCGGCGCGTGGGAAACGGCGGAGGTCGTGGATGCGTTGTGCGAGACCATCAAGGACGCGCACGCGGATTTGGATACGCGCGAGGCCGCAGCAGACAGTCTCTCGGCATTGAAAGACGCCACGGCTGGCGCACGCGTGTTGAATCATCTCACCGATGCCGATTCGTTCTCGCGCGCCGCCTTGTTGCGCGGCGTGCGGGAATTGCGGATCGCAGCGGCGGCGGAGCCTGCAAAACACGCACTATCGGATGCATCGGCGAATGTGCGGCGCGAAGCCGTCGGCGTACTGGGCTGGCTTCGGCATACTAACGCGCTTGACGCACTGGCATCGCTTGCGCGCAATGATGCATCCGAAGACGTGCGGCATGCCGCCATCGGCGCATTGGGCTTCGCAACCGATGATACGGTTATCGATACGTTGACAAACGCACTTCACGACGATGCATGGCGCGTGCGCGAGGAAGCGGCCGCCACGCTCGGCAAGCTGCGTCTCGCATCAGCACGCACCGCGCTCGAATCTGCGTTAGCGGACGATTACTGGCAGGTGACGCTGCAGTCGGCGCGCGTGCTGGGCCGTTTGGCCGATGCCGCGAGCACGCACGCTGTCGCGGAATTGCTGACGTATCCGATCAGCAACGTGCGCAAGGAAGCGGCGCTCGCGCTGGGCGAGTTCCACGACATCGGCGCGTTGCTGGTGCTCGAAGCCGCGCTGCAGGACGGCGATCCCGAAGTGCGAAAGGCCGCGCGCATCGCGATTGCGCAGATCGGTGCGTGACTCACGTGACTAACGCTGGAAAATCTCTTCGAGGTCCGCTTCGCCTTCCGTCGAATCGAGACCCAATGAACTTTCGATGTGGTCAAGATGCTCGAGCATGAGTTGCGCCGCCGTTTCGCCATCGCTTTTGTCCAACGCCGCCACGATGCGCTCATGTTCATCCGCTCGACAACTCGAAACGATCGGCGCGTTATACAAGAGAATGACCAGACAGGTCAGCGTGGAAAGCTCACGCAAGTTGCGCGTAAATGACGAATTCCCGGCGAGCGCGGCGGCAAGGTTATGAAACTCACCGGACAGACGAATGATGGCGCGCTTGTCATCGACCTTGCGTGCATCCATCTCCTTGACCAAGTGCTCGTGCAACGCCGCCTGTCTTTCCTCGGTCATGTTATTGGCGAGACGGCGCATGACGGCCGGCTCGCGCCTCGAACACATCGCGGGCCTGCTCCACTGACGGCTTGGCGACGAACCAGCCTTTCTTCGGAAACACCTCGACGATCTGTTCGTAGGCCAGTTTGCTCAGCGCTTCCCGCACGCGTGCGCGACTGGCCTTGAAAATCGACGCAAGGCGCTCTTCGGCCAGCTTGGTTCCGGGTGTCAGACGGTGCTCCAGAATGGCGAGATAGATGCGCTCGTAAATCTCATCGCTCGTGCTGTCGGTCGACAGCGGATCCTTGACGAGAGGAAGGACTGAAGTCTTGGGCATATCCGGAAGTCTATCTGGACGCGCGAGGCGCCTCGAAGTTGCCGGCGTGAGGGGCTTTCACGCACGGCGTTCAAACCTGTCACGTACCTGGGTAAGAATGCGCTTTTATCCAATGGCGAGCAATATCGATTCGCCGTGTGAACCAGACCCCCCTCGTGATCCTTGACATAGTCCAGGAACCGTTCGAGACCGGCGGCCCGCGCCGGATGCCCGATGAGGCGTAGATAAACATCTTCGGTGTTGTCGCGCCTTCCTTGTACAGCGTGTCGAACGAATCCTTCACGAACTCGAACCACTGTTGCGACGTGCCTGTAGCGCTCGCGTACTGCCCGTCATTGGTCGTAAGCGAATACGGAATGACCAGATGCGGTGTGTCGCCTACCTTGGTCCAGAACGGAAGCTCGTCGCCGTAGTAATCGGAGTCGTACAGGAACCCGCCGTGTTCGACCAGCAGATGCCGGGTGTTCACCGATGGCAAGTACCGCCAATACCATCCTTCCGGCGCGCGACCCATCGTTCGCGTGAGTGACTCGACCGCCATCCGGATATGCCTGCGCTCCTCTTCCGGCGAAAGCAGATAGTGCTGGACCCATCGCCAGCCATGACTGCAGACATCGAAACCGGAGTCGCGAATCGCCGCCGCAGCCGCAGGATTGCGCTCCAGCGCCAATGCGCACGCATAGACGGTGGCCGGCAAGTCGCGCTCCTGAATTATACGCATGAGCCGCCAGAAGCCGACTCTGCTGCCGTACTCAAACAGCCCTTCGGCCGCCAGATCGCGCCCGATCACGCCCGAGTTCAGGCCATGCGATTCCGTGAACCACGTCTCGCTGTGCCTTTCGCCATGTTCGATCGCCGGTTCGGACCCCTCCTCGTAGTTCATGACGAGGTTGATGGCGATCCGCGCCCCGTTGGGCCAGTTGGCGTGAGAGGGATGAGCGCCATACCCTTCGAAATCCCGTGCTGGTGTTGATCGTTCGTTATTCATGCAGTCTCCGCATCCGTTAGAGCATGACGTCGCCGCCGTTGGGCGACAGCGTCTGACCCATGTAGAAAGCGCCGCCCTGTTCGGAGGCCAGCAACAACGCGGTCGGCGCGATTTCATCGACTTGTCCGAAGTGGCCCGCCGGGAGTTGCCCGAACTTCATCGCGCGCCATTCGTCGGTGAAGCCCGCGAGCATGGCCGTCTCGACAGGGCCCGGCGCGATGGCGTTGACGGTGACGCCGAAGGGCGCGCCTTCATAGGAAAGCGCCCGCGTAAGACCGACGAGTCCCGCCTTCGACGCGCAATAGTGCGCGGCGTCGATCGTTCCCTTGTAGGCAAGTTGAGACGCGATGTTGATGATCCGCCCATACCGGCGCTCTTTCATGGCGTCGAAGAACTGACGCGTGACCAGGAACGCCCCGCGCAGGTTGACCGCTATCGTCTGGTCCCAGTCCGAGACGGACAGCTTGCTGAAGGGGATCTCGCTGCAGATGCCCGCTCCGTTCACCAGGATGTCGACCTGCCCGAAGGAGCGGCGCGTCCAATCCCCCATTCGCGCGACGGAGTGTTCGTCGGCGACGTCGCATTCGACGACGTTCACATCCGCACCGCGTGCCTCCAGCTCGGCGGCGAAGGCCGCGGTGCGTTCGTCATCCTTGAACTGCGAGATCAGCAGCCGGGCTTCGTGTGCGGCGAATAGCTCCACGATGGCGCGCCCGATGCCCGTATTGCCGCCCGTCACGAGCGCCGATTTGCCCTTGAGCGAAAATGATTCCATGTGCGTGTTCCTCAGTTTTTATGCGTTTCTTCGAGCCATCGCGCGTAATTGCGGATGCCTTCGGCAAGGCCGATCTGCGGGACAAAGTGCAAGTCGCGGTGCGCCGCCGAGATATCGAACGCTTCCTGAAACTCGTCCAACGGATCGGGGCCTTTCGCGAGTTCGATGTCAGCCATCGGATAAATGTCCTTCACGATGGCCGCGATATCCTGAAGCGTGACCCGCGTTCCACCCGTCGCATTGTAGATTCGTCGCGGCAATTCCGGAGCGTCGAACGCTTTCAACAGCGCGGCCCCGGCATCGTCGACGTGGATGAACTGACGAAAAAAATCCGCGCCGAACGGTAGCCGCATCGGCCGGCCTGCTCGTGCATGCGTGAGCATGTCGCGAATGACGCAATCGGTCGTGCGGCGCGGCCCATAGACCCACGAGAGGCGGATGCTCGCGCCATAAAGGCTTTCGGGCGCCATGTACGTTTCCTCTTGCACCGGTCCGCGCTTCGTATGCCCGTATGCGCTCGTCGAGGAACAGAACACGAAGCGACGGGCCTGATAGATTCTTGCGCGGTCGAGCACATTCGCGGTCCCGACGATATTGACCTGCACCATCGCGTACGGGTTGTCGCGCGCGACCATTGGACCGGAAAACGCGCCGCAATGCACCACCCCAGTCAGACCGCGACCCGTCACGGCATGCAACTGGTGGATGTCGTTGAGATCGCACATCGTCACGTCAACCCCTTCGATCGATCCCGTCAACCGGTCGATGGCGATGACCTCATCCCCTCGGTTCAACAACGCGCGCGCCACCGCGTTGCCGACCAGACCGGTCGCGCCCGTGACCAGCACCTTTTCCCGGCTCATGATCTCGCTCCGACGGTATCGAGCGCGGCGGCTCGTCGAGCGCGGCGGCTCGCGGTTTGCATTCGATCGACAATTCGGCCTGCAACAGCTTGCGCGTGTAAGCCTGCACCGGAGATGCGAAGATCGCTTCAGTCTCGCCCGTCTCGACGATTTTTCCGTGCTGCATGACTGCGACATAGTGAGCAAGCGCACGGAGTTCAGATCGTGCGTGATGAAGAGTGCTGGCAACCCCATCTCGGCCTGCAAATTCCGGATGAGGTCGATGATCTGCGCCCGCACCCGAATATCCAGCGCGGTCGTGCACTCGTCGAACACGACGAAATCCAGCTTGGCCGCCAAAGTCCGTGCAATACCCACGCGCTTTTGCTCGCCCGCCGTCAACTCGTGCGGATACGCCCCCACTCGGCGCGCCGAGACGCCCACGAGTTGCAGCAGTTCGAGAATGCGCTTCTGGCGATCCGCGCGCGTCATCTTCGGCAACAGGGCAAAGGGCTCCGCGATCAGGTAACCTGTGCGCCAACGCGGATTGAGCGACACATACGGTTCCTGAAACACCATCTGCATGTGCCGCCGGACGCTTCGAAACTCCGCATGGCTCATGGTCCGTGTGCTCTTCCCATCGAAGCGAATGGTGCCGGAATCGGAGTCGAGCAGCCTGAGGAGGCACTGACCCGTCGTGGTTTTTCCCGAGCCGCTTTCGCCGACGAGCGCGAGCATCTCGCCTCTCGCGATCTTGAACGAGACGTCATCGATGGCGCGGACCACCGCATGCGTGCGATCACTCTTGAACGTCTTGACGAGGTTCTTTACTTCCAGCAGCGGGGGTTTCGGAACGATGGCCGTGGCAGGGTTTGCATCGAGCAACTCGCGGCTGTACTCCCGTTCCGGCTTCCTCACGAAATCCTCGACCTCCGCGAATTCGATCAGCTTGCCCCCTTTCATGATGGCGACGCGGTCGCAGTAATTCGCGACGATACCCAGGTCGTGGGTGATGAGCACGACGCCCAGACCCAGGTCCTTGCCCTTTTGTGCCATCAGGTCGAGAACCTGAAGCTGGATCGTCGCATCGAGGCCGAGCGTGGCATCGTCGGCGAGGAGGATCTTTGGCTGCGCGATCAGCGCCATCGCGATGACCATGCGTTGCGCCATGCGGCCCGACATCTCATGCGGGTAGGCGTGCGCTCTGGCCTCCGGATTGACGATGCCCACCTGCCTGAACAGTTCGATGGCTTCGGACCACGCCTGCTTGCGGCTCATGCGCTTATGGTCACGCAGCACGCGAACGACTTGCGCACCCGCGCTTGCGTGGAAGATGTCGACGACTACTTCACGAACAGGCCGGCGATCATCGCCATGACGACGGGCATCGGCACCCAGCGATCCAGCAGGGACACGAGCCCCGTTACACCGAGCACGACGAGCAATAGCGCACAGACCATATAAGCGCCGACGGCCGCGCCGAAGCCGTATTGCGCAATGACCGGTGCGACGAGCACGGTGCCGGGAATCGTGAAGAGGAAGAGCAGCGGCTGCCGCGTCTTCCAGCTGATGAGGATGCTCGCGAACCCGTTGACCGCGAGCGCCGCGAATAGCCACGAGGAGGTTTGCTGCACGGACAGACCCGCTTCGCGCGCCGCCGTCATGATGATGGCGACCGGTCCCGTCGCCGAAAAGGCGACGCTGACAAACGCCTGCGTGAGGTAAAGAGACCATGACCGGTCGGTCGCCACATCGGCGTTGCGAATGCTGTCCATCGATTGCGCCTGAATTGTTTTATGCCGAAGAATAACAGCGCATGTTCAATACCGTCATCGCACACACGATGATGCAAGGTACTCGCGATGCTTCGCATCCTCGATACCGGGCAGCGTGCTCAGATCCACGCCATTCTTTGCCGCCGTGATCTCCGCGAGAATGGAAATGGCGATTTCCGCCGGCGTTTTGCTGCCGATATAAAGACCCGCCGGACCGCGCAAGCGCGCAATCTCCTTTGCGGTGAGATCGAATTCGAGCAGCCGCTTGCGCCGCGCCGCATTGTTCTTGCGCGAGCCGAGCGCGCCGACATAGAACGCGGGCGTGCGCAGCACTTCCATCAACGCGAGATCGTCGAGCTTCGGATCGTGCGTCAATGCAATGACGGCCGCGCGGCTGTCCAGACGCATCGCAGATACGACATCGTCGGGCATGTCGCGCGTGAGCATCGTGCCGCGCACGCACCACGGGTCCGCGTAATCCTCGCGCGGATCGCAGACGGTCACCTGATAATCTAGGCCGAGCGCGATCTCGCAGAAGTAACGCGACAACTGCCCCGCGCCGATCACGAGTATGCGGTAACGCAGACCATGCACGGTCGTCAACGTATCGCCGGTGAACTGCACACCGTCGATCGCGGGCGCGGCGCTGACTTCCGTGTGGCCGGTGCGCATGTCGAGCGTGCGCGCGACGAGCTTACGCTGCATCACGGCATCCAGCAGTTCGTGGATGCGGCTTCGTCACGAAACGGGTTCGAGCACGAGGCGGATCGTTCCGCCGCACGGCAGGCCGAAGCGGTGCGCTTCGGCCGCACTGATCCTGTATTCGACCATCTCGGGCAATTCGATGCGCACGCCCGATTCGCGCACGCGATGAATCAGATCGTCCTCGATGCATCCGCCCGATACGGAACCCGTCACGCGTCCGTCTTCGCGAATGCAGAGCATCGCGCCTTCGGGACGCGGCGACGATCCCATGTCTTCATGACCGTCACGAGCAGCGCGCGCCACTCTTCGTCGATCCAGCGCGCGCATTGTGTGAGCACATCGAAGTCTTCGCTATTCATCTCGTCGATGCGCGCGCGTCAGTGATGAACCGCGAGATCGCCATGATTCGGCGCTTTCCACACAAGACCGATCAGCAAGCCGAGCACGCAGAGCGCGGCGACGTACCACATCGGCGCCATCGTGATGCCCTGCTTGCCGACGAGGAACGACGCGATGGCCGGCGCCGTGCCGCCGAACACCGCATAGGCCACGTTATACGACAGCGCAAAGCCGGTGAAGCGCACTTCGGCCGGAAAGCTCTTCACAATGATGTACGACCCGAGCGTGATCGTGCCGATCAGGCCCCCCCCTCCCCGCGATATACATTGGCCACACCATGCCGTTGTTCGTGCCGAGCGCCGAATAGAACGACACCGTCACCACCAGCATCGCGATACTGCCGATTGCATAAGCGCGGCCGCCGCCGATCTTGTCCGCCGCCCAGCCCGCGAACGTGCTGCCGAGAATCAGACCGAAGATGGACCACAAGTTATTGGTGAAGACATCCTTCGGCGCGAAGTGGAACTGCGTTTGCAGAAACGTCGGCGTGTAGAGGAAGTACATCACGAAGATGCCGGAGAACACCCACGTCGCGAGCAGGCCGAAAATCACAGCCTTGCGGTGCTGCGTCAGCACGACCGACAGCGGCAGACGCGAATCCGCTTCGCGCTTGGCGCACAGTGCTTCGAATACCGGCGTTTCCTGAAGGTAGCGGCGCAAATAGACGGAGATGAGGCCGAACACCCCACCGGCGATGAACAGCATGCGCCATCCCCAGGTCTTGAGGCTTTCGGCATCGAGATTACCCATCAGGAACTTGGCGCTCAATGCGCCGAGCAGGATGCCGGCACACAGACCCGACATCAGCAGGCCGCACGCAAGCCCCACGCGATCACGCCGTACGTGTTCCGCGCAAAAGATCCACGCGCCCGGCACTTCGCCGCCGTCCGACAGACCCTGCAACACACAGCACAGCAAAAACAAGAGCGGCGCGACGATGCCGAGCGGCGCATAACTCGGCAGCAAGCCGATCAGCAAGGTCGGCGCGCCCATCAAAAAGAGACTCAGGGCGAACATCTTCTTGTGTCCGATGCGATCGCCGAAGTGCGCGAAGAAAATCCCGCCGATCGGCCGCACGAGATACCCCGCCGCGAAGATGCAGAACACTTCGAGCTGCGCGAGCCACTCGGGGGTTTGCGGCGGAAAGAGCACCGTCGCGAGCAGCTTCGTGAAGAACACCGCGACGATGAAGTCGTAATACTCGAGCGCGCCGCCCAGGGAAGCGAGCATCAGGGTCTTGATGTCCTGCATCGACATGGACCGTCCGCGTGCGGCGGATTCCGTCTGTACCGGGGTAGAACTCATGGGTTGGCTCCAAACTCTGTAGGGGTTGCGGTCTGCGGCAAGCGGTCCCGTCCTTATTCATCAGTACACTAATAGAATGGCTACAGCGCGTGCTTTTGAAAACCGCATGCTGTTCACAGCATCGCTTTTATGCGTGTTTTGCTTCACTTGTTTCGATGTTACTGACCACCGGTGCGACGGCCTCTCATGCAGCGTCAGACATTCATCAGTACGCTGACAGTTAAGATTTTATCCGGAAAAAATCCCGAGTACAAGAAAGTTTGCGCGCGTATCGCATCGGTAGATGCCCTAAATGCGCGCTGGCGCGGGGTCATCCTTGTGACACGACCCTGCAACGACGTTAAACTCCTTTGAATCAACCTTCATTTCTGGACCGCACAATGAGCACAGTCGCCGACAAGGCCGGAAACATGAAAGCCGCCGGCCACACGGAAGGCGCCATCGAAACGGGGCATCTCTGGCAGCGCCCGGGTTTTCTCATCCGCCGCCTGAATCAGATCCATATCGCGCTGTTCTTCGAAAGCTGCAAGGACTTCGCCATCACGCCCGTTCAGTACGGCTTGCTGACCACGCTGAGCGAGCGCCCCAACCTCGACCAGACATCGCTGTGCGCGGAAGTCGGCGTTGATCGCACGACGATGGCCGATGTGCTGCGCCGTCTCGAAGAACGCGGCCTCGTCAAGCGCGAACCAAGTCCGACCGACGGTCGTCTGAAGATTGCGAACATCACTGCGTGCGGCCGCAAGACCATGAAGGAGATGTACGCGAGCATGCGCGAGGCGCAGGTCAAGTTTCTTTCTCCGCTTGATCCCAAGGAACGGGCGACCTTCATCCGCATGATGATGACGCTCGTCGAAGGGAATAATCAGTATGGCCGTACTTCACTGAAGTATTTCGATTGAGCTTTTAGAAGCGCTTGAGCAGACCCACGCGCGCGAGCAATTGCTTGTCGTTACTGGAAGCCTTCGGCACCGCCATGATCCATGCGTGCGGATCATCGTCGCCGGAGGCTTTCTGATAGACGATCTCCACATAAGTCACGGTCGTCTTCGAGAGCGCGTAACGCGCGCCCGCAGTGAACTGATGCGCCTTGTCGCTCGATAGCGCCGCGTTGCCCTTCATCAACTGGTACGAACCGCCGAACGAAAACGCTGACGTCGCCTGATAACGCGCGCCGATCTGATACACGTTGATCGTTGCATCGTTGGCGGTGTTCTTCGTGTTCGTGTACAGAAAGTCGATGCCGAGCTTGTCGAAGCGATAGTCCAGTCCCGCGCCGAAATTGCGGATGCCCGCGATGCCGCCGTCGGGCACCGCATAACGTTGATACGTGTAGGCCGCACCTGCGGAAAACGCGCCCATCGCATAGTTGAGGCCGAAGCTGTTGCCGTTGTTCTGCGCGATCGATCCCGGCACGCCGCCGAAGCTGTATAGCGCGCCGCCGGTGAAGCCGCCGATTGCGGGCATCGCGTACTTGACGGAGTTCGAGATCGCCGTGCCCGACATGCGGTCGAAGTTCGAACTGCCCGACACATTGCCGGAAATGCCGAGTCCCGCGAACGATCCCTGACGAAAGCCATAAAGCCCGGCGATATAGATCGAGTTGTCGAAGCGCAGCAGCGAATCGATCATGAAATCGTATTGCTCGCCGAAGGTGAGCTTGCCGAAGCGAAGCGGTCGCTTTGCAGGCCCACATACGCATTGCGCCCGAACAGGCCGCCGCCGTTGGTCGGAAAGATCGCGCCGGTGCCGAGATTGAACTGATCGATGGGCTCAAAGACGGCACGATTGCCGCCGCCCAAATCTTCCGTGCCGCGCATGCCCCACAGATTCGACGACGCGATGCCGTTATCCATCGCGACACCATGGCCGCCGTTCTGGTTCGTCACGTAGGTCACGCCCGCGTCCAGCACGCCCCACAACGCGACGCTTGATGTCGATTGCGCATGCGCGTTCGCCGCGAGCGCGACGAAGCACGCGCCGATTGCTGCATGTATCGTTTTCATGGTGATGTTCATTGCGTGATGTCGCGCCGATACGTCTCCGGCACAAAGAGCACGCCGACCGCGAGCGACACCGCTGCGATGACGATCGGATACCAGAGACCGAAGTACACATTGCCGTTGGCGACCGACATCGCCGATACGACGAAGGGCAGCATGCCGCCGAACCATCCCGAGCTGAGATGGAACGGCAAGGACAGCGACGTGTAGCGGGTACGCGCAGGAAACAGTTCGACCATGAACGTGACCATCGGACCATAGACCATCGCGAGATAGAGCAGCAACAGCCACATCAGCAGGACGACCATCGGCCCATTGACGGTCGATGGATCGGTGTGCCGCGTCCAACCGTGCGCAAGCAGCGCCTGTTCGAGCGCGTGTTTGTCACTGCCACGCACTTCCGTATCGCCGATGACGGTGCGCGCGGGTTCGTTCGCGGCTTGCGGCGCCTGTTCGTATGAAACGCCCGAAGCCGACAGGAACGTGCGAATACGATCGCACTCGCTCCTGGGTGCGGAAAAGAGCGAGAAGTAACAATCCCCCGCATGGACCGTGACCGGTGCGCTCTTTTGGAATGCCTCCAGTTGGGGGGTCGCGTAATGCGTCAGTGCGCGAAAGATCGGCTGCGTGGTCAGCGCGAGCAGCAGGCACGCGAGCATCATGATCCACTTGTGCCCGATGCGGTCCGACAGCCAGCCTAACACCAGATAAAACGGAAAGACCCCGATGAGCGTGATCGCCAGGTACAGGTTGACCGTGTTCGGCGCGACCTTGAGGGTATTCTGGAGGAAGTACATCGAGTAGAAATGGCCGGTGCCGAACACGACGCCCACGCCCGATGCGGTGCTAAACAGCATCACGAGCACGTACTTCAGGTTGTTCCACTGCCCGAAGCTCTCGCCGATCGGCGATGCCGACAGCGTGCCCGACTGCTTCATGCTCTGAAACGTCGGAGATTCCGCGAGCTTCGTGCGCAGATACACCGACACGATCAGCAGCACCGTCAACACCAGAAACGGCACGCGCCAACCCCACGCCTGAAACGTGGCATCGTCCATCGCTGCGCGGCTCGCGCCGACCACCGCGATCGATACAAGCAGCCCGAGCGTCGCAGTCGTTTGCAGCGAACTAGTGTAGAAGCCGCGCTTGTCCGATGGCGAATGCTCCGCGAGATACGTGGCCGCACCGCCCGTTTCACCGCCGAGCGCGAACCCCTGCAAGAGACGCAGGCACACCAGCAAAACCGGCGCGAGCATGCCGATCTGCGCAAACGGCGGCAACAGTCCGACACCGACCATCGCAACACCCATCAACACGATGGTCGCCATGAACGTGTACTTGCGGCCGATGCGATCGCCCAACCTGCCGAAGAACAGCGCGCCCAGCGGCCGCACGAGAAAGCCCGCGCCGAAGGTCGCCAGGCTCGCGAGAAACGCCGTTGTCTCGTTGCCACTCGGGAAGAACAGCGAGCCGAACACGCTGGCGAGCGCCGCATAGACGTAGAAATCGTACCATTCGAGCAACGCGCCGAACGACGACGCGAAGATGAGCGTGAACTGATGACGCGTGACAGGTGCGTGCGACACATGCGAGGTGGTCGTCGACATGGCTATCGGCCGGTTCGGATGGGGTCGGGAAAGCGCTTGTTTCAGCGCTCGTCGTTATTGGTCAGTATACTGACGTATATCAGTAGGATGTCTAATTTCACCGTCAACACATTTCAAAATTAGCGAAGCGTCACATCACAATGCCCCAAGAATCTCGAGCGCTTCGTCGCGCGGCATGACGGCGGCGTATTTCTGCGCCATATCGAAGAGATTGGCATCGTGCGGACCAATGGCGCGATCGCCCACGCAATCGGACAGCACGAAGGGACGAAAGCCGTACTGCATCGCATCGACGACGGACGCGCGCACGCAACCGCTCGTCACCGCGCCCGCCACCACGCACGCCGCACCACGCGGCAAGCTAGGTGCCGAAGAATGCGGACGGCACGGTCTTGCGCACGACCAGTTCGCCGTCGCGCGGCACGAGTTCGGCCACGATCGCGCTCCTTGAGCGTGAGCATGCCGGGCACTTTCTCCGTGAAGATATTGCGATCGGCGGCATCGTCCGCGAACACGATGCGCGTATGCGCGACCGGCCACTTGCGTTCGCGTGCATGCGCAAGCAGCAGCACGGTGCGCTCGATCGCCTGCGCGATATTCCCGCCGCCGAAGCGCTCGTGATTCGCGAAGCTATTTACGAAGTCGACGGTCAACAGACCGACCGGCGCTTTGGGCGCGAGCGTGTTGCCGAAGCTCTGCCGCTTGTAGGTATCGATACCGTTCTGCATGGGCGTTCTCTATCGGTCGAGCACGACGCCATTGCGCACGACTGCCTCGCCATCGAGGAAGACATTGCAATGACGCAAGGGAATGTCGACGTGACACGTCGTCGTTCGGCTGCCGCCCGCTTCGTTGTTCGGTCCGAGCGAGAACAGGAAGTTGCCTTCGAACGCGCGCGCGTCCATACCGATCGTCGCTTCGCGATCCTAAAGGACGAGCGTCGACCAATGCGCGCGCGGCTGCAATCCCCAGCCAATATGCGAGATCGCGTACGCCTCTGAGTCATCGAATGTCGCCATATATTCGCTGAGCAATTGCGCGTCGATGCCGCCTTCGATGCGCGTAGCCATGCCCTTCTCCACCATCAGCTCGATGCGATCCTGCACGTACGATTTCTGCGGCAGCAGGATATCGCCGCGATCGATGACGATGCGGCCATACGCCGTGCCATCGTTCGGAAACGTCAACGCGAAACCGCTTGGCCAATGGTCCCAGCGGCCAGGTTCATCGACAAAACCGTATTCGGCGATCGGATGAAATTCACCGAGCGGACAGTGGAAGTCCGTACCCGCCGCAGAGACGATATGCATCTCCTTCGCCTTCGCGATGCGCGCCTGCGCCTTCAGCACACGCTCGCGATCTTCGAGCGTCGGCACGAGGCGCGTGAGCACTTCGGGTGGTTCGACGGCAAGCAGAATCTTCGTGCCCGTCTTCAGAATGTCGAGTTGTTCAGGCGAGAACAACAGCGTCATCAGATCGAGCACCAGATCGCTTTCCTTCAATGCCGCGATGGCCGCGCGGTTTCCCGTGAGCGGCGTGGTTCCAAGGTACGCGAGCGAATCGCGGCTCAACGCCCTCTCGCCATTCACCGGCGGCAAATCCAGTCGATTCACGACAGCGCCCATTGCCTGCGTCGCGATCAACGCCGTGCTCAGTGTCTGCGGATGCGTGTTTGCGCTGGTCAGAATGGTGACGGTCTGGCCCGGTTCGAGTCGCGAGAGCTTCAGAACCTTCGTCCATGCTTCGACCATCTGATAGTCACTGACGGGCATGTTCACTCTCCGAGTGCGTGTTCAAAGGTGCGCCGAGAAAATCACCGAATGCCGCATAAAAACCGGGCTCGTTGTCCCACGGAATCATGTGGCCCGCATCGGGCACGCGCGTGTGCAGCACGTGCGGAACCAGCATGCGAATCTCCGCGATATCTTCGTCTAGCACGACATCGCCGCGACCGCGCGCAGCAGCAGCGTGGGGATTTGCAACGATAGAAGGTCCGCGTGAACATCGTCGGTATGGAAGCCGTCGAAGCTCGTGCGGATGGCGCGTTCATCGCACGTATGCAGCCATTCCGCGCGCAACTTCAATTGCGCATCGGTCCATGTCAGGCAGAACGCGCGCATGGCTTCTGCGTCCATGCCTTCGCGTGCAAGCGCCATCGAGTCCACATACCACGGCAGCTTCGACGGATACGCCCGACGTCCGGGCCCGGAGACAGGTGGATCGACCATCACGAGTCTCTTCATCTCTGCGGGATGAAAACGCGCCGCCCGAACGCCGATACGTCCGCCCATCGAATGACCGACGACGCTGTATCGCGCGAGGCCAAGTGCATGCGCGAAGGCGCACAAGTCATCCGCCTGAGCGTCAAGGCTATAGTCGAGTTCATCCGATGCCGACGACAATCCGCGTCCACGAACATCGAGGATATAGGTATCGAAAACGCGGCCGAACACCTCGCCGACGAAGCCCCAGGTGATCGCCGGACTTGTGATGCCCGGCACGATGATGACCGCATCGCGCGCAGCATGCGCATCGCCGCCGTATCGCAGATAGTGCTGGCGAATCGCGGTCGCCTTGACGTTGCCACCATACAGAAAAGTCATACGCGCCTCGTTGATGTTAGTACGCGCCCGAGAGCAACGCCCCCGCGCCCGGCACGACCGGTTCGAGATCGAGCGTCTTGAGCATCGCGTAAGTCGTGGCAACGGCGGCCGTGATCACCGGCTTGCCGGCCATCGCTTCGACCTTGGCGATCGCCGGCAGCGATGGCATTTGCACGCACGCCGACAGCACGATGGCATCCGCTTCCTGATAGCGCATCGTCTTGACGATGTCCGGCAAGCGGCTCGGATCATGCCGCCCAACTTCGAGATTGTCGGGAATTTCGAGCGCGCGATAGTCGAGCACGTCGTACCCTTCGTTTCGAATATAGTCGACAACCAGTTCCGTTAGCGGCTTCATGTACGGCGCAACAACGACGATACGCTTCGCTCCGATGACCTTTAACGCATCGACGAACGCGCCCGCGCTAGTGATGACCGGCGCTTCGCCACCGTTCTCCGCCGTATGCGCACTCAACCGCTTCTGCGATACCCGATGGTATCCGTGGCCCATCGCCATGATGGCGACGAGGCACGCATAACCGAGCACATCGACTCGCGCGTCCGACAGTTCGACCGCACAGCGATCCGATTCCGCATCCATCGCGGCGAGTTCTTCCTTGACCACTTTCTTCATTCGCATACGGCTCGAATGAAACGTGAAGCGCTCGGGCGGAATGCTCGTGCGCGCCATCAGCATGGCCGGGATTTCGGTTTCCATCGTCGTGTTCGAACTCGGCACGATCTGGCCGATACGGTAAGTCTTCGTCATGTCCTGTTCCAATTGAATGCGCTATTCGGCCATCACAGCTTGAAGATGCGTTCGGCGTTGCCGTGGCATACGAGTTCGCGCACGCTTTCGTCGAGCGGCGCTTGTTCGATGAATTCGGCCGCGAGCGATGGCGATTCATACGGGTAGTCGACCGAGAACATCACGGCGTGTGCACCCATCTCGCCGATCGCGCCGATCAAAGCGGGCACAGAGCAAACGCCCGATGTGGTGATCAGAATGTTGTCGCTGATATACGCGGACGGCGGACGCTTCAGTTCCACGCCATGCGAATACACCGCAAAGCGGCTGTCGAATCGCCAGCGAAGATACGGCAGGCCCTCACCCATGTGACCCAGAATCACCTTCACGTTCGGAAAGCGATCGAAAACGCCGCCGAATAGCAGACGCAGCGCATGGCTTCCGGTTTCAACGCCCCATTCCCATGTCGCGCCCATCAGTTCGGGATGGCCTTCGAGCACTTTTGGCTGAACGAACGCATCGGTCGGATGCAGATAGAACGGCACATCGAGCTCGGAAAGCGTGGCCCAGAAATCGTCGTAAGCGGGATCGTCGTAATACACACCGAATGTGTGGCCGTTGACGAGCGCGCCCTTGAAACCGAGGTCCTTGACGGCTCGCGTCAGCTCTTTCGATGCCTCCGCCGTCGAATGCATCGGCAACGTGGCGAAGCCGCCGAAGCATTTCGGGTGACGGGCAATCTGCGCGGCCAGAAAATCATTGCTTTCCTGCGCACGCGAAACAGCGAGCCGTGCAGGGTGAGCAGGATGCACGCTCGGTCCGGTTTGCGACAGAATCGTATAGTCAATGCCCGCCAGATCCATTTCGGCGATACGCTGCTCGTCGAAATCCGCGAGCCGTGCGCCGAGATCACGAAGCACGTCCGGCGCGATATGTTGCGTGAACACCTTAGAGTAGTTCGGAAACGACGGCGTGGCGAAGTGCTCTTCCAGCGCGATCTTGCGAATGCGGTTGCTCATGAACGTGAATCCTCTTTTAGATCAGTATGCTGACGATATGAACGCGCGCACGATGCGCGCCGTTTCCAACGTTAGTCGCTCTTGCCGAACAACCGGCGAATGCGTCCCCAGACCACACTCCAGACGAGACTGCCCGCGTTGAACTTCGTCGACATCGCCGCTGCTTCCGGCGCATCGTGTCCGCCGAGTTGCGCGGTGATACGCGCACCGAAATCCGCGATCATCCGTCGAACGAAATCCTTCACCAGGCCCGAACGCGAGAACTGCGCTAGCGGGCCGTGCAGCATTTATTCCAGCGTCACGGCAACGCGCGTCTGCGCCCCGCTGGCTTCGCTGGATAACGCATACGTGACATCGCCATTCGCCCGCAAGCGGCTGATGTTGTCCTGCCCGGCGCCGCGCATGACCGCGTGATGCGCAGCGTCATCGCGTTCGAGACGTGCCGCGCCCGCGAAATTGGCGGACATCGGACCGAACTTGATCGCAATCTTTCCCTTCACCGAATCGCCGCCATGTTCGACAAGTTCGGCTCCCGGCAGGCAGGCCGTCACGGAAGGAAGATCGCCCATGAACGCCCATACTTTTTCGAGCGGAAACGGCACGACGAAACTGTCGTCGATCGCGGTCCATCCTTTGCGTTGCGATGCTGCCTTCGGCTCTTCCGCCGCGCGTGGCGTCGCGGCCGGTGCACTGGTTGGATTCGCCGCGAACGTCTCGAACGCAGGCGCTTCCGCTTTTGCCGCCACCGCTTTCGCTGGTGCGGGATCGATCGCTTAAATCGGATCTTCCTTCAACCCCTTCAACCCCTTCAACACGGCTTTGATTGCCGCGACGATGCCCATATAACCAGTACATCGACACAGATTGCCCGACAGTTCCAGACGAATGCGTTCTTTGTCCGCATCAGGAATGCGCAGCACGATATCGCGTGCCGTAATCAGCATGCCCGGCGTACAGTAACCGCATTGCAATCCGTGATGCACGGAGAACGCATGACGAATGCGCTTCATCAGTTCATCGTCATCGAAGCCTTCGATGGTTCGAATCTTCTGCTGCTCGCACGCCACGGCAAAGGTGATGCAGGAGCGCACCGGCTCGCCGTCGACGAGCACCGTACACGCACCGCACACGCCGTGCTCGCAACCGAGATGCGTGCCCGTGAGATGCTGCGTATCGCGCAGAAAATCGCCGAGATACACGCGCGGTTCCACTTCGCCACGGATGGCTCGATCGTTGATGGTAAGTTCAATGACTGACATGGGGTGAGCCTGTTCTTATGACGTCGACGTACCGAAGGCTTGCGCAAGACAACGCTCCAGCGCGGCCGTGTGCATCTGCCGGTCGATGCTGTCCGCATTGGGCATCGCCTCTGCAACAGCAGACTGAAGCGCGCTTTGCGTGGCGGCACTCGTGCCGCTCTGCTCGATGCTTCTCGCGAGTCCTTCGAGCGCGGCGGGAGGACCATCGAGCGCACCGAGCACGACACGCGCGAGTCCCGTACGCGCATCGAATGCGGCGGCTGCGCTCGCGTGAGGAAACTCGCCTGTTTTGCGGCACAGCTTGTAGTAGCCCCAACGCAAGGTCGGTCCGAGCTTGGGCAAAAAATGGCGGTGATGATCTCGCCTTCTTCGAGCAGCGTCGTGAAGGCGCCGAGCATGAACTCGCTCGCACGATGCGCGTGCCGCCTGCCTTGGCCAACTCGATGCGCGCATCCAATGCAGCCAACGCAAGCGGCCAATCGGCGGCGGGGTCTGCATGTGCGAGGCTGCCGCCCGTCGTGCCGCGATTACGTATCGCCCGATACGCGATGCCGCTCGCCACATGCTGCAGATACGCGTGACGCAGCAACTCATGCTTGCCGTCTTCGATCTCCGCATGCGTGACGGACGCGCCGACACGAACGCCTTCCTTCGTTTCAACGACGCTGCGCAAGTCCGAGATACGCGAGACATCGATCACACGCGCAGGCCATGCGAGACGCAGATTGAGCATCGGTCCCATCGACTGGCTGCACAGATGAAACAGCGCCCGCACACCGTGCAGGCCGGTGCGCTATTCATCGCAATCTTAAGCGCTGCGCCCGCCATTTCTCGACTATCGACAGACCGCGTCGAATGGTGCGCGCAGCACGCGGTCACTCAGAGCTCAGCCTCAACGCACGCCGACGTGCACCGCTCACGCTAAAAGCCGGCTCTGCGTGCGGCATCTGCCTGCATTCCACCTGCATGTCTTTAGCAGGCGCATCGGCGACGAATTTATTGATCATTTCACGCACGTCGGGATCGATATAGTCGGCGCGGGCTGCATCGAGAATCACGGTCGCGCCATTGGGAATCGCGCGCAAATGATGCTTGAGCGTGACCTTGCTAAGAAACGACACGTCCTTGCGGAACGACAGCAGGTAATGATCCTCGTGCTGCGCAAGCGTAATCGGCCGCTTGAGATTGGCGCGCACGGCCAGCACCAGACTGCATGCGATGCCAAGCAAAATACCCATCAGCAAGTCGGTCAACAAGACACCGGCAATGGTGACGATAAACGGCACAAAGCGCTCAAAACCCTGCTTGGCGATGGCCGCGAAGAGCGACGGCTTGGCAAGCTTCAGACCCGTAAAGATCAGAATGGCGGCAAGACACGCAAGCGGAATAAGGTTGATCACGCTCGTCAACGCGAACACGCTCACGAGCAGCAAGGCGCCATGAATAAACGATGACCAGCGGCTTTGCGCGCCCGCATTCACGTTTGCCGAGCTTCGCACGATAACGGACGTGATCGGCAAGGCGCCAATCGCGCCGGCCATCATATTGCCGATGCCTTGCGCCTTCAGCTCACGATCCGGATGCGCCGCGCGCTTCTTGGGATCGAGCTGTTCTACCGCTTCGAGGCTCAACAAGGTTTCAAGACTCGTGACGATGGCAAGCGTTAACGCAAGACGCCATACATCGGGATCGAGCTGTGCGAAGTTGGGCAATTCGAGCGCAGGCAACGCCACGCGATGCTGCGCGGGCGGCGCAAAGCCGGGCGCGATGAAATCGAGCAACACAGTGACGCCGATGCCCAACGCAACGACAGCCAGCGGCGCGGGCACGGCGCGCACGATGGCGAAGCGGCGCATGGCGCGCGTTTCCCAGCCCGCGAGCATCGCAAGGGAAATTACGGCGACTACGCAAGCCGCAATCGATATTGGACCTAAGGGCGTATTCAACATGCCCGCGCCGGTCGCAGCAGGCGCGCCTTCATTGGCAAAAGCCGCCGCTAACGGAATCTGCTTGATGATGAGCAAAAGGCCGATGGCGGCCAACATGCCTTTGATCACCGAAGACGGCACATACGCGGCGAACCGCCCGGCTTTAAGCAAGCCGAAGCCGAATTGAATCGCGCCCGATAGCAGGACGGCGAGCAGAAATGCGGAGAAACTGCCCAGCCCCGCAATACCATCGACGACGATGACGATAAGACCGGCCGCAGGACCGCTCACACTCAACTGCGAACCGCTTAGCAAGGCAACGACGAGCCCGCCGATAATGCCCGATAAAAGTCCTGCAAATGGTTCGACGCCGGATGCATTGGCAATGCCTAGACATAGAGGCATGGCGACGAGAAAGACGACTGTGCCGGCGAATAGATCACGCGGAAATTGGGAAAGTCTTTGGCTTAATTTCATGTTCGTTCAGAGCGAGTGGGAACCTGCGATGCCGCACAGGCAGCGTCGCATAAGGAAATTACGCTAAGGAAAAAGCGAAGAAAATCGTTAAAAATCAGCGCCCGGCTGTCTCGACTGTTTGAAGCATTTCCGCTTGAATTTCTTTGGAAACTGCTAAACCGCTTTCGTCATATCCCGATGAAAGCACCTTAAGCAAACCGTCATGCAAGCCAAAAATCCAGCCATGCACGAGCGGCGGCGTCTGACGGTCGCGCACGATCGGCGTCTGGCGCAATAGCCGCACTTGCTCGAGCACGTTCAACTCGGCAAGCCGGTTGGTGCGCGCATCGAGTTCGGAAAAGCGATCCAGTTCCTGCCGATGCCGCTCGCCCAATGCGCAAAGCGGTGCAATGCGGCGATTCACGTGCGGCAAGTCGCTCGATTGCGGCAGCAGCGAGGCGCGCTCGCCGCCGCATCCATAACGACCGCATACGATGACATGATCGACTTTCAGCACGTGCACCGCATATTCCAGCACGCTCATCGTGTTGTCGTCCGAAGGACAAAACAGATTGGCGATATTGCGATGAACGAAGAGATCGCCGGGATTGGCATTGGTGATGGACTCCGCAGGAACGCGGCTGTCCGCGCAGCCGATCCATAGCACCTTGGGGCTTTGACCTTGCGCCAGACGCGGGAAGAATTGCTCGTCGGCGTGCGCGGTTTCGCGTGCCCAGGCAATATTTTCGAGCAGCATGCGTTTGGGTCGATTCATGCGTTTCTCTCCAGAAGCAATTCGGCTTGCGCCTTGATTCGACGCGGTGGCTTAAACGGGCCGCACTGCAAACGCCATATCGCACAGCGCTGGTAATTCCTTACGAATTACTTTCTAATAAAAAGTTCGCGTTCGTCTAGAGAATTAAATCTGCTTACAGATTGCTTGTTCTTGGTGCATGAATTTGCCTTGACAGGCTTCCCCGCGCGCGTCTGTTACTCTTTGGCGTCAAAGCTTTAATAAGAACGTCATGATCGAATTTGCGGAATTGAATTGCTTGCCCTGTCCGGTGCGTGTCGAATATCAATGGCTCAACGTCGAGCGCCGCGATGCGCCTATAGCAATTTTTCTACACGAAGGGTTGGGTTCGATTGCGTTGTGGAAGGCGTGGCTGCAGGTGCTTTGCGATCGCCTCAAATGTCGCGGCCTTGTCTATTCGCGTCCCGACTATGGCCGCTCGACGCCACGACGGCCGGAGGAGAAATGGCCGATCGAGTTTCTTCATCAGCAAGCACAGGACGTGTTGCCTGCTTTGCTTGATGCGCTCGGCATCGATATGTCCGAGCGCAAGCGAATGTGGCTCATCGGTCATAGCGATGGCGGCTCGATCGCCCTGCTCTATGCGTGCGCTTTTCCCGATGCACTTGCTGGTTTGGCGATCATGGCGCCTCACGTGCTCGTGGAGAACATGACGGTCGAGGCCATCGCCGAAGTAAAGAACGCCTTTGAACACTGCGAGCTTTCCGGCAAGCTGCGTCCTTACCACGACGACGTTTCGTCCGCTTTCTATGGATGGAACGACGCCTGGTTGTCCGCGCCGTTTCGTGACTGGAATATTGTCGAAGAACTGAGTTCGATCACGCGTCCGCTACTCGCCATTCAGGGCTATGACGACGAATATGCGTCGATGGTGCAGCTCGACGAGATCAAAGCATCAGTCAAGCATGCGCAATTGCTTAAGCTTGAGAATTGCAGACATTCGCCGCATCGCGACATGCCGGACATCATCAACGAAAATATCGCGGCGTTTGTCCAAGCGCATTCGCTTAGCGTTTGATGCTTAGATAAGCCTTGCTGATCATCGGACGGCTATGTATCCAAAGCCTTGACGCAAGCCACGACGCAGGACGGTTTCGCACTTCAAGGCGATTGATGGAGCGTTCAGCATCGAGCGTTGTTCGACGCACGCGCGCATTGGTTCCGACATGACACGTGTAGAAATGACGAAAGCCCGCATCGTGCGCGATCTCGCGATAGTCATCGTCGTAATAGCCTTGAGGCCAGCACAAATGATCGGATACATCACCCAGCCGCGCGCTTAGCGTTTCCCGCGCGGCAATCAAATCCGCTTGCAAGCGTTCACGCTTTTCCGCGCTTGACTTCGTGACCTGATCCCAGCGCACGTGCGTATGCGTATGGCTATGAAATTCGAACGTCCCGGCTTTGCGCATCGCTTCGATTTCGGACCAGCGCAAGATGACGTCATCGACGTGGCCCTGCTCGATTGCGCACTCGCCCGCATGATGATCGAGCAATCGCGGAAGCGCATCGGGTAAGACATTGAATGCGTGAGGACGGATTGCGCCCGCGCCCGGCCAACTGCTGACCAGAAAGCAGATCGCCTTGAAACCATGTTGCTGCAACACCGGATGCGCATGCACCCAGTTGTCGAGATAGCCATCATCGAAAGTAATGACGAGCGATTTATCGGGCATGTCTTCGCCACGCAAAAATGTCGACAACTGCTCTGCGCCTAGCGTGCTGTAACCTGCATTCGCTAGATACGCCATCTGCACCGCAAAGTGTCCAGGCGCCACCGTGATCATTCCGGGCGATGTGCTGACGTGGTGGTACATCAGCACGGGCACTGCGCGCGCGTGGCGGCTCATCGTCGATGTCCTCGTTCACGCAATCCGCGCCGGTAGAAAATCGCCGTTTCATACGCCATGTCGCCGATCGTAAAGCCGCGCTTCGTAATGCGCGCGCTTTCGCTGCGCAATCTTTGACGCAATTGCGGATCGTCGGTCATGCGCCGGATGGCTTCGCGCAATGAGGCTGGATCGTGCGACGGTACGAGCAGCCCATTGACATTGTCTTCGATCAACTCGGGCACGCCGTCCACGCGTGTGCCGATCACTGGCAAGCCTGCGGCCATCGCTTCGATATAGGCTTGGCCAAGCGCTTCCTGATGCGTCGGCAGAACAAAGAAATCGCTGCCGCGCAGAATGTTCGGCACATCGGTGCGAAAGCCGAGCAAATGAATGCGTCGCTCCAGATCGAGGCTTCGCACAATGCCTTTGATTCGATCGAAGCTCGGGCCATCCCCCGCCATCACGATATGCAGATGCGGATGGGTATCGAAGAGCGGCCGCACTGCATCGATCAGATCGTCATGGCCTTTACCGTCGCGTATGATCGCGACCATGCATGCGACAGTCTCTTCAGGATCGATGCCCAACTCTTCACGCAATGTCGAATGCTCGACGGGCTCAGGTTTGGCGATGCCGTCGTAGATCGTATGCACGCGCTTCTCAGACACGCCCGCTGAAATCAGATAGCGCCTGACATAATGGCTGACCGCGATCACGCGATGCGGAATCCACGAATAAGTCGCAAGCTAGCTGATCGGCAAAGCCAGATGCCGCGTTCGCACGATTAGGGGCGTTCTTGCAAGCCGCGCTGCCGTGCCCGCGACGAGGCTATCGTGACCGCTATGCGTGTTGAGCACATCGAAAACGCGCCTTTGCAACAGCGCCTTGATTCGCAGCATGGAAGGCATGTCGCCGCCGCATCGCATGCGCGCGCATGATGAACTGCAAACCCGAGTTCAGCGCAGCGAATGCCAAGCCACGCGTCGCCAGGACAAGTAAGTTCGACGGTATGTCCACGCTCTCTAAGCGCGATCATTTCCTTAAGCGTTCGAATTTCCTGACCGCCCCATCCCTTGGATGACTCGCTATGTAAGATCTTCAGCATTTCGTCATCACGCACTTGCGGTCGGAAATTTTTGGTAATAATTCAATTACCTTGGCACCCTTAGGAATTTCGTAATGAATTTAGAAGGAAATTGGCTAGCGAAACCGAACGGCTTGCTAAGCAGGAACGGGCCTGCACGCGTCGAGTCGACGCGTGCAGGCAATGGCTTTAACGGCTTATTGCAGTCGGGCTTGAGTTCGATGGGCTTAAGAAAAACAAAAACAGCCAGAGGATCTCGCTTCACTAAACGACCTTGAATCACGATCGGTTGACGGCGCGCCTCAAGTAATTTCCCTGCTAAAGCTGCTTGGCGCGTCCTTAGATTTAAGCGAGCATTTAAGCAAAGACTCTTAGCACTCAGCGCACATTTCCCACACTGCGATCAAGTTCGCGCCGCGATATTAGCTCGAAAATGCTTGCGCCCATACGCATACTCGACTGACGCGAAGGCCCTTAGGCAAGGGCAAGAAAGGTTGACTAGTGCAAACGTTTGATCCTTGCACGCGGTGATTGCTATTCGTAAGCACGCTTAGCTAAAAAGGCAAGACAACTCACGGCATATCAGGCGTGCAGCTTGCCTGCGTTGTGATGTCGATTCGTTTTCGCCAAAGAGAAAGTCATGCTGCTTAACGATGAAGAAATTGCGCGCTTGCAATCCATTGCGCCATTTCCGCAAAGCGAGGCGCACACCGCGCTGGAGTTCGAAGCCGAATACGAGGTGACGATGGAACTGGAAAATCACCTTCAGCCGGGCTTGCGCATTCGAGTGCCTGCGACAAGCGCCGACGCAGAAGGACCGCCTTATCCGCTGGATTTGTTCGTGGGCTTGCCGCTGGATGAACTGCGCACCTTAACAAACGAAGACGAAGCCAAGCGCGAAGCCGACTTGGCGCGCTTTGGCGCGGGCTTCTCGCCGCGCCTACTCCGCGCAATAGAAACGATGACGCCGCATGAGATCAATCTTGATGCGGGCGTGCCAAGTGAAGCAGGAACGCTAAGCGTGATGCTTGAAAAACACTAAGCGGTCAAACCGCATCGGGCGTCTTGACCGATGCCTCTTGAGCGCGCCGCAAGCGTTCGCGGCTATTCGACAGATGCATGCGCATGGCCGCGCGCGCCGCCTCGGGATCGCGCCGCTCGATTGCATCGAAGATATCTTCGTGTTCGCGGTTCACGCGATCCAGATACCCCGCAGGATCGTGATGCGCAAGCGCCGCCGAATTGACGCGCGTGCACGGAATGATCGTGTTGCCGAGCTGGCTCAGAATGCTA
This sequence comes from Candidatus Burkholderia humilis, assembly GCA_001184405.1. Lineage (GTDB taxonomy): Bacteria > Pseudomonadota > Gammaproteobacteria > Burkholderiales > Burkholderiaceae > Caballeronia > Caballeronia humilis. Next base: position 118,340 of record LFMX01000001.1, read on the forward strand.
TGGAAATAACGGTTGCCGGTCGCCTTGGCAAGTTCGAGATGGAACGCGACATCGGCGGCCACCGCGTTGTCCGTGCCTTCGGCAATATGCCGCTCGAATTCGTTGAGTGCATGGCGCATTTGCGCGAGGTTCTCATCGGTGCGACGCATGGCCGCAAGGCCGGCAGCTTCCGCTTCGAGGCTGATGCGCAATTCGAGAATCGCCATGACATCGCGAACGGTCAAATCTCCCGCTGCTTCGATCTGGAAGCGATCCTGATCGTGCGCTTCAAGCACAAAAGTGCCGATGCCATGCCGCGTCTGCACCAGGCGCGCCGCCTGCAAGCGAGAAATCGATTCGCGCACGACCGTTCTGCTCACGCCTAATTGCGCCATGATTTCCGACTCGGTCGGCAATTTATCGCCGGGCTGAAGCGCGCCGCTACGGATGCGCTCCGACAACTCGTCGACGACTTCTTCGGTCAGATTGCGAGAGCGGCGAAGCGCGCCGGACGCGAGGGCTGAGGACATGGGCTAGCAAGATTGGTTAAGTGCTTGATGAGGCATTATAGGGTGCGGCGTTACTTGTACGATGACTACTTTCTTAATGGCTTGTCGCCAAGCGCTTGGCCAATTCGAAAAGTTAAGAAAAAACCTTTCAGGATCATGCGATTAGGGCCAAACCAAAGCATTGATAAACCGTTTCTTGCAGCGTAAAGTTCAAGTACCGCATGAAGTGAAATGCATCAGCCAAGCGGCCTCGGTCCTTAGTCAGCTGCTTTATCGTCTTAGGAAATCACTTCCAGTAAGCTCCTGAATCCTCGTTTGCACCGGTTGGATTTGCCACCTTTTCGCACTCGCGAGCTTTAGTAGCGGATAGCCGGTTGGCTCGTGTTTGGTGTGCGTAGTTTGCTTGACACGCATGCACACCGGCGCGCGAATGTCGGCCTTTATGAAGGCATGAAATCAAGGCAAGAAATTGACGGGTAGCAGGTCAGGAGACGAGCAATGATGCGTGAAGTAACCGGAGCTTTTTTCGGCTCCCGCAAGCTGGATGAAGCACTTGAAGATCTCAGAGCGGAAGGTATTACAGGGGATCGGGTTCGCGTGGCGAATATGAGCGGCTTCGCCGACTTCCACGCAAGCCTCGCACTTAGCACGAGTTCGCCAATGCAGTGGATCACCGCGGAATACGCGGGACAAAGCGATCACCTGGCGATCGAAGAACTCGATGGCGGTGCACTCTCCTAGTGGACGAATCGGGCGACGACATTCTTCCGTCGTTCGGCCGCGACGGCGGTGACGGTGACGTGTCCAAGGCATGCGGCCTCACACACGTCGTAGTTAGTATCCGCGACGAAGCCGAGATGCGTGCCGTGTGCGATATTTTTTCGCGCCTCGGCACGGACGACATCGACGCGGAAAGCGCCTCAGTCTAAAGCGCGACTCTTAAGCCCGCCGGTCGTTCATTGCGTCTCGACCGGCTTTGCTTTCTTTTTATGCTTGAAATGCGGCGCTTTGTGCGACCCGTTGGGTGTCGAAGTGTTATCGCCACCCATCGTCGGTCCTGCCGTCGCGGCGCCGTGCGCTTTGCCGCCGCCTAACCCGCCGTTGCCGTTCCCTCCCGCTTGCGCCATCACGCTTGCCGCACTCAGGCTCAACCCTGCCGTCAACGCGATCCATGCTGCCCATTTGCTGATCTTCATCTTGTCCTCTTCGCTAGTGTGGATTGCCTATAAAGCACTGGTGAGACGTTCGCGTGACATCGATTGCGTTTTGCATACAAGATGCGTCCAATATCTGTTCAAGCTTCAGGCGATCGATGTGATGGCACGCCACGTGCTCGCCGTCGCTTTCCATCGCGTTCGCCTACTCTCGCCTAGCCTATGGATGCCCGTCACACACTGCCCATACGCGACAACGCCCCAAGCACGTCATCAGCAGGTTTCGTGCGCGTTCGCGGCGCACGCGAGCACAACCTGAAAAACGTCAATGTCGATGTGCCGCGCGACGCGCTCGTTGTCTTCACGGGCGTTTCGGGTTCGGGTAAATCGTCGCTCGCCTTTTGGTACTTTGTATGCAGAAGCCCAATGCCGCTACTTCGAGTCGGTGGCGCCCTATGCGCGGCGTCTGATCGAGCAAGTGGGCGTGCCCGAAGTCGATTCGATCGAGGGCCTGCCGCCCACCGTCGCGTTACAGCAGCAGCGCGGCGCGCCGAACGCGCGTTCATCGGTCGGCAGCGTGACGACGCTCTCCAGTCTCGTTCGTATGCTCTCTATTCGCGCACCGGAATTTATCCGGCGAAGCAGCCGATGCTTTATGCCGAGGACTTCTTGCCCAACACGGTTCAGGGCGCTTGCCCGGTTTGTCATGGGCTTGGACGCGTCTATGAAGTCACGGAAAAATCGATGGTGCCCGAACGACACTCACCATTCGCGAGCGCGTAATCGCCGCGTGGCCGCCGGCCTGGCATGGTCAAAATCTGCGCGACATCCTCGTGACACTCGGCTACGACGTCGATACACCCTGGCGCGATTTGCCTAAGAAAGATCGAGAATGGATTCTCTTTACCGAAGAACAGCCAACCGTGCCGGTTTATGCCGGCTTAAACGCGCGCGGCGCTTAAGCGCAATGCCGAGCCAAGTTATCAGGGCACCTTTACAGGCGCGCACCGCTATGTGTTGCATACGTTCGCACACACGCAAAGCGCGCTGATGAAAAAGCGCGTGTCGCGCTATATGATCGGCAGCGACTGTCGATCATGTCACGGCAAACGGCTTAAGAAAGAAGCGCTGTCAGTGACATTTGCGGGACTCGATATCGCTGAATTTTCTTGCTTGCCGCTTAAGCGGCTCGCTGAAATGCTTGCGCCCATTGCGCGTGGTGAATGGCCCGAACATCGCGATGAAAAAGATCACGCGGTGTTTTAGCTAAAGAAGCGAGGCGCGCGGCAACTGCCAAGCGTGTGGCAACGGGCGGGTCTGCGCATCAAACCGCGCCCGATGTGCGCCGCACACCCAATCTCTCCGATGAAAAACGCGCAGCCGCCGAGCGAATTTCCGCCGATTTGCTTGAACGTCTCGGTACGCTCATCGAACTTGGATTGGGCTATTTGTCGCTCGATCGCGCGACGCCCACGTTGTCATCGGGTGAATTGCAACGCTTGAGGCTGGCTACACAATTGGCTTCGCAACTCTTTGGCGTCGTGTATGTACTCGATGAACCTTTTGCGGGTTTGCATCCGGCCGATAGCGAAGCGCTCTTTGGCGCATTGCAGCGCCTAAAGGCCGCAGGCAATTCGCTCTTTGTCATCGAGCATGATATGCAAACGATGCGGCGCGCCGACTGGCTCGTCGATGTCGGCCCCGCCGCAGGCGAAGGCGGCGGTCATGTGCTGTATAGCGGACCGCCTGATGGGCTAAAGCACATCGAAGCATCCGAGACGCGCAAGCATTTATTTGAAGCGCTTAGCGCTTATGAACATCAGCCGCGCACGCCGCGTGGATGGCTGCGTCTATCGGGCATCACACGCAATAATTTGCATGGAGTCGATGCCGCATTTCCGCTTGGATGCTTTACGACCGTGACAGGAATTTCCGGCTCGGGCAAGTCGAGCCTCGTGAGTCAGGCGTTACCGGAACTCGTCGCGGAACACTTAGGCCGCGTGCTCGACGAACCCGACGATGATGAACCGGACCCGTTGCTCGCCAAGGTGGAATTGCCGGTGGGCGGACGTATCGTCGAAGGCATGGAAACGGTCAAGCGGCTCGTGCGCGTCGATCAGAAGCCGATCGGTCGCACGCCGCGCTCCAACCTTGCGACTTATACGGGTCTCTTCGATCACGTGCGCAAGCTCTTTGCCGATACACCCGCTGCGCGCAAACGACGCTATGGCGCAGGCCGCTTTTCGTTCAATGTCGCGCAAGGACGTTGCCCCACATGCGAAGGCGAAGGCTTTGTGAGCGTCGAGCTTCTGTTCTTGCCAAACGTGTATACATCCTGTTCGACATGCCACGGCTCCCGCTATACCCGCAGACCTTGGAAATAACCTGGCAAGACAAAACCATTGCGGACGTGCTTGCGATGAGTGTCGATACCGCATGCGAGCTCTTTGCCGACGAGCCCAATGTCATGCGTGCACTCTCCGTCTTGCGCGATATCGGTCTGGGCTACTTGCGTCTTGGGCAACCGGCGACCGAACTATCGGGCGGCGAAGGCACAACGCATCAAACTCGCGACGGAGCTGCAACGCGCGCATCGCGGCGACACGCTCTATATTCTCGACGAACCGACCACCGGCCTGCATCCCGCTGACGTGGACCGTTTGATGAAGCAACTGCAAGGACTCGTCGATGCGGGCAATACCGTCGTTGTCGTCGAGCACGACATGCGTGTGGCCTCGCGCAGCGACTGAGTAATGGATATCGGGCCGGGCGCGGGTGAGGACGGCGGCAAGATCGTGATGGCGGGCACGCCGGATGTCATCGCGCAACATGATGCAAGCCGCACTGCGCGCTATCTGCGCGAAGCGATGGGAGCGCCGTGAATCAGACGAGCGTATGCCCTTCGAGATACACCGCATCGAATAGCGCTTCCAGCACGGGATGCACGCGACGCATTTCGTCTACGACACGCTTGGCCCAATCGAGATATTGACTGCTGTCTACGGTCCAATCCGCAGGCGGCATGGCGACGATATCGCGCAGATTGCAGATCTTGTCCGCCAGCTTGACGAGCTTGGCATGCGCGCTAAGGTGGCTAGCATGTTCGATTTGCAAACGTTTGCGCTCGCCTTTGGCAAGGTTTTGTCGTCCGTCACTTCTGCGACGATCTTCGCCACTTCGTGACCAAAGGTATGCATCAATTCTTCATGCGTCGTGTCGGTATCCTCCAGCGTGTCGTGAAGGATGACCGCAAGCAACACGCGTTCATCGCTGATATTGCCTTCGTTGGCCAAGACATGCGCAAGCGCAATCGGATGATTGATATAAGGCGATGCCTGCGCGTCCTTGCGGCGCTGACGACGATGCTTGTCCGCAGCGAACGCGATGGCAAAGATGATCTGATTCACAAACAATTCCTTTGAGTGGCAGACCGCATTTTAGTGCGGCGGCAAAAAAATCACCATCACAAAGGGTCAAAGCTTAAAGCGCGCTTAGTAAAGGCCGAGCCATCTCCATACATGAAAGCGCACCACGCCGAGTATTTCATGCGCGGCGCTATTTGAATCGATCCAGCCTTCCAGATGAGGCACGAGCCAGGATTTTGGATTTCGCACGAAAGCCACGACAGGCTGTGGATGAAGGCCGAATGCATCGAAGGCGAGCAACGCACGCCGCATATGTAGCGATGAGGTCACGAGCCACGAGCGCCGTGGTGTCGTATTCACGCGACTTGAGGAGATCGTACGTATTGCGTGCATTCTCGTAAGTGTCGAGGCTCTGATTCTCCAGGATCAAGTCTGAACGCTTGACGCCCGCGTCCAGAAACAAACGTCCATATAAATCCGCTTCGCTCTCTTCGTGATGCTGCGGATTGCCACCACTCATGATGATCTGGCAGGCTCTACCCGTCTGCTCGCAACGCTTATAAATCGCCGCGGCAATGTCGATGCGCGCGAGCGAATCGCCATAGGAAACGAGGCAGTTCGTACTATCGTATTCCGTGCCGCCGCCTAGCACGATGATCGCCATGCGCGGCGCCAGATGCGGCCATTGCGTCGTGTCATAGCCGAATTGCGCAAGGCGAATCATGGGAGCGGCTAGCCAGCTGCCTAGCAGCCAGAACACTGCGCCTGCTAAGAGAAAGACCTCTACACGGCGCTTGCGCCAAAAGATGAACAGCGCGACAAATACCAGCAGCAAGCAGAAAAGGACCAATTGCTTTTACCCGAATCAGAAAATGTTTCAAAAGCCTTGCGGCGTAGCATGGAAATTGCACAGGGCGGTCTTAAGCACGCTTAGCAACGCGTTGCGCCGCAGCAGACAAGAGTCTGAATGAATTTTGCAGAGGAATGCGTGGGCGAGGTAGCACACCAAGCGCTTTACTCATCAAGACACCACCGTGCGTCATCGCACGGACGAAAGCGCCCCAGAATTCGTTAAATACGATCAAACAAACCTCGACGGTGCGTGCGAGGGCTGCAGCGAAATCGATCTCAGGCTCATGGAGAATTCATGAGCGACTTCACCCGGCAAATCACCACCGCCTACTCGCGCCGCTGCGAGCACGGACTTCCGAGAACAACACTGCCGCCGTGTTTCGTGCGTTACACCGTTGGCCAGGTATAAGGGAAACCACAGAAAATGAAGACCGAATTGCGCCGCATCCTTGCCGAGTCCGCACGACTCGACGTCTCTATCGACACCTTGTCCGACAGCGATGACCTCTACGCTGCGGAACTCTCTTCGCTTGCGACCGTCCACGTGATGCTCGCCATCGAAGACGAGTTCGGCATCGAAATTCCGGACCATATGCTGACGCGTCGCCTCTTTTCGAGCGTCGATTCGCTCGCAGCCGCCGTCGAAGAACTTCGCTCGCAGGCGGACGCATGAACGCGCCTGTGCAAGAGCTCGAAGCAGCTCGAAGCATCGGCGAGACACAACATGCAGCACGCGACGAGCGCACCTTGCTCGAAGCAGCGCGCCGCGTGTCGGTGATCGCCGCCAAGCACGCGGATTCGGTGGATCGCGAAGCACGCTTCCCCGTCGAAGCTGTCAACGCAATGCGCGCCGAACGCCTATTTTCCGCGATGATTCCGCGTGAACATGGCGGCGACGGACTCGCGCTCACCGGCGTTGCGCGTCTGTGCGAGGTCCTCGCGCAAGGCTGTGCATCGTCGGCGATGATCTATGCGATGCATCAAAGCCAGGTGGTTTGCATCGTGAATCACGGTGCAAACGCATGGCAACGCGCGTTCCTTGCCCGCATGGTCAATGAGCAATTACTGCTTGCATCGGCGACGTCGGAAGAAAACATCCGCGGCAATATGCGCACGAGCGCATGCGTAGTCGATCTCGTCGATGGCGCCTTTAGCATCGAAAAGCTTGCGCCGACCATTTCGTATGGCGCGCATTCGGATTGCGTGCTCGTGACGGCGCGTCGTCATCCCGATGCGCCGCCGTCCGATCAAGTGTTGATCGTCGCACCGCGCGACACGTTGACGCTCGAGCAACGCGGCACGTAGAACACGCTCGGCATGCGCGGCACCTGTAGCGAAGGGTTCCGCCTCAATGCCAAGGGCATGGCCGAGCAGATTCTGCCCGACTCGTTCTCGAAGATCGCCGATGAAAGCATGCTGCCCGTATCGCATACGCTGTGGTCGTCGGTATGGTGCGGCATTGCAAGCGATGCGGTAAATCGCGCGCATCAGTTCTTCCGTAATCAGGCGCGCGGCAAGCCGGGCGCTTTGCCGCCGTCGGCATCGCGCCTTGCGCAAACCGTTACGCTCGTCAAGATGATGCAGGCGCGCCTGCGCGAGCCGTACATGGACGCCTCCAGTTTGCCAAGCTTTCATTCCGTGACAGCAAGAAGAGGAAGGTTGCACCCGTACATTCGGACTTTTCACGCGAGACACTTTTGCTCGCTGTCCCTGATCCGCGAACATGCCGCGCAGGCCATTGACCTGCATCGTGCGGAACTTGACCAGCTGCTCACGCTGCCGATGCATCATCAAAACCGCCTGCTGCATCTCCGTTTTGACCGCCACTGCCTTGCACGGTTATTCACAGGTGGAACGCGTTCATTTCATTGCATTCGAAGGAGTCCGCCATGAAAGTCCGTACCGTCTTCGCTCTTGCCGCTCTTTTTGCCGCGCACGCCGCGTTCGCGCAGTTGCATCCGCCGAGCCAGGAGACCGATATGTCCGCGCCACAAAACAGCCCCAAACTCATGCCCGATGCGCCCGTCGGCAGTCAGTATCCGACGCACGGCAATGCGCAGGCCGGTGAGTTGAATCTCAATCCGACCGATCCGCGCGCGCAGCTCGTCAACGGCTTGCCGAATAACGCGAGCGGCGGCGGTTATGGTTCGCCGCTGGCGGGCAACAAGGCGAACGTGCCGCAGTGAATCTTCGCGCACGCAGTCGCTTACCGTTCGTGAAACAAGAACAGTGATTTGATTTTCAGCGGTATTCTGCTTCCGAGAGCAAGTTCCCATACTGAGTGACATGACGCCGGAATCCACCGGCCATTCACCCAAGGGACTTGCTCATGAAGCTCTATCACCACCCGCTGTCCGGCCATGCGCATCGCGCGCGTCTGTTTCTGCATCTGCTTGGCATCGAGCATGAAGAACATCACGGCGCCGAGCACAAAAAGCCCGAGTATCTGCGATTGAACCGCTTCGGGCAGATTCCCGTGCTCGTCGATGGAAACCACGTCATCTCCGATTCCAACGCCATCCTCGTCTATCTGGCGAAGAAAAGCGGCCGCACCGACTGGCTGCCGGAAACGCCGCTCGAAGCCGCCACCGTGCAGCGCTGGCTCTCCGTTGCTGCGGGCCAGATTGCGTTCGGCCCGGCCGCCGCGCGGCTCATCACCATGTTCAACAGCAAGTTCAACGCCGATGAGGTGATCGCGCGCGCATGCCGTGCTCACCGTCATCGATGCAGAATTGCAGCAGCGCGCGTGGATCGCGGATATCGATGCGGACCATCCGACGATCGCGAATATCGCCTTGTACAGCTACATTTCGAGCGCGCCGGAAGGCAATGTCGATCTGTCGGCGTACGCGAATGTAAACGCGTGGCTGCATCGCGTGGAAGCGCTGCCCGGCTTTCTGCCGTTTCAAAAGACCCAAGCCGGTCTCGCCGCCTGAGGAGCCGTGATGAGCCCCGTGTCCGATACCGTGCGGTCGCCGTAGCATCGCGGCGAGATTGCGATTCAGAAAGCCGTTGGCGTCGATGCGCGTATGCGCTATGTCGGCAAGCGCGTCGTGCGCGATTACATGCCGGAACAGCATCGGCAATTCTTTGCGCAACTGCCGTTCATGATCGTCGGCGCGGTGGATGACGCGGGCGATCCGTGGGCGACGCTCATCGCCGGGCGTCCCGGTTTCATGCAGACGCCCGACGCGACGACGCTCGCGATCACACACGCGCGCGATCCGCTCGATCCCGCCGACGCGGGTATGAACGATGGCGCGTCCATCGACATGCTCGGTATCGAGTTGCATACGCGGCGGCACAATCGGATGAATGGTGTGATGCATCGGCGCGGTGCGAGCGCGTTCGAGGTCGCCGTTGAGCAGAGTTTCGGCAATTGCCCGCAGTACATCCAGTTGCGCGATTTCGCCATCGTGCGCGATCCGTCCGAGCCTTCGCCCGTTCAGCCGATCTCGCTCGATACGCTCACGCCCCGCGCCCGCGCGATGATCGAACGCGCGGATACGTTCTTCGTCGCGTCGTATTTCGATCGCGAGGACGGGCATCGTCAGGTGGACGTGTCGCATCGCGGCGGGAAGGCGGGATTCGTGCGTATCGATGATAAAGATGATGAAGGCTGGCTCACCATTCCCGACTTCGCGGGCAATCTGTTTTTCAACACGCTCGGCAATATTCTGGTGAACGGGCGCGCGGGTCTCGTGTTCGCCGACTTCGAAACGGGCGATGTGCTGCAGCTTTCGGGCGATGCCGACGTGCTGCTCGATTCGCCCGAAACCGCTGCGTTTCAGGGCGCGGAAAGGCTGTGGCGCTTCAGGCCGCGTCGCATCGTGCTGCGTGAGGGCGCGCTGCCGCTGCGCTGGACATTTCGCGACGAAGGCTGGTCGCCGAATTCGCTGATGACCGGCGACTGGCGCGAAGCCGGCGAGCGCACGCAGGCGGCGGCGCTTGCGAGTGCGTGGCACGCGTTTCGCGTGAGCCGTATCGTCGATGAAAGCAATGTGGTGCGCTCGTTTTATCTCGAGCCGGCGGTTGGCGCGGGCATCGTGCCGCATCGAGCGGGTCAGCATCTGCCTATACGCGTCACGCTGCCCGGCGATGCAAAGCCGTTAATTCGCACGTACACGTTGTCGGTGGCGCCGTCGGATGGCGTTTATCGGATCAGCTGAAGCGTGAGGGGCGCGTGTCGTCGTATCTGCACGATGCGCTGAAAACCGGCGATTTACTCGATGCACGCGCGCCCGCCGGCGACTTCGCCATCGATGCGCTGGAGCGGCGGCCTGCGATGCTGCTCGCGGCGAGCATCGGCATCACGCCCATGCTCGCGATGCTGCGGCATATCGTGTACGAAGGTTTGCGCAAGCGGCGTGTTCGTCCGACGTGGATGATCGTTTCGGCGCGGACTTTGGCGAATCGCGCGTTTGCGCAGGAAATCGATGAACTCGTGCAGCGTGCGGGCGGCGCGGTGACGTTGATTCGCGTGTTGAGCGATCCGACCGGCGCGCAGTTCAAGCGCGATTACGATGTGTCGGGGCGAATCGACATGGATTTGCTGACGAGCTTTCTGCCGTTCAATGACTACGACTTTTATCTGTGCGGTCCGGGTGCGTTCATGCAGTCGATTTACGATGGTTTGCGCGGCTTGAGTATCGCGCCGATGCGCGGATTCATGCGGAGGCGTTTGGGCCTGCTTCGTTGACGCGCACGTTGGACGTCGGCGTCGAAGTGAAACCGATGCGGCCTGCGGCAACGGAAGCGGTTGTGCAGTTCGTGAAGTCTCAGCAGAACACGACGTGGAAGCCGGAGAACGGCACGCTGCTGGAACTGGCGGAAGCGTATGGCATCGAAACGGAATCGAATTATCGTGGCGGCACGTGCGGGACTTGCAGGACGAAGATTGTGGAAGGTGCGGTGTCGTATTCGAGCGAGCCGGCGTTTAGGGTCGGTGAGGATGACGCGTTGATTTGTTGTGCGGTGCCGGGAAAATCGGAACAAGCGTTGAAGCTCGATCTTTGACCGGCGAATTGCCTCGCCCCGCTTCATCTCGGAGAATGCACGACAATTCCGTCACTCCATTCTCCAGCCCGCTCATGGACCGTTTCCAGGCAATGTCGACCTTCGTCACCGTGGTCGAAACCGGCGGCTTCGCGTCCGCGGCGCGCAAGCTCGATATCTCGCCGTCCGTGGTCAGCCGCGTCGTCACGGAACTCGAAGAGCGGCTCGGCGTGCGCCTGCTCACGCGTACCACGCGCGTCGTACGTCTGACGGACGCCGGACGCGGCTATTTCGAAGACTGCCGCCGCATTCTCGGCGAAGTCGATAACGCCGAGCTAGCCGCCACCGGCACGCATTCGTCGCCGCGCGTCGTACTGTTGATCACCGCGCCCGTCATGTTCGGCCGTCTGCACGTCACGCCGATCATGCTCGACTATCTGCGCCGCCATCCCGATGCCGATGCCAACTGCTGGTTCGTCGATCGCGTGGTGAATCTCGTGGACGAAGGCATCGACATTGCCGTGCGGATTGCGCCGTTGCCGGATTCATCCTTGCAGGCGATCAGCGTCGGACGCGTGCGGCGCGTGCTGTGCGCGTCGCCCGCGTATCTCGCCGAGCGCGGTACGCCCGAGCATCCGGACGATCTCGCGACGCATACCATCGTCACGTCCACCGGATCGTCGTCGCCGTCCGAATGGCGGCTTTACGATGGCGACCGGCAAGTGCTCGTGCGCGCGCATCCGCGCCTCTCGACCACAACCAACGATTCCGCGATGGCCGCCGCGCTCGCGGATTTCGGCATCGCGCGGCTGATGTCGTATCAGGTCGCGCAGCATGTCAGCGAGGGCAAGCTCAAAATCGTGCTGGAAGCATTCGAGCCGCCCGTCGTGCCGATCCACCTCGTGCATCGCGAAGGACACCACGTCACGCAGAAAGTGCGCGCATTCCTCGATCTGGCCGTCGCCACACTGCGCGCGGATGCATCGCTGAATTAATTTCGTCGATCGCGCCAAACACCAGCGGGCATCGACGAAAGACCCGATCATTTCGCCGGAAACGAACGGGCGTTAGCGCTTGTACCGTGCAAAATGACGCCAAACCATACAACATAGCTGTCTCGACCGATCGATATGATTTGATCGATGCACTAACGGCTCATCCGAATCTCAACGGCACGCACCATGACGACTCACACTTCTGCAACGAACGAGCGTCCGCTCGACATGATCATCTTCGGCGGCGGCGGCGATCTGGCCGCGCGCAAGCTGTTGCCGGCGCTTTATATGGCGCATACGCACTGCAATCTGCCGCCGGATACGCGCATTCTCGCCATCGGCCGCAAGGACTGGACGCGCGACGATTACCTGAAGAACTTCATGGAAGAACAGTCGCGCGCGTTCATCGACAAAAAAGCATTCGATGCCCAGTCGTGGGACAAATTTCTCGCGCTGTTCGATTACGTGTGCATCGACGTGGAAAATCCGTCGGACTTTCAGCGGCTCGCGCAGGCCGTGCGGCCGGATTCGCAGCGCGTGCTGTATCTGTCGACATCGCCGGAACTGTTCGTCACCATCTGCGAAAACCTCGATTCCACCGGTATTCTCGATGACCACGCGCGCGTGGTGCTGGAAAAGCCGCTCGGCCACGATCTCGCGTCCGCGCAGGCCATCAACGATGCGGTCGGCCGGCATTTCAAGGAAGAGCAGATTTATCGCATCGACCATTATCTCGGCAAGGAAACGGTGCAAAACCTGATGGTGCTGCGCTTCGGCAACGCCATTTTCGGGCCGCTGTGGCAGGCGCCGTATATCAAGAGCGTGCAGATCACTGTGTCGGAGACGGTGGGCGTCGGCAGCCGCGCGGGTTTTTACGATCACACCGGCGCGCTGCGCGACATGGTGCAGAACCACTTGCTGCAACTGCTGTGCATCGTGGCAATGGAGCCGCCCGTTTCGCTCGATCCGGACGCCGTGCGCGACGAGAAGCTCAAAGTGCTCAAATCTCTTCGCCCGATGACCGTCGCCGATATCGCACGCGATACCGTGCGCGGCCAGTACACGGCGGGTGCGGTCGGCGGCGAGGCGGTGAAGGGTTATCTCGAAGAAGCTAATGTGCCGGCGGACAGCCGCGCGGAGACGTTCGTCGCGTTGCGCGCGCATATCAACAACTGGCGCTGGGCGAACGTGCCGTTTTTCCTGCGTACGGGCAAGCGCCTGCAGAACAGGCGCTCGGAGATCGTCATCGATTTCGCGGATTTGCCGTTCTCGATTATTCCGGACGGCCCGCGTCATTACGGCAATCGGTTGACCATCACGCTGCAGCCGGAAGAATCCATCCAGCTTCAGATGATGGCGAAGGAACCCGGCAGCGGCATGCATATGCAGCCCGTCACGCTGAATCTCGATCTGCAACAGGCGATGACGCAGCGTCGCGCGGAAGCGTACGAGCGTTTGTTGATTGATGTCATTCGCGGCAGGCTCACGCACTTTATGCGCCGTGATGAACTGGAAGCGGCGTGGACGTGGGTCGAGCCGATTCTGAACGGCTGGAAGGAACTGGGCGATCGTCCGCGCGGGTATACGGCGGGGACGTTCGGGCCGGCGGCGTCTTCGGCGCTGATGGCGCGGGAGAATCTGGCTTGGGCGGAAGAGGCGTAAGTCTCGTTATGGCGATGCGGTAACGTCCTCACCGCACGCCATATGCACCTTCCCCCGCCGCCGCGCCATCCACGCGCTCACGGCCATCACGCCAATCAGCACCACAATCCCGCCGATGATCCCTTCGAGCCGCGTCAGCGCGGGCATCGGATTGGACGACCAGTGATGGTCCTGCACGAACACCATCAGAAACGCGATGGTGAATTGCCTGCCCACATAACTCGCGCCCTGCGTGCCCGTCTGCACGTGGCAGCCGAGCCACACGCCCGCGCACAGCACGATCATGCACGCGGCCGGGTTATCCGCCGAGCAACGGCAGTAGCGCGAGACTGATCGCGCCCGCCAGCAGACAGCCGATGAAGCGCTGCACCATACGCGTGACGATCGGCTTGCGCGTCGGTTTGCCGAGCGCCGATGCGGGCAGAATCAGCACGGCGGTGGCGGTGACCATCGCCTGCGGAAAGCCGGACAGGTTCCACGTGTACGCGATCGCCGACAAGGATCATCACCGCCCACGCGCTTTGCCATGCGAGGCGCTTGCGCATCGACTGAGGGGCGGCTTCCGCGCGCGCGGCGTGGCTCGATTCGAGCGCCTGCACGGCTTGAGCGGCGTCCGACGGCACGAGGCGGACGGTCTGCATGGTGTCGTCCATCGACGCGATCCGTCGTCGATGCCACCACGGCCTCCGGCACAGGCGCCGCGCCTTTACGCTTGTGCCAATACTGAATGCCCGCATGAAAGAGCGCCGATACGTCCACGCAGCAGACCGTCCCGACGAACACTTCGCCCACGCGCAACAGCGCGAACGATGCCGTGGCCGCCTCCGAATCCAGCCGATGCGCCTCGAACGTGATCATCAGCGACGTGATCGCGCCGAGCAGCCACGCGTAGCCCGCGTCCGACACGAGCACGTTGTACACCGCGACCCACGCGATCAGTCCGAGCAGCGGCACGAAAATCCACGGCACGTCGCCGATGACCGGCCCGGCGACCGCGCCGAGCGACGCGCCGCCGATCGTCCCGAGCACGGGATGCACGCCGCGCTGCGCGCACGCGGAAAACTTCGACTGCATCACCGAGAAACCGCTGATCGCCGCCCACCAGGTGTGGTTGAAGTTGAGCGCGTAGGCGAGCGCCATCGCGAGTCCGACCGACAGCATGACCTGCGTGGCGAAGCGGGCGCGCGTCGCATTCGGGATGATCGCGATGAGCTCGCGGCCGAGCGCGGTGAACGCATCGCGCACGGTCTTGACGAGCGCGCCGAAGGCGGCGGACGGCATGCGCGTCCAGTTGGGATTGAAAGCGGAATGGTCGGGCATCGAGTTGGCGTTGCGAGTTGGCGTTTTTGTCGTCAGATTCGAGACTAGCCGCACAACGCCCGCAACGCCAAGCCCAAGCGCGAAAACCGCATCAAACCAGTTGCGAAAGTGCAAAAGTCGCGATGAGGTTGTAAAGCGCATGAACGGATGCCGTTGTCCAGAACGGCGCGCCCAGCACGAGCCCGCACGCCACCGTGCGCACCGCGTACTCCGCACTGTAGCCTAGATGCGCGAGGCGGAAAAGCATCGCGGAAACGAGGATGGTCCGGCGCGCGCCGACGTGAAAAAACCTGCGCAGTCCGCCGATGACCACCCACTGAAACACGAGCGTTTCGATGAGCGGCGCGATCACGCACGCGAAAAACAGCGCCGCGACGAAGCGGATATCGTGCACATGAAACGGCGGACCGCCGAGCGGCGCATCGGACGCGACGACGGCGGCCGGAATGAGCGCAACGGTCGGAACGCGGTCGAGCGCCGCGCGCAGCGGATCGCTCATACGCGTGACGTCAGCAGGGGAAGGCCCGCCACGCCGAACACGAGCGCGAGACACGCGTCCAGATAGCGCTGCACGCGCGCATGATGCGGCGCGCGGACGGCATCGAAAAGAGCGCGGCGTAGCCGCCGAACACGCATACGCCGATGCACAAACAACCCGCGACCACCGCGAGCATCGACGTGCCATTCGCGTTCGACGAACCCAGCGCCGCGACCGACATCCACACGAGAATCGCCTTCGGATTTGTCAGATGCAGCAGCGCGCCGCGTGCGTAGAGCTTTCGCGCGCTTTGATCCTTCGTATTCGCCGATGCCGCGCGCATCGCCGATTTTAGCGCAGCGCGGCCCGACTTGAACGCGAGCCACAACAAATACAGGCCGCCGCATATCTTTACGCCGACGAGAAAGCCGGAATACGCCGTCAACACAGCGGACAAGCCGAGCGCGGCGAGCATTGCCCAGAAAAAGGAGCCGGACATCACGCCGGCGGCGAACGAGAACGCGGCCTTGCGGCCCGATATGCTCGCAATCAACATGATCGCGAGATTGCTCGGACCGGGGCTCGCCGTGCCGACGAAATACGCCGAGTACGCGAGCAACAGGTTGGCGCTGAGCCATGCGTGTCCGTTCATGCGATGCGTCTCCTTTGAGCGATGTGCGTCATTGTCCCTGGAATCCGCGCGCTCGTGCATAGCGTTCGAGACCGGCGGCGAGTGCGTCGAAGGTCGCGCGGCAGCGCAGGCTGGCGCGCAGGTCTTCGTACATCGTGATCCATGTATCGAGTTGCAGCGCGAAGACTTTCGGCAACACGCGCACGAGCGCATCGCGGCGCGCGAGCGCCACCTGACATGCGCCGATGCCCGCGCCCGCGTGAATCAACGCGAGTTGCGCGAGATCGCTGTCGGCGCGAATCGAGAAGATGTCGCGCGTGAAGGCGGGCAGCTTTTTGCCGGCCTCACGGATAAATTCCGTCATCTGGTCATAGCCGATGACCGCATGCTGCGCGAGCGCCGCCGCATTGCGCGGCGTGCCGTGTCTGTCGAGATAATCCTTGCGCGCATGCTCCCACTTCGATGCGTCCCACGCGCCGCGCGACGAGTTGCGATTGCGTCGGCCGCACCATGCGCACGGCAATATCCGCTTCGCGCCGCAGCAGGTCCTGCACGCGATTGGACAGCACCAGTTCGACGACGAGCCCCGGATACCTCTCGCGCAGCGCCGCGATGATCGGCGGCAACACTTCCACGCCGACTATCTCGCTCGCCGACACGCGCACGACGCCGTGCACGCTCGCGCCACCGGTATGTTCGCTTGCCGCGCGTTCGAGCGCTGCCGCCGTGCTCTGCATGGCCTGTGCGCATGCGACTGCAGCGCGAGCGCGACATCAGTGGCCTGCAAGCCGAGTTGCGAGCGCGTGAAAAGGCTCACGTTCAGCGCGTCTTCGAGCGCTTAGATATGACGTCCCGCCGTCGGTTGCGTGATGCCGAGCGCACACGCCGCGCCCGACAGCGAGCCTTCATCCAGCACCGCGAGAAACGTGCGATACAGCTCCCAGCCAATATTCTGTGCCATACAAATTCGTATACTGGATCAACGAGGTTAGGCAATTTTATTGCAGCCCGAAAACGGTAAGAATCGGCTGATCGATATAGAAAACGGAGCGATCCGCATGACGAATGGCGAAACGATTCTGGTGCTCGGCGCGACGGGCGGCATCGGTGGAGAGCAGTTGCGCGATGCGGGCTGGCGCGTGCGCGGGCTTCGGCGTAGCGCGGGTTCATCCCAAGCGGAAGGCATCGAATGGATTCGGGGCGATGCGATGAATCGCGCGGACGTGGCGCGTGCGGCGCACGGCGCGTCGGTGATCGTGCATGCGGTAAATCCGCCGGGCTACCGGCGCTGGGCAGAACTCGTGTTGCCGATGCTCCATCACACCATCGACGCGGCGAAGACCGAAGGCGCGCCGATCGTGCTGCCCGGCACCGTGTACAACTTCGGGCCGGATGCGTTTCCGGTCATCGATGAAACCGCTCCGCAACATCCGGTCACGAAGAAAGGCGCGATTCGCGTGGAAATGGAAGCGCGATTACAGCACGCGAGTGAAGACGGCGCGCGCGTGATTATCGTGCGTACAGGCGATTTCTTCGGGCCGAATGCGGGCAACAACTGGTTCTCGCAAGGACTCGTCAAGCCCGGACAAGCGGTGAAGAAGATCAGCAATCCCGGCTCGCGAGGCATCGGACATGAATGGTCTTATCTGCCCGATGTCGCGCGCACGATGATCGAACTGCTCGCGCGCCGCGACACGCTCGATGCCTTCGCTCGCTTTCATATGCGCGGACATTATGACGATGACGGCACGCGATTCAGCGCGTCGTCGAGAAACGGACGGGAAAGAAGCCGCGTATCAGCGCGTTTCCGTGGTGGCTGCTGACGCTTGCAGCACCATTGAACGTGACGTTTCGCGAGATGGGCGAAATGCGCTATCTATGGCGCGAACCGATCCGCATGACCAACACGCATCTCGTCGATACGCTCGGCCACGAACCGCACACGCCGCTCGATGAAGCGATCGAAGCAACGTTGCGCGGTTTGCGTTGCATCTGAATTACGCCTCGATGTCGAGCTTCACGTCCCACAGCGACTTACCGTTGAGATCGTGCAGCGAGACCGTCATCGCGCGGCTGACGGGATCGATCTTCGCGCGGCCGTAGTATTCGACTGATTCTGCGGATTGTTCGCCGGAATGCTCACGTAGCGCAAATCGGGGCCGAAGGTCGTGTCGAGATCGTTCGGGGCGAAGGTGCCCGCGTTGATCGGACCGCCGACGAATTCCCAGAACGGCTTGAAGTCGCTGAACTGCGCACGCGACGGATCGTAATAGGTCGCTTGCGCGTAATGCACATCGGCCGTCACCCACACGACATCTTGATGTCCTCGCGCTTGATGAAGCCGAGAATCTCCTTGATTTCCAGCTCACGTCCGAGCGGCGAGCCGTTGTCCGCGTTGGCCCACGCTTCGAAGGTGCCTTTGGGCACATCGGGATTCGCATCGGGCACGACGAGCGAAATCGGCATATCGCTCGCGATGACTTTCCACGTCGCGCGCGATGCCTTCAACAACGCCTTCAGCCACTCCGTTTGCTGCGAGCCGAGAAACGCGGAAGTCGCATCGAGCTTCGTCTGTTTGTTCGGCGAATTCGGCCCGCGATACGAACGCTCATCGAGCATGAACACATCGAGCAGCGGCCCGAACTTAAACGCGCGATAGATCTGCTCCGGATCGAGCTGATTGATGCGAAACGGGTTGTACTCGAACATTGCCTGCTTCGCGCGTGCTTCGAGCAGATTGATCGCGCGCGTTTGATAACGCTTCTCCGCCGCGCCGATCTGCTGGCCCGGATACCAGTTGTTGCGCACTTCGTGATCGTCCCATTGCACGAGAAACGGCACTTCCGCAGCGAAGCGGCGCTTGTTGATATCGAGCTGGTTATACGCGAACGCCGCGCGATAATCGTCGAGCGTCTGCGCGACATGCGACTTGCCTTCGGTCACGATGTTGGTCCACATCGTGCCGTCGGGCAGCTTCACTTCGCGTTCGATCACGCTGTCCGCGTAAATCTGATCACCCGAGTGAATGAAAAAGTCGGGCTGCTCGCGACGCATCGCTTCATAGATGCGATAACCGCCAAAGCGTTCGTTGATCCCCCAGCCCTGCCCCGCTTCATCGCCGGAAAAGACGAAGGTGATCGGCTTGTTCGCATCGATCAATGCCGTGCGCATGCGGCCCGTCACCGGCTCGCTCAACGCTTTGCCATCGACGAGATCGGCGAAGCGCACGCGATAGAACAGGTCCGCGCCGGGCGGCAAATTCGCGAGATCGATGCGTCCCGTGAAGTCGGTGCTTTCGAGCACCGACGGCCCGATGCGGCGCTGGAATGTCCTGAAGTTTTCGCTCGTCGAGTACTCGACGATCATGCGCGAAGGACGATCCGCACGGCTCCATACGATGCCGCTCGTTGCCGTGACATCGCCGCTCATCACGCCGCCGGGCACTTGCGGGCGCAGCGTGTCCGATGTGACGACAACGGGCGCGACGCCTTGGCAAGCGCATCGCCGATACGCGATCCGGTCAACGCGAGGCCCGCGCCTGTAAAGAGTCCTTTGAGCAATGCGCGACGGTCCGGCATATCGTGGGTCCTTTATATCGTTCGAGTCGAATCGACGATAGTAAAGCTCAACGGTGTCGGTTTTGTTTCAGCGCGCATTGCATCGTTCGATGCGATCAGCACACGGCGATAGCTATGCCGGATCACCGCATCCGACACGCGCTCTTTCCAGATGCGCCATTGCTTGCTTTTGCTGCGGCCCATGACGATCAGATCCGCATCGACCTCGCGCGCGGCAGATCGATCGTCATGCATGCATCTTCGATGTCCGCATCGCGCATGATCTGCAGACTGTGCTCGGCGATCTGCTGCGCTTGCTCTTCGACACGCGCGACCATCGCGCCGCAATCGCTATCGAGCGACGACGTCGCCCACCACGGCATGCGATCGACCACATGAACCGCCGTCAGCTGCGCATGACTTTCGCGCGCGCGTTCGATGGCCAGTGCGAGCGTCGCATCGCTTTCTCTTACGCCGATGGCAGCCAGAATGTGCTTGGTCATGATGTGGATGTGGTCTCCTGTGTCTGCTTCAGCCCTACACGTCGATGCGTTTTCGTTGGCGTGCACACGACATTCGCCGCGTTTAAGCCCTTGATGAGCATGGCACGGCATGTGCATTGAAGCGCATGTCTCACGATGCTGCCTGCCACTTCATCGCGCGTCCGGACCGGTTGCTTCGCGCCATCGGTCCGTTTTTTTATGCATCTGCGTTAAAGGCCGGTGCGCGAATCGTACGGACGCGCGGGATGATGCGAAACGTTTTCGAGTTGCGGGCGCAGGGTATCGCTGAAAGTGCGCTTTTGCTGATCGTTCAGCCCGCTATAGAACTTGAGCCACGCTTTCGCCGATTGTTCGGGTAGCGATGCATCCTGTTGCGTGGTCCTCAGATGCGCGGCGTGCAAGGCATCGAGATTGATGATGGGCTGCTCGATGATTTGCTGCACGCGCTGCTGCATTTGATCGCCGTTCATGCGGGCGGCGTGACTGTCACGCATGGCGTCGATGGCGGCTTGCCATTGCACTTCCTGATCGGCGTTGAGGTTCAGTTGATCGTGAAGTTGGCGGATGTTGACTTGCTGAACCTGGATCGCGATTTCATTGCTCGATTGCGCGAAGGCGGGCATCGTCGTGAATGCGAAGGATGACGCGGCGACGAGTGCGAGCAATGCCGTGCATGCTTTCTTCGTGGCTTGATTCGACGTGTTCATTTTCGTTTCCCCTTGTCCAAGGATCGGTCAGCGGATCGGAGAGCGTCGCGTGACGTCTTCGTGTAACCATGAAACGAAGCTAGGAAGGGGGAGTTAGGGGAGAATGAGGGCCTTCATAGCGCATCCCGCAAACACTCACCTTCGGCAGATCAGCTAAATCACATTCAACATCGACAACGCCATCTCCTGCAACGGCTGCAACACCCGCGCAAGCGCCACCGCACTCGTCTCCTTCCCGATCGGCATATTCGCCGACAGCGCCGCCACCACCTGCCCGTGGCGATTCTTGATCGGCACCGCGACGCCGCGCACGCCCATCTGCAATTGCTGTTCGATCTCCACGTAACCGTCCACGCGCGCCTGCCGGATCTTCTCGTACAGCACATCCTTATCGGTGATGGTGAGCGACGTGAACGGCCGGTACTCGGTCCGGTCGAGCCATTCGCGCACGGACGCTTCGTCCGGTTTATACGCGAGCATGACGATACCGCCCGACATCAGCGCGACCGGCACCCGCGCGCCGAGCACGAAGCCGGTGGTCATCACGCGCGTCGAACCATTGCGCGCGATAATGACGAAATCCCAGTCATCTAGCACGCTCACATAAACGGACTCGTGGATTTGCACGCTCAACTGCTGCAAAAACGGCTGCACGATGCGCGGCAGCCGCGCCGATTCAAAGTACGACCAGCCCATACGCAACACGCGCGGTGTCAGATTGAAGAGCTTGCCATCGGTCTGCACGTAGCCGAGATGCGCGAGCGTCAGCAGATACCGCCGCGCCACCGTGCGCGTAAGGCCGGTACGCATGGCGGCCTGCGTGGGCGTCATGCGCGCGTGCTGATCGTCGAAGGCTTCGAGGATCGCCAGCCCCTTCTCCAGACCGGCAATCCAGTCGCGTTTGTCGAGTTCGGGTTTAGTCATGCTGCCATGCTTGTTTAGTTATGGAACGCGGCGTGTTTCGGGCGCTTAAAAAAGCCAAATGCTAGTGCTAATCCCAAATGCGTTCGATGATCGATCATACGCGTGCGATAATCGCGCAAAATTTATCACAAAATGTTGATCGAAAGGGGTTGCGCTTTTATTCTCCAATCATTTTCAGAGCGACGCGCGCGCATTGACGGCCTAGTCCCATGCCCTGCCGCTCGGCCACGGGCGGTTCGCATCGACCAGGACGTGGCGAAAAGATCTCACTCGATAAACCCATTGTTCGAAGACATCTCTATGGCTAGCCTCAAGGACGACGCGAACGGCGGCCGCCAGGCGAAGAAAGCGACGGCGAGCGGCTGGATCGGCTCGGCGCTCGAGTACTACGACTTCTTAATCTACGCGCAAGCGGCGGCTCTCATCTTCCCGCAGTTGTTCTTCCCGTCGGGCAATCCGAAGGTCGCGATCATCGCGTCGCTTGCGACGTACGGCATGGGCTATGTCGCGCGTCCGATCGGCGCGTTCGTGCTCGGCCATCTCGGCGACACGCATGGCCGCAAGAACGTGCTGCTGATCTGCATGTTCCTGATGGGTTTCTCGACGATGGCCGTCGGCCTCTTGCCGACATATCACCAGATCGGCATGGTGGCGCCCGCGCTGCTCCTCGTCTTGCGTCTGGTTCAAGGCTTCGCGGTGGCCGGCGAAATTTCCGGCGCAAGTTCGATGATTCTCGAACACGCACCGTTCGGACGACGCGGCTATTACGCAAGCTTCACGCTGCAAGGCGTGCAGGCGGGCCGGATTCTCGCCGCCGCCGTATTCCGATGATCGTCGGCTCGTTGCTCGCAGGTCTGCTCTCGTTCGCTTATCTGTATGCGATCAGCATCAAGAACGTGCCGCTGGCGATTGTCGCGTCGCTGCTGATGTGGGGCGTCGTGTATCAGGGCTATAACGTGATTTTCCCGAGCTTCTATCCGGAACTGTTCCCGACGCGTTCGCGTGTCTCGGCGATGGCGATTGCACAGAACATCGGCACGACCATCACGGCTTTGCTGCCCGCGCTGTTCGCTGCGGTGGCGCCGCCGGGATCGACGAACATCTGGCTGACGGTCGGCGCGATTGCTTTCCGCGTGACGATCATCGCTTCGATCGCGGCTTACTCGGCGCGTGAAACGTACCGCATCCGCTTGAATGACCTCGGCAAGCCGGACGCCGTGCCGATGAGCGAGCAAGAATATGAACGTCTGCGCGCCGATCCGATGGCCGATGCGAAGGTGGCCAAGGCGCATGCCTGAACGTAAAGTGTTGGAGTGTCTTGACGGGCCCTGCGGGGCCCGTTTTTTTATCTTTGCAGCTTCACGCCCGACAGGCGCTCGCATATCGCGATCAACCGATTCTGCATGGCTTCATCGCGCGCGGCGGCATCGCATGCACGCTCGCGCATGTGGAAGAAAGTAGCGCCCTGACACGCGCGCCGCATCGTCATCACTGACAGCGAGCCACGCCTGCGTGCGATGCGCCTTGTCGATGTCATCCGGCGCCGATGCGCCGCCCATCTTCGTCGGCACCCAGCCCGGCTCCAGTGCATTCGACATCACGTCCGGCCAGACACGCGCAACGGCCAACGCGATCGACACATCCATGAACTTGCTCTCGGCATACGCCTGCGCGCCCTGCCAGCGACGCGCGGTCGATTCGATATCATCGAGATCCGCACGTACGCCGCGATGCATGCTCGAGCTGAGATACACGAGCCGTCGAGGTTTGTCGATCAGCGCCGTCAGCACAAAAGGCGCGAGCACGTTGATGGCGAACACATGCGGCAAGCCATCTTCCGTTTCGATACGACGCGCCTCGCGATAGCCCACGCCCGCGTTATGAATGACCGCATCGAAATGGCCGAGCGCGTTGACTTGCCGCGCGACGTCCTTCATTTGCGCGATGCTCGACAGATCGCCGATCACGACCGGCGACGGAAGTGAAGCCGCACGCGCTTCGTTGCGCGCATGGAGCGCCACATCATGACCTTGTTCGAGCAGTTGCGCCGCCATGAGCCCAAGTCCGTCGCTAGATCCTGTGATGAATACGCGTGCCATATCGACTCTCCGAATGAAATCACCGAAACAATTCTGCGCGCGATCCCAAACCTTCGCGATAACATGAAAGCCATTTCATCGATGCCACGGAGGCATGAATGGCCGGCTTCAACGAACGCATTCTGAACGGCATCGCGTGTTCGCGGCCATCGTCGATGCGGGCACCTTCGCGGCCGCCGGCGATCAGCTCGGCATGTCGCAGCCGGGCGTGAGCCACGCGATTGCACGCCTGGAAAAGCGCCTGAAAATAAGGTTATTCGACAGAACGACGCGCACTGTATCGCTCACCGACGACGGCCGCCGCTTCTTCGAACACGTCATGCCGCACCTTGCGGGACTCGAAGAAGCAGCCGCAACCGCATCGAGCGACGCAACAACCGTACGCGGCCGATTGCGCGTCAATGTCGATCCGATCTTTTTGCGGCTCGTGCTCGGCCCGCGTCTCGAAGCATTTCTACACGCACACGCCGAACTGGAACTCGAACTGATCACGCGCGATCGTCTGGGCGACATGATCGCCGATGGCTTCGATCTCGCCGTGCGTTTTGGCGAGCCGCACAATTCAAGTCTGGTCGCACACAAGCTGCTCGATACGCCGGTGCACACGGTCGCCGCGCCGCGTAATCGAACGCAACGGCAAGCCTGCGACACCGCAAGCGCTCGCGGATCAAACGCACACGTGCATCGAGTTTCACGATCCGGAAACGGGGCGTCCTTATGCGTGGGAGTTTCATCGCAAGAAAAAGTGCATGACGGTAGATACGCGCGGACGACTCACGCTCAACGATCCGGGCACGATGTTGAGCACGTGTCTGTCAGGTTACGACATCGAGCAGATACTCGAACTCGGGCACAAGCATCTGCTCGATGACGGCAGCCTGATCGATCTCTTTCCCGACTGGCCCGACGAACGTTTTCCGCTTTATGCGTTTCATCCGTCGAGACATCATCCCATCCGCCCGCTAAAACAAGGGCTTTTCTGGATTTCGTCGTAGCGCTGAGCGAGGTCAAAAGGTAACGGACTGACCGCTGCGCGCGCTTTCGATGATGGCCGTGAGCGTGGCCGCGTTATCCAGACTCGTCTGCGCGTAATACGCGATCGCGGCCGTATCGTTCGACTTCACCATGCGCGCGAAACTTTCCGCTGCATAGAAAAATCCGCTGCCCGTTTGCGATTCGATCACGTCGAACGGCACCGAATTCGGAATGCCGCGACGCACGCGCAACTGGCTCGGCAAATAACCGAAGGCATCGCCTTGCGCTTTGTCGCTCGTGTGATTGAGGTATTCGGTATCGATCGTGCCTTGCTTGCGTGCCGATGATCGTCGCATGCCGGTGATTCGCTGCATCCATCGCACAGGAAAGCTGCGCGCGCCGGCCGTTTGCGTAATGCAGCGTGGCCATGAGGCTGATATCGACATCGGTTTCTGCCCACGTTGCGACGGCATTGACGCGTTGCGGCGCGCTGCCCATCACGAGGCGAATCAGGCTCAGCACATAGCTGCCGGCATCGAGCAATGCGCCACCGCCGAGTTCCGGCTTCATGCGGATATTCGCGTCGCGATTGCCCACCGTAAAACCGAAGCTCGCCTGAATGCTGCGCACATCGCCGATTGCGCCTTCGCCGAGCAAGGTCATCATCGCGGCGGTTTGCGGCTGGAAGTAGTACGGAAACGCTTCGAGCAACATGACGTCGTTGCGTTCGGCTGCATCGAACATGCTTTCGGCGTCGTCGCGGCTCAGTGCGAGCGGCTTTTCGCACAATACGTGCTTACCGTGATTCACGGCCTTGACCGCCCATTCCGCATGCATGCTGTTGGGGAGCGGAAGATAGATCGCATCGATGTCCGGGCTCGCGAGCATTGTATCGTAACTGCCGAACCATGTGTCGATGCTGTTCGCTTCGGCGAACGCCTTCGCGCTCTCATCGTTGCGGCTCGCGATGACGACGCCGCCAACGCTTTCGCTCAGTTTGACATCGCGCGTGAATTGCCGGGCGATATTCGCGCCACCGAGAATACCGAGACGCAACGGCGAAGATGCCTGATTCGTGGACACAGCGACTCCTTTAGTTTGGGCTAATGAGATGGTTAATTTAACGATTAACGCTGCGTCGCACAATCCGCTTCTTTAAGCGTGCGCCGGAATGACGACCGTTCGTAATCCGCGCACGGACACACTCAGGCCGTTCATATTGCGGCGATTTTTAACTTCGAGCGTCGCATGATGGCGCTGCGCAATTCTGAGCGCAATCGCAAGTCCCAAGCCGCTGCCCTGCCCCGGCGTTCCCGCGCTGCGATAAAAGCGATCGGTGACGCGCTCGATCTCGCTTTCATCGATGCCCGTTCCCGTATCGAGCACGGTCAGCGCAATGCCGTTTTCCTCGCGGCGCAAGGTCACGTCCACGCGTCCGCCTGGGGACGTATGACGAATCGCGTTATCGAGCAAATTGTTGATGAGCACCGCAAATGCATGCATGTCGCCGAGAATCGCGAAGGCATCGTGCTCATTTTCCGCATTGTCGATTTCCAGTCCGAGATCGATCGACTTCGCTTCGGCGAGTAGCGAGAAATCGCTCACGTGCGCTTCGCATACGATGCGCAGGCTCATCGGCGCAATGGCGGCTTCGCGCGCGGCGTCTTCCCGCGCCATGCTCAACAACTGCTGCGCAAGATGGATCAGACGGTTCAGCCGCCCGTCGATTTTCGCAAGCGTCGCGCGATCCACCTGCAACGAGCCATCGCTGATTGCGCCCTGTATTTGCAGCTTCAATGCCGTCAGCGGCGTGCGCAGTTCATGCGCGGCATCGGCGACGAACGTGCGCTGCGCCTGCGATGCATCGTTCAATCGCGCGAGCAGATCGTTCAGCGCATCGACGAGCGGATGCAGTTCGATCGGCATTGGCGCGAGCGTGATCGGATCGAGCGATTCGGGCGAGCGCAGCGTCAGCGACTGCGACAGCCAGCGCATCGGCGACAGCCCACGCGCCACAACCACCAGCACGATCAACACGATGACGGGAATCAAGAGCGCAAGCGGCCAGATCGTGCGCAAGGCGAGCGTAATGGCGAGATCTTCGCGCACGGAATCGGGTTGCGCGACCTGCACATATCGCTCCTCCTGTTCGATGCCGAACGCGCTCCACCGGTGTCCCTCGCGTTCGGCCGATTGAAAGCCTGCGCCGAAGCGCGGCAACGCGGGCTCATGCGGCGAGTGATAAACGAGCTTGCCCGAACGGTCCCATATGTCGATGACGAGCCGGTCATCGGCGATATCGAGCAGATCGTGACTGCTGCCTTCGGCGACATCGGCAGCGCTGATGTTATGCGGCAACGACAGCGCCACGGTGCGCAATTCGTAGTCGAAGAGCTCGCCCGCTTCGAGATGCGCCGTGCCGAAAATGCCGTAACCCGCAGCGATGCACGCGGCTCCCAAACCGCAAATGAGCCAGCCTAAAAGCCATCGGCGAATGGACGTCATCCGATTCTCTTCAATCGATACCCCACGCCGCGCACGGTCACGATCTCCTGTGCGCCGATCTTGCGCCGCAAGCTATGAATATGCACTTCGATGGCGTTGCTGCCGACTTCCTCGCCCCAGCCATACAGTTTCTCTTCGAGCTCGGAGCGGCGAAACACGCGCGCGGGTTCTTCGATCAGCGCCTGCAGCAAGGCGAATTCGCGCGGCACGAGATTGAGCGGCGCGCCCGCTTTGGCCACTTCGTGCGCGGCGGGATCGAGCGTGAGTTCACCATGCGAATACACCGGATGTTTGTGTCCCGTGCGACGACGCAACAGCGCGCGCACGCGGGCCGCGAGTTCATCGAGATCGAAAGGCTTCATCAGGTAATCGTCCGCACCCGCATCGAGACCGCGAATGCGATCGTCGACGGCATCGCGTGCGGTGAGAATCATCACGGGCGCGTCGCCGTTGTTCTTGCGATAAGTCGCGAGCACGTCGAGACCATCGCGGCAGGGCAGCGTCAAATCGAGCAGCACGAGATCGTAGACGCCATTGGCAAGCGACAGCTCCGCCTCGCGGCCATCCTGCGCCCAATCGACGGTATAGCTCGCGCGGCGCAGCGCGGCGAGCACCGTCTCGGCGATCATCTCGTCGTCTTCCACCAGAAGCAGGCGCATGCGGTTTCTCCATCGGACAAGGTCGCCGCCGATTGTCCGGCTTGCTTAAGCGTCACTTAAGCGTAACTCAAGCATGGCGCGCGACCGCGTATGAACCTTTGCGCTTAAGCGTTGCATAAGGTTCAACGACGCACTATACGGCAAGCGTGCGATGCCGCTTAATGGAGATGTCGATGCAACCGTCCACACTCGTCGCCCTGCACGCCCATGCGGTGCTGTTCGCGCTATGGGTGAGCGCATCGGATGCGACGTGGCTCATGGTATGCGGATGCGCGGGTCATCCGCATACGCTCGACGCGCCGCTCGTGCGTATGGCCGTTTTGTTTTGCGCTGCGATGTTCGCCGGCATCGTGCGTCATCTGGCGCGGCTCGCATTCGATGCAGCGCGCGCATCGCGGCGCATTGCATGGACGCAGGACGATACGCGCGGTCTCGTAATTGCGCATCCCGCATCGGATGACTGGCTCGTGCAGCTACATATCGAACTGCATCCGGCGCGAGCGCGACGTGGGATCGCGCAAACATGCCCGCGTGCGATGTCGTCCGGCAGAGTGCCACGCGGTCGGGCGTGACTCGGAATCACCGACCACTTCACTCGGCTCGCGTGACTTGTGATTGCGACAGGTGAGCGTTTTCGGGATTCACGATTTTCATGACTGCGCGAATCACGAAAAACCCTGTTTTTAAGGGTTTAAATGATGCGCTCGTGAATGGGCGCTTACCTTGAGGTGAGGCTTTTCGGGACCTTTGCCAAGGTGAGCGCCGCACATCAACGTTCCTAACCAATCGATGAGCGTTCGCTATCGAACGGACATTCAATCGAGCGCATCCTGCGAACGTTCGCGCATGAACACAACGGCGATCACGCTCAGCGCGCCGCATCCGATCACATACCACGCAGCCGCCATCACGCTCCTGGTGATATCGATCAGCAAGGTCACGAAGAACTGCGCGAAGCCGCCGAAGATCGCCACGCCGATGCTGTACACGATCGCCCCGCCCGTCGCGCGCACCGGACGCGGAAATAGTTCGCCGAGCATCGCGCCCATCGGACCGCAGTTGATCGAATGCACGATGGACAGCAACGTGACGACGGAGAGCAACGTCGCGGGCGTCGGCAAATGATTGAGCAGCACGAAGGCCGGATAGAACGCGAGCATCAACACGATACGCGTGGTTTGCAGCACTTTTCTTCGTCCGATGCGGTCCGACAGATAACCGCCGAGCGGCGCGAGAAAGAACAGGATCGCGCCCGATACACAGCCGGAGAGCATCGACGTCCAGCCGGGAAGGCCGAGCGTTTTCACGCCGTAAATCGACAGATAAAACACGATGATGAAATGCGCCGCCGTGCCACCGATCGTCAAACCGAGGCCGGTCAGCACCGCGCGCGAATGTTCGCGCAGCACGGTGAAGAGCGGAATCTTCGGCGCCTTATCGGCCTTGTGCGTTTGAGGCTGCGGCGTTTCTTCCATCGTGCGGCGCAGCCACCAGCCGACCGGCACGATCGCCGTGCCGATGACGAACGGCACGCGCCATCCCCAGCTTTCGAGTTGCGCGCTGCTGAGCGACGCGCTCAACGCCACGCCCGTCAACACGCCCGCAAGCGCCGACAAACCCTGACTCGCGAATTGCCACGATGCATAAAACCCGCGCCGGTTCGATGGTGCTTGCTCGAGCAACAGCGTCGTCGATGCGCCCACTTCGCCACCCGCAGAAAAACCCTGAATCAGCCGCGCGGCGACGAGAATGACCGGCGCGACGGCGATCATCGCGATGCCGAGCGCCATCAAGCCGAGCGTGAGCAGCATGGCTTTCTTGCAGCCCGCGCGATCCGCGTACATGCCGATCAGCAAGCCGCCCACGGGCCGCGTGAAAAAGCCGACGCCGAAACTCGCGACCGCGAGCAGCAACTGGCCGAGCGGATCGTTCACCGGAAAAAACAGCTTGCCGATGATGAGCGCGAAAAACGCATAGACGGTAAAGTCGTAGAACTCGAGCGTATTGCCGACCGCTGCGGCCGAGATGAGCCGCAAGCGCGCTTGCCATTGGGCGTCGATGCAGCCTGCGGCGCGCCGCCGATCGTGGATGAATTCATCACATGCTCCGAAGGGAAGTCAAAAAGAGGTCAGTCCACGAGCCACGCTTCCGCGAGGCGCACCCAATAACTCGCGCCGATGGCGAGAATGTCGTCGTTGAAGTCGTAGCCGAGGTTGTGCACCATGCAGCCGCCCTTCGATCCCACGCCGTTGCCGATCCACGCATACGTGCCCGGACACGCTTCGAGCATGAACGCGAAGTCTTCGCTGCCCATCAGCGGCGCGGCAGCCGGATCGACTCGTTGCACGCCGAGCATCTTCGTGGCGACTTCGGTGGCGAAGGCGGTGGGCGCATCGTGATTCACAAGCACCGGATAGCCGAGTTCGTAATCGACCTGCGCCGTGCAGCCGTAGGCGAGCGCCTGCGCGTGAACGTACGCGGTGATGCGTTCCTTCAACTGCATGCGCACGGCCGGATCGAGCGCCCGCACGGACAGTTTCATCAGCGCGCTGTCGGGGGGGATCACGTTGCACGCGTCGCCGGCCTGCACGCTGCCGACAGTCACGACCGCGGGCTTTTGCGAATCGACTTCGCG
Organism: Candidatus Burkholderia humilis; assembly: GCA_001184405.1. Lineage (GTDB taxonomy): Bacteria > Pseudomonadota > Gammaproteobacteria > Burkholderiales > Burkholderiaceae > Caballeronia > Caballeronia humilis. The sequence continues at coordinate 148,844 of LFMX01000001.1, forward strand.
CGCGACGATGCTGTTCAACCCCAGCATGATCAATGCAACCGCGGGCATCGGATCGCATGCGCGATGCGGCATGGCGCCATGTCCGCCGACGCCGCGCACACGGTAATGTTCACGCGATCCGACGACGCCATGCCCGCGCCCGGACAGAAGAACATGTCGCCCGCAGGAAAGCCCGGCATGTTGTGCAGACCGAAGACGACATCGCAGGGAAACTGCTCGAAAAGACCGTCTTCGATCATCGCGCGCGCCGGCTTCACCTTCTTCGGCCGGCTGAAAAATGACGATGAGCGTGCCCGAAAACTGCCGGCTTTCCGCGAGATAGCGCGCGGCGCACGCAGCATGGCGGTGTGGCCATCGTGACCGCATGCGTGCATCGTGTGCGGCGTTTGGCTCGCGTAATCGAGACCGGTGGCTTCTTCGATCGGCAACGCATCCATATCCGCACGCAGCGCGATGCGCGCGCCGATCTTCAACATGCCGACGACGCCCGTCTTGCCCAATCCGCGATGCATCGCGTAGCCCCATTCGGTCAACAGGCTCGCGACGAGATCGCTCGTGGCGGTTTCTTCGAACGCGAGTTCGGGATGCGCGTGAATGCGCTGCCGCACGGCGACGAGTTCGGGCGCGATAGCGGCAATGCCGGGAATGACGGGATCGACTGACAGCATGTGGGCTCCTTGCTTCACAAAAACTTGATTGGTGCAGCAATTCGATGATTTCCTTGTGCGCGGCGACATAGCCACCCGACGCACAGCCGAGCGCCTTGCCGAGCGTGCCCGTGATGATGTCCACGCGATCGAGCACGCCGCAGTACTCGGGCGTCCCTCGCCCGTTTTCGCCGATGAAACCCACCGCGTGCGAATCGTCGACCATCACCAGCGCGTCGTAGCGCTCTGCGAGATCGCAAATGCCGGCGAGATTCGCGATGATGCCGTCCATCGAAAAGACGCCGTCGGTGGCGATCAGCTTGAACCGTGCGCCCGCCGCATCCGCTTCCTTCAACCGCGCGTCGAGGTCCGCGAGGTCGTTGTTCTTGTAGCGCAGGCGCTTGGCCTTCGAAAGACGCACGCCATCGATGATGCTCACGTGATTCAGTTCATCGCTGATGATGGCGTCTTCTTCGGTCAACAGCGTTTCGAACAGACCGCCGTTTGCGTCAAAGCAGCTCGAATACAAAATGGCGTCATCGGCATGGAGGAATTCGGCGATCGATTTTTCCAGCGCTTTATTTTTCCAGCGCTTTATGAACCGTTTGCGTTTGCGTGCCGCAGATGAAGCGTACGGACGCCATGCCGAAGCCGTCTGCATCGAGCCCAACTTTGGCGGCATCGATCATACGCTGATCGTCCGCCAATCCCAAATAGTTGTTCGCGCAGAAATTCAGCACGTCGCGCCCGCTGGCAAGACGGATATCCGACGACTGCGGACTCGTGATCACGCGCTCGCTCTTATAAAAGCCAGCCGCGCGGATGTCGTCGAGCGTCGAACGTAGATAGGAGAGGTATCGATCTTTCATTGGCGTCCTTCTTTTGAATTAGCGAGACGTGCACGCGCTGCCTTCCATCCGCACATGGCCCTTAGGCCTGTTATAGTGCATCCATCACATTGGACATGTTCGGTATATCGAATGAAATTCGATATACCGAACACTCTACGAGATTGCGCGCAACATGACAAGTACGCGGCCGGATGACAAAGTGGGCGAATTCAACATATCGGCGAACGCGGCTGCGCCGCCGCGCGTCGGCGAGCAAATTCAGCGCCTTCGCAACGAGCGAAAGTTGACGCTGGATGACTTATCGCACGCCGCGGGCGTTTCTAAGTCGATGCTGTCGGAAATCGAACGCGACAAGGCCAACCCGACGATTGCGGTCGCGTGGCGATTGACGAACGCGCTCGGCATCAGTCTCGATCAGTTGTTTGCGCAGCAGAAACCGGCCGAGGCGATTCGCGTCGCCGGACCGCACGATATTCGGACGTTGAGCGGTGACAACGGCGGGTATCAATTGCGCGTGGGGGGGCCGATCGAACTCGCCGGCAAGTTCGAGTGGTACGAACTCACGTTGCAGGCGTGCGCGGCGTTGCGATCGAATGCACATGAGCCGGGCACGCGTGAGCATCTGACCGTGCTGAATGGGACCATCGAAGTGGATGCGTCCAATGCAACGCGACGCCTGAAGTTCGGCGAAACGGCCCGCTACGCCGCCGACGAATCACATTCAATTAGCAATGTCGGGCGATCAGAGGCTAAGGCACTCCTCGTGGTGATTCATGGATGACGCTGGGCTGCGAAGCCTTATGCGCATAAAGTCCGGAGAGCCATTTAGATTCAATAACTTATCCTCTTATGATTGGCGTAGTGTCGACATTGTGCTGGCCATCTCGCACAGCGACGCGCGTCTCTGTCGCGCATAGGGGGAATCGCACATACACCCGGATTAAGTAGCGCGACGCTAGTTTCATCACAGCAAATACTGTATGCTTATACAGTAAATAAGACTAGCTGGAAGGTGTGAGACATGGAGTCGAACGGCGAAAATCTGAGCAGGGAGCAGTTCGCGCGCGCGGTACGCGACCTCGAACTCATTACACGGCAGATCGCGGCGCGTTACATCGAGCAGGACGTGCCGCTGACTTGGCGTCTGTTGCACGCGATCGAGACCGAGGCCGTCGCCGACCTGGGTTTTGCCGGGCGTCATGAAGCGGCGTTGCGCGAGCTTTTCGCCTGGCCCGACGACTTCCATTTCCCCGAAACCGACGATGTCGTCGATGTCGCGCTCTCCGATGCATTACCCGCCGTTTTTGCCTTCCCCGCCGATGCGTACGAGCAAGCTGCACGGCACGGCCGACCGCAACTCGCCGTCGCGCATTGATCGGCGCAACTTTCCCGACACGCCACGATATGCGCCGTCAAGGCGCGAAATCCGCGACCATGTCCGCATCGGTGCACGCTTCGAGCCGTCCCGCTGCGGCAAGCCGCCCGAAACGCCTCGTAGTCCTTGTCGACCTGGTCGGCGTAGGCGCCGCGTGCATAGCGCACGAGCGTCTCAGCGCGCTGCCGATATAGCCTGAAATCTCCGGCGCGCGTCCACCCGCCTTGGCGTGCGCGCGAGCCAGCGCCCAGCCGCAGAGTTGCGCGTACTCGCGAAAAGCATCGCCGTCGTAGGTTTCGAATTCGGCGGAAATTTTCATGTCGCGCAACTGGCAGATATACAGCGTGCGGCCGACAGGGCCGGTCGCCCAGCCGAGAAAAGGATCGGGGCAGCCTGCATCAGACGCTGTCCGTGAATGACCCGCTGGCCATCGTGCGCACGGTCGTTTGCGCCGGACGTGAATCGCACAACCACGGACGTCGATGCTTCCTTCAATTGCAGGAAAAGCGGCTTGCCCAGATGATCGGTCAGCAACATGACGAGACAGCGCGTGCCCACGCTTCCCACGCCGATCACCTTGAATGCGACATCCTGAAACACGAATTGCGAAAGCAAGACCGCGCTCCGGCGTCAGCGTGGCGACGTAACTGCGCATGAGATCGTCAAACATGGATTGACGATCGCTCTTGAGCGTCATCCATTCGTCGCCGGGGTCGATCAGCGTGCTCTTTCCGCGAATGTGAAACACAGCAGGCGGTGCATCGCGGATGCGCCAGGTGTTTCCGGTCTGGTCGGCGAGTTTGGGCAGCATCGTTTCGTGCGTGCGTCGGCTCGCACGTTCGATACCGCGCCGGATGCGACGACGCGCATCGTCGCTCTGCACTGCGGCGACCATGCGCTCGAACGTGATGCGCTCGTACCAGAGATCGAGCACACTCATGTCGGCATACTCGCGCATATGGCGCTGATAGCTTTGCGCCACCAAGAAGGCAAACTCGTCGGCGGCGAGATTGCCGTGGCCAAGTTGCCGACCCGCAATGGTGAAACTCGCGACGAGCCGCTTGACGTCCCATTCCCACGGCCCGGGCGCGGTTTCATCGAAATCGTTCAGGTCGAAAATGAGCGCGCTCCGGCGTGGCGAAGCCGCCGAAGTTGACCAGATGACAGTCGCCGCAAATCTGAGTCCGAATCCCACTGTCAGGTGTTCGTGCCAGGTCATGCGCCTGAACAATCGCGCTGCCGCGATAAAACGCAAAGGGCGACGCCAGCAAGGCCGTAGCGCAGCAGAATCAGCGACGCGGCCCGCGCTGCTCGCCTGCAAGAGATCGACGGGATCGCGGTCGACATCGCCGATGGCCTCGTGCGCGCCACGCGGCGTGCGCTCGCGGGCCGTGTGGCCGAGCGCGCGACGATCTTGCCACGACTGCTGCGGCTGGGGTTGCGGTCCTGGTTGCGATCATAGTTGCGGTTGGGCCATCGTTCGCTCCTTGCCGTCGGGATCGGAAAGACGCCGTGTTGAAGACAGTCGTCGGACACTTCGCTACACAGGAAAATCGCCGTACGTTTGACGACAGGCGCATGAAGTCCGACGCTTGTGCACAATTGACATCGGCCGCAACCTGCTCTTCCGAACACCATGCCAAACACTTCCGATCTCTTCGACCAACAGCGCACCGACTGGCAGGTCAACCCGCAAGCCGCGTTCGATACGTGGCTCGCGCAGCAGCAGCAGCAATTCCGCGCATCGTCGGCCGATGTGTATCGCGCGCAATGGGGCAACTTTCTCGAATGGCTCAACGCGAAGCGCACGACGCTGCACACGGTGCAACGCCCGGTGATCGAGCAGTTCGTATCGCAATTGGAGATACGGCGGCCGCAACGCATGCGCTATTTGCGGCTGATCGAGCGGGTGCTGGATCATGTGCGGGAAATCGAATCTGCGGCGACGAATCCCGCGCGCTTTATTGCGCAGGACGGTGATGCCGCTTGGCGCAAGGCGCGCGACAACGAGCCGACCGGCTTTCTCACGCACGACGAGCGCGCGTTGCTGGTGGCGCATCTGTATTCGCCGCTGGGCGAGCTCGCGACGGGCCAGCGCTGGCGCGAGCGGCGCGACCGGGCGTTGGTCGCCGCTTTCTTGGGCGCAGAGGTGAAGACGGGTGAGGCGGCGCAGTTGAACGTCGACTGCTACGTGGCGGGCACGCCCTACGTGACCGTCGATGCAAACAATCCGTTGCTGATCCGCCAGACGCGGCTCGCGTCATTCGCCATCGAATTGCTCGATAACTGGGTCAGCGAACGAAAAACGGTCGGGCTCGCAGGCGAGCTTTTGTTTCCCGCTCCGCCCCCCCGGCCGGCCGATGCACAAGGCAACCATGTTGCGCACCATCGATGCTGTCGGCGGCATCGGGCATTGCCGCCTCGCGGGCCGCGCGCGCGAGCCCGCAGACGTTGCGCAACACGCGCCGCCGAGTTGTTCGAAGACGGTACGGATCCGGAGCGCGTCGGCCAATGGCTCGGTTTCCAGCAGATGATCTCGGTTCAGGTTCATCGGCTGCATCGGGCCTGGCAGGAATGGATGGGTGAGCAAATACGGGAGCGGGATGTCGCGCGAGCGCGCGAGGACAACGCGGAGCGCGTGATTATCGACGATCCCGAAAATCCTCACCTTTGATGCGTTGCGTGGCCGGCTTCAAACCCGCGTCGCGTCGATAAACCCTTGAACCGCTGCGAGTTTCGAGGCCATCGCACCCGACGAGCGGTCGCACTGCGGACAAAGCAACTCGAATTCGTCCTCGTGACGCTCGAGCTCCGGTTCGCCTGTTTCGCACGCGGGACAGGCGGCCGGCGTGACGACGTACGCGTCGATTTGCGTGCCGAGCGCCTCGATCTCGCTGGCGGTGATTCGCCCTTCGGACGCAAGCAACGCGATCAAACCGCCGATTTCCGCACTCACATTCGCGCGCACGCGATGCGCGTCGCGCTCACGCACGAGCGCATCGATCTCATCCGATTGCGTGCGCACTTGTGACTCGAGCCGGTCAGCCCGACCCCTTGCCGCGCTAAGTTGTTGAATAAAATCGAATTCTTTCTGTCCAGCCTCACGCGCGCTGGCCTGATAGGTGGCCGCCATGCCGCGCAGGGAATCAAGTTCGACGAGCATCGGCTTGACCCGGCGCTCGGCCTCCTTGACGGCATCTTTGATCTGTTGCGCGTAATGCTCAGTGTTATGGCGCAACTCGCCCTGCAATTGATCGATTCGATCACGAAGCCGCCCAGCCGCAGCCTGTTCCTGTTGCAGACGCTCGGCTAGCGCTGCGTTGTCGCGCTCAAGTTTCGCGATGATTTCTCTCGATCCCGCGTGTGCTTGCGTGTCTTGTGCGCCGAGCGCCTTGAGCTCCGTTTCCAGAGACGCGACGCGTGCGAGATTCGCATCGGCGCGCGCTTCAGCGCGTTGATGGGCAAGCTCAACCGTTTCGCGACGGATTTCTGCGTCGCGCGCCTGCGCTTGCGCAGCCTTGTTCTCCGTTTTTAGGCGCGAGCGTTCGTTATCCAGCTCCGCACGAGCATGTCGATGCGCCTCGGCAAATAACTCGGCCAGAAGTTCGCCCGCTCGACCTTGCAGCGATTCAGGCAGTGCGCCGGCGTCGAGACGCACGCGTAGTGTCGTGCGTAGTTTCGTCCAGAACGCTTCGATATCTTTCGGGATGTCGCTTGCGCTGCCGGTTTGCGTCAACTCCCGTACGGCTGTGACGGACGGGCGGATACCGAGATCAAAAAACAGGCGTTTGCACGCATGCAGGGATAAGTCCTGTCGACGGGCGCCGGAGGCGCGCATTTCGTCAATTTCCTGACGCAATGTCTCGCGGAAGTGATGATCCATAGAAGGAAATGGCATGTTGAACATGCCAATCATAACGTTTTACGTGTCGAGCGTTACGAATTTGTTATTGTACGAACTGGGATGCTTTCGCTCTTCCGAATGTGCAAGCAGGAGAACTTCATAACGCATCAGATGCGCTGTTTCGTGAAACATCCTTAGAAACTACGTTTAACTATATGATTCCACGTCATAATTCATGGTTCACTTGGAATTTCTGCGTGTTTCACGTTGATGGTGCTTGCTGATTGAGCGATCGATGCTCTCGGGGCACTTAGAGAGTAATAAAAGTAAACACCATTGAACCTTGTTAAAACAGTTAACGCCCAGCGGAAGCCTTGTAACATAAGGCGCTCCGAGCAGCGAGGTGAGAACGTTCGGGATAGAAGGTGAAAGTCTTCGGGACAGTCCGGTAATTGGCTTCAGGGAAGTCCATGAGAAGTGTCGGGAAAGGTCGTGAGCGGATTCAGGAGCGCCTAAAAAAGTATCAGTGAGGAGATTCGGGACATATTTGGCTTGTCGGCTCCGACGTGTCTACACAGTGTTAATCGGCGCAAGTGCACAAAGGTGAAGTTCTACGGGATGTCACCAAGATGCTCGGTAAACGCTCGAATCGGGTGGAATTTGCCGAATGGTGAGGCATTCCGGGAGAAAACCGGATGTTCAGGTGAGCGTTTTCAGGCGAGAGCGCCTTTATCGAACAGTCTTGAATGGAAAATTCGACCTGAGGTGAGACTTTGCGGGATTGATTCCGATGGAAAGAAAGGACGATTTCGCAGCCAAGCGATCTGCACTGCAGTTAAGGTGAGAATTTGCAGGAGCTAAACAGTTCGCTGATGGCGGCTGAATAGGACTGCGGGGAGGCTGGATGGTGAGAGTTTTCAGGATCAGTTTGTTCTGCCGCTGCTCGAGTTAGCCATCAGCAATCGAGCGGACGAGTACATTTCGTATTTAAATCAATGATATATAGACCATTGTCACAAAACTTGTCTTTTGAAGGTGAGGCTATTCGGGAGCGAAGTTTGATCGCGCCGCAACGCAAAATCTCTCGAATGGTGCGGACGTTCGGGATCAAGTCTTCGTGGATTCACACGAAGAAAGCGAGATAAGTGCCTGCAATGTCAGCCGTTTTACAGAAGCAGACGTTAAGGTTAGATTTCACGGGAGCAATAGGGTGAGGCTTTTCGGGAAAGGTTCTGGACCGTCGAATGGCCGAAAGGTGAGGCTTTGCAGGAGCCAAGTCCTGCCCTTTCCCTTGAGACATAGCCTTATAGGACAGTGTCTACGACCAATAACTATGCAAAGGTGAGCGTATTCGGGAACGCTCGCGGTGTTAAACGCGCTAACCGCCGTTAGTATGCGTTCAGCGACCTCAAGGAACAGGCATTCTTCGCGTGAAGCAGATCGGTTTGTCGCTTGTCGTCCCTGTGCCACACACGACCATAACCATCGAAATTTTTTTCGGTGAGCCTTTTCAGGAGCTTCGGACACGATCATCGTCTGATGCAAGTTAACGCTCAAACCGTTTACCCGCTTGGCTTCTAGCTTTTCGCAAACTTGGCTCAAAGTGAATGGTGAGTCTTTTCGGGAGCGCACCGCAGTGAGTTCACTTGAGAAGCTGCGCCTCACCGCAAAGGGTGAAGGTATGCCTGTAGACGTGCTTCACCCGAGCCGGTATCCTGCACGCATTTTTGATCCCGTCTGACGCATGGCAACCAAGCGCACAAAGAAAACGACGTAGTCAGCCCGAGCTCGGCGGAGTTGCGCAAGGCCGTCGAGGCGATCGCCATTCAGCCGAAAAGCGGCAAAATTACGCTGCTCACGCGCAGTTCAACATGTTGCTCGCGGTCGCTCAGCAAGCCGATGAATCGGGCGATACCTATCGGGCTTTGCTTTCCGACATCGTCGCCAATTCGGCATTCGATTCCAACGATACCGCACTGGTCAAGGAACACCTGCGCCGCATGGTTTCCGTTCAAGTGGAATGGAGCACACAGCACGTCGAGCCAAAAGCCCGGTCGCAAATGGGGTATCTCGACGCTGATCGCCGATGCGGAAATCCTTGAGGATCCGACCACGCGTCGCGTTTGGGTGGAGTTTTCGTTTGCGCCGAAGATCAAGAAGAAGCTGCTCGATCCCGTGCAGTATGCGCGGCTCAGCCTGCAATTCCAAAGCCAGTTGCGCAGTAGCACCGGGCTGGCGCTCTATGAAATCTGCGTCCGCTATCTGACCAATCCCAGTCATCTGACGATGCGCGAAACATGGGAATGGTGGCGTCCGATTCTGTCGGGCACGCCCGATACCGAAGCCGGCGACGAAGCCAAGCGCGAATACAAGTATTTCAAGCGCGATTACCTGCGTCCGGCGATCGCTGAAGTCAACGCGGTGACGAATATCTTCGTCGAGCTTGTCGAGCACCGTGAAGGGCGCCGGGTCGCGGAGATCCAATTTCGGGTCACTGAGCGAAAGCAACCGATGCTGGCGCTCGACGAACATCCGAACGTTTTCGACAGTACGCTCGTCGATCGAATGGTGAAAATCGGGATTCCGCTCAAGGAAGCGCAGACGCTTTACGCGGACAGCGAGGAAAATCGCATTCGCGCGGCCCTGCAGATGACCGAGCAACGCGTGCGCAGTACGACGCTGCCGCCGGTTCGCAGCGCCGCCGCGCTTTTCAAGGACGCGCTCAAGAAAGGTTATGCGCCGCCCGTGGAGGCGTTGCCGCCGGCGACGGCGAATGGCACCGCCACATCGCGTGGCACTGTTGCCGCGGCCTCGGCTGCGGACGATCTCAAAGCGCGCCTGCTCAGCGAGTTTTCGGTGTATCGACGGAAGAAAGCGCGCGCGCTCTACGACGAGCAAGGTGAGGAAGAACGGGAACTTGCGCGTCAGACGTTCGAGGACGATGTACTGCCTGAACTCGGCACCCACATGCGCGACGATTGGCGCAAGCGCGGCCTCGATTCCAAGCTCGCTGAAACGTCATTCTTCGACTGGTTGGCCCGAAAGACGTGGGGCGCGCCGACCGACGGCGATTTGCTCGCCTTCACCCTGAGCCAGTCGCGCGCCGGCTGAGGCGCGCGACGTGTTTCGCTATTTCGCAGCGTCCTCGGGCAAAAGCATCGCTTCAATCTGATGCAGTAACGCGTCGCGCTTTTCCCGCGACAACCCACGCAGACGGAGTTCGAGCCGATCTTTGCCGTACAATTTGAGATCGCCAACCGATACGCCGTCCAACTTGATTTCCAGCCGCTGCGCATATCGCTGTCGTCCAGGTGGCTTCGGCGCTTCCTGCGCACTTGCTCGCCCCTTGACGATATCGGCCACCTGACGCGTGCTCAGGTCATCCGACGTAATCTTGTTGATGAGCCGCAGCGTCGCGTCGCTGCCTCGCGCAGAGTGATAGCGTGTGATCTGATACGCCATGTTCGAGCCGAAACGGTCAGGCCTTGCGACCATTTCATGCATTACGTTCTCGGGAAGCTTGGCGATGGAAAGCGCCACAGCAATAGTCGACTCGTCGAGCCCCAAGTGATCCGCAAGTTCACGCTGGCTCTGGAAATGGCGTTCATCGAGGAATCGCTTCCAGACGACGGCGTTGTCGAACACGGTTTGTGAGTCGCGCTGGACGTTGAGATCGTAGCCAAGCTTGTAACTCTCGATTCCGATCGGCAAATCGACAACGATCGCCTTTACTGTCTCCTTGTTCGCCTCTTTGAGCGCACGCACGCGGCGCCCGCCGTCGCTGACGAAAAACGTGCCCGGATTTTCATAGTCTGGAATCACATGAATCGCTTGCTGCTGCCCTTGCTTTGCAAGGTTCACGGCGAGTTCGGCAATTGAATTCTTCAGATAGAAATGACGCGGATTGAATGGGCTCGCCTTGATCGATTTGAGTTGTAGTTCGATCACTTGGCCTGCGGTATAACGATTTGCTCGACGCCATGCCCGATACAGATCTGTTTCCGGTCCCGCCGGTGCATCGTTCGCTTCTTCGGCTACGAAAGCGCTCGCGCGGCCGTTCGCGGCCTGCCCCGCCTGCTGAATATCGACGATACCGTCGATTGCGTTGAGTCGATCGAGCGCCGTGCGCTTTTCGCTGCTGGTGGAGTCTGGGCGGGCTTTGAAGCCCTTTGCAAATTGGGACGGTTTCATTCAGGGTCCTTCATGCGCATAAAGTCAGGGGAGCATGCCGAGGATTTCATCGGCACAGGCGCGGATTTCCGCCGCGGCGAGGCGTGAGCCGCGGTCTCCCATTTGAAGTACGGTTTGGCCGAGCGCCATTGCCTGCTTGTAGCACTCACGAGTCGGAATCTGTGTCTTAAGGAGTGGAAAACCCAGTTCCTCCAGCGCCGACTTCAGTTCGCGCGTAAGCATGCGCTTCTCCTCCGTCTTATTGAGCAGAAACACGGCGCGGAGATCTTCGTTCATCACCTGCGCTTGCTGGATGAGCTTCACGAGTCCGACACTCGACCAGTAATCTGCGGGCGAGGACGACGTTGGAATCACGGCGATGCTCGCAGCCAGCAGCACGACGCCCGACACCTTCTCGGTGATAGACGGCGGGCAATCAACGACGATGATGTCGTAGTCATTGATGAACTTCTTGATCTCGCGATGGATCTGCCCGCCCGCTTCGGAGAGGTTGACGACGGGGAACGGAATGCCATTCGCATTTTCCGATGCGGCGCTCGACCAATGGATGAGCGTGTTTTGCCCGTCCGCATCGACGACTAGCACACGCTTGTTCTTTTCTTGAAAGGTCGCGCCAAGGTGCATGGCAACCGTACTTTTGCCCACTCCACCCTTTTGTTGCGTAATAGCAATGATTTCCGCCGCCACATTTAACTCCAATATTTTTGAGGCTGTTGAATTCTACATTGCGTTAAATAATTATCCAGTGATATTGCGTTAAAACCTCGAGATTTGGCCATTCGTCCTGATTCATGACATCGGGCGCGTTACGCACGGCGAAAAGAATGCGCATTACTGGAAACAACTCATTGACGAGGGCGGCTTCCGCGCGCTCGATGAACTCAAAAAATCGCGCGGCGTGAAGGCGGTCGGGCTCGGCGTGAATGAAGGCGCAGCCGTCATGCAAATGATGGCCGAATACGACATCGACTGCGCATTGCTCGCAGGCCGCTACACCCTTCTCGAGCAAAACACGCTCGATGATCTGCTGCCCGAATGCGAAAAGCGCAGTGTCAGCATTATCCTCGGCGGCGCATTCAATTCGGGCATTCTCGCGCGTGGACTCGACGCCAAAGCGCACGGCGATCTCAAGTTCAACTATGGCGATGCGCCGAAGGACATCGTCGAACGCGTCGGCGAACTCGAAGGCGTGTGTCACGAGCACTACGTCGCGCTGTCCACGGCGGCCATCCAGTTTCCTTATGCGCATAAAGTCGTCGCCACCGTGCTAATGGGCGCGCGCACGCCCGATGAAGTGCGGCAAAACGCGGCATCGTTCGAGACGCCCATTCCGCCTGCGTTGTGGGATGCGTTGCGCGGCGACGGCCTGATTCGCGCGGATGCGCCGGTGCCGGCATGAACATCGACGCGCATCAACAGGGATCCGGCGCGCGACGATTATGGCTGGCCGACGCCCGACCTCAAGCCGCTGTATCGCGGTATTCGGTCCGCACGATCTTGCGCTGCTGCGACTAGCGGCGAATGTGCAGCAAACGGTCGTCGTGCAGGCCGCGCCAACAATCGAGGAAACGCGCTATTTGCTCGATCTCGCGCGCAAAGAGGATTCGATCGCCGGCGTTGTCGGCTGGGTGCCGCTCGGTTCACCCGATGCGCCAAAAATCATCGACGAATTCGCGCGCGAGCCGAAGTTCAAAGGCGTGCGCCCGATGCTTCAGGACTTACCCGATGACACGTGGATCGCGCATGCGCCGCGTGCCGAAGCGATCGAACGGCTTGTCGATCTCGCCTTCGATGCACTGATCTTCGCACGGCATGTTCCGTCGCTGATCGAATTCGCGCAACGCTATCCGACGCTAAGAATCGTCGTCGATCATGGCGCGAAACCGCCGATCCGCGATGGCATCGACGCAGGCTGGCAGCCGTGGGCCGACGGCATCGCGCAATTGGCGAAACTGTCGCAAAACCTGTACTGCAAACTTTCCGGCTTGGCGACGGAATCGAAGGAAAACTGGAACGACGAAACGTTGAAACCTTACGTCGCGCATTTGCTCGAACAATTCGGAGCGCATCGTCTGATGTGAGGCAGCGACTGGTCGGTGCTGGACCTCAACGGCAGCTACGCCGCGTGGCACGCCACGGCTAAGAATCTCACGTCGCATCTCGAAAAGGCTGAGCGAGACGCGATTTTCGGCGCAAACGCCCGCGCCTTCTATCGTCTGGAGCAGCGCTTGGAACACCCGTTATACCCGGCATGTCTCAAAAACACTTTCGACTGGAGCAGTAGATGGTACAAAGACTGGCAGGCAAGACGGCTTTGATCACGGCGGCGGGACAGGGCATCGGGCTCGCGACCGCCGAGCTGTTCGTGGCGCAGGGCGCGCGGGTGATCGCAACGGACATTCGCATCGAATCGCTGGAAGGCAAGCCGTTCGAGGCGAAGAAGCTTGATGTGCGCGATACGCAGGTGATCAACGTGCTCGCCGATGAAATCGGCGCCGTCGACGTGCTGTTCAATTGCGCCGGTTTCGTGCACGCAGGCTCGATTCTCGAAGCAAGCGAAGAAGACTGGGACTTCGCCTTCGATCTGAACGCGAAAGCGATGTACCGGACCATTCGCGCGTTTTTGCCGAAGATGCTGGAAAAAGGCGGCGAATCGATCATCAATATGTCGTCAGCGGCGTCGAGCGTGAAGGGCGTGCCGAACCGCTTCGTGTACGGCGCGTCGAAGGCGGCGGTGATCGGACTGACCAAGGCCGTCGCCACCGATTTCGTTACGCGTGGCATCCGCTGCAACGCGATCTGTCCGGGCACGGTGGAATCGCCGTCGCTGAAGGAGCGCATCGCGGAGCAGGCGAAGGCGCAGGCGCAGGGCGTGAGCGTCGATCAGGTGCAGGCCGCGTTCGTCGCGCGTCAGCCGATGGGCCGCGTCGGCCGCGCGGAGGAAATCGCCCATCTCGCGCTGTATCTCGGATCGGACGAATCATCGTTCACGACGGGACAGATTCACACCATCGATGGCGGCTGGTCGAACTGAGCCACATCAACGCACAACCTCTCAACCGGAAAAGGAATCCACACAGATGAAGCTGCTTCGTTACGGCCCCAAGGGTCAGGAAAAGCCGGGTTTGCTCGACGCCGAAGGCAAGATTCGCGATCTGTCGAAGGTCGTCGATGACATCGCCGGCGACACGCTGACCGAAGCGGGCCTGGCCAAACTGCGCGCAGTCGATGCCGCCACGCTGCCGGTCGTCGACGGCAATCCGCGTATCGGGCCGTGCGTGGGGCGCATCGGCAAGATGGTGTGCATCGGGCTGAACTACGCGGATCACGCGGCGGAATCGAATCTGCCGGTGCCGACCGAGCCAGTCATCTTCAACAAGTGGACGAGCGCGATCTGCGGTCCGAACGACGATGTCGAAATCCCACGCAACTCGGTCAAGACGGACTGGGAAGTGGAACTGGGCGTGGTCATCGGCAAGGAAGCGAAGTATGTCGATGAAGCGAACGCGCTCGATTACGTCGCCGGCTATTGCGTGATCAACGACGTGTCCGAGCGCGAGTGGCAGCTCGAGCACGGCACGCAGTAGGACAAGGGCAAGGGCTTCGACACGTTCGGCCCGATCGGTCCGTATGTCGTGACGAAGGACGAAGTCGCGGATCCGCAAAAGCTCGATCTGTGGCTCGAAGTCGACGGCAAGCGCTATCAGAACGGCAACACGAAGACGATGGTGTTCACGGTCGCGCAACTGGTCGCGTATCTGTCGAAGGTGATGATGAGCCTGCAACCGGGCGATGTGATCTCCACCGGCACGCCGCCGGGCGTTGGCATGGGCGTGAAGCCGACCGCGGTGTATCTGAAGGCCGGTCAGACGATGAAGCTCGGCATTCAGGGTCTGGGCGAGCAAACACAGAAGACTGTCGCCGCGAAGTAAAAGAAAAAACCTCGCTGAAAAGCGAGGTTTTTCAAAGGACGGTGGAAAAAGATTTATGCGTTGAAAACCGGCTCGGCGCTCACGCCTTCGCTGATGCGCGTGATCGTGCCCTGCGCGACCGCGACGAGCCGTTCCGCGCCGCCATCGGTGACGAAGACGTCGCACTGGCAGGTCGCCTGCGTCATGCCTGCGTGCACGACGCGCGCGCGGGCCATCAAGGTGCCGGACACGGCCGGCCGCAGATAGTTGATCTTGTATTCGCCCGTCACGACCTTCGGCCCGAGCCGCAGCGCGCCCGCGAAGGTCAGCGCGTTGTCCACGAGATAACTCACCACCCCGCCGTGTACGAAGCCGTGTTGTTGCCTCAGCTCGTCCCTGATCGGCAGACACAGCGTGAGACTCGCTGAATCGACCTGCATCAGTTTGGTTCCGAGCAAGGCGCTGAACGGTTGCGCATTTAGCGCACCGCGCGCGATATCGACGATTTCGGCCATTCGGACACTCCTTGGGTGGGTTCGGTGCCGTCCTGAAAGGACAATAGGAAGCGTTCGCGCCCACTGCAAGGAAACGCTGCAAAAATTGTGCAATGGTGCGTTTCGAGCGTTTGCGGCGCTGTTTTGCGTCATCCTTTGGCGTAGACAGACGCACCATGCAAACGATTCAAGCTTTCCGCGTACCTTGCCGTAAACCCGCACTATCGCCGCCAACGCGGCTTCTCCACGGAAAGTGCAGGGTTCAGTGATGTTCGGAAAAATCAAGGTTTCAACCGGTTTGCTCGCAGTACTGGCGGTCTTCTGTATCTTTCAACTCGTGACCGGCGGCCTGGGTTTCTGGTCGCTTTCGCGTACACACGACGATGTCGGCAGTCTTTCCGACATCGCGCTCAAGCAAGTCAATGCGGTCAACAAGACCACGCAGTATCTGATGGATGCGCGCATCAACCTTTCGCGCGCCGGCACGCGCATGGTGCGCGGCGGCACGGAGCCGACGGAAATCGTCCAGCATGCGCGCGAGGAAATCGCGGCGGCGGAGAAGACGTTCGCCGCGTTCATCGCCGCGCCGAAGGACGGCGAGGAAAACATCGCGCGCACGAACGTCTTGCAGGCCAAGTACGCCGAATATGCGAAGGCGCTGTCCGAACTCGTCCAGTATCTCGATGCCGGCAATATCCAGGCTTTTCTCGATCAGCCGACGCAGGGCTTTCAGGGCCGCTATCTGGCGGAACAGCAGAATTTCGTCGCTTTCGGCGATGAAGCCGGCCGCAACTACCTCGCCTCCATCGATACGCGCTACACGTGGTTCCGCGCGGTCGGCCTCACCGTGCTCGCGGCGATGCTGGTCGGCATTGCGCTCGTGCATGGCGCGCTGCGCCGTGGCGTGATCGCGCCGCTGGAGGAAACGGGCCGCCACTTCGAGCGAATTGCGCAGGGGCGGCTGGACGAACGCATCGCGGATCGCGGCAGCAACGAAATCGGCCGATTGTTCGCGGGACTCGCCGCGATGCAGAAGAGCGTCGCGAGCACGGTGAAAACGGTGCGCGAGACATCGGATTCCATCAACTACGGCGCCGATGAAATCGCCTCCGGCAACGCGGATTTGTCCGCGCGCACGGAAAATCAGGCGGCGTCGCTGGAAGAAACGACATCGAGCATGGAAGAGCTGACCGCGACCGTGCGCGCCAACGCCGAGCGCGCGCGCGAAGCCAACGCGCTCGCGGGCGTGGCGCTGGAAACGACCTCGCGCGCCGCGGGCGTTGTCGATAACGTCGTCGAGAAGATGCGCGGCATTGCGCAGAGTTCGGACAAGATCGCAGAAATTATTTCGGTGATCGACGGCATCGCGTTCCAGACCAATATTCTTGCGCTGAACGCGGCCGTGGAAGCGGCGCGCACGGGCGAGCAAGGGCGCGGTTTCGGGGTGGTCGCGGGCGAAGTGCGTGGTCTCGCGCAACGCTCGGCGCAATCGGCGAAGGAAATCAAGGAACTGATCGGCGAATCGGTCGCGCAGGTGAGCGACGGTTCGCAGCTCGTCGAACGCGTGGGCGAAGCGATGCGCGAAGTATCGGCGTCGATTTCACGCGTCACGCAGATGATGGCGGAAATCAGCGCATCGTCGCTGGAGCAGAGCGTGGGCATCGAGCAGGTGAATCAGGCCGTCACGCAAATGGATGAAATGACACAGCAGAATGCGGCGCTCGTCGAGCAGGCCACGGCCACCGCGACATCGTTGCATGAGCAGACGCGGCAGCTCAAGGCGGCGGTTTCGGTGTTTCAGATCGCTTAAGCGCTCGAAGCGCGCTGTCATCGCTAAGAAAAAAGCGGCGAATCGATCGCCGCTTTTTTCATTCCGGCAACGCCGCGTAAGCCGTCGCCAGGTGATACGGCGTCGTCGACGGCATTTCGGCCCGCGCGATTCCGCCATCGCCCGACAGCGCTTCGATCCACCCGCGCGCGTGCAAAAAGCGCTCGCCGAAGCGTTCGATCTGCGTCGACAGCGCGTCGCCCGTCACGCCGTGCGTGGCCAGCGCGCGCAGATATTCGGTCTGCGCCCAGATGCGCTGCGTGGCATCGATCACGCGGCCGTTTTCATCGATGGCAGTCCACACGCCACCTGTCTTTTCCTCCACGCCGTGCTTCACCGCGAAGTCGAACGCGCGCTCGAGCCGCGCGTTCAGCCCCGCCGCTTCGAACGCCGCGTGGCCGCTGCCGATTGCGAAGAAATACCACTCGAACTGATGCCCCGGCTCTAGCCGGTTGCCGGGCGTTCCCATCGGCAATTCGGCGATGGAACCCGTCGGCTCGTGTACGAACGTCTCCGCCATGATCTGCGCGAGCGCATTCAGACGCGCGTCGTAGGCGCGATCACCGGTGGCCTCACGCGCGGCGAGCCAGGCTTCGGCGAGATGCATCAGCGGATTTTGCAGTGGCCCTTCCAAGGTCGCGCCGAAATCCTCCGCGAGCACGGCATTCAGCAGCGCCGATCCGTTCGAAAAACGCGTTTCGATCAGCTTCGCGGTCTCATCAAGCACGGCGAAGGCGTCTTTCGAACCACTCCGTGCGACGTAATGCGCGCACGCGAACACGACGAACACATGCGTATATAAATCCTTCTGGCACTCGAGCGGCCCGCCATTTGCGTCCACGCTGTAGAACCAACCGCCGTTTTCCGTGTCCTGAAAATAGTGCCGTAACGATGCAAACAGCGTTGCGGCATGCGTGAGATCGCCGGCATCGGAGAAAACGAAAAGCTGGCGGGCGCACGCCATCGCGCGATAGCGCTTGGGCGGCAGCGGCGCGTGATCGTGCGGCGCGAGGGCTTCGTAGGGCAGACCGAGTGCCGCGTTGAAGCCCGGCCCGCGCCACGCAAGCAACACGATTTTCGCAAAATGCGCGCGCAACGCGGCGCCGGAGCGGGGTTTCAACGGATGCGGCATGTGAGTCATTGCGATGGAAGGTTGGAAGTGGTGCGGCCCGGAAAACGGCGCCGCATACCCCGGAAAGCATAGCAAACGCGGCCCCGTTTCCATCCCGAATTCCTGCAACACGCTAATCCGAAAGTCACAGGAGGTGAACAACATGCTGAGCAACTTCGATCTCATCTCGCGGCTGGTGATGGCCGCGGCGCAGGTCGTGTCGGGCATCGGCTTTCTCGGCGCGGTGTCGATTTTGCTGCGCGGCGAAATCGTGCGCGGTCTGACGACGGTCGCGAGCCTGTGGTCCGTCGCGGCGATCGCGGCGACGATAATCATCCTCATCATTCTGGCGGGCATCAAACCGCTCGAGCGGCGCTTCATCAGCGTGAAGCAGCGCCGTAACTGACGATGCTTGTCGAGCGCGGCTCGCTCACGTTTCACGCGCTGCACGAGGCGCTCGGGCCCGGCAGTGTGCGCGTGAAACAGTTCGTCGTGCAGCAAAGCGACGATTCGCCCGATCCCGATGAAGTGCAAGTCGTGCTGTCGCGGGCATCGGCGACGGAGTATCGGGCGATTTGCGAGCGCCTGCGCACGCTCGATGTCGTGCGCGAATTCCGCGAAGACGACGCGGCGTAAGCACAAACACACGGCGCCGGCGACACCGTGTGTTTGTGCTTACGCCGCCTCTCGAAAATAATCGCCGGACCGCACGGTGCGCAGCGCGCGCCCGCTGTCACGGTTGCCGTCTTTCGGACCTATGTCAGATTCCGCAGTAAAAAGAGATGCCGCCGTTCTTACGAAGACCCGTCACCGTCGTGCTGAAAACGCGCCGACGGGCGATCGCATCGATACCGAAAAGAAGCTCGCCCGCGCGGCGCGTTCCACGCAGCGGCTGGCGCAGTTGAGCGAGGCGCAGCGCATCGGTGAAACGCTCGATCTGTTTGCCGAAGATGCTGAACGCGCGCAGCAGCAGACGATGAACACCGATATCCGTCAGCGCTTGCTCGAAGGCTTCGAGTTGCCGGACGTTTTTTTGCAGGCCGTGCAGGCGAGTAACGGCACGTCCGCGCCCGCGACGCCCAAGCGCGCTGCGCAAGCCGCTGCGCCGGAGCCGGTGCAGGCGTCGTTTACCCGACGTGCCGCCGAAGTGCGAAGACGTGCCGCCCGCGCCGGACGCCGTGACACCTTCCGCGTTCGCCACAACCTTGCTCGCGCACGATCACGGCATCGAGAGTCTGTCGCCGCGTCCGCGCGCCGATGCCGGGCCGGAGCTGGATCGCGCCCGCGTGCGCGCGTTTTCGGACACGATCGACGCGCTGCATGCGGTTATCGTTGAACAGCGGGCGTCGACGGCCGCGCACACGCGCCGCATGAAAACGATGCTGACGGTCATCGTTTGCACGATGCTTGTGACGGTCGTGACCGGCATCGCGCAGACGGCGCTGTTGATGCGCGTCCGCCATGACGCGCAATCGCAGCCGCTTACGCTTACGCCCTTCACGCTGGCCGATTCCTAAGGCAATACGCGGCATTAGAACGCCACTGTCACATTCTTGCGACACTTGGTCACAGGTCGAGGTGTCGTGCCGTCGCTTGCGCATTTCTTTGTGGTCCGCCGCGCGGGCGTCTGTGTCCTGTCCCTGCTTTCATCGGACCAAAAATCGGTAAGATTGTAGAAAAACTACCTAAAATTTGGCTATGAAATATTGCATTGCGCGGGTAATGAGAATGGGGGGGGTTAACCCTATAATTACGGCCAAAGGAAAACCCTCAAACGATCAACCGGAGTCATTCATGAGCTACCTTTTCGCCCTGCTGCAAAAATTTGCTTCGAAGTTCGAATCGCCCCGTATCTGCCGATGGACAGCGACTACTCGTATCAAGCACGTTTCAAGGAATCCGAGCGTCAACGCAAAGCGCGCGGCACCGCTTTCGGCTTCCGTCTGTAATGCGCGGCTGACGGCGGCGCGGGAATCACAATTCGAGCAACACGCAACGGCCATCGTCGTACGACCCGCCCGCCAGCTTCATCGTTTCATGTAGTTTTTCTAGCATTTCAAGCGTCAGTGCCAGACGTTTCACCTCCCTGCCTTTTCTCGACATCGCGGTCATCACAGGAGCTTCACCGACCATGTCCGACGCCGTTCATTTCCTACGATCCTGACCAAGGCCACGGCCTCAAGCACGACCCGTTCAAGGCGATCATCGCGCCGCGCGTCATCGGCTGGATTTCTAGTCTCGATGCACAAGGCCGCGTCAACCTCGCGCCCTACAGCTTTTTCGGCGCATTTGCGTCGTCGTTTCCGTATGTGATCGGCTTTTCGAGCGAAGGCCGCAAGGACAGCATCGCCAATATCGAGGCGACCGGCGAATTCGTCTAGAATATGTCGACGCGCCCACTCGCCGAGCAGATGAACTGCACCTCCGCGCCCGTCGCCACGGACGTCGATGAATTCGAGCTCGCCGGTCTCACGAAAGCGCAGGGCCGCAATGTTGCCGAGCCGCACGTGGCGGAATCGCCGGCGGCGCTCGAATGCAAGCTGTTGCAGGTCATCTGCCTGAACAACCTTGCCGGCGAGCCGATGAACAACTGGCTCGCGCTCGGGCAAGTCGTGGACGTCCATATCCGCAACGAATACTTGATAGACGACGGCCTGTTTGATACCGCCGCCGCGCGCCCGATCATGCGCGCGGGGTATCGCGCGGACTATGCGGAGATCGGCGAGATGTTCGAGATATTCCGTCCGAGCGCATGAAGCTGCTAAGTAGCAGGAATTGAGGCATCGGATAAACCCTAGAAAGCCGCAAATGCGCGCGTAACTTATCTTTGCGCGACATGCCGAAAAACCCAAATACTCGTTTTATGACCGCCCGCTGAGCCTTGTCGCACAAGGCGCTCAGGGAAAACCTGCGATGACACAGCGATCGCAGTGTCGTATTTCCACATATGTTTGTCGCAATTAGTTGGCTTGCCCGACTTTTTTTGTGCGCTGAGCATGCGCAACAGCTTGGGGGGGGGTGCGAGTCCCCTGTCCAACCTGATGGTGGTGAAGGGCTAGTGAAACGCAAGGGCGTCGTCGCGAGGCGGGGTCTGAAGGAAGCGTTCCGTTCGCTGGGCCTGCCGTCGGTCGGTCCAGCGCCAATTAACTGATCCGAACCGCCGTGTACGGACCCGTACGCACGGTGGTGTGGGAGGGGCCGGGCCGCGAGGCCTGCCCCTATCCCGATTTTTGCATTTCGTCGCGGAGTTTTTGCGCGGCGGCCTTGTAGTCGTAGGTCGGATAGAACTCGGTGCGATAGCCGCCCCAGGCGGTGCTTTCGATCGCGCGGTTCACTTCGCGGAGTTTGTCGGCGGGGACTTTTAGCGTCACTACTTGGCCGATGCCCATCATCACGTACCACGAGACGACCTCGACGCCTGGTGGCGGAAATTGCTTGAAGTAGCCTTGCTCTTTGAGTTGCTGGTTGATCTGCGGGAGTGTTTTCGATTCGTCGTGTTTTAGGAAGATGGTTAGGAGGAAGGTGCCGTCTGGTTGTGCTTGCGCTTACGGCTAGTACGGTTGCCTTGATCAGAGCTCGGATCCGCATTTTTGATGCTCCTTTGGGATTTCTTGCTTTTTGTTCAGTAGCCGCCTTCCCGGCGGGGGATTACTTTCTTTGCTGCTGCAAAGAAAGTAATCAAAGAAAGCAGCTTTTCAACGTTAGCACTTGATGCCGGTCCTCTGCCTTGGCTTCTCAAGCTGCGCTTGGGCTTAGGGGTTTTCCTCTTCTTCTTTTTCTTCGTCGTGCAAAGCGCTTCTGGTTTTTGCGCTTTTTACTCAGTAGCCGCCTCCCCCTGCCGGGGAGGCGGCTACTGAGTAAAAAGCCAAGAAAGCAGCAAAAGAACTTTATGGTGCACCCGCAACCGCTCAAGCAGATGAAGCGCATTAGGCTGCGCATGCCCCTCCGCGGTGTTATCAAAGATGCACCAGACTTCAGCAGTCTTCTTAGCCCGACCATGCAAAATCCGAGCAACATCATCAAGATAGGTGTAGTTGTAAGAAGACTTATAAAGCTCGGGCGACCCATGCAGCCGCACATAAACGAGCGAAGTATCCGCCCGATGCCTGATCTCGCACTCATCCGGAATGGGATCGGCATCGACATTAGCGATGTGATGCGCCTTGAGCAACGCCGCCGCGTGCGTCGTAAACCATGACGGATGCCGCGCCTCGCAAGCCACAGGCAAGGCCGTCCGCTCCTGCAGCGCGACAAAAAAAGCCTCGACCACATCGTGATCGAAAGGCAGACTCGGCGGCAGTTGCACGAGCCAGCAGCCCAACTTATCCCCGAGCTGCCCGGCAGCATGCAGGAACTCATCAATGAGCGACTCGGGAGAAACCAGCCGCGCATCATGCGTAATCGACTTCGGCAGCTTCACCGAAAAGCGAAACGAATCCGGCACGCTCTCCGCCCAATGCGCATAAGTCTGCTCGCGATGCGGCTTGTAAAAGCTCGAGTTGATCTCGACGCACGTGAGCACGTGCGAATACCGCTTGAGATGCGTGCCTTCGCCCGGAAAATTCGACGAAACAGCGCTCGACAATCCCCAGCCCGCGCAGCCGATGCGGATTGCGCCTTGCGGGCCGGGCTTGTGCAAATGGGGCAGTCGATACGGCATTCGCTCGCAAAGCCTCCCTGATTGGGGTTTAGTGCCGCGCCTCTCCAGGCAAGTCGGTGGGTTCGTCCGGCACGGCGGGCGCATCGTCTTCGTCTTCGTCTTCGTCTTCGACATCGTTCGCGCGCGCCCAGAAAAAAACGGTCCGGCAAATACGCGCCTATGCCCGGCCGAGGCCGCGCGCCGCCTGAAACACATACTTCTGCGCCTCGCGCGTGGCCTCGGCCGGTTCCTGTCGGTTCGCGAGCAACGCGGCGATCGCGGAGCCGAGCGTATCGGTCAAGCCCATGACACGGTTCACGCCGCGATCCCACATGTCCTGCTGAACCTGACCTTCCTCGCTGTACAACGTATTCACATGCCGATGCGTGCCCGTTTCCATCGCCAGCACATACTCACAGTCTTGCGACAGAATATGCGAGATCGCGGAATCGAGCGTCGGCGCTTCGGCATCGCTGTCGGGCTGCGCGGGCTGCAACAGGGTGGCGTGATCGGCGATCAGCATGGTCGTCTGCGGCACGAGCAGATCCGCGAGCGATTCGCGCAATTCATCGGCGGCAAGCACGTGTTCGTCGTCAAGCGTGAAATCGGGCGCGAGAATCAACGGAACGTCGTCGTAATCGGAGACTACTTCGGCGATCGCGGAAACGACTTCGGTACGCGTCGCCGCGCCAATCTTGAACGCCGCGACCGGCATGTCTTCTAGCAACATGCGCGACGGCGTCGGGATCCAGTCCGGTCACTTCGTCACAGGATGCCGAGTCGCGGATTGCGTAGCCGGTGAGCACGGTCGCGCCGTGGCATCCCATGCTCGCGAGCGTCAGCAGATCGGCCTGAAGCCGGAGCCGCTAGTGGGATCGGACAGGCCGAAGGTGAGAACGATCGGTGGGGAATCGCCGGTCATGGCAAAAGCGGACATTGTGTGATTGATTTGCTCGATGATTACGGTTCGGGCTTCGAACGCCAGGGCTCTCACGCAGAATGACACCGCCGCAGCATGCTCGATCATGTTCGATTATGGTTTGATTTTGCGGCCTAAAGCCGCTCGACTGTTGTCTTTGCGCACTTTTTTCCGGCCGGGCGGTTTTTGGCGTAAGCGCGCCTACAGGCTGATTGCTAGGCATCGACACGGCAACACGGTACCATCTTGTCCTAATTTCAACCGACCATTCGACGCGGCAAAGTATGGAATATAGAAGCTGGATGTGCCTGATCTGCGGCTGGATCTACGACGAAGAAGCCGGATTGCCAGAAGAAGGTATCGTGGCCGGCACGCGCTGGGAAGACGTTCCGATCAATTGGACGTGTCCGGAGTGCGGAGCCCGCAAGGAAGACTTCGAGATGGTCCAGATCTGACCCGCCACCCCGATCGCGCCGCATGACGTGAGTCATGCGGCGCGTGTCTTTTGCGGACCGTGTTTTGCTAAATACGGTTCGCGCGATGCATCGTTGCGCAAATGCGCACGATACGTCGCATCGATGCTGTCCTGCCGGATTTCGCCGAAGTGAAATTCACGCTTCGGCGAAATCCGGCATACCCTTGAGGCTCGGACGGCTGATGTCGGCGCGCAGGCCGCATCAGCCCGGTAGCGCGACTGCGGTACGAAAAATCCGCTTTCGCCGATGACGCAGTTAAACGGCGGGTGGACCGGCATCGCCGGCCGCGCACGCGAAATCCGCCCGTGAGCGCCCGTCATGACTTCTCGACCCGATCTGCCGGTTCCATTCGAAGCCTTGCCCAATTCGTGTGGCGGGTCCGTGCGACTCGCCGAAATGGCGCTCGCGGATGCGCTGCACGCGCTGCAACGCGGCAACGAAACCGCCAGCGCGCTCAGGCGCGCGAATTCCGCGCTGCATTCGGCGGGCGGGCTGCCCGCGCAGCGTTTTGCCGAAACGCTCGCGCTCGTCGTGCCGCTCGGCGATGACTCGGAGCCGAATCGCACGCGCATTCTGGATGTGCTCATGGTCTTTGGCGCCGCGATCGAGCGGCACAATCTGCGCGAACTGGCGTGTTCTTACCGTGCTGTTCGATCGATATCGCGGTCTGCACGCGTTGCTGGCGATGCACACGCGTATCGAGCCCGTTTCCTACGACGACCTCGCGCTTGCCGGCCGCGCGATCGCACCGGCGACGCTCGCGTGCATCGCGCCGGACCGGCTCGCGCGCATGCGGGCGCATTACAAACAGGCGCTGCTCAAAGTGCTGCGCGCGCCCGCGAACGAAAGCGCCGACGCGTTCGCGCGCCTCGACAGTTGCCTGACCGATCTGCGCAGCGACGATCCCTACGATTTCTGACGTCTCGCGCTCAACACGGTCTGGGCGCTGCGCGAGCGCGCGGAGCGCGGCAACGGCGAGACATCGCCCAACAACGCGGACGCCAAGCGGCTCTACGCGCGTTTCAATCTCGTGCTAGCCGATCAGGCGCATGCGTCGACCTACGCGCCGTGTTCGCTCGTGCGCGCGACGTTGGCGCTTTTATGGCGCGATTTCGCGCTGTTCGGCGCGACGCCCGAAGATGCCGAGCGCGTCGATGTTCTGCGCGACTACGGTCTGACGGTCGCGTGGCATGTCGCCGGAACGCCCGCGTCGGAGGCGGCGTGGGAGCAGGGCGCGGCGCAGGCGAACGAAGACGGCACGCGCGATCTCGGCGCGCTGCGCGTGAACGCGGCCGCCTACGAGGACTTTTTGCAGAGCGCGGAAACGTCGATCGACACGCTCGTTGAACGCGGCGCATCGGCTGGGGGCCTCGGCGTGTGCGCTGGGGTTGGGGCACGTCGCGCTGCTCGCGGATACGCTCGGCCTCGCGTGGCGGCGCGTCGCGTACCACGGCGAGAGTCAGGGCAGCGTCAACGATCGCGGTCTGGAAGCGAGCGTCCACGAGCGCGCCGCGCAAATGCTGCGTTCGGTGCTGCATCAGGCGGCGGGCATCGCGCCTTCGGACGGGCGCGCGTCGGTGGCGCTGGCGCGGTAGCGGCGGCCTTACGGCATTGCGAACCGCAGCGCATCGGATTCCGGCTGGCTCGCCCGCGCGACGGCGACTTCCTTGTCTTGGTCGCCGGTTGCCGCGCCTCCGGCGCGCGCCGATTGCAGCAAGCGTCACGCGCAGCGCTTCGCGAAACGGTCGATTGCCCACGCTGGCGCCCGCGCATCACTCGCCGTCGCCGACTTCCGCACTTTTCAGAGCCGATTACTGCGGGCGTCCCGCGCAGCGCTACTCCTCATCAATCTCCGCCGCGCTTCGCTTCCCCGGCCCGCGCACCACGTCGTATCGCGCGCGCGTGCGTTTGCGCGCAGCATCGTGATCGACGAGCGGTTGCGGATATTCCGCGCCGAGCGAAATCTTCGCGGCCTTCAGCGCATCCGGTTTTGCGAGCCACGGCGCGTGAATATCCCGATCCGACAAACCCGCGATCTTCGGCACGTAATGCCGAATAAACTTGCTCTTCGCGTCGAATTTCTTCGACTGCGTGATCGGATTGAAGATGCGGAAATAAGGCTGCGCATCGCATCCGCTCAATGACGCCCATTGCCATCCGCCGTTATTGTTGGACAGCTCGAAGTCGTTCAGCAGCGCCTCGAAATACGCTTCGCCGCGCCGCCAGTCGATATACCCAGATCCTTCGTCAGAAAACTCGCTACAACCATGCGCAGCCGGTTGTGCATATAGCCCGACTGGTTGATTTGCCGCATCGCCGCATCGACGAGCGGATAGCCGGTTTGCCCCACGCACCACGCGGCAAAATTCGCGTCGGCGGCGTCGCCCGTTTCCCATTCGATGCGATCGTATTCCGGCTTGAACGCGCGATGCTCGTCCGGCACCTCCACACGCGGAAAATGGTGCAGTACGGAGAAATAGAACTCCCGCCAGATCAGCTCGCCGAGCCACGTTTGCGCGCCCTTGTTGCAGTGCCGCTGCGCATCGTGCGCGACGCGGGCGAGCGCGCGAATCGATATCGTGCCGTGCCGCAGATGCACGCCCATGTAGCTCGGGCCTTTCTGTGCGGGAAAGTCGCGCGCGTGAGCGTAATCGGCCATGCGATCGTGGAAGTCGTCGAACAGCTCGAACGCGCCGCTCGATCCGGCGGGAAACGCGGGCGCGTGGGCATCGGAGAAACCGAGCGAGGCGAGAGACGGCATCGCGTGCTTCACGCCCGACGGCGGTTTCGCGAGCGCGTTCAAATGATCTTCCGATGCATACGGCCGCAGCGCATCCGGCGTCAACGTTTCGAGCCATTTGCGTTTGTACGGCGTGAAGACGGTGTACGGCTTGGCCGCGTTTGTCATCACATCGTCATGATCGAACACGGCTTGATCGCGAAACGTGAAAAACGTGATGTCCTGACTCGCGAGTTTCTGCGCCACGGCTTCGTCGCGCCTTTGCGCTCGGCTCGTAATCGCGATTGGCGAACACTGCGTTCACGCCGCATTCACGTGCCAGCGCGGGAATGTCGTGCGCCGGATGCCCGTGTCGCACCATCAAGCCGCCGCCCGCATCGCGCAAGGTGCGATCCAGTTCGACCAGACTCGCATGAATGAACGGCACGCGCCGATCGTTTTTATCGAGCGGAGAAAGAATTTCGCGATCGAAAACGAAGGCACACAGCACGCGGCGGCACCGTGTGAGCGCGTGATAGAGTGCAGCATTGTCTGCCGCGCGCAGGTCCCGCCGAAACCAGACCAGACCCAGATCAAACTCGGCCATCATCTCGCAGCGCCTTTGTTAAAATCCTTGATTATGTCCAAGACTTCCGATCGCATCAATTTGACGAATCAGTTCCTGATCGCCATGCCGTCTATGGCCGATCCGACGTTCTCGGGAACGGTGGTCTATCTTTGCGATCACACCGAAAAAGGTGCGCTCGGCCTCGTCATCAACCGGCCGATGGATATCGACCTTCAATCGCTTTTTCAGCGCATCGATCTGAAACTCGAGATCGAGCCGCTGGTTCATTTGCCCGTGTATTTCGGCGGTCCGGTTCAAACGGAACGCGGCTTCGTGCTGCACGAAGAGAACGACGGCGAACCCTACAGCTCGTCGATGAGCGTGCCCGGCGGCCTTGCCATGACCACGTCGAAGGACGTGCTCGAAGCGGTCGCGAGCGGTAAGGGCCCCGCGCGCTTTCTGCTCACGCTCGGTCACGCGGGCTGGGGCGCGGGCCAGCTCGAAGAAGAAATCTCCAAGAACGGCTGGCTCACCGTGGAAGCCGATCCGCGCATCATCTTCGATGTGCCCGCCGAAGATCGCCTCGAAGTGGCGCTGTCGCTGCTCGGCGTATCGCGTTCGATGTTGTCCGGCGAAGCAGGGCACGCATGAGCCGCGAAGCCACGCTGCTGGCATTCGATTACGGCGAGAAACGCATCGGTGTCGCCGTCGGCAATACGTTGACCAAAAACGCGCGCGCGCTCATCGTCGTCGACAATCGCGGACGGGATTATCGTTTCGAGGAAATCGGCAAGTTGCTCGCCGAATGGAAACCGAATGCGGTCGTAGTCGGCATGCCGATGCATCCGGACGGCACGCCGCACGAAATGAGCGCGCTGGCCAAGCGTTTCGGCAATCAGGTGAACGGGCGTTTCAACGTGCCCGTCGAATGGGTCGACGAGCGTTATTCATCCGTCGATGCCAAAGCCGACTTGCGCGCGCGCGGCGTACGCACGAATTCACGCGGCCGTTTCGACGATATCGATGCCGAAGCCGCCTGCGTCATCCTTCAACAATATCTCGACGGACTGTCCGACGATCATGAGTTCCATTGACGCTGAAGCGCTGTATCGCGCGCTCGTCGAGCACATTCGCGCGGCTTACGGGCAAGCGCTCGCATCGAACGACGGCGCGGTGCTCGCCGGCGTGTACAGCGGCGGCGTGTGGCTCGCCGAGCGCCTGGCGAAAGATTTGAACGCCGCGAGTTTCGGCGTGGTGAACGTGGCGCTGCATCGTGACGATTACGCGAAAAAGGGCTTGCACAGCCAGGCGCGCCCGACCGATCTTCCATTCGATGTGAACGGCCGCCGCATCATTTTGATCGACGACGTGCTGTCCACCGGCCGCACCGTGCGCGCGGCGATCAATGAACTGTACGATTACGGCCGTCCCGCATCGATCGACCTTGCCGTACTCGCCGATCGCGGCAGACGCGAAATGCCGATCAGCGCGCGTTTCGTCGGCGGCACGGTCGACGTGCCCGCGAACGAAGACCTCGTGCTCGCGCGCCGCGATGACGGCGCGTTCGAATTCACGACCGAACCGCGCGCACACTAAACACGTCAGTCTCACTGCATCACATTCAGGAAACACCCGGGATCAACATGAACACCGCCACTCAGGGCGCAGCCGACAACGGCGCGTCCGCACCCGACACATTCCGGTACGGCTTTCTCAAGGGCAATCCGCAGCTCACGAAAAACGGTGAGTTGAAGCACCTGTTGAGCATCGAAGGTTTGCCGCGTTCCATCGTCACGCATATTCTCGATACCACCGAGCAGTTCGTGAGCGTGACGGACCGCGAAGTGAAGAAGGTGCCGCTGTTGCGCGGCAAGTCGGTGTTCAATCTCTTCTTCGAGAACTCGACGCGCACGCGCACCACATTCGAAATCGCGGCGACGCGGCTGTCGGCGGACGTGCTGAATTTGAACATCAACGCGTTGTCCACGAGCAAGGGCGAATCGCTGCTCGACACCATCAACAATCTTTCCGCGATGCACGCCGACATGTTCGTCGTGCGTCATGCATCGAGCGGTGCGCCGTATCTGATCGCCGAGCATTGCGCGCCGCACGTGCACGTGATCAACGCGGGCGATGGCCGTCACGCGTATCCGACGCAGGGCTTGCTCGACATGTACACCATTCGCCACTACAAGCGCGACTTCACGAAGCTGCGCGTGGCGATCGTCGGCGACATTCTGCATTCGCGCGTCGCGCGCTCGGACATTCATGCGCTGACCACGCTCGGCGTGCCCGAAGTGCGCGCGTCGGTCCGCGCACGCTCCTGCCGAGCAATCTCGATCAGATGGGCGTGCACGTCTATCACAATCTCGACGAAGGGCTAAAGGGCGTCGATGTGATCACATCTGCTGCGTCTGCAAAACGAGCGCATGAGCGGCGCGTTGCTGCCGCCCGCGCAGGAGTATTTCAAGAGCTGGGGTTTGACGCCCGAGCGCCTTGCACTCGCTGCGCCCGATGCCATCGTCATGCATCCGGGGCCGATGAACCGCGGCGTGGAAATCGATTCGCAAGTGGCCGATGGTCCGCAATCGGTGATTCTGAATCAGGTGACATTCGGTATCGCCGTGCGCATGGCGGTGATGGGCATCGTGGCCGGCAACAGCGACTAAAGAAACGACATGAAAATCCAGATTCAGAACGGCACGATCATCGATCCGGCCGCGGGCACGGAAGCACGCAAGGACGTGTTTATCGCGGTGGGGCGTATCGTCGGCATTGGCGAAGCGCCGGCCGATTTTCACGCGACGAAAATCATCGACGCGAACGGTTTGTATGTCGCGCCCGGTTTCGTCGATTTGTCGGCGCGGCTGCGAGAGCCGGGCTTCGAACACAAGGTGACGCTCGAATCCGAAATGGCCGGCGGCATGACGAGCCTCGTCTGTTCACCCGACACCGATCCCGTGCTCGACGAACCCGGCCTCGTCGAAATGCTCAAGTTCCGCACACAGAAGCTGCATATCGCGCATGTGTATCTGCTGGGCGCGCTGACGGTCGGCTTGAGGGGCGAAACCATTACCGAAATGGTCGAGTTGACCGAAGCGGGTTGCGTCGATTTCTCTCGGGCCGATAACCCGATCGTCGATACGCGCACGCTGCAGCGCGCGCTGCAATACGCGACGACGTACGGCTATACCGCGTGGCTGCGCTCGCAAGACGCGTTCATGTCGAAGGGCGGTGCGGTGGCGTCGCGGCTCAGGCTTTCGGGCGTGCCGGTGGCGGCGGAAACCATCGCGCTGCATACGATTTTCGAACTGATGCGCGTGACCGGTGCGCGCGTGCATCTGTCGCATCTGTCGTCGGGCGCGGGCGTGGCGCTCATGCGTGCGGCGAAGGCCGAAGGGCTGAACGTGACCTGCGATGTGACGATCAATCACGTGCATTTGACGGACATCGACATCGGTTATTTCGATTCGCAATTCCGTCTCGATCCGCCTTTGCGCTCGCAGCGTGACCGCGACGCGATTCGCGCGGGTCTCGAAGACGGCACGATCGATTCGATCTGCTCCGATCACACGCCGCTCGACGACGAAAAGCTGCTGCCATTCGCCGAAGCCACGCCGGGCGCGACCGGCCTCGAACTGCTGTTGTCGCTCACGCTCAAGTGGGCGCGCGAAGCGAACGTGCCGATTGCGAAGGCGCTCGCGCGCATCACGTCGTCGCCGGCGGATGTGCCTGAAGCTGGCGGCGGGGCGCATCACGCTCGGCGCGGTCGCCGACATCTGCGTGTTCGATGCCGAAGCGCAATGGCGTGTCGATCCGCTCAAGCTGAAGAGCCAGGGACGCAACTCGCCGTTCCGCGGTTACGAATTGCCGGCTCGCGTGCGCGCGACGATCGTCGGCGGGCACGTTGCCTACGAAGGACGCTGAGCATGGGCACTGCGCTGCGCAAGTTGCGGCTCGTCGTGCATCTGCTGCGCGGCATGTGGATCGTGGCGCGGCGGTTTCCGCGCGCGACGGCCGCCGAGCGCATGCGGATGAATCGCGAATGGTCGCTCGAGATGCTGCGTTTGTCCGGCATGAAACTCGTCGTCCACAACGATGAAGCGCGGCTCGATGCGGGCGCGCTCGTCGTCGGCAATCACATTTCGTGGATCGATATTTACGTCATCAACGCGTGGCGGCCGACGCCGTTCGTATCGAAGGCGGAGATTTGCAAGTGGCCGATCGTCGGCTGGCTCGCGCAGCAACTCGATACCGTGTTCGTGCAGCGCGAAAAGCGCAGCGACGCGAAACGCATCATGCACGAACTGGCGGAGCGGCTGCACAAGGGCGAACTGATGTGCGTGTTCCCCGAAGGCACGACGACCGATGGGCAGAGCTTGCTGCCGTTTCACGCGAATATGTTTCAGGCGACGGTATCGGCGTCGGTGCCGGTGCAGCCCGTCTGTCTGATGTATGAAGATGCACGCGGCGTGCTGTCGACTGCGCCGGCTTATATCGGCGACATGACGCTCAACGATTCGCTCGAAGCGTTGCTGCGCGCCGCGCCGCTCACCGCGCATCTCTATGTCTGCGATCCGCTCGCGCCCGGCGCGGACCGGCGTCTGCTCGCAAGCGAAGCGCAGACGGCGCTGGATCGCATGCGTGGCGCGCCGGCGGTGGTCGCGCCCGCGCCGATCGTCGCGCCGGTTACTTCTTCATCGCGCAACTCACCTGCGTGATCACACGCTGCGCCGGATTTTTCGTCAGCAACACCGCTGACAATTTGTTGCCCCACACGCAGCCCGCATCGAGGCAGAGCACGTTGTCGCGGACCATCAGGCCGAGCGCGGCCCAGTGTCCGAAGACGATCGTCACGTCTTGCGTGCGGCGATTCGGCGCGTCGAACCACGGCAGGTAGCCGGGCGGCGAGGAATCCGGGCCGCCGTTGTTGGCGAACTCCATCGCGCCTTCGGGCGTGCAGAAGCGGATGCGCGTGAGCGCGTTGTAAGTCACGCGCAGCCGATCCGTGCCGGTCAGCGAATCGTCCCAGCGATGCGGCTCGTTGCCGTACAGATCGGCCAGCGTTTCCTTCCAGTTCGGCGCACGCAGCGCGCGTTCTAACTCGTGCGCGAGTTCGAGCGTCATCGTCGCGTCCCATTGCGGCAGCACGCCCGCGTGAACCATCAGATTGCCGTTCTCGAGATGCGCGACGGGTTTGTGCCGCACCCATTCGATCAGATCGGTGGCATCGGGCGCTTCGAGAATTTCATCGAGCGTGTCGCCTTTTTTCGGCTTGCGAAGGCCGGCCGCGACCGAAAGCAGATTCAGATCGTGATTGCCGAGCACGACGGTCGCGCGCGAACCGAGCGCGATGACATCGCGCAGGGTTTGCAGCGACTTCGGCCCGCGATTGATGAGGTCGCCCGCGAACCACAACGGCGTACTGGCCGACGGCGCTGCTTTGGTCAGCAGGCGCCGGAACGGATCACAGCAGCCTTGAAGATCGCCGAAAACGAGAGGAGCGGAGTTGTCGATGCTGTCGGTCATTGAATGGAGCGGAGGCGGGTGACGGTCGAGCGCTTAGGAGAGGCGACCGGTGCCCTTGCATTATGAAACAGACAGCGAATACTTGCGTGGCGAAGGATTTTTTCAAAAATGCGCTTCGCGTTACACCCTGAAACTGCATGCAACGGCGGACGTTTAGCTGTATCAATCTGTTAGGCGTGTAGTTTTTGCAGAGCGCCGCTTTATAATGAACGATTGATCAGCAGATGTGCGGAACATTTCGACGTTGGTCACCCGTTCCGCATTTCAGGCTGCGTTTGCGCTCAAGGCGAAAATTTTTCCACACATTCGAGCAAGCTTTCAACGGATTCATCCGACTGAAAGCAGCCGAGAAGGGTTTTTATGATTCTCGTGACGGGCGGCGCCGGTTTTATTGGGGCCAATTTTGTTCTGGACTGGCTCAATGGCTCGGACGAGCCTGTGCTCAACGTCGACAAGCTGACGTATGCGGGCAACCTCGGCACGCTCAACTCGCTGAAAGACGATCCGCGCCACATCTTCGCGCGCGCGGACATTTGTGATCGCGCCGCCATCGACGATCTGCTCGCCAAGCACAAGCCGCGCGCCATCCTGCATTTTGCCGCCGAGAGTCATGTCGACCGTTCCATTCACGGTCCGGCGGATTTCGTTCAGACGAATGTCGTCGGCACGTTCACGCTGTTCGAAGCGGCGCGCATGTACTGGAGCAAACTGCCCGAAGCGGAGAAGCAGGCATTCCGTTTCCTGCATGTATCGACGGATGAAGTGTTCGGCTCGCTGTCCGCGACCGATCCGCAATTCTCCGAGACCACGCCTTACGCGCCCAACAGCCCGTATTCGGCCACGAAAGCCGGTTCCGACCACCTGGTGCGCGCGTATCACCATACGTACGGGCTGCCGGTTCTAACGACCAACTGCTCGAACAACTACGGCCCGTACCAGTTCCCGGAAAAGCTGATTCCGCTGATGATCGCCAATGCGCTCGGCGGCAAGCCGCTGCCCGTTTATGGCGATGGTCAGAACGTGCGCGACTGGCTGTATGTCGGCGATCACTGCTCGGCCATTCGCGAAGTGTTCGCGCGCGGTCAACTCGGCGAAACGTATAACGTCGGCGGCTGGAACGAGAAGAAGAACCTCGAAGTCGTGCATACGCTGTGTGACTTGCTCGATAAGGCCAAGCCGAAGTCGAGCGGCTCGTATCGCGATCAGATCACGTATGTGACGGATCGTCCGGGCCATGATCGCCGCTATGCAATCGATGCGCGCAAGCTCGAGCGCGAGCTCGGCTGGAAGCCGGCGGAAACGTTCGAGACCGGTTTGGCGAAGACGGTTCAGTGGTATCTGGACAATCAGCCGTGGGCTGACGAAGTGGCATCCGGCGAATACCGGAAGTGGGTCGAGACAAACTACGCGCAGCGCGCGTAAGGAGCTGATGATGGCGCGCAAAGGCATCATTCTCGCCGGCGGCTCCGGCACGCGGCTGTATCCGATCACGCATGCGGTGTCGAAGCAGCTTTTGCCTGTCTACGACAAGCCGATGATCTATTACCCGCTCTCCACGCTGATGATCGCGGGTATTCGTGACGTGCTCGTGATTTCCACGCCGCAGGACACGCCGCGTTTCGAGTCCATGCTCGGCGACGGCAGTCAGTGGGGCATGAATATCCAGTACGCGGTGCAGCCGTCGCCGGACGGGCTGGCGCAGGCGTTCACCATCGGCAAGGAATTCGTCGGGAACGATCCGTCGGCGCTCATTCTCGGTGACAACATCTTCTACGGGCACGATCTCGCCAAGCAACTCGAAAGCGCCGATCAGCGCACCGATGGCGCGACGGTGTTCGCGTATCACGTGCATGATCCGGAGCGCTACGGCGTGGTCGAATTCGATCAGCAGTTCCGCGCGTTGTCGATCGAAGAAAAGCCGGCGAAGCCGCGTTCGAACTATGCGGTGACGGGTCTGTATTTCTACGACAACCATGTCTGCGATATCGCCGCGGACATCAAGCCGTCGTCGCGCGGCGAGCTCGAAATCACGGATGTGAACTCGCGCTATCTCGAGCAGAAGAAGCTCGATGTCGAGATCATGGGGCGCGGTTATGCGTGGCTGGATACGGGCACGCATGAATCGCTGATCGAAGCGGCGACGTTCATCGCCACGTTGCAGAAGCGGCAGGGGCTGGTGGTCGCGTGTCCGGAAGAGATCGCGTATCGCAAACACTGGATCGACGAAGAGAAGTTGCTCGCGCTGGCGAAACCGCTTTCGAAGAACGCTTACGGTCAATATCTGCTCAATCTTCCGAAGGACCAAGTCGCATGGCCATCCAAGTAACCGCTACGGCGCTGCCTGAAGTCAAGATCATCGAACCGAAAGTGTTCGGCGATGTGCGCGGCTTTTTCTACGAGAGCTTCAACGCGCGCGAGTTTGCCGAGCAGGTGGAAGCGCGCGTCGAGTTCGTGCAGGACAATCATTCGCGATCGGCGAAGGGCGTGCTGCGCGGACTGCACTATCAGATTCAGCACGTGCAGGGCAAGCTCGTGCGCGTGGTGGAAGGCGAAGTGTTCGATGTCGCCGTCGATATCCGCAAGAGCTCGCCGAACTTCGGCAAATGGGTGGGCGTGAATTTGTCGGAGCAGAATCATCGGCAATTGTGGGTGCCGCCGGGTTTCGCGCACGGGTTCGTGGTGCTGTCGGAATCGGCGCAGTTTCTCTACAAGACGACGGATTACTGGTTTCCGGAATTCGAGCGCAGTCTCGTATGGAACGATGCGGATGTCAGCATCGAATGGCCGATCGACTTCGAGCCGATGCTCGCAGCGAAGGATGCGGCGGGCAAGCGGTTGGCCGAGGCTGAGGTGTTCGCATGAGCGGGCGCACGATTCTGCTGACCGGCGTCAATGGTCAGGTCGGCTTTGAACTGGCGCGCAGTCTGCAAGGACTGGGCAAGGTCGTCGCGCTCGATCGCAACGGACTCGATCTCGGCGATCTGGGTCAGGTGCGTCGTGTCGTGCGTGAGGTCAAGCCGTCGCTGATCGTGAATCCGGCGGCTTATACGGCGGTCGACAAGGCGGAAACCGATGTCGATGCCGCGATGCGCATCAATGGCGAAGCGCCGGGCGTGATGGCGGAAGAAGCGAAGCGGTTGGGCGAGGCGCTCGTGCATTTTTCTACCGACTACGTGTTTGATGGTACGAAAGACGGCGCGTACGTCGAGGATGATGCGGTTAATCCGCAGAATGTGTATGGCCGTTCGAAGTTCGCGGGTGAGCTGGCGATCGTGGCGTCGGGTTGCGATCATCTGATCTTTCGCACGAGCTGGGTATACGGCACGCGTGGCAAGAACTTTCTGCTGACAATGCTGCGGCTCGGTGCGGAGCGTGACGAATTGAGCGTAGTCGCGGATCAGATCGGCGCGCCGACGTGGGCGGTGACCATCGCGGCGCTGACGGCAAATGTGCTGGCGCAGGGTCGCGATCGCGATTGGTGGTCGGAGAAGTCGGGCGTGTATCACCTGACGGCGGGCGGGGCGACGTCGTGGCATGGCTTTGCACAGGCCATTTTTGAGATTGCGATGGGCGCTTCGGGCCCCGCAGTCCGGCCGATCTCGTCGGCTGACTATCCGGTTCCGGCCAAGCGTCCGGCGAATTCGCGCATGTCGCAGGAGAAGCTCGCGACGCGCTTTGGACTCGTTCTGCCCGCATGGGATGAAGCGTTGCGTTTATGCCTGAACGGCATGGAATTGCAGGCGGGCAAGCGAACGGGTGATGTGTCGTGAACTTCCGTGGCTCGGAATCCGCACGTTGTGCACGAAGTATAGTCGCGCGATGTGTATTCCGACATGCGATCCGCCGTGGTTAGCGCCTTGACAGGAACGGGCATCGTCGTGGTGTTCTACCGGCCGGACGTCGGCTGTGTTGAACGCGCGAACCGGTTCGCCGAATTCGCGCCGTGTGTGGTCGTCGATAACACCGAATGGCCGCAGGGTGCACAGGCGCTCGGCCTCGATCCGCGGATCGATTATGTTGCGAACGGCGCGAACTTGGGAATTGCGACCGCGCTCAATCGCGGCATCGACATGCTGATCGGGAAGGGGTGTCCGAGTGCGCTGCTCTTCGACCAGGACAGCGAACCTTCGGCGCATCTGCTTGAGGCTTTGCCGCGCATGCTGACTGAGGAACTGGCGCGCGGCGCGCGCATCGCGCTCGTCGGCCCGGCGTACGAAGATATGCGTTTGGGTGGCGTCGAGCCTTTCGTGCGATTCGGCTACTGGAAGCTCAAGCGTGTCGAGCCGCTCGGCACACAGCCGATCGACGTGGATTTCTTGATCACATCGGGCTCATGCATCAATCTTTCGGCATGGCACGACATTGGTCCGATGGACGACGCTTTGTTTATCGACTTCGTTGATCTGGAATGGTGTATTCGTGCGCGCTCGAAAGGGTATGCGGTGCTCGGCGCGCCGGCATTGCGACTACAGCATTCGCTTGGCGGCGAGCCGGTCGTGTTTCTGGGACGTTCGTATCCGGGCCACAGTCCGCTTCGACACTACTATATGTTCCGGAACGCCATCGCATTGATGCGGCGAAGTTACGTGCCGTGGAGCTGGAAGTCCACGGAGCTCGTCAAATTTCCTGGCCGACTCGCGATTTACGGGTTTTTCATGCGGCCGCGCATGCGCCATCTGGGCATGTCCTTGCTAGGCATCTGGCACGGGTTGACCGGACAAATGGGCGCTTTGCGCGGGCGCTGACGTTTTTGCAGTAACAAGCTCGCGTTTGAACCGTCGAAAACGGCAATCAAAGACACTCAACTGAAACTCAATGCTAAATCTCGCTCTTGTCGATTTGAAACGAAGCTTCGCTTCATGGCGGCTCTGGACTCTGTTGGGCTGGCTCGAGGTCAGGCAACGCTATGCACGCTCGCGGCTCGGACCATTCTGGCTGACCATCAGTATGGGCGTGATGATCGCGTCGATCGGCGTCCTCTATGGCGCGCTGTTCGGCCAGAAAATGAGCGACTATCTGCCATTCCTGGCGATCAGTCTCGTCATGTGGACCATGCTTTCCAGCACGGTCGCCGAGGGCAGCAATGCCTACATCGTCAGTGGCACTTACATTCGGCAGGCGTCCACGCCGAAGCTGATTTACATCCTTCAGGTCGTCTGGCGCAACCTCGTGATTCTTGCACATAACTTTGCGATCGTCGTGGTGCTGCTCGCCATCTACGGTGTGAAAAGCTGGGAAACGCTGCCCATTTTCATTCCCGCATTGGTGATCTACGTCCTGAACGCGATGTGGATCGCGATGGTCGCGTCGCTGCTGTCGGCCCGCTTCCGCGATCTGCCGCAGATCATTCAGGCGCTGATTCAGATTGCGTTTTACGTCACACCCGTCTTGTACCGGCCCAATTCGCTCACGCGCTTCGCGTTCATCGTGGACTGGAATCCGCTTGCGCATTTGCTGAGCCTCGTGCGCGAACCGCTCATTGGCGAAGTGCCGCCGCTGTTGACCTGGGAGGTGTGCATCGGCATGGTGGTGATCGGCTGGCTGATCGCGCTGACATTGACGAGCCGCTATCTGAAGCGGATTCCATACTGGATCTGAGAAAAATATCATGGCGTTCATCGAACTCAAGGGCGCAACGCTCGATCTGCCCATCTACGATGTGCAGGGACGCTCCTTGAAAAAGAAGGTGATGCGCATGGGGCGGCGCAACACCATTGCCGAAGACAACGATGGCGTGATCGTGGTGCATGCGCTCGACAACGTGGACCTGCGGCTGGAGAGCGGGGACCGCATTGGTCTCATCGGACACAACGGCGCCGGCAAGTCCACACTGCTGCGCATCATGGCGGGCATCTACGCGCCGACGCGCGGCACCGTGTCGTGCGATGGCAAGATCGTTCCGCTGCTGGACATCAGTCTCGGCATGGATGACAACTCCACCGGCTTGCAGAATATTCGTCTGCGCGGGCTCTTGCTCGGCATGAGCGATAGCGAGATTCAGGCAAAGCAGCAAGAAATCGCCGAATTCTGCGAGCTCGGCGATTACCTCGATCTTCCGCTGCGCACCTATTCCAGCGGCATGCGCGTGCGGCTCGCGTTTGCGGTGTCGACCGCCGTCGATGCGGACATTCTTCTGCTCGACGAAGTCATGGGCGTGGGCGATGCATCGTTCATGAACAAGGCCAAGGCTCGCCTGCAGGACTTGCATCATCGTTCGGAGATCGTCGTGCTGGCCATGCATGCGAACGCCGAGATTCGCCGCATGTGCAACAAGGTGCTGTGGATGGAACGTGGCCGGGTGCGCACTTTCGGGCCCACCGAGGAAGTGGTGGCCGCTTACGAAGCGCAGGTCTGACAGGATGCGCAGCGCCGCACTCATGCAATTGCCGCAGAAATCGCTGCGCGCGCTTCGGCATGCCGTGGCGTTGCGAGGCGGCGTTCTGCCGGCTTTGCGCGTCGCCTGGGCGGTGTGGCGTCGCGAGGGTCTCGCGGGACTGCGTAATCGCGCGACGCGCGACGACGCCACAGATTACCGCGAATGGATCGAGCGCTACGACACGCTTGACGACGCGAAGCGCGAAGCACTCGCCGCAGCGGTTCGCGCAATGCATCGGCCACCGCTGATTTCAGTGCTGGTGCCCGTGTTCAACACGCCGGAAGCGTATCTTCGGCAGATGATCGAGTTGGTATGTGCGCAGATCTATCCGCACTGGGAACTGTGCATCGTCGACGATGCCTCGACGTCGCCGTGGGTGAGCGCTGTCTTGCGCGAGTATGCAAATGGCGATACGCGCGTCAAAATGATTCGCCGCACGTCGAATGGCCACATTTGTGCCGCGAGCAACGATGCGCTCGGCATAGCGACAGGGGAATTCGTCGTGCTGCTCGATCACGATGATGTCTTGCCGGCACACGCGCTGTGCATCGTTGCGATGTATATCGAACGTCATCCGTCGGCGAGCATGCTGTACAGCGACGAGGACAAACTGGCGCCGAACGGCGCGCGCGTCGAGCCGTATTTCAAGTCCGGCTGGAATCCGGCCTTGATGCTCGGACAGAACATGTTCTCGCATCTCGGCGTGTTCAGAACGAGCCTCGTGAGAGAGGTCGGCGGATTCCGGCCCGGTTTCGAAGGCAGTCAGGATCACGATCTGGTGCTGCGTTGCGTGGAGCGTGCAGGCGATGCCGCAGTCATCCATATCCCGCACATTTTGTACCACTGGCGAATGACGGCGCAGAGCACGTCTGCGAGCGTCGACGTCAAGCCCTACGCGCGCGACGCGTCAGTGCGCGCGGTCGAGGAACATCTTGCTCGTACCGGATCGTCGGCTGAAGTTCGGCAACTGGCGCCCGACTCGACGATGCTGCGCGTGACGTTCGCGGTGCCGCATCCGGAGCCGATGGTTTCCATCATCGTGCCGACGCGCGATCGTGCCGAGTTGCTCGAGGGCTGTATCGAGAGCATAAAGCAGCGCACGCGGTATCGGACGTATGAGATTGTTATCGTGGATAACGGGTCGCGCGAGCAACGCGCGCTCGATCTGCTTGCGCGTTACGACCACGAGCCGAACATCACGATCCTGCGTGTCGATGCGCCGTTCAATTACTCCGCGCTGAACAATCGGGCGGTGGCGCAAGCGCGCGGCTCGATGCTGTGCCTGCTCAACAACGACATCGAAGTGATCTCGCCGGACTGGCTCGATACGCTGGTGGGCTATGCGGCATTGCCGCAATCGGGCGCGGTGGGCGCGGCGTTGTGGTATCCGAACGAACGCCTGCAGCATGGCGGCGTGCTGCTCGGCATCGGGGATGTGGCGGGGCATCTGCATCATATGCTTCCACGCGGCGCGCGCGGTTATTTCGGACGCGCGGCGCTGGCGCAGCAGTTGACGGCCGTATCGGCGGCGTGTCTCGTGGTCAGGAAGGCGCTCTATGTCGAAATGGGCGGACTGGATGCCGAGCATCTCGCAGTCGCTTTCAACGATGTTGATTTTTGTCTGAGACTCGACGCGGCGGGATATCGGAACATCTATGTGCCGTTCGCCGAGCTTTATCATCACGAATCGGCATCACGCGGAAGCGACACGACGTCGTCGAATGCGGCCCGCTTCGCGCGGGAAGCAGCGTGGATGCGTGAACGGTGGGGACCGAAGGTGCGTGAAGATCGCTTCTACAATCCGAATTTTGCGGTGAACGGCGCTGTTTTCTCACTGGCGTTTCCGCCGCGGATCGCACAATGCGCCTAGCACCCACCTAGGTATAACGGGCAATCGTCCTTACTCTAACGTTGGCGGCGCGAGGCCGCGCTGGGGTTTTTTCTATGACGAGTTCAGTCAAGCGCGTCCGCTTCGAAAGTCGGCACGCAGACAGTGTGTTCACAGGCGAACGCTATCTGCCTGATGTGCAAGGTCCGATTCAGTACGAGCATTTCCATCGCTATCTCTTCGCGTTGCCGCTCTGCGCGGACAAGGACGTGCTCGATATCGCGTCGGGCGAAGGCTACGGCACGGCGCTGCTCGCGAACGCGGCGAAATCGGTCGTCGGCGTGGATATCGATGAACAGGCCGTGACAGCCGCCCGGCAGCGATATATCGGCGAACGGCTGCGCTTCGAGGTTGGTAGTGCGACGCATATTCCTTTGGCTGACGCGTCGGTGGACGTCGTGACATCGTTCGAGACGCTGGAGCACTTCGTCGAGCACGAGGCATTCGTGCGCGAAGTGGCGCGCGTACTGTGCCCGGGCGGCTTGCTGGTCATCTCGACGCCGAACCATCCGGTGTATTCGCCCCCCGGTTCGGTGCTCAACGACTATCACGTGCGCGAGCTCGACCGATCCGAATTCGCTGATCTGCTCGGCACCGTTTTCAGTCACGTCGCCATTTTTGGACAGAAACCGGCCGCAGGATCGGTCATCGCTCGTGATGACGTCGCAGCAGCGGACGCGCCGTCATGGTGGACTCAGAGAGACGAGGGCGTTTGCGAAACGTCAGGCGCGATGCGCGATCCCGTCTATTACATCGCGCTTGTGAGCAATCAGGTGCTTCCGGCCGTGCGAGACGACGTGTTCGACGCCAGCACGCCGTTTCACGAGTACGACCGCTCGCGCAGCGATCTCGTCACGCAGCAAGCTGCGGAGAT
This sequence comes from Candidatus Burkholderia humilis, assembly GCA_001184405.1. GTDB lineage: Bacteria > Pseudomonadota > Gammaproteobacteria > Burkholderiales > Burkholderiaceae > Caballeronia > Caballeronia humilis. Next base: position 191,084 of record LFMX01000001.1, read on the forward strand.
CGCCCGACTTACGGCCGAGACGATGCAACGCGCGGACGAGATCGGACGCCTGACCGCCGAAACGGTGCGCCTGAACGAGGTCATCATTCAGCGCAGCCAGGAGCTTGAAGGCGCGGTCGCCGGTCGTCAACAACGTGACGCGGAATTCACGCAGCAGCAAGCGGCGCTCGTCGCGCTCTCGGACTCGTTCAAGATGATGGCGTCGCGTAAAAGCGAAACGCCGCCAACCGAAGCCCCATCCACACCGGCCGATGCACGGGAAGCCGGGACGGTTCATGCGCTTCGCACACAGAACCGCGCGCTGCATGCAGAGATCGATGCGCTGCGCGGGTCGTTCTCGTGGCGTATCACGGAACCCGTGCGTCTGGTGAGTACGCGTTTCCTGCGTCCGGCCAAGGCGCGCGCCGCGGTGCTCCTCGGCCGTGCGCCCGCACAGACATCCGCCGGCGTTCCCGCCGCGCGGATGCCCGCTGCGCTTGGGGCGAACTGGCGAGACGCGTCCTTCGTTCCTTTCCAGAAAGCAGCTCGGCCGCGCGTATCGATCGCGGTGATCACCACAAAGGATTCGACGACGCTCGACGTGAACCTGCGTTTGCTGAGCGCGACGCTCGCCCATGTCGCGACGGAAGTCGTCGTCATTGCGGACTCGGCGCTGCCGGCCGCCGCACAGCGAGGCGCGGAAGTCCGACACGCTGCGGATGCGACGGCCGATCTCGCAAAGGTTCGAGACTGCATCGGCGAGGTACAGGGCGATTATCTGGTGCTCATGTCGGACTGTCTCGCACCGCATTCCGGGTGGCTCGACGACATGCTGCAATTGTTAGAGCGCTTCCCGGATGCGGGCGCGGTCACCGGCATGCTGCTCGACGCGAGCGGCGATGTCGTCGCTGCCGGCGCGGGCATTTCATCGGACGGGCGGCTGGTTCCCAATGCCGTGGGCAGCGGCATAGACGATCCCCGGTTCTCATCGGTCATGCGCACTTCGGCGGCTTCGCCGGGCATTCTGATGCTCAGCGCCGATTTGTGGCGCCGCCTCTCGCCGCAGTTGATCGACTGCGCGCCGTTCGAAGCCGGCATCACCTCGCTCGCGCTCCTGCTGGCGAACGAAGGCGTTCACACGTACTGCCAGCCGTTCTCGAAGTTCTCTTATGTCAGCGATGCGTCCCGCGTGTCCGGGCCGGCTCGCGACAGCTGGGATGACGCATATCAGCGCTGGCAATTGCGCGAGCGATTCGAAACGGTTTTCGCCAACTACGCGGGCACGAACGATGTGCTGCCGCTGGCGGCAAGACCGAAAATCGTCATCGTCGATGCGGTCGTTCCGAAGCCCGATCAGGATTCCGGATCGGCGGATCTGTTCTGGTACATGCGCATCTTCCAGGCCTTCGGCTACGAGGTATGCTTCATCGCCGCCTTCGAGCAGTCGGAACCGCGCGAGTACGCAGATGCACTGCGCCGCTGGGGTTTTCGTGTGCTGGTGGCAAACGGCATGCTTAACTTGCAGGAAATCACGACACGCGAAGCGGTGACAGCCGAACTGGTGATGGCGCAGCGAATCAGTGTGGCGAGCCATCTCGTCGATACCGTGCGCCGCGTCGCGCCGCGCGCCAAACTTGTATTCAGCACCGTCGATCTGCATTACCTGCGCGAAGAGCGATCGGCAATACTCGAACGTTCTGCGTCCGCGCTGGGTCAGGCCCTCGAGGTGCGTCGGGCGGAACTGCACGCAATCGGCGTCGCCGATGCGACGACCGTCGTAAGCCACGTCGAGTGGGACATCGTGAAGCGGCTCATGCCGGCAGCCAATGTCCACCGCATTCCCATTCCGCGTTTGCCCACGCGCGCGCCGACGCGTTTCGAGGAGCGGCGCGGCATCGTGTTCGTGGGTGGCTTCGCGCATCGGCCGAATATCGACGCAGTGAAATGGCTCGTCGATGAAATCTGGCCGCTCGTGCGCAAGCGCCTGCCCGATGCAGAACTGCAAGTGGTCGGCAGCAATGTGACGCCGGATATTGCCGCGCTCGACGCGCCACACGAAGGCGTGCGCATCGTGGGATTCGTGGAAGACCTGTCGACGATTCTCGATCACGTGCGTCTGTCGGTGGCGTCGCTACGCTTTGGCGCCGGTGTGAAAGGAAAGGTCGTATCGAGCCTGCTTCATGGCGTGCCGTGCGTACTGAGCAAGGTGGCGAGCGAAGGCATGGGACTCGTCGCCGACGAACACATTCTCGAGGGCGATTCGGCGCAGCAAATGGCCGATGAAATCGTGCGCTTGCACGAGGACCGCGAACTGTGGCAGCGGCTCGCCGACGCCGGATTCGACGCAGCGCTGGCGGAATTTTCGATTCAAACCGTGGCGGGATGCTTCAAGACGCTGCTCGATTCGATCGGGCTCGGCCAAACGGTCGACGAAAACGGATTGCGCCTCCTCCCTCAATAAGCTTTCGTATTTCGACCCATGACCGTATTCAATTTCGTCAAGCGGCTTTTCGCACCGAAACCGCAACCTGTTAGCTTCGAGCGGCCCGAGATCGATCCGAATAAGCTCCGGCTGCTCATCGAACTCGCGTCCTTCGACAAGGGCGGCCTCGAGAAGGTCGTGCTGGATTCGGCGATCGCATTCAATCGCGACCGCTACGACGTGACCATCGTGACCGCGGGGAAGGTCGGCCATCTCGGCGCCGTGGCGCGGGAGGCCGGCTTGCGAGTGATCGGGCTGCCCGAGCGCGACACGCTCGCGTCGTATCGCCAGTTGCTCTCGCAGGTTCAGCCGAATCTCGCGATGTCGCACTTCTCGTACGTCGGATATCCGCTCTTTGCGGAGCTGCGGATCAGGAACATCACGTTCATTCACAACGTGTACGCGTTCTTCTCGGCCGAGCAGGCGCACGCTTTCGCCGAGAACGACAAGTACGTCAACCGATACATCTCCGTGTCGAAAAACGCGACGCGCTACGCGGCGGCTAAGCTTGGCGTCCGTCCCGAGAAAGTGATCACCGTGCCGAATGGCCTCATCATCGGCGAGCACGAAGCACGCGAGAAGAAGCCGGGATCATTGCGCCGGGCCGATCTGGGCATCGCCGAAAGTGACTATGTGTTCGCCAATGTCGCGTCGTACAACCTGCACAAGGGCCACTACGTGATGGTCGACGCGATGAAGCGCATCGTGGCGGATCGCCGTGACATCAAAATTCTGTGCGTGGGCAATCCGGTGTTTGCGCCGCATGTCGAAGCGCTCAAAGATCTGATCCGGCGCGAGGGCCTGGAGCAGCATATTTTGATGCCCGGTTATATCGCCGATGTCGCGGCCGTGCACCGTATCGCCGATGCGTTCTTGCTGCCTTCGTTCATCGAAGGCTGGAGCATCGCCATGAACGAGGCGATGTTCTATGAAAGACCGATGATTCTCACCGACACCGGCGCGTCCGCCGAAGTCATCGAAAACGACGATATCGGCATTCTGATTCCAAACGAGTACGGAGACACCGCCGATCTGGACTCGGTTACACTCGACCAATTAGCCTATACGCCGCGCAGCTATACCATCACGCCGCGTCTCGTCGAAGCCATGACGACGATGGCGGATCACCGCGCCGAATGGGCTGCGCGAGGAAAACGCGGGCGTACGAAGATTTATTCGTCCTACAATTTCGCAGACATCGTGCGGCGCTACGAAGAGATCATCAAGGGGGTGGTACGTGAGTAATGTCGCTGAACCATCGCTGGGAGCGAAAGTCGTGGAACCCGTGCGGCGCGTGTGGCGCTTTCTGCGCTGGCGCTTCAAGCCGGCAGTGTGCTTTTATCTCGGCAACCATCTGTTCATGAGCTGGATGCCGTATGGCATCCGGCACTGGTTTCTGCGCTGCTTCTGCATGGTCCGCATGGGCGCGGATTCGAGTATTGCGATGGGTTGCTTCGTGACGGGTTATCACATCGAGATCGGCTCGAACACGGTCATCAACCGTTTTACGTATCTCGATGGCCGGGTGCCGCTGAAGATCGGCAACAACGTCAATGTTTCGCATTACACGCTGATTCAGACGCTGACGCACGATCCGCAGAATCCGGATTTCGTCTGCTTGTGCAAGCCGGTGGTCATCGGCGATCACGCGTGGATCGGCGCGCGCGCTATTATCTGCCCGGGCGTCACGGTCGGGGAAGGCGCGGTGGTCGGCGCGGGCGCGGTCGTGACGCGCGATGTCGCACCTTACACGATCGTCGGCGGCAATCCTGCGCGCTATATCAAAGACAGATCGCGCGATTTGCGTTATCGGTCGCGATACTTTCCGTTTTTCGATACTGACATTCAATAGCCTTTCGACAAGGGCGGCTCCATTGCCCGTCCGATATCTCCATGTTAAAGTTCCTTAAGAAGGGCGAAGGGCCGTCCATTTCCGTCGTGGTGCCGCTCTACAACCACGGCAGATACATTAAGTCGACGCTCGAAAGTGTGATCGAGCAGACTTCGCCCGCCGACGAAATCATCTTGATCGATGATGGCTCGTCCGACAACGGCTTCGAAATCGCGGAGCGCCTGCTTGCCAAGACGCCGCGCGCGCGGACCTTTCGTCAGGAGAACGCCGGCGCGTACAATACGATCAATCGGGCTATCGGCATCAGCCGTTCACAATATATCGCCATGCTGAATTCCGACGATCTCTTCGCGCCGAAGAAGCTCGAGCGTTGTCGCAATCTGATTGCGCAGCGTGGCGCGGCGGATTTGATTGCGGGCGGCGTCGGCATCATGGATGACGGTGGTGTCCGTCAGCGCGGCGGCGGCGTCGCCGTCGACTGGCTCAGTCGCTCGAAGTCCTTTCTTGACAGGTACAGTCTGCCGCAGTTGTCGCTCGTAAACGAAAATTACATCGCGACCACGTCGAATATGGTCTTCTCCCGGCGTCTTTGGGACGTCGCAGGTGGTTTTCAGCCGTTGCGCTACTGTCACGACCTCGACTTCCTGATGTTTGCATTCGAATCCGGTTCAGTACTTTTGGATCTCGACGAGGAACACATCGTCTATCGTGTGCATCAGGGCAACACGATCAAGGAAGACTTGTCGCGGGTTCGTGTTGAGATCGCGGCGGTGATTGCCAACACGTTGCACCAGTCAGGGCCGCGCCTCTTGTCGCCCGAATTCAGTGAGCGTGATTTCGAGGCCTTCAGCACGGTTCTGCGTAACAAGCAGATGAGCGACATGCTGTGCTTCTTCCAGACCATTCGGCTCGCATTCGCGACGCGCACGGTTTTCTATGAATACGCGACGGACGAGAAGCGTGGTCCGGCTTTTCGACAAGTTGTGTCGCCGGCCTGAGTCGCATCGGTGGTGCCTACTGTCGCACATTCAATTCGAGTACGAAGCATGAACAATCCGTCTTCCGTCCACGATCAGGTCGAAGCACTGACCGATCGTTTTCCTGTTCAGGCAGTGATACTGGCGGGTGGCTCAGGTACACGTCTTTGGCCGCTTTCGCGTGAACAGTTTCCAAAACAATTGATTGGCCTTCTGGGTCAAGATTCGCTGCTTCAGGCGACTGCGCGGCGCCTCGTCGGCCTCAGCGCGAGTCATCCGGTGGTGGCGCGCAGCGTCGTCGTCTGCGGCGAGGATCATCGGTTCAATGTGGCCGAACAGATGCGACAAAGCAACGTTGAGGCACAGATCATTCTTGAGCCTGTGGGGCGCAACACCGCGCCCGCCCTCACGCTCGCAGCCTTGTCACTCGTCGCTGAGGGCGATGATGCGATCATGGTCGTCATGCCTGCCGATCACGCGGTGAGGAACGAGGCGGCGTTTCGCGCGCGAGTCGCCGAAGCCGTGAAATATGCCGGCTTTGACCATATCGTAACGCTTGGCGTTGTGCCGACGCGAGCTGAAACCGGATACGGCTATTTGCACGTAGGAGCGGCGCGGGATGAGCGCAACGTCCATCAGCTTGAAGGCTTTGTTGAGAAGCCTTCATCCGAACTTGCGCAGGAGTACATTGAATCCGGCCAGTATCTGTGGAATAGCGGTCTTTTTGTGCTGCGTGCATCAGTCTGGCTGCGGGCAATCAAGCAGTTCGAACCATTGATCCATACGGCATGTGTCGATGCGTTCGCGGGCAATGAGCATGACATCGATTTTTTGCGTGTGGATGAAGCGTTGTTCAACGTGTGTCCGTCGCAGTCGATCGATTACGCAGTCATGGAGCGCGTCACCAAACCGGGGTCTGAATTCGTGGCTTCCGTGGTGCCGCTGGAAGTGGGTTGGTCCGATATCGGTGCGTGGGACGCCGTGTGGGAGGCGCTTCCAAAGGATGCCACCGGTAATGTTACATGCGGCCAAGTGATGCTTGAAGGTGCGTCGAACACTTTCGCCCATTCGGAAGGGCGTCTGGTTGCTTGCGTTGGCACCGACGATCTGATCGTGGTCGAAACGCCCGATGCAATTCTGGTCGCGAAGCACTCAGCGGCGCAAAACGTGAAGGCAATCGTTGCACGCATCAAGAGCGACCATCGCACCGAAGCCAATATTCATCGCAAGGTGTACCGGCCTTGGGGTTACTACGATTCAATTGACGCGGGCAAGGGCTTTCATGTCAAGCGCATTGTAGTGAATCCGGGAGCGCGTCTGTCATTGCAGATGCACCATCATCGCTCGGAACATTGGATTGTCGTACGTGGCACGGCGTGGGTCACTCGCGGAGAGGAGACTTTCTTGCTGCCGGAAAATGAATCCACCTATATCGCGCTGGGTCAAATTCACCGGCTCGAGAATCCAGGCAAAGTACCGCTCGAGATTATCGAAGTACAGTCTGGAAATTATCTCGGCGAGGACGACATCGTCAGACTGGAGGACAACTACGGACGATCGTAAGCGCGCGATTTCGCACACCTAGCTTCCGTTGTTGAGAAGGCTCATGATTGCGTCCGCAATCCTTGAACCGCACCCAGAAAGTTGGACGACTGATGGCTATGCTGGAACGAAGCAAACCGATAATCGACGGGACTCAGCCCCTTGAGCTTCAGCTTGATTCGCTCGTGGTTGTAGTAGTGAATGTATTCCTTCAGGCCTTTCTCGAGATCGTCGAGATCACGAAACTCGTTGGCGTAGTAGAACTCCGTCTTCAGGGTACCGAAGACACTCTCCATGGCGGCATTGTCAAGGCAGTTTCCGCGCCGGGACATGCCCGGCCTTCAGCAAGTGGGGTGTAGTTTGAAGCACCGAGGGTGGCGACGAATAGCTCCGTCTCGCGGATCTCGCCGGTATTGGGATCGACGATGCCAAGCTTGTTGCTTGAGTAGTCGATGAACAGCTTCTCGCCCGGCACATGGACTTGCCGAAGCGTCACCGGCAATGCCGCCGCCCAGCGCTCGTAGTGCTTGCAGAACCAGCTGTAGCCGTAGCCTTCGGGCTCCTGGGCCTTGTACTCGCTCCACAACAGGTCCAACGCAACGTTCTTCTTGCTCAGTTCTCGATGTATTTGCGGCTAGTTCGGCATGGGCGCGGGCAGCGCGACGGCGGTACGGGCGGAAACAGCAACGTCTCGAGCGTCGCGTCGTCGAGCACTTGCGCACGCTCGAACGTAAGCTCTGCCCGTTTGGCACGTTGGAGGTATTCCCAGACAGCGGTCGCCGACAGATTCATGGCGCGAGCGACCTCGCGTTTGCTTCGCCCGTACTCGAAATGCAGGCGCATCACTTCCTTGATCTGGCGCATGGATATTCGGAAGAGCAGATTCGCATCGTCTTCACGGGTTTGCGGCCGGGCGAAAAGCTATACGAGGAACTGCTCGCGGACGACGATACCACCACGCGCACGCCGCATCCGAAACTGCGGATCGCGCAGGCGCGGCCCGTGCCGGATCATTTCATCGACGAATTGCTGCCGTGGCTCATGCAGCATCGCGTGCTGTCGGATGACGAAGTGCGCCGCGATTTGCACCGCTGGGTGCCGGATTATCAGACGGCGACGCTGCCCGCGTGCTCCAGGGAGAGTCGCGGCCGCGCAGACGACGCGCAAGTGCGGGGCGACGGGCTTGCGCGCACGGTCACGCATGACGACGCTCAATGAGGTTCGTGAGCTGATGCGATCATCATCCGCGTGTATGAGTTCCCAAGCATGCTGAAGCCTGTAACTGGCGGGTTCAGCGAAATTTACCGAGACAAGTGATTGAACATTCCGCATGCAAGCTCGTTGGTCGACGCGTTCCTTGCACACCCGAGCGACGATGTGATTCAACACGAATTGAGTTATGAAATATCCGGAGTTCTGCTTTCGGCTTTTCGGCGCATGTGTTGGAGCGTAATCTGGACTCCGCTTCGGAATTGACGCTTGGACTGACCTTCGCGCGTTGATTTTCGGCAAAAGAACGGTCGCGTCTTGCGCTCCCACGTCTCCGTTGCACGCATCGTAAGATGCCGAGCAAGCTCGTCACTGTGAAAAATGAAAGCCCGGTTGGCTGTGTTGGTGCGGCGCCGGTTCGGCAACAGAAGTCAGCGTTCCGCTGACCCTGGAGAAGCCATGTCGAGGCAAGCCAGTCCGAAAGACATATCAAAATTGCGAGCTTTCCGTAGATATTCGATCGCAATGAAGTGCATCATCCTATTCACCTATCCGCGTTCCAACGCATCGACCCGAGTGCAATGCGCTCCGATTTTCTTCACACGCGTCCGACGGACGCAACGTTCTTCATCTGCAGCGACCTTGCAATATAGTCATGTGCGCGCGATGCGGGAAACTGAGTTCTCGAAGAACCGCATCGGCACTGGTTTATCAAGCGAAACGCAGTTTCGCATCGTCTGAGAACAACTTCGCACGGACAGTACGAACGTCAACCCATCCTTTCGTCTACGGCGCTTTCGCCAAGCTTGACTCGCGCGTTCCCAAATCAAGGCGACCGTTGACGAGCGGGCTTCCAAGACGGGAAATCACTTGCACCCTGCGTGCGGATTTCCAAATCCCATTCTGTCGGCTCGTGCTGCCGATAACAAAACGCGCAACAAGAATTGCTTGGCTCGACAGGCTTGTGTCTGCGGTCAAGTAGTTGTGCTTCGGATTCGTCCGTAGCAGGATCATCGGGCGCCAGTGCTTCCCTGCGTCGGGTGAATAAAAATCTGATCTCTAAGATCCCGGAAAGCAAAGCGTGCAGTATTTCAATCACCCCGGGACGTTCTCTTGATAGATGAGAGCGTTGCCTTCCACACGACAACTGTGAAAATCCAACTCAACTTTTCGACCTTGTTGGACAATGCCGGGCTGCCACAGCGGCTCACGAATGAACTCACCAAATTGTTCCAGCAGCACCTATCAAAAGCCCACAGCAAAACCCGCGTGACCTCCAACGCGATTTCCATCAAGACCCAGTCGTACTGCGTGCGATATCTCGTCGCCGGCTTCCGCGAACTGCGAAAGGGCGGATTCGCGCTCCAGTCGCCATGGAACCTCTCAGAAAAATACATCGCCTATCTGGTCAAGCTTTGGGTTACAGAGAAAGAGCAGGCACCAGGCACAGTGGAGAACAAGCTTACCTACTGGCGTACCCTCGCCGCGTGGATGAAAAAGCATCAGCTCGTGGGCACCGTCGACGACTACATCAAGCGGCCCGACGGATACCGCCGCTACTACGTGGCCCAGGAAGATAAGTTGTGGGAAGTGGCGAATGTTGACGTCAACACTGTCATTTCCCGGCTTTGCGAACGTGATCGCTGGGTCGCGATCCAAGTCGAATTGCAGGCAACCTTTGGGCTGCGTGCACAGGAAAGCATGCTGCTGCGCCCCCTCCAATGTCTGCGTGTTTCCATATCATTGACGGCACCAAGGGAGGAAGGCCGTGGCTCGTGCCGATCGATGCGGAATGGCAGTACGAAGTCCTCATCCGTGCAGCGCGGCTTGCCAACCCCCGTACGGGGTCGATGATTCCCGAGCCGTGGTCGCTCAAGAAATGGTATCGCCATTTCTACCATGTCCTGCAAAAAGAAGGCATAACGCGCAGCGGCTTAGGCGTTACGGTACACGGACTGCGCCATGCTTACCTTCAGAGGATGTATGAGCAAGTCACTGGCGTACCGGCACCGATCAAGCTAGCTGATCATCGGCCAGACCCGGAACTCCACCAGAGGGCCATGCAGCAATTGGTCGAAGCCGCGGGACATGGCCTGGCAGCGAAAGCGACAGCCTACATCTCGACATTCGCAACGGCCGAGCGGCTATCGCGGGCCGTGATCACGCCCGAGCAGGCGATCGCCGTCCTCGCTGCTGCGAACGGCGTCAAGTCGGAGGCGGCGAAGAGCCTAAAAATCTCCAGGCAGGCCTTGTACCGCATTCTGACCAAATGCGACCCGCTGTCAAGTGCCATACCCGCGAGCTCCGCTGCTATGGACGCGCCGTCAGCAGAGCCGCCTTGCGAACTTGACGCAGATTCACCGTCGAGTGTGCCCTTCGATGATGTGACTTCCGGCCAGCTCTCACTCCTTGCCGAATAGCCGGACCGTCGCCGATGACAAGCTTCACAACGGCAGTCATTATCGGCGACGGCATAGCTTACGGATTCCGTCTACGATCGACTGCCTGAAGATGTTCATCGGTTCGGGCATGGATTCGAGAGCCCGTGGTTTTCGAGCACCGTCTCTTTCTTTTCGCCTGCGCTTGCTCGATGACACCGCAGGCGCATGCATACGGCTGGTGATCGCCGCGTTTCCGACAGCCACGGCTAAAGCAAGCAGGTCCGAATGATCTGGGCCGTTCTGCCCAAAATCGCGGGGAACGGCAGTTGAAGTCCGGCCGCCATGGCAGCGCACGGTGCTCGTCGTTCGATACGCATAGAAGGCGTTCCGTAATCGACTGCGTGGAAAGCGATGGTTTTTTCGGCTTCTTTCCCCGAAACCCGCCATATCATGATAATTTTTGCCTCTGGTGAGCTGCCGCGCTCGACCGAGTGCTTGACCTGGTAGGCAACAAGGCAGCAAGGCAACCGTCAACGGCCGGACCGGCGTATCAATGTCAGCCAAGACCGCGGCGACCAACCCCATCTCAATGTCTGGCGACAATTACTTCTGCCCGCGGCGGTAATAGTTGACGCCGGCAGTCTCATGCCGATTCTTAGGCTTCCCGTTCGACTTTTCCGGAATGACCCCAGCGCGGTTCGGCAGGGCGTGCCCACCTTTCAAAGGCAACGATCATCGTCGCATAGCGCCTTAGAGGTGACCCACGCGGGCGCCGGCCGGATGCTCACGTGCACATCTCCGACATGTTCGATAGACCGGTCACTAGCCCCCTATTGGATGCGATCATCTTGCGGGCTGCGCATATTGCGATTTTTGCGCGGGTGCGCAGACGCAAACATTTTCGCAATATCCGGAAGTTTTCCGAGCAAACTTAGTTACTTAGCCACCACCTCGACAAGAAAAAATCCGAATTATCAGACGGGTCCTTTTGGGCTTCCTACGAGTCCGACCTCAAATATTGAAATGCGACCTGATTCATCGACAGGATCAATATCATCGACAGGATCAATAGACTCTAGCGGAGTCGCGTGTAACCAAGTCCTCGGGCGCCGGGAGCGTCCGCTTTTCCCACACCTTAAGCTACAAGCACTGACGGCGGATGACAATCGACTGCGCTCTGCTGCCTCTTTTCGTTGCAGCAGTGACACCATGCCTCGATGACCGCCCGAATGTTGCGCAAACGTCGGAACCGACGCTAGTCAGGCATCCGTGGTGCAACTTGCCTGGCACGATTCAATGAGCGCACTCTGCGTAGGCATGCTGACCTAAATCAACTTCCGAGCCCTATTGTCTGTCTTTTCTGCCGTCTGGGTAACCGAGGCGAGGCCGACGGGCGTCGCGTCATTTCTTTGAGACGAAAGCGGTTTCAGCCGGAAACAAAGCTTCAAATCATTTGGCCGATGAACGCTATCCGGATAGCGCTGCTTTTGAGGAATGAAGGCGTTTCTCGGTGAGCTTTTCACCGCTCGCCTTCTAATCACATTTTGCAAGTCGCCTTCCGCGGCAGGCCGAGGGTATGCTTTGGGTAGTACTTATATAGACACATGATGCGCCGCACCCTTATCACTGAGCATGCGGTGCGCGAAGGCGAGCTCCTTCCGCTTCTTCGAAAGGCCTATCGAATTTGTCTTCATTACACGCTCTCGATGCGCAGCGTCGACCTTAACATCGTTTTTGCTGCATTTTCCAAACCTCGCCCGTGGACCGTTTGCGGAGTACGTATCGCCCGCGTCCTTCCTGAAAACGTAGTGAACGATGTACCAAGCGCGGCGGCTGGTGCCGCGCCACGCATCGCGACTTGCGTGAGCTCGAGCTGAGCCTCGAAAGCCTTAAACTGTGGCGTCGTATCGATGCGGACCTCGGCATCGACACGGGTTATCGCACGTGCGGCATCCTCTACGCTGACGACGACGCCCAAGCCCTCGCCGATCACGAATGCTGGCTCGCGCGCGCAATCGCACTCGTCGGCCGCGACGCGCTCGACTCGCGCATCACTTCCGCCGATGAAACCGCCGCGCTCATGAGCGGCGCGGCCCGGCGTTTTGCAGGCGGCATCTACACACCGGGCGATGGCCGCGCTGAACCATAACAGGCCGTGCCCGCGATGGCCGCCGCGCTGCGTACGCGCGGCGTGAAAGTGCTGACGCCTTGCGCGGCGTCGAAACGAGCGGTGGCGCTGTGAGCGCGGTCGTCACGGAGTACGGGCGCATTCGCACATCGAGCGTGATCGTCGCGGGCGGCGCGTGGACGCGGCTCTTCGCCGGCAACCTCGGCGTGGACGTGCCGCAGTTGATGGTGCGCTCGTCGGTGTTGCGCACCGCGCCGCTCGAAGGCGGTCCGGACGTCAGCGCGTGCAATCAGGCGATGGGTTATCGCAAACGGCTCGACGGCGGCTACAGCATCGCCAACGCGTTTCACAGTCAGGCCGACATCACGCCCGACAGTTTCCGGCTCTTCGCGAAGTTTCTGCCCGCGCTCAAAAGCCAGATCGGCGCGATGAAACTCAGTCTCAACGCACGTTTTTTCGAGGAACTCCGTCGCCCGCGCCGCTGGCCGCTCGATCAGCCAACGATCTTCGAATCCGTGCGCACGCTCGATCCCGCGCCGACCTCGTCGTTCAACCGGGCGGCGATCGCCGAGTTTCGCGCGATTTTCCCCGCGCTCGCGCATTTGCAGGTCGAGCAGGAATGGGCCGGTTATCTTGATGTTACGCCCGACGCCGTGCCGGTGATTTCGCGCGCGGATCGCGTGCTGGGCCTCTTTATCGCGACGGGATTTTCGGGGCACGGCTTCGACATCGGCCGGGCGCGGGCAAGCTGATGGCGGATCTCGTCACCAACGACACGCCGCTCGTCGATCCGCGCGCCTTCCGTCTGTCGCGTTTCTTCGACGGCAGCAAGATCGAGCTCGACGGCGGCCTCTGAAACGCTTCGCACGCCTGGCGCGCGGGCCTAGGCCGCAAGCGCTAACATACCGGTTTTTGCGGCACGCACGCTCCAGGTCGTGCGCGCCGCATCGTCCGTTTTTGCTTCTGAGGCTTTCATGGCATCCACGCCTATGTTGTACATCGACGTCTGGTCGGACTTTGTCTGCCCGTTCTGCTATCTCGAAACACCGGTGATCGATCAATTGCGCAACGCGTACGGCGACGCGGTCGAGATCCGCTGGCATGCGTTCGAGCTGCGTCCGGAACCGACGCCGCTCGTCGATCCGAACAGCGAAGCCATCGTCAGCGGCTGGGAAAATTCAGTGCTGCCGCTCGCCGCCGAGCGCGGCCTGACCATGCGCATGCCGTCGGTCGCGCCGCGCAGCCGCAAGGCGTTCGAAACCGCGATGTACGCGCGCGAATCGGGCCGCTTTGACGTCGTGCATCGCGCGATTTTCAAGGCGTATTTCGAGGAAGGCATCGACATCGCTGCAGCGTGCGGCATCGATCCCGAATTGCTCGAAGAGTCGCTCGACGACGGCACGTACACCGATCTCGTCGTTGAAGACGAAGAGTTCGCGACGAAGCTGGGCGTGAGCGGTGTGCCATTCGCGGTGCTGTCGCGCGATCCCGCGCCGGGACAGGAGCCGCCGCCCATCGCGTTGCGCGGCGCTGCGCGCATCCAGCACTTCGAAGCGGCAATCGAACGGCTCTTTCCGGACGGCTTCCTGGCAGGCTGAGCAACGCGTCATCGACGCAAAGCGCCAACTGTGTTCCGCCATGAACGATTTCAGCGCGATACGCTGGCTCGGCTCGAGGTCATCGAATTCGAGCCCGTACGCGACGCTGTCCGTGGCCGGGTCCGGCTCGCCAACGTGACGCACGATCGCGTGGATATCGACCTGGACAACCTGGACATCCACGCCGTCCGTGTTGAAATGAAATGCGAGCCTCAGGCGTGCGCCGCTTTTCGCAGTCGGCGCCCTCACCGTCAATGACATGCCGTACGGGCTGATGTCGCTCACGCGCGCCAGATGCCACACGACTTCGTGTCCCTCGCCGATGACCTCGTCCGCCGCGGCGTAGCGCGCCGCAAGCCGCGTCGGCATGCGGGCGAATTTGCGCGCGCGCAGACGCCGGATCGCGCCGGGCGCGGACAACACCACGTAGTTGAACGGCTCGCAGCTGGTGGCATCGACCGTGCAGGTGAAGCGGAACACGCCGCGCCCCGTCAGCGCAACGAGTTCGACCTGTTCGCCGCGCGCGAGATCGAGCGCGCCGAAGCCGGTCATGAGTGGCTGCGTGATGAACAACGACCGCTCGTTATTGCGGCGCGGATTCGAGAAACCGATCACCCGGCTCGCATACATCGATGAACCCGTCGTGCCGGTGCCGCGCAGACCGACGCGGCTGCCGATCGCGAGCCCGATTTCTTCGAGCTTCGGCGGACTTTCGCCCGCTTCTTCCTTTTGCGCTGTGTCAGGCGCCGGTTCGGCCGCGCGATACAACTCGAATTGCTGAAACAGGAACATGCGCGACGGTTCGTCGGGCACGACCGTACCGGTGTCGAAGAGCAAAGCGCCATCTTCGGCGAGCGTTGGCCATTCGAGCTGCGTGTTCAAGGGAATATCGGACGGACCGAGGCGAACTAAGAGGCCGGGCCCTCTGGAGCGGCGGGATTCTCGGACATGTTTTGACGATTTTTTAAACGTTTTTTGCAATCGTCTAGCGCAGTGAATTCGCCGTCAAGTAATCTGAGGAAAAAATTACGTTCCCGCACTAATTATTTTCGATACGCAGCATTTTTACCGCATCATTTGACGCGTGACATCATCTCGAAATATTTATGCGCATAAACCTGCGCGTCGGCACTATTGAGCCGGCGTTGGGACCTTCGTAACCGTCACGCTTCGAATCGCCTCCAGAACCTGCGGCACATCGGGCGGCGCGCCGTTGTCGCCGACCGACACCGACCGCCCCGGCGCATTGACGCCGAAATGTTCGCGCGATGTCGCCGCAAATAGCATGACCGTGCGCTTCATCAACGCATGCGCAAGGTGAACGAGTCCGGTATCCGTGCCGACGACGAGTTCCGACGCATCGATCCAGTTTGCACACTCCTCGACGCTCAGTTTCGGCAACGCGCGCGCGCCGGGAACGTGAGCCGCGATGGCCTGCGCCTCGCCCTGCTCGCGCTCCGTGCCCCACGGCAACGCGATCGCATACCCGCGCTCGACGAGCCAGCGCGCAACCGCCACCCAGTTCTCCTTCGGCCACTTCTTCACGTCGGCGGATGTCGCGTGAAAAAGCATTGCGATGAGTTTGTCGCGCGGAATATCGAGGCTACGCGCGAGTGGCGGCAACTTCACGTTGTAGTCGGGCGTATCGTCGAGCTCGTAACCGAGCGCCTCCGCGACGCTCACGCGTATGCCGCGCCATGCGTCCGTATGCGGACGCGGACCGAAACGGCGGTTATACGCGAAGGCCGCGCCGCGCTCGCCGAGGTCCTGATTCAGATAGCCGAAGCGTTGCTTCCCGCGCGCGATGAACGCGATGATCGCGCTTTTGTAGACGCCGTGAATATCGACGATGACGTCATATTCGTGCGCGCGCAGTTTGCCGATGGACGCCGCGATCTCCTTGAAATCGTTCCAGTTGCGCGCTTTTTTGAACTTGCGCAGCGGCGCGCTCAGCACGCGATCGACGCCCGAATTCCAGCGGATAATGTCGGCAAACGCAGCATCGGCGCCCCAATCGACTTGCGCGGACGGAAACGCGCGCCGCAGATCGGAGACAACCGGCAGCGTCTCGACGATATCCCCGAGAGACGTGACTTTGACGATCAGAATTCGCTTCATGAAGGGGCGTGAAAGGTTAGGCGACGCCTTTCGGTGCCGCAAGGCGCGGAATCGAAAGATCTCCGCGCCGGAAAACTAGCGATTCTAAAGAATTCGCCGCATTAAGGCTGTTTGCGATTGTAAATACCGCGCGCGTGCCCCGTCTTGCGCGCGGTGGCGCATCAAAGCGACTACGCCGCGTACGTATCGCACTGACGCATATCGCCGGTGGACAAGCCGCGCCGCAGCCAGCGCTGACGCTGCGCGCTTGTGCCATGCGTAAATGCTTCCGGCACGACGCGCCCTTGCGACTGCTGTTGCAAACGGTCATCGCCGATGGCGCTGGCGGTGTTCAACCTTTGCTCGAAATCGCCGGGTTCGATCAGCTTCGCGTTGTTCTGCTGCGCGACGTGCGCCCAGACGCCTGCGAAGCAATCGGCCTGCAATTCGACGCGCACGGACAGCGCATTTGCCTGCTCGCGCGATATGCGCGAACGCGCCTGATCGACCTTGTCCGAAATGCCGAGCACGTTCTGCACGTGATGTCCCGACTTCATGCGCGATCACATACGCCTGCGCAAAGTCACCGCCCGCGCCGAAGCGGTCGCGCAATTCGCGATAGAACGACAAATCGATATACACCTTGCGATCGGCGGGGCAATAGAACGGCCCCATCGCCGCCTCGCCCATGCCGCAGGCAGTCTGCGTGCGGCCCGAAAACATCACAAGCTTGGGCGCCGGATAATCCTGATGAAACTGCGTCTGAAAGATGCTCTGCCACGTGCGCTCCGTATTGCCGAGCACGCGCCGCACGAACACTGCGCCAGAGTCGTTGGCCGGGGGCGCATTGCTTGGCGCGGCCTGCTGTTGCGGCGCGTTGCCTTGCAACACTTGTGCGCCGTTGATGATCGTCATCGGATTGATGCCGCCAGCGCAACGATGATCGTCCCGATCCCGATCGATCCGCCGCCGACGCGAAACCCTCCGCCCCCGCCGCGACGGTCTTCCACGTTTCTGCTTTCTGCTTCGTCATCCAGGCGCATATCGTTCTCCGTCCTGGCTTGCGCCAAAACTCATTATGGTACTCGGGCGGCCCCGCCGTCTCGTTTTCCAGCGACGTCAAAGTTCGTGGAGAAGCGCTGGCAAGAATCCACGATTCACTGCGACAACATGCCGTGGCGCAGTGCGGTCGATTGTCGCGAAATTCGTTCCTCATATGCTGCACGCATATCCGCGCCGCATCCCCAAAACATCGAATTATCAAGCCGATGCGCGTGCTAAGCCCTTGAAACTGCGGCATTTCCGCGCAATCGAATTTCCCTGACGCAGCGCAACACGCATCGCGAAATCGGGCTAATCTGCGTTCGTCAAACGGTTATCGAGCGAGCGCGCCGGTAGGGCTTTTCTACTTCGACGCGCGCGTATTTCAAAGCACGAAACATCATGCACGCGACTTCTCAAGCACTCGATCTGGCGCGGATCCAATTCGCGTTCACGGTCTCGTTTCATATCATCTTTCCTGCGCTTTCCATCGGGCTCGCGAGTTTCATCGCGGTGCTCGAAGGCGCGTGGCTAAAAACCGGAAAGCCCGTCTACAAGGAACTGTGCCTATTCTGGTCGAAGGTGTTCGCGGTCGCGTTCGGCATGGGCGTGGTGTCGGGCGTTGTCATGGCGTACGAATTCGGCACCAACTGGGGTGGCTTTTCGAGTTTCGCCGGACCGGTCACCGGCCCGCTGCTCACGTACGAAGTGATGACCGCGGTCTTTCTCGAGGCGGGCTTTCTCGGCATCATGCTGTTCGGCTGGAACAAGGTTGGTCCGAAAGCGCACTTTGGCGCGACGCTGATGGTCGCCATCGGCACACTCATCTTCACGTTCTGGATTCTCGCCTCCAATAGCTGGATGCAGACGCCGCAAGGTTTTCGCATCGAAGGCGATCATGTCGTGCCGGTCGACTGGTTCGCGATCATCTTCAATCCGTCGTTTCCGTACCGGCTTACGCATATGGCGATTGCGGCGTTCATCGTCGCGGCGCTCGTCGTGGCCGCGACCGGCGCGTGGCATTTGCTCAAGGGCCGGCGCGATCCGGCCATCAAAAAGACGTTTTCGATGGCGCTCTGGCTGCTGCTCGCGCT
Organism: Candidatus Burkholderia humilis; assembly: GCA_001184405.1. Lineage (GTDB taxonomy): Bacteria > Pseudomonadota > Gammaproteobacteria > Burkholderiales > Burkholderiaceae > Caballeronia > Caballeronia humilis. Next base: position 209,464 of record LFMX01000001.1, read on the forward strand.
CACGCCGATTCAAGCCGTCGTCGGCGATGCGCACGGTCTGAACACGCGTGAATATCAGCCCGCGAAGATCGCGGCGATCGAAGGTCTTTGGGATACCGAAAAAGGCGGTACATCGCTCAATCTGTTCGGCATTCCGGACATGGAGGCCGAAACGACGAAGTACGCGCTGAAGGTGCCGCATCTCGGCAGCCTGATTTTCACGCATAGCTGGGACGGCGAGATTCGCGGGCTCAAATCGTTTCCGAAGGAGGATCGGCCGAATTCGATGCTCGTGTTCTTCAGCTTTCGCATCATGGCCGGTCTCGGCGTGCTGATGATCGTGATGTCGATGGCGGGCTACTGGCTGCATCGAAAAAGAAAGCTGTTCGATGCGCGCTGGTTTCATCGCTTCGTGCTGTGGATGGGACCGAGCGGCTTCGTCACGCTGTTCGCGGGCTGGGTCACGACCGAAGCAGGCCGGCAGCCGTGGGTCGTCTATGGCGTGATGCGCACCGCCGATGCCGTGTCGCCCGTCACCGCGAGTGGGTGTGTCGCTGCTGGCGTTCGTGATCGTGTACACGATCGTGTTCGGCACCGGCATCTATTACTTGCTGAAGCTGTTGCGTCAAGGTCCGGCTTTGCCCGGCGCGCACACGGATGCGCCCTCTTCCGCCGATGGCAGCGCGCGCCGTCCGTTGAGTCTTCCGCAACAGTCCATCGAAGGAGCGTAAATGGATCTCACCTTGGCATGGGCCGCGATCATCGCGCTGGGCCTGTTGATGTATATCGTGCTCGATGGTTTCGATCTGGGCATCGGCATTCTGTTTCCGTTCTTTCCGGATCAGCATGATCGCGACGTGATGATGAACACCGTTGCGCCCGTCTGGGACGGCAATGAAACGTGGCTCGTGCTGGGCGGCGCGGGTTTGTTCGCCGCGTTTCCGATGGTCTATTCGACCGTGTTGTCCGTGCTTTATTTGCCGCTGGTGTTGATGCTCGTGTGCCTGATTTTTCGCGGCGTGTCGTTCGAGATTCGCGCGAAGGCGCGGCGCACGAAGCATATGTGGGATCTTGCGTTCATCGGCGGATCGGCGGGCGCGACCTTCTTTCAGGGCGTGGCGCTCGGCGCGTTTCTCGATGGCATTCCCGTCGCTGATGGCCGCTTTTCCGGCGATGCGTTCGGCTGGTTCACGCCGTTTTCCATCTTCACGGGCGGCGCGCTGGTCGTCACGTATGCGCTGCTCGGCGCGTGCTGGCTGATCGCGAAGACGGAGGGCGATTTGCAGCGGCGGATGTATCGCGTGGTGTGGCCGCTGACGTTGCTTCAGCTTGCGACGATCGCGGTCGTCAGCGTGTGGACGCCGTTGCACGATGCCGGCATCGCATCGCGTTGGTTCGATACGGCGTGGTTTTATCGGCTTCTGCCTGTGCCGTTGCTCGTTGTTGGGTGCGCCTGGGCGATGCGGCGGGCGATTCTTTCGCGTCATGAGACGCGGCCTTTTGTGATGGCGTTGGGCTTTGTTTTGCTCGGCTATGCGGGGCTGGTGGCGAGCATCTCACCGCACGAGATTTTTCCGGGTGTGTCGATTTGGGATGCGGTGGCACCACGGTCCAGTCAGCTATTTACCATCGTTGGGGCGGCGGTGATTTTGCCCGTTATTTTGCTTTATACGACGTTGGGGTATTGGGTCTTTCGAGGGAAGGTGTGGTAAGGGTTTTTTTACGAAGGCTTTTTGGTTTTTGGGGCTTTGGACGCTGGGGGTCGGTGGGGCTTTTTTGTTGGCATTGCCGTTTAAGTTGTTGATCAAGTTTGGGGCTTCTATTTGAGGTATTTTTTGTCTCAAGGGCTTCTGTTTTTTGGGCTTTAGGTTTCCTATCTTCTTCTTCGTGCAAAGCGCAAACAAAAAGATCAGAACAACAAAGCAGCAACCAGTCTGCCTAAAACCCCAAAAAGAACAACCGCAACAGCAACAAACACAAGCACCTTAGAAGAAAACGACCGCGCGAGCATCGCAAGAGAAGGAACACTCACCGGCGGCACAGTCATCAAAAGCGCCCCAGCGCGGCCAGCAGCCATCCCGAGCGAAAGCATCGCCTGAATAATCGGCACTTCCCCCGCAGTAGGAATCACGAACAACATCCCCACAACCGCAAACAGCACAATCCAAAGAAAGTCATTCCCAATATCCGGCCCGATATGCGGAAACAGCCAAGCGCACGCAGCGCCAAGCAACAGCACGAGCACGATGTACTCCGGCACCAGCCGCAACGTCATGCGGCCCAGAATCTTGAGCCAGCACGAAAACGCCGTCCCCGGCTCGTCCTCGTCGATCAACTTCGACAACGCCTCCCGCGATGCCATCGCCTGCGCGGGCGTCACCATCCGATTCACCGCATAGCCGAGTCCGAACACCATCAGCACGCCAAGCACGAGCCGCAAACCCGTCCACTGCCAACCGAGCACAAAACCCATGAACCCGAGCGCCGCCGGATTCAGCACCGTATTGCCGAGCGCAAAACGCGAGCGCCGCGCCCGGCGCCGCCTCGCGCGCGCAAACCCGCGACGACCAGCGCCGCGCAACACGTGCACATCATGCTGGGCAGCGACATCAACCCGCCGTTCACGACGCTCCCGAAGTTGTGCTCGCCCAGCGCGCGCGCCACCCAGCGCGGCGGAATCAAAGCCTGCACGGCCGAGCCGAGCAGCAAGCCGAGCACCATCGCCAGCCACAAATGGCCTTGCCGTACGCCATCGCGTAATCGAGCGCGGCCTGCAACGACGGCGCGGGCGTGCTCGCGGACGTGCCCATCAAAATGGATTTGCCGATGGAATGCTGGCTCGCCGCGACGAACGCGCGGTTGTAGTACGGAAACCATTTCACATAGAACAGGCCGACGACGGCGATCACCAGAAAGGTCATCCAGCCGAGCGCGACGCGCGGTTGTCGAAATGTGTTTGTCATTTTTTTGATGCTTAGGTAAGTAAAAGTCTTCAGCCGAGCGCGGGCGTCGTCTCGTCCAGTTGCGCGAGCAGCGCTTTGGCCTGTTCGAGACTATCGGCGTCGTTGGGACGGAACAGCATGGGCGTCGCGCGCGGCAATTCCGTGTATAACACGTGACTGCTGCGTGCGTAAGCCGGATCGTAATGCCGGTCGATCAATTCCGCGAACAGCTCGGCGCGCGCGTTTTCATCGATCAGCCGATGCCAGTGCGCCACGCGCTCACGGCTATGCAGCGCGATCAGCTTCGAAAGCTGCGCCTTGAAGAACGTGGCGTCATCGAAAAGATGCGCGTAGTCCTGCAACAAAAACGCAATCCGATCCTCCCGCCGCGCCGATACTTCCACGCAAGTCGCGGCGTGCAGGCTATCGAGTAAGGACTCCGGCGTCGTGATCGCGCCGATGCGCCGCCCTTCCGCCTCGACAAAAACCGGCCTGGCCGGATCGAAATGACGCAGCGTATGCACGAGCGCCGAATCGAACGCTTTCTGCGACGACTGCGGCTGTCCCGGCAACGCGCCCAGCAGCGATCCACGATGCGCCGCCAGTCCTTCCAGATCCAGCACCTGCGCGCCCGCGCGCTGAAGCGCGTGCAGCAAACGCGTTTTTCCGCTGCCCGTATGGCCGATCAGAGCAACGTATTTGAACCGCGCGGGCAGACCGGCGAGCCGCTCGCGCACATCGCGCCGATAACTCTTGTAGCCGCCTTCGAGTTGCCGCGCCTGCCAGCCGATCATGTTGAGCCATGTCGTCATGGAACCGGAGCGTTTGCCGCCACGCCAGCAATAGACGAGCGGCCGCCAGTTGCGCGGCTTGTCGGCGAACAGCGTATCGAGATGATGCGCGATATTGCGCGCGACCATCGCCGCGCCGACGCGCGTCGCTTCGACCGGCGACACCTGCTTGTACATCGTGCCGACGATCACGCGCTCCTCGTTGCTGAGCACGGGCGCATTGATCGCGCCGGGAATGTGGTCTTCGGCGAATTCGAGTGGCGTGCGCACGTCGACGATTTCATTGAAATCGCCCAAACGGTCGATGGAAACAAGCAGGTTTTTCACGGCAGAGGACTGGATACACGCTAAGAAGCTTTAACAGAATGACTTTTGAAGTTATCGCCAGCAGATGATGCAGCAGGCGAGCTTGAGGAAAGCTTCGTGAATGAAGGCTAGGCGCTCGAAGCGGATGCGCAGCCGCCGGAAGTTGCGTTGCGGTTCAGAGATCGTCGTCAAGTATGGGTCTGGCCATTTCCTTTTCGCCGTCGAAACAACGATCAGGTTAACAGGAACGGCCTGAAGTAAATAGCCCCATCCATCATTTTGTTAAAGCTTCTTAGCCAGTTGCGCACTTGGCTCGCAATGCCGCCGGACAGGCTCGTCAAGGCGGGCACGGCGGTCGTGCCGGTCAGCCAGACGACATCATCGAGCGTGCCGCGCAGCGTGGTTTCGAACGGGCCGCTGGTGGCATCGACATCGCTCGTGGTCAATACGCCCGCGCCGCGCAGATTCGTATAACGCAGGCGATCCGCCGCGATCTGGTCACGCCGCTGCGCATTCGCAAGCCGCAAATGCATGCGCTCGATTTCCGCGGCGTAGCCGCCGTCCTTCACCCAGTACGCGACGCTCGCCGACGTGCTGTCCGCGTACAAATCGAAATCCGGCAGATACGTGATCACATGATTGATCGCGCCTGCGCCGTAACCCGGCACTGACGGCAGCGCATGAACGGCGCCGAGCCCGATCAGCGCAGGCTCATTCCTGATGCCGACCGCGTCCAGCAGCGCGCCGAACAGCGCGACATGATCCTTGCAATCGCCATATCGATTCGCGAGCATATCGGTCACGCGATGCGGCACCCGCCGGACTCTGCCCGATGAACATCGCGACATAGCGGATATTGCGGCGCACCCAGTCGTAAAGCGTCTTCGCCTTGGCGCGCGGATCGGCGTCGTTTTGCGTAAGCGTTTGCGCGAAGGCGAGCACGGCCGGATCGCACGCGCTCGAATCCGCCGCCGGTTCACGATAGCTTTGCGCGAACGCCGCGTAATCGGCGAAGATCGAGACCATCAGCCGATCGCCATATTGCGCATAGCCGACCGATCCGTTCTCGATGCGCGCAAAGCACTCGCCTCGGTAATCGAACGCGTAACGCGTGCGGCCGTTTTCCGTGACGGGCGGCTGGGCACTGAAGCCGCGCGCATCGGCGTAAAGGGGTTTGTCTGTGGGCAGATCGAACACGAGCCGCTTCTGCAGAACCGGCCGCTGATTCGGCTCGACGTAGTAATTGAATTGTCCGGCGATAACCGGCGTCGACTGACTCTTGCGAAAGCGCAGATGTACCGTCGAGCCCACGCCCACCGCCGGGAAAATCACCATGCGCAGCTTCGCGTCCGAGAAACTCGGCGCGCCGGCCGAACGCGGCTCCTGAACATCGCTGATCTGATCGGGCGATACATCGTGCCGCGCGCCGTTGGCATCGACAGAATAGGCTTCGACGATCTCCACCTTCGACACGCTGCAGTCATACCAGACATACCGCTGCGCGATTTCGTCGATGCCCGCCGACGTGTTCGCGCGCAGCACGGTCGCGTCGTCTTCCGCGACGGAGCCGTCCTGCGCGACGACGAATTCGTGGACGTCGCTGACGATCGTCGATGGTTCCTCGTCGCTGTCCGCGAACGCCGGCGCGGCGCAAAGCCATGCCATCAGGCAAATCAAAACCCTCATGCCGACATTCCGAGGTCGTTGAGCGACCACCGTACCGCACAGTCATGCGAGACAATTTATATCACGTTGATATATAATTCGCCAATTCAGACGACGCGCAGCCTTTCGATCCACCGGTGCGTACTGCCCACTGACTCCATCGAAAACGCTGAAAAACGTGTCGCGCACTCTTTTGCTCCGCTGGTTACAGGGCTTTCTGCCCGCTCCCGTCACGCTCAAATGGACCGAACGCCTGCGCGGCGGCCTGGGCGCGCTCATCGGCATTGCGGTGACGGGCGGGCTTGCGCATCTGCTGATCGGCGATTCATCCGCCATTCCGTTTCTGATTGCGCCGATGGGCGCGTCCGCCGTGCTGCTGTTCGCCGTGCCCGCGAGTCCGCTCGCGCAGCCGTGGTCGATCATCGGCGGCAATCTGGTGCTGACGGGGCATCGCTATCCGCACGGCCATGCCGCGCCGAAGCCCGCGAGCGCGTCGGGCACGCCGCCGGACGCAGCATCGTTTTTGCGCGCCGATCTGGAAGCCGTGCTCGCACGCCGCAGCGAAATGCTCGACGTCGATCCGGACGATCTCGAAGCGCTCCTGCGCGAAACGCAATTGCAGGCGTATGCGCGCCGTTTCACCGAGTTCACGTGCGCGGACATCATGTCGCGCGGCGTGGTGTCGGTCGCTCCGGATACGAGCGCGCAAACCGCGCTCACGCTGCTCGGGCGGCATCACGTGAAAGCGCTACCGGTCATCGATCAGGAACGGCGCATTTGCGGCATCGTCACGCACGCGGATCTGGCGCTCACGCGTTCCGGCAATCCGCTGATGCGCTTCATCGAACGCCTCTTAAACGGCCCGCGCGCGGTCATGCCGCACGTCGCCGCGCTGATGACCACCGACGTCTGCACCGTCAGCGCCCATATGCCGATCGCCGAACTCGTGCCGATGTTCGCGCACTTCGGGCATCACCACATTCCCGTGATCGATCGTGACGAGCGGCTCGTCGGCATGATCACGGTGGCGGATCTGATTTCGGGGCTGTATCGGCAATCCTTTTCCGGCGAACCGCAAAGCGCCTGACGACACCATGAAACTTCCCCGCACACTCGCCAAGCGCGACTTCGAACAGCTTTCCGAATTTCGCTATCAGATGCGACGCTTCGAGCGCTTTTCCGAGCGCGCCGCGCAGGAAGAAGGCATCACGCCGCTGCAATATCTGCTGCTTTTGCATATCAAGGGCTATCCGGGCCGCGCGTGGGCGACGATCGGCGAACTGGCCGAGCGGCTGCAATCGCATCATCACGGCGTGGTGGCGCTCGTCACGCGCTGCGAAGCGCTCGGTCTCGTGCGACGCGAACCGAGTCCCGATGATCGGCGTCAGGTGCAGGTTCACGTCGAAGCGCGCGGCGAGCAGGTGCTCGAGCGGCTGGCGGCGCTGAATCGCGCGGAACTGAAATCGCTCAAGGGCGCGTTCCACGTGCCGCAAATCGATCTTTGAACCTCTTCCGGAGCACAGGACATGGACCATAAACGCGACTTTTCCGTCAACGATCGTCTGGTTCGCATTTGTGGGCTGGCGGCGGTGATCGGCGGCATCAGCACGCTCGCGGCGGTCGTGCTGCTCGGGCTGATTCATCTGTTCACCAACCTGTTTTTCTTCGGCACGTTTTCCGTCGAAGAACACTCGCCCGCGCTGAATACGCTCGGGGCATGGGTCATCGTGATTCCGGTGATAGGCGGATTGATCGTCGGCATGATGGTGCGCTTCGGCTCCGAGAAGATTCGCGGGCACGGCATTCCCGAAGCGATCGAAGCAATCTTGTTCGGCAAGAGCCGCATGTCGCCGAAAGTGGCTATTTTGAAGCCGCTGTCGTCGGGCATCGTGATCGGCTCGGGCGGCGCGCTCGGTTCGCTGATCGCGCAATGTATCGATGTCACCGCCGCCGAGCGCAAGACGCTGCTCGTCGCGGGCTCGGCGGCGGGCATGACGGCGGTGTTCGGCACGCCGGTCGCGGCGGTGCTGCTCGCGGTCGAATTGCTGCTGTTCGAATGGCGGCCGCGCAGCTTTTTGCCGGTTGCGCTGGCGCGCGCGGCCGCGTTCGGCACGGATGCGCTGTTTCCGCTGCAAACCGAAGCGCCGCACATGATTTCGCTGCTGTCTTGTCTCGTCGCGGGCTTGCTGTCGGGCGCGCTGGCGTCGGGTTTATCGGCGGCGCTGTACAAGCTCGAAGACCTGTTCGGCAAGCTGTCGATTCACTGGATGTGGTGGCCGGCGATCGGCGCGGTGTTCGTGGGTATCGGCGGATATATCGAGCCGCGTGCGCTCGGTGTCGGTTATGACGTGATCGGCGATCTGCTGCACGGCCATATCCTGATTCACGCCGCTCTCGCGATTCTCGCGGTGAAGGCGATCATCTGGGTCGTCGCGCTGGCGTCGGGCACGTCGGGCGGCGTGCTCGCGCCGCTACTGATGCTCGGCGCGGGTCTGGGCACGGTGCTCGGCGCGGTATTGCCGGGACACGATGCCGCGCTCTGGCCGCTCATCTGCATGGCCGCGACGCTCGGCGCGACGCTGACCGCCATCGTGTTCGCATTCGGCCTGACGCACGATGCCAACGCGCTGTTGCCGTTGCTCGCCGCGACGCTCGTGGCGCACGGTTTCGCGACCGTCGTGATGAAGCGGTCGATCATGACGGAGAAGATCGCGCGGCGCGGGTACCACATTTATCGGGAATATGGCGTCGATCCGCTGGAGCGTCATCATGTGGATGAAGTGATGACGCGCGATGTCCTGACCATCGATGCCGCCACGCCGCTTTCCGATGTGCTCGCGAAGCACTTCGGGCCGCAGCAGGTGCACCGGGCGTATCCGGTCGTGCGCGACGGCGTGCTGGCCGGGATGCTGGATCGCGCAGCGCTGGCGTCATTGATAGAGGCGACGCCGGAGCCGGCGCTGACTGTCGGCGATGCGCTCGTTCGCTTGTCGGGTGACGCGCCTTGGGTCGCGCTGCCGGGGGAAACGTGCAGGCTGGCGGCGACGCGGTTCACGAGTTAGAACGATTGCCGGTCGTCGCGGATAAGGATTCGATGCGGCTCGTGGGGATCGTGTCGCGGAGTGATCTTGTTAAGCCGGCTAAAGGGCATTTTGAGGAGGAGCATCGGCGGGAGCGGTTTCGGGGGCTAGGGCGAAGTGATCTAGGAAAAACTTAATGAGCGAGTTACCGCAAGGTGGTCATGCGAGTACTTTGTCATTTTGCTACCCAATCGCCAACGTCTCAGTTAACATTACTTAATTATTTTTTAATTCTAAAATAATATCCTCCGAATATTCGGAGATAGACCCGGTATCGGCGTGATCAGTGCCGTTCCTCTGCGCATGCGGAGAATGCTGTCAAAGAGCTTTTTCTCGAGCGATTAGCTGCTCATGATAATGATTGAGGGATTCTAGCAATGGAATCCCTTTTTTATTTTCCGACGATCACATTACGATCACGCTTTACTGCCAAGTTTCTATCGGTTCGACAACCTCACAAGCCTGATTGCAGCGTCAAATTTGGTAACCACGGAGGCGCGCGTAGTTGAGGTCGATATGCTCAACGGTTATGGCGTGATTAGTGCAGCACAGATTTGAGCGATTTCAAGGGCGACCACGTCATGGAGTTCCCGAACGAAACTATCCAAAGAATTTGAGGCAGCAAATGCATAAGCGCGCATTATTTGCATCGGCAATTAAGATTTTTATTGCCAGCGTGTTTCTCATCGTTCCTGAGAATCTGTCACCGTTTGAGTACGTGGATATGTTAACAAGCGTTCTGCGTGAACTTTTCGGTATTAAATTAATGAACATTTTTCAAACATGCAATCTCGCAATGACCACGACGTAACAAAGGAGCGCTGACTGCGTTCCAATCTTGGACATTTTTAACGGAGCTTTTTGGTGAGGTAGTCGGTGAGATTTGTACTGTATCGGTGCCCTTCCATGAGGCTACGCCGCCCCGTCCCCAAAACGAAGCGGCACGCCCTTTTTCTACCTATCTCTCAGGTTCTCGCGCTGCCGATACATTGCGTTGCGCCGTGTGATGCGGCGCGATAGCGCGGCGGCGGGCAGCTCGATACCCGTCATCGTAGCATTTGTTTATCAACTTGATAAGTTCTTTCAAAGGCTTATAGACATAACCAAATGTTATGATGATCCACGCATCTGCTCAGCAGCACGAGTTCAACCCGCAAAACAGACCACTTGTCGCGCGCCTTTTCATGGCGAAAAAACAGCTCATCGACGCCTACTTCCGCTTTTTGAACCTCGCACAGGCGGTTCAAGCGTTGCCGTCCGTGCCCAAACTCAACGCCGATCGGCGGCTCGCGCGTCTGAAAGAGCAAGGGCTCGTCACGCTTGATGAAGCGCAAACCGACCGATCGCGCACCAAAACCGTCGTCCCCACGCAAAAAGCGCTCGCCTATTTCGAGCAGCTCGCCGCCTGCCTCGAAAAAGCGAAGAAAAAGAAATAAACATCGCGGGCCGTGCTGAGTCAAACGACGAACCGTCATCGCAAGGAGTCCGGTTCATGTCTCGACTCCATCGGCCGGCAGCCGGAAGCGCCACGCAGTAAAACCGGCGCGATTTTCTGCGCGACAGCGACGCCGCCACGCTCGGCCTGTCGATGATGTCCGCCCGCGCCGCGACATCGTTCGCCATTCCCGACGCGCAAAAAATACAAAAACGCCCGATTCCGTCGAGCGGCGAAGCGCTACCGGTCGTCGGATGCGGCACGTGGCACACCTTCGACGTCGCCGGCGACGCCGCCCGCCGCCGCGAACTCGCCGAAGTCCTGCGCGTGCTCTTTGCGGCGGGCGGCTCGGTGATCGATTCATCGCCGATGTACGGATCGTCCGAAGCCGTCGCGGGCGCGCTGCTCGCCGACATGCACGCGCGCGATAAGGCGTTTATCGCGACCAAGGTGTGGACCGACGGCCGCGCCGCCGGCATCGCGCAAATGGAGCAGTCGATGCGCTTGTTCCAGACGAATCGAATTGACCTGATGCAGATTCACAATCTACTCGACTGGCACACGCAACTCGCCACGCTGCGCGAGTGGAAAGCGGTGGGCAAGGTGCGCTATATCGGCGTCACGCATCACACGTCGAGTGCGTTCCCGCAGGTCGAAGCCGTGCTGAAGCAGGAGCGCATCGATTTCGTGCAGATCAACTACGCCGCCAATGACCGCGACGCCGAAGCGCGCCTCTTGCCGCTCGCCAGGGAACGCGGCGTCGCGGTGATCGTCAATCAGCCGTTCGGCGGCAGATCGCTGCTGGCCGGTTTGAAGGCACGCCCGCTGCCCGGCTTCGCGCAGGAAATCGGCTGTACGTCCTGGGCACAGCTTCTGCTGAAATTCGTGCTCGGGAACCCCGCCGTCACGTGCGTCATTCCGGGCACGGGACGGCGCGAGTACATGATCGACAACGTACACGCGGGCATCGACGAATATCCGGATGCAGCTTTGCGGCAACGCATCGCCGAGGCCGTCGCCTGAGCGCATCCAACCGAAGGAGCCAACGATGGGCGATCCGTTCAATCTCCAGCATTTCGTCGACGCACAGGAACGCGTCATCGATGACATGCGCGCCGAACTGTCCGCCGGGCGCAAACGCTCGCACTGGATGTGATTCGCCTTTCCGCAGATCGCCTGGCTCGGCCACAGCGCGATGGCGCAGCACTACGCCATTCAGTCGCGCGCGCAAGCGCAGGCGTATCTCGCGCATCCGGTGCTCGGCGCGCGGCTCGTCGAACTCACGCGTCTGCTCAATGGTCTGCAGAACCGCAGCGCCGACGCCATCTTCGTTTATCCGGACGATCTGAAATTCCATTCGTCGATGACGCTCTTCGCCCGCACCGCCGAAGATCCCGCCGTCTTCGACGAAGCCTTGCGCCACTTTTTCAATGGCGAACTCGATGAAGCAACGCTGTCACGCCTGCGCTAACCACGGGAATGAGAACCATGAGCAAGCATTTCAAACTGCATGACCACGTGAGCTGGAACACGCCGCAGGGCGAAACAACCGGAAAAATCGTGAAGGTCATCACCGAGCATACGAAGATCGACGGACACACGGTGAGCGCATCGAAGGACGATCCGCACTATGAAGTCGAAAGCGACAAGAGCGGCAAGCGCGCGGTGCACAAGGGGGAATCGCTGAAACACGCGTGACACGGTTTCTGCAAAAGGCAAGGTAAACGGTCAAACTGCTACCCGCGCTCGAATCGCGCTCCCTAGCAACCGAAGCAATTCCAAGCACTCGTTTGCCAAATCTTTTGAGGATTAGTCGATGAACTCAAAACTCGTGGCACTGCTCGTTTCCTCCGCGCTCGGACTCGGATTGAGCTCGAGCGCTCGCGCAAGTCGCCGGCCAGCAACCGCTCGGCGTCACCGTCGAAGTATCGACGGTCATGATCAACGGCTGGAGCGTCAAGAAGTCGATTCTGAACAAGCCGGTCGTCAACGACGACGGCCAGAAAGTCGGCGTGATTCACGACATCATCGTCGCGCCGGATCGTTCGGTATCGTTCGCGATCATCGCGGCGATCAGTTCCTCGGCATGTCGCATCACGATGTCGCCATTCCGACCGAACAGTTCGATGTCAAGAACGGCAAGCTCGTGCTGCCCGGCGCGACCAAAGCGGCCATCAAGGCGCTGCCGGAGTTTCAGTACACGAAGGTGAAGGCCGCGCTGGTATCGAAGGAAGAATTCGATCATCATTGAGCGTGCGCCGCGCGTCCTGCCCGCCTTTCATTTTCGATGACGGCAGGACGCGCGCTTTCCAAAACGCTCACCGGAGTTACGCCGATGTTCAACGCACTCTTGCTCGACCAGCAGGACGGCCGGATCGACGCATCCATTCAATCGCTCGATGAATCGCGCTTGCCGCAGCAAAGCGGCGACGTGCTCGTGCGTATCGATTATTCGACGCTCAACTACAAGGACGGTCTCGCGATCACGGGCAAGGTGCCCGTCGTGCGCACGTTTCCGATGGTGCCGGGCATCGACTTCGCGGGCGTCGTCGAGGAAAACGCGCACGACGCGTTCAAACCCGGCGACAAGGTCGTGCTCAACGGCTGGGACGCGGGCGAAACGCATTGGGGCGGCCTCGCGCAGAAGGCGCGCGTGCCGGGCGACCACTTGATTGCATTGCCCGATGCGATCACCACGCACCAGGCGATGGCCATCGGCAACCGCGGGTTATACACGGCCATGCTATGCGCGCAGGCGCTGGAAAAGCACGGCGTAACGCCCGATGACGGCGATGTGCTCGTGACCGGCGCGAACGGCGGCGTCGGCAGCTTCGCGGTCGCGATTCTGGCCAAGCACGGCTTTCGCGTGGCGGCATCGACGGGACGGCCGGAGGAAGCAGCGCGGCTGAAGGCGCTCGGCGCGGTGGATTGCGTCGGTAGTCACACGCTCGCCAACGTCTGCGCGAGCCTGCGCTACGGCGGCGCAGTCGCGGCGTGCGGCCTCGCGCAGGGCATGGATTTTCCGGCGACGGTCGCGCCGTTCATCCTGCGCGCGGTGACGCTGCTCGGCGTGGACAGCGTGTACGTGCCGCACGCGCGTCGCGTGGCAGCGTGGCGCGCAATCGCCGATGAAGTGCCGGTCGCGACCATCGAAAGCGTCGCGACGACTATCCCCCTCGCCTATGCCGTCGATGTTACCAAGCGCCTGTTGCGCGGCGAAGTGACAGGACGCGTGATCGTCGATGTGAACGCCTGACGCGCGTTATTTCTTCGGCGTACCGTTCGGGCTCGTGGCTGCCACTTTGCTCAGCATGTCGGGCACGAGCCGCTCGAGGAATCCGGCGATGAAGTCGAACGTGGTCACGACGTCCCACTTCACCTGCGGGCCCGTGAGCCGCGTGCCGGATTCTCCGCCAATCGTCACCGGCGGCGCGATGTTGGTTCGCAACAGCAGCCACAGCACCGCCGCCGCAATCACGCTGATCGTGATGCGAAGTGCGGCATCGGCGGCGTTATCGACCCAGCGCAAATCAGTCAGCACCGTGCGCTGGCGTATGGCAATGGCGATCGAGAAAAACGCGCCGCTTGCGCCCGCTTGCGCGGCATGACACATGCCGCGCGCACCGCCGCGTTGCACGCCAAAATTCCATTCAGCGTCGAATAAAAGCAGGCAGAGCATGATCGCTGCTGCGAGCGCGCTCATCAGATATTCGAATCGTCCCCATGACGCGCGTTCATCGACGATATCGGCTTTCACTTCCTGCAAGGCCGAAAGCTCATTCATTCCATCGCCTTCGAGACAGAGATTCAATGCAGCGGCCACGCGCGCATTGTATTTGGCGGCTTTGCATCGCTTCTTGTGATTCGAATGGTTTTGCCAGCCATCGATCAAACCGGAAATCTGAGTGCGCAATCCATTGAGCGTTGCCATATCGCTGCGCTGTCTGGCTTCGAGAACATTGTCATCGGCATATTGAACCATCACGCGCTTTTCGGTGGCATAGACGGCGAAAAGCAGCGGCGCTTTATAGTAAATCTGCAGGATTTTTTGTTGCGTCAGGTCTTCGCCTCTGAGCTTGATTTCATCGACGGTCAAACCCGTTCCCACGCCGCCCGCCGCCACCGTGCGAACGTAGTCGATCGGAAAGCCGAGTTGCAGCGTCGCGCCCAAAACCTGTCGCAGCAAATCCTGATCGGGCAACACGGCAGTCGATATATCCGTTTTCGGCACGAGACAAACCGCCATCGCCTTTTGCCCGGCGATGAGCTGCCTCGGCAGCGGCAAAACCTGGCTGGACCGCTGAACGGTGACCGTCTTCTGCACGCGATCATGCGTTTCCCGCCTGGCATCGACGATGACTTCGAGCACGTCGTCCGCGAGATAAATCAATACTCCCCAGACCGATTTGCCGAGCGCATCGGCGAGTGAACAGAAAACCGCGTTCGTTCGCAAAGTCGAGCGTCGAAACGACAGCGCGCAATCGGGCAACACGGCGAAAGCGCTCGGCTCGGGTGGAGGATGATCCTTGAGAAGCGCGCTTGCGGGCGACAGCCAGTCGGTATTTTGAAGATCGGTGCCAAACGCGAAATAAAGCGGCATGTCGTGTGCCTCCGGCCTAAATCGTCTTCTCTTTACGTTCAACGCAACATGATTTGATGCAACGCATTAATGTTTCGCATTGCTTCATTTTTCTATTTTAGCTTCCCGAACTTTGGGCGCAAGACAAAGACCGGTTTTTATCCGCCGTGAAAGACTGCTCCATTAACGCCGCCATACGAACAAAAGCCAGCTCACTTCACAGTGAGCTGGCTTTTCGTGATTCAGCAATCACGCAGTAGTTAGAACGTGCTCCAGCCGTCCGCATTCACCGGCGCGGGCGCAGCCGCCACCTTGACCGACGCGACACGCTGTTTAATCGACGGCTTCAAGATCGCCGTACGTTCCGCCTTGAAACCGAAGTCGACCGCGCCTTCCACCGCGAAGAACGACATCACTTCGTTAAGCTTGCGGCCCTGCTCTTCGAGCGCCGTCGATGCCGCCGCCTCTTCCACCAGCGCCGCGTTCTGTTGCGTGACTTCGGTCATCGTCGCGCCGGCTTCGCTGGCGAGCGCCGAGCCGCCGCGCACCTTGTCGACCGACGCTGCGATCAGTTCCTTGATCTCCTTCGCCGCCGTCGATGAACGTTGCGCGAGACTGCGTACTTCGCTCGCCACGACCGCAAAGCCGTGGCCCTGTTCGCCCGCGCGCGCCGCTTCGACCGCCGCGTTCAGCGCCAGAATATTCGTCTGAAACGCAATGCCTTCGATGATGCCCGTGATATCCGCGATCTTGCTCGAACTGTCGCTGATGCCGTTCATTGTATCGACCACGCGGCCGACCACTTCGCTGCCCTTTTTCGCCACTTCCGACGCATTCGACGCGAGCGAACTCCCTGATGCGCGTTCTCGACGTTCTGACGCACCGTCGACGTCAATTGCTCCATGCTCGCGGCCATTTCCTGCAGCGACGCCGCCTGTTCTTCCGTGCGCTGGCTCAGGTCGGTATTGCCGGTCGCGAGTTCCTGCGCCGCGCCGCCGAGCACGCCGCTGCTTTCGCGCACGCGGCTCACCGTCTCCGTCAGACGCGTGTTCATTTCAGCGAGCGCGCGCAGCAGATCGCCGGTTTCGTCCTTCGTATCGGCGACGATCGTCCTGCGCAGATCACCGCGCGCCACCGTCTGGGCGATGCCCACCGCCACGCCGATCGGCGCGGTAATCGAACGCGTGATCGCGATTCACGCCAGCACCGCGAACGAGCACAGCGCGATCAGCATGCGGCGCTGCGTCTCATACTGCGTGCGGTAGTCATGCACGATTTCCTCACGACGCGATGCCGTATAGGTCGCGTAATCGTCGGTGGCCTTGACGAGTTGCGCGAGCAGCGGGCGGCATTCGTCGTCCATTTTCACGATCGCCTGATCGTGCTTGCCCGCCAGCGCGAGCGACACGATATTCGTCGCCACCGGGCCGTACAACGCCTCGATGCGCCCACGGGGCTCTTGGCCTCCTCGCTCGTATCGCTGGCCGCCGCGATCATGTCCTTCAACTGCTTCAGGCGCGCCTGCACGTCTTCGTGCGCGCGCAGCACTTCGGTCTTCTCGAGTTCGAGATCGGCGGGCTTGGTCACGAGCACGAGATTGCGCGCGGCGATCCGCACGACGATCGACGACGGCCGTGCGAATCTGGCTGGCGACATCTGCGCGCGCGTTGATGCCATTGACATACGACGCGAAGCCATCGGTCGCGGTGGACAACGCCCGCAACGACATGCCCGCGACGAGGACGACCAGCACGGCGAGAATGCCAAAGCCGGCGATTAGCTTGTTCTTGATCGTGATGTTTCTCAGGTTCATTTTTTTGAGTTCTCTCAGGTCCGGTTGACGGAACTATTGGCGTCGTTCGTCAGCGTACGTTGCGGTTAAGCCATACGGTCGATGCGCGCGCAAACGTTTGCCCTCATCCGGGGCAATTCGCTCTTGTATGTTGATTACGGCGCGTAATCCGGGAGTCCTAAGGGCTGGATGGCAAAAAATTCCGGCTTTGTCCACCCAGCGCGCAATTATTACCGATCGTGGTTGAGATTTTGCCCAACGCGGCGAGCCCGATCGGCGATACTGAACGCTCGTCCCATCCTTCCCCGCTTTCCGATGCCGACACTTCTCGATCACCGCACGCCCGACTTCGAATCCGCGCTCGCCGCCTTGCCGCCGACGTCTGTCGAACAACCCGCGCGTGACGAGCGCTATTGGAACGCCGTGCGCGGCCTGTACCGCCAGTCGGACGCAATGATCAATCTGGAAAACGGCTTCTGGGGCGCGATGATCGAACCCGTCAAGTCGATGTTCGGCGACTGGACCGCGCGCGTGAATCGCGAGACGACGTTTCTGATTCGCCCGCACTGGACCGATCTGCACACGGAATTACGCACGCGCGTCGCGACCGCGATGGGCTGCGCCACCGATGAAATCGAATTGACGCGTAACGCGACCGAAGCGCTGCTTGCGCTCATCAGCGGCTATAACCGGCTCGCGCCCGGCGACACCGTTCTGTATAGCGATCTCGATTACCCCTGCGGCAAGAACGCGATGGAATGGCTGCGCGGAAGGCGCAGTGTCGAGCCGGTGCGCATCACGATTCCCGAACCGGCCACGCGTGAAGCCGTGCTCGACACCTACGCTACCGCGTTGCGCGCGCATCCGCGTACGCGGCTCGTGCTGGTGTCGCACGTGTGCTTCGCTACCGGTCTGGTGATGCCCGTCGCGGAAATCTCGGCGCTGGCGCGGGAATCCGGCGCGGACGTCATCGTCGATGCCGCGCATTCCTGGGGCATGTTGAATTTCGACGTGCCCGATCTGCACGCGCCGTTTGCCGCGCTGAATCTGCATAAGTGGATCGGCGCGCCGCTCGGCTGCGGCGCGGTCTATATCCGCCGCGACAAGCTCGCCGCGATCGATCCGTATCTCGGCGATACCACCTGGCCTGCCGATGACATCCGTTCGCGCATCCATACCGGCTCGCCGAATTTCGCGGCGTGGCTGACGGTACCGTCCGCGCTGGACGTGCACGCGCGAATCGGGCCGGCGGCAAAGGAAGCGCGGCTGCGCGCGCTGCGCGATACGTGGGCGGAACCGGCCGCGCCTTGCCCGGCGTGCAGGTGATGACGCCCGCCGATGCATCGATGACGGCGTGGATCACGGCGTTCCGGATTGCGGGGGTATCGAGCGCGGCGGTTCAGGAAGCGTTGCGCGAGCGCTTCGGCGTGTTCACCGTGAAGCGGCCCGGCCCCGCTGCCGGCGATGTCGTGCGCGTCACGCCCGCGTTATTCTCGACGATGCCGGAAGTCGAGCGCCTGCTCCACGGCATTACCGTGCTGGCGCGCGAAGCCCGCGTCTAGCGCTTCGATCAGTTCTTCGAGCACTGCCGAACACGGCGCTTCGATTTTCAGCGCCAGCAACGCGTCCGCGCGCGTTTTCCCCATGTTGACAGCGGCGATCGGCTTGCCGCTTTTCGCCGCCCACTCGCAAAAGCGGAAGCCCGAATACACCATCAGCGATGATCCGAGCACGAGCATCGCATCGGCGGATTCGAGGGAGCGCGCCGCGTCCTGCACCAGTTCGCGCGGCACGCTTTCGCCGAAAAACACGACGTCCGGTTTCAGCACGCCGCCGCATCGCGTGCAGCCGGGGACATCGAACGCGGCGAAGTCGAGGTCTTCGATATGCGCGTAGCCATCGGGCACGGCGGGCGCGGTCAAGCACGCGAACGCGCGGGATTCGCCGCTTCGAGCATGCGCTGCACGGCCGCGCGCGTATGCCGCTCGCCGCACTCGATGCAGCGCCCGCGCCCGATATTGCCATGCAGCTCGATCACATCCGGATTGCCCACACGCGTATGCAGGCCATCGACATTCTGTGTCACCAGGCGATGCGCCCGCGACCGCGCCGCCAGCGCTATCACCGCGTGATGCGCGCCGTTCGGCTGCGCGCCCAGTAACGCCGCCGTGCGTAGTCGGAGCCGAGAAAATCCTTGAGCAAAATGGGCGCGCGGCCGGTGCGCTGGCCTTCGCGATCGCGATAACACGGAATGCCGGATTCGGTGCTGATGCCCGCGCCCGAGAGTACGAACAGCCGCGGATGCCGTTCGACGAATTCATGTAGGGAAAGCACTGAACGTCCTTTTTATGCGCGTTTCATTCCGAAAATATAAAGCTAAACGCGCGTGCGCACACTGGCCTTACCAATTTACAATCGAGAAAACTGGCTTGACCAAATAGCGCGATCTCGCTAGATTGTGCGCTGCCCCCATCGACGATATGAGAGAAACACCTTCATGCTAACCATCATCTGCGAAACGCCCGGAGCCCTGAAAGCCGAACAGCGCGAAAAACCCGTGCGCGGCGATAACGAAGTGCTTCTGCGCGTCAAGCGCGTCGGCGTGTGCGGGACGGATCTGCATATTTTTACGGGCAATCAGCCGTATTTGTCGTATCCGCGGGTGATGGGACACGAGCTGTCGAGCGTGATCGAGGAAGCGGATGCATCAAGCGGACTGAAGGCCGGCGATACCGTCTACGTGATGCCGTATTTGTCGTGCGGCGAATGCATCGCGTGCCGTCAGGACAAGACCAACTGCTGCGTGAATACAAGGTGCTCGGCGTTCATCGCGATGGCGCGTTCACGGAGTATCTGAATCTGCCCGCGCAATTCGTCCACAAGGCCGAAGGCGTGACGCTCGATCAGGCCGCGATGGTCGAATTTCTCGCAATCGGCGCGCATGCCGTGCGACGCGCGGACGTACAGCCGGGCCAGCGCGTGCCGGTCGTCGGCGCGGGGCCGATCGGCATGGCGGCGCGACCGTCACCGCGCTGGATACGCGTGAAGACCGCCTCGCCTTCTGCAAGCGCGAGCTGAAAGTGGACCACACCGTGCAGATCGGCGAGCGCGACAAGGCGGAATTGTCGGCGCTGACAAACGG
>LFMX01000010.1 GCA_001184405.1 Candidatus Burkholderia humilis
GATGTCGCAGAGACGGCCGCCGCGATGGGCTGCTCCGAGGGCAGCGTGAAAACGCACTGCTCTCGCGCTACGCACGCGCTCGCACAAGCCCTGAAAGCCAAAGGGATCACGCTCTATGAGTTCAACTCTTGAATCGAAGGAAAACGACTTCGCGCTGAAAGTCATTCGCGTGCTGGATGAAAACACGTCGAATATTCCGGCTGCCGCCGTCGACCGGCTGGCGCAGGCGCGCCGCTCGGGCATCGCGCGGAAAAAGCCGGAGAAAGTGGCCGTTGCCGCGCCCGCATTCACGCCGGTTCTGGGCGGCGCGGGCGCAACGCTCTCGATGGGCGGCGGTGACACCAGCGAAAAACGCAGCCTCTTCGCGCGGCTCGGTGACCTCGGGCTCGTGTGGCCGCTCGCGGCGTTGGTGATCGGCATCGGCGGAATTGCTTATTGGGAAGATCAGCAGCGCAAGGCGGAACTCGCCGATATCGACGCCGCCATGCTTTCCGACAGTCTGCCGCTCGACGCTTATCTGGATCACGGCTTCAACGCTTATCTGTCGCGCGACCATTAATTTCTTACTGAAAACCAGAGGGGGAAGTTCGGGTGAGTTACAAGCGCGGTCTCGCGATTGTCTTCGGTTGCGCGATTGCGGGTCTGGTCGCGTTCGCCGCAACCTATCCGCGCTTTTATTCCGACAACGTCGTCGCATCCACGGCGGGCGCCGCGTCCAGCGGTGCAAGCGCCGGCACGGATGCGAACGCATCGCCGCTTTCCGCCCTGTCGTCCGATAGCCCGCTCTCCTGGAGCCATTTGAGCGAAGCGCAGCACGTTGCGATCGCGCCGTTCGCCACGCTGTGGGATTCGTTCAGCGACAAGCGCAAGCAGAAGTGGATCAAGATCGCATCGCGCTATCACAAGATGTTGCCCGAGGCGCAGGAGCGGCTGCACAAGCGCATGGAAGAATGGGCGCACATGACGCCCGACGAGCGCAAGGTCGCGCGCGAGAACTATCAGGTGTCGAAGTCGGTTCCGCTCGAAAAGCGCGAAAAGGCGTGGGACGCGTATCAAAAGCTCTCCGAAGAACAGAAGAAAAAACTCGCTGCGAGCGAGCGCACGCGCCGCCCGAATGTCGTGTCCGCGCCGCCGACCGGCAAGACCGAAGTGAAGGACATCAACCGGCTCGTGGCCGAACGTGAGCGTGGACACGCGAGCGCCGGTCATGCCGAACCGACGTCGCACGCCTCTGCCCCCCCGCCCGCTTCCGTGCCCGCACAGCCGGCCATTCCGAACGCCGCGAGTATCGTGCCGGCCACGCCGATTCCCGTGTCGCCGCAGCAGGCGCCATCGATGTACAATGGCTCGTGAGCGCGGCGACCTCCCCGCCTGCCGCTTCCGCCGCCGATCCGATGCGCGCGCCTTCGCTGCGCCGGCGGCTCGCCACCATGCTCTACGAAGGCGTCATTCTGTTCGGCGTCGTGTTTATCGCCGGGTATCTGTTTTCCACGCTCACGCAGCAACGCAACGGCCTCACGCATCACAACTGGCTGATGACGTGGATCGGCCTCGTGCTTGCCGCGTATTTCGTGTGGTTTTGGTGCCACGGCGGTCAGACTCTGCCGATGAAAACCTGGCGTCTCAAAGTCGTCGATACACACGGTCAACCCATCAAACCCGTACGGGCGTTCGCGCGCTATGTGCTCGCGTGGCTGTGGTTTCTGCCGCCGCTCGCGCTGCATCCGCTCTTGGGCTTTAGCGTGCCGCAAACGCTGATCGTCTTTAGCGTCTGGGTCGCGTTATGGGCCGCAACCGTGTGGCTCGATCCCGCCCGTCAGTTCCTTCATGACCGCCTTGCCGGAACGCGCATCGTGCCCGTGCGACCCGTTGCAAAGTAATAAGAACTTCTCATGACTGTCACGGCTCGGTCACGGCCGCGTGGCGCAATGCGCATACCGAAACCCGATGCGCGAGCCAATGGCCTTGAACTCGGCAGTCACCCCCATCGAGCCGTCTACGACCCTACGCTTTCGCAATACCGACCTGCGCGTCGATCCGTTTCCTGACTCCTCCGATACGCCCTCCGGGCCGCCCGGCTTCTCCGCCTCGCATCTGACCACGCCCGGCCCGGACAACGACCCGGATTCCGATAGCGCGATGCATCGCTATCGCACGATCTGGCTGTCGGATATCCACCTCGGTTCCGGCGGCTGTCAGGCGACGTGTCTGCTGGATTTTCTGCGGCACAACGAGTCGGAGTATCTGTATCTCGTGGGCGACATCATCGACGGATGGCAGTTGCGCAAAGGCTGGTTCTGGCCGCAGGCGCACAACGACGTCGTGCAGAAAATCCTGCGCAAGGCGCGCAAGGGCACGCAGGTCGTCTACATTCCCGGCAATCACGATGAAGCCGCGCGCCAGTTCTGCGATCTCGCTTTCGGCGATATCCACGTGCGCGGCGAAACGTTCCACACGACGCTCGCGGGCAAGCGTTTGTGGATCGTGCACGGCGATCTTCTCTTCGATGGCGTCATCCAGCACGCCAAATGGCTCGCCTATCTTGGCGACACCGCTTACACGCTGATTCTGCTGCTCAACCGCTGGTTCAATCGCGTGCGCACGCGGCTCGGGCTGAACTACTGGTCGCTGTCGCAGTACCTGAAGCATCAGGTGAAGAACGCGGTGAACTTCATCTCGCAGTTCGAAAAAGTCATGACCGATGAAGCGCGCTGCCGCGGCTGCGATGGCGTCGTGTGCGGGCACATCCACAAGGCGGAGATTCGCGATATCGACGGCGTGCTCTATTGCAACGATGGCGACTGGGTCGAAAGTCTGTCGGCGCTCGTCGAAACCTACGACGGCGAGTTGAAGATCGTTTTTTACTGGACCGTCATGCGCTCGCCGCAAGCGCGTCCGCTCAAAGCGCGGGCGACTGCCTGATTCCACGAACGCCGTACACATCACGGGGCCGAAAATCATGAAGATCATGATCGTTACCGACGCATGGGAGCCGCAAGTCAATGGCGTCGTGCGCACGCTCAAGAACACGACGAAGGAACTCACGGCGCTCGGGCATCGCGTGGAATTGCTCACGCCGCTCGAATTCAGGACGATTCCGTGCCCGACTTACCCCGAGATTCACCTGTCGCTGATGCCCGGGCGTCGCGTAAAGGAGCGTATCGACACGTTCGCGCCGGATGCGCTGCATATCGCGACGGAAGGACCGCTCGGCATGGCCGCACGCGCCTATGCGCTGCGTCACAAGCTGCCGTTCACGACCGCGTATCACACGCGCTTTCCGGAGTATGTGAAGGCGCGCTTCGGCATTCCGCTGGCGATGACGTATCGCTTTCTGCACTGGTTTCATCGGCATTCGCAGGCGGTCATGGCGCCGACGCCCGTCGTCAAGAACGATCTCGAACGCTACGGATTCACCAACGTCGTGCTGTGGACGCGCGGCGTCGATCTCGACATCTTCCAGCCGATGGATTCGAAAGTGCTCAGCACCGCGCGGCCGATTTTTCTGTACATCGGACGCGTCGCCGTGGAGAAGAATGTCGAGGCGTTTCTGAAGCTCGATCTGCCCGGCTCGAAATGGGTCGCGGGCGAAGGTCCGGCGCTCGCCGAACTGAAATCGCGCTACACGAACGTCAACTATTTCGGCGTGCTGTCGCAGCCGGAGCTGGCGAAGGTCTACGCCGCCGCCGATGTCTTCGTGTTCCCGAGCCGCACCGACACCTTCGGCCTCGTGTTGCTCGAGGCGATGGCCTGCGGCACGCCGGTCGCGGCGTATCCGGTGACGGGTCCGATCGATGTGCTCGGCACCGACGGCCCCGGCGCGCTGAACGACGACTTGCGCGAAGCCTGCCTCGATGCGCTGAAAATCGAACGCGGCGATGCCCGCGCGTGGGCGGAACGTTTCTCGTGGCGGGCGGCATCGGAACAATTCGCGTCGCACTTGCGGCACTTCGGCCCGCGCGCGAGTTCCGGCTCCGGCTCTGAGAAGGCCACCGCATGACGCGTCGCGCAGTGGCGCAGCAACGGGCACGTGCGCGTGATCCCTTCGATGAAGATATCGACGATACAACCGACACGCCCGCACAAACCGCCGAACCGCTCGGCTCCGACGATCTGCCTTTCAACCCGTACAAGGGCAATCGTGGCGTAACACGCGCGTGGCACGCGATGAAGAACTCGCTGTACGGCTTTCGCGTCGCGATTCGCGAGGAAAGCGCATTCCGTCAGGAACTGACGCTCGCCGCCATTCTTCTGCCGATCAGCGTCTTCGTGCCGGTGACGCCGGTGGAGCGCGCGGCGCTGGTGGCGTCGGTGCTGTTGGTGCTGATCGTCGAGTTGCTCAATTCGAGCGTCGAGGCGGCCATCGACCGGATATCGCTGGAGAGGCACGAACTGTCCAAGCGCGCGAAGGACTTCGGCAGCGCGGCGGTGATGGTCGCGCTCGGCGTATGCGTCATCACCTGGGCGCTGATACTGTGGCCACTCGCTTTCGCCTGGCTCGCGCGTATCTTGTAAAGATGAAGCGTCGCGGGCGAGGCGCGCGTGTCACGCAGAACGACCGGTTTATAATCATCTGATATTCTCAAAATTAAGCAGCGGACGCGGGTGCGCCAGTAGCTTGAACATTTGGCGGCCGCAACCGGATGCGAAGGTCGGACGACATGGAAGCCAAACCACCCCGCCGCACGCGCGAACGCATTCTCGAGTTGTCGCTGAAGTTGTTCAACGATATCGGCGAGCCGAACGTCACCACGACGACGATCGCCGAGGAAATGGAAATTAGTCCAGGCAACCTGTACTACCACTTCCGCAACAAGGACGACATCATCAACAGCATCTTCGCGCAGTTCGAGCAGCAGATTCAGAAGCGTCTGCGCTTTCCGGAAGATCATCCGACCATCGACGAGATGTGGTTGTATCTGCAATACATGGCGGATTTTCTGTGGGCGTACCGCTTTTTGTATCGCGATCTGAACGACTTGCTCGCGCGCAACCGCACGCTCGAAACGCACTTCAAGCAGATCATTACGCACAAGGTGCGCTTTGCGAGCCAGTTGTGCGAGGCGCTCGTCGCCGACGGCGAAATGGTCGCCACGCCCGCCGAAATTCAGGCGATCGCGACGAATATCGGCGTGATCGCGACGTACTGGCTGTCGTATCAGTACGTGATGAATCCGCGCACAACGATCAGGAAGCGATCCGCGCGGAACTGCATCAGGCGAGCCTGCATATCATTTCGATCATGGCGCCGTATCTGCGTGGGCACTCGCGTCAGCTTTTCGACGACCTCGTATCCGGTAAGCTACCGAAGCGCGAATATGCGGATTTCCTGCCGCCGCGTGACGATGCATCGAAATCCGATTTACCGAAGGATTCCAGATAATGAAGGCAGTATGTGTGTATTGCGGCTCCGCGACCGGAGCGTGCCCCGTTTATGCGGAAGCGGCCAAGGCGTTCGGCTGCGCGCTGGTGCAGAACGATCTCTCGCTGGTGTACGGCGGCGGGCGCGTCGGCCTGATGGGCCTGATCGCCGATGAAGTGCTCGCCGCGGGCGGACGCGCCATCGGCGTGATTCCGGAATTGCTGCTGGCCAAGGAAGTCGGCCATACGGATCTGACCGAACTGCACGTCGTGCCCGACATGCACGAGCGCAAGAAAATGATGGCAGATCTCTCCGACGCCTTCGTCGCGATGCCCGGCGGCGTCGGCACGTTCGAGGAGTTTTTCGAGGTCTATACGTGGGCGCAGCTTGGTTATCACCAGAAACCGGTCGGCCTGCTCGACGTGAACGGCTACTACGATCCGCTCATATCGATGCTGCGTCATACGGTCGAGGAAGGCTTCATGCGTGCGCCGTATCTGGACATCATTCAGGTCGCGGCGGAGCCTGCCGAGATGATCGCCAAGTTGCAGCGATATTCCCCGCCTGCCCACGACAAGTGGACCGAAAAGCGCGACGCCGTTTAATTCAGGGAGTGGATGCGCATGTCCAGAGTCATCGTGATCACCGGCGCGAGCCGCGGCATCGGCCAGTCGGCGGCGCTGCTCGCGGGCGCGCGCGGCTGGTCGGTCGGCGTGAATTACGCATCGAATGCATCGGCGGCCGATGAAACCGTCGCCGCCGTGCAGGCCGCAGGCGGCAAGGCGATCGCGATTCAGGGCGATGTCAGCGACGAAGCCGCGATCATCGCCCTGTTCGACGCTACCGAAAAGGCTTTCGGCAAGATCGACGGCGTGGTGAACAACGCGGGCATCGTCGCGCCCGGTTCGATGCTCGCGGACATGGACATTGCGCGCATGAAGCGCATCTTCGATATCAACGTGCTCGGTGCGTATCTGTGCGCGCGCGAGGCGGTGCGGCGTATGTCGACATCGCGCGGCGGCAAGGGTGGCTCGCTCGTGAATGTGTCGGCGGCGGCGCGGCTCGGCGGATCGAACGAGTATGTCGATTACTCGGGCTCCAAAGGCGCGATCGATACGCTCACGATCGGTTTATCGAAGGAACTCGGCAAGGATGGCGCGCGCGTGAACGCCATCCGGCCGGATCTCATCGAAACCGATATTCACGCGAGCGGCAGCAAGCCGGACCGCGCGCAGGTGCTCGGCGTGCAGACGCCGATCGGCCGGCCGGGAACGGCGGACGAAGTCGGCAACGATCGTGTGGCTGTTGTCGGATGCGTCGTCGTATGTGACGGGGGCGATTCTGGATGTGTCGGGCGGCCGGTGAGCGTTCGATCTTGCTGCGCGTGAACGGTGCGCCGATGTCTGCGTAGTCGAAGCATTCGACGCGCCAGATCGCCACGTCGAGTTTTTCTTGGTCCGGCGTCGCCCGAAGCAGGACCGACGCGTCATCGGACAGCAGATGTCATCGACATTGCGAACGCGCAAGCGCGCCTTGCCCGCGCTCAGCGCCGATATGAATCGTCCCGGCGGTTACGCCACCGGCTCAGCCTCGAGCAAACATTCCACGGCATAGCCGCGCGCCTTGAGCATGTCGACCATCTCGCCCTCTCGCGGCACGCGATCGATATCGCTACGTGACCATATAGCGGACAGTCAGAGGTTCGACGCTGATGAGCCGCCGCCAGCGATTGTGAAAGCCGAACCGCTGCATGAAATCTGCCTGTTGATACATCGGCCCGAGATCTTCGATGGAAAACTGCTGACACAACTCCAAGGACGCGTACCGGATGCCCACCGCTTCGAGCTGTGGGCGCAGAATCATCGTCAATTGTTCGTCTTCGGTCGTGGCGCCGTTGTACCACGTCATTTGCAGCGGATTGCCGGTAACGACATCGGGCGGCGTGATCACCGAATGTGCGGATGATCGACGAGCGCGCGCATCATGCGCCGGCTGCGCAGACAGAAACCGCCATTTAGCAGAGGCCGCGCGATGTGTCCCGGCCGCTTCGACGCCTCGTACCAGTTCCATCGACTCATCCAGCGCATGCCTTCGGGCGTGTCGACACGCGCATGATGCGACAGCGCGGCGATATAGTCGTAGTCGAAGTACTCATCCCGCCAGTTCGCGCCGTCGAGCATCCAGCCATCGTCCTGCACGATCAGCGCGTAGTCGGTTTCGATGAGCCGCCAGAGCACGAACATCATGAACCAGCTGTACTCGGCGTAATTCACCGGTGCGATGGGAATGTGGCGGATGCCGGGATGCAGATCGGGCGGCGCGTCCGGAGAGCACAGTAAGGCCCGCGCGCCGGGCATGTTCATGGCGCTGAGCGTGAGCGCGTAGGCGGCGGTGCGGGCATCGGGCAAACCGGTTACGGAAACGATGGTGATCCGTTCGAAGCGATTGACAGCCATTTTCTCTTGATCGAGATAAATAAACCTGTTATTAGATCGTCAATGACCCGATTCGGTCTACTGACTTGCTCCGAATCTCGGGATAAATCTCGCGCCCATGCGCATCAGGCGCACAGCGAAGCAGCGCTCGATGCGATACCGCACCATCGATGGATCGATACTGACGAGCCGTCGGCACGGCGCAGAACGGCCAAGCAGCGTCAACAAGTCAGCGTTGGCGTATGGCGGGCCAATGTTTTCGGCGACGAATGCCTCACGCAGCATGCGCTCCAAATGCAACAGCTCCATTTCAGAATCCGCCGTACCGCTCGAGCCACGCCGCTTCCTCCACCGACGTCTCCCGTACGAGAACACGATTCCGATGCGGATATCGCCCGAACCGTTCGATCATTGCCGCGTGCTTGACGGCAGAATCGTAAAAATTCGCCACACCCGTTTCATCTTTGAGTTGTTTGAACAGACGTAGCGATTCGCGCTGGCTGTCGATCGATTCGTCATGCTCGAACGGCATGTACGCGAACGCGCGATGATACGCGCCGGGCAGCCGCAGATCGTCGCCCGATGCGACCAGCCTGTGCGCGAGCGACAACGCACGCGCATCGCCGGCAAAGGCGCGCGGCGTATTCCGATGGCAATTGCGCGAGAACTGATCGAACAGCACGATCAGCGCGAGCACGCCGGACGGTGTGCGCTCTCATTGCGTCAAACCGCCGGACAGCGCTTCGTCGAGCAACGCGCCGAACCGCTCGGTAAGCAAAGCATCGAACGCGCGCTTCTTCCACCAAATCGCGCCGAACCAGAAATCCAGAACGTCCTGCGCGCGAGAATCGATCTCAGCGATCATCAAACGAGTTCCAGCACGAGACGACGCGTGCGCGCGCTATTCTTCTCCAGTTTCGCGATACGCACGTGCCGATTTCCTTCGTGTTGCGCACATGCGTGCCGCCGCACGGCTGAAATCCACTTCCTCGATGCGCAGAAGCCGCACGCGGCCGAGGCCCATCGGCGGTTTTACGCTCATCGTGCGCACGAGTTCGGGACGCGCGGACATTTCGTCATCGGTGATCCATTCGTTGCGCACATCGTGCGAGCCGCCGATCAGCGCGTTCAGCTTCGCTTCCACGGCTTCGCGCTCGATCGGTTCGACGGTGGCGAGATCCAGACGCGCGTAATCGGTCGTGATGCTGCAGCCATCGACGGGATACGGCAACACCGCGCAGATCAAATGGCTTGCCGTATGCAGACGCATGCGCTTGTATCGCTGCTCCCAGTCGATTTCCGCGCTCAATGTGTCACCTATTTTCAGCTTCGCGAGCGCGTCGTCCTGATCGGGCGCGGGCACGTGTACGGCGTCGTCGGGTGTCGCGCCTTCGAACTTCGCCTTGCGCGTCTCCGCGATGACGATCTTCGTGCCGTCCGCGAGCGTCAGCATGCCGGTAGCCCGCCTGGCCGCCGCCGAGCGGATAAAACACTTTGATCGAGATGAATGCCCTGCTGCTCGTCGATGACCGTCACCGTCGCGTCGCAGCGCGTTTGATAGGCGTCCTCGCGAAAGAGTACGCGTGTGCTCATGTTTGCCTTCCTTGCGGTGATGCAAAAGAGCCGATGATGCATCACGCGCGCCCCGCGTGAACCGATACAAAACGCAGCGTTTCAACCGGGACGGTTACGCATCCAGTCGGCGGTATCGAAAAACGACGTGAGCAGGCGTTCGCGCAGCGTTTCGTCGATGCCGACGTCTTCCATCGCCCACGCCATGCAGCGCAGCTATTGATCACGCTCGGCCGATGCAATCGCGAACGGCAGATGCCGCGCCCGCAATCGCGGATGCCTGAACCGGCTGATGTAATGATCGGGGCCGCCCATCCAACCGCACAGAAACCAAAACGTCTTGTCGCGCGAATTATCGAGCGTCGGCGGATGCCGCGCGCGGATGCCCGCAAACTCGGGCTCGAGATCCATCAGGTCATAGAAACGGTCGACCATTGCGCGCAGGCGCGCTTCGCCGCCGATCAGCTCGAACGCGGTCGGATGCTGCACTTCGTCTTCGGGATGTTGATTCGCTTCGGTCATTGCACAAACAAAAATTTACGCATCGCGCAGGGATTGCAGCGCCGGACGCGCCAGCACGCGACGCAGGCTCAGCCATCCGCCGAGCCCCACGCATGTGACGCCCGCCACAATGCCCGTAGGCACGAGCCACGGATTGAAATCGATATGAAATTCGAACACGTGCGACGCGAGCACATAGCCGATGCCCTGCGCACCGAGCGCTGCCATCAGCCCGGACAGGCCGCCGACCGCGACGAATTCCGCAATCTGCACCGCGCGCACCTGTTTATGCGATGCGCCGAGCGCGCGCAGCAGCGCGGATTCGCGCATGCGTTCGTCGCGCGTGCCGGCAAGCGCCGCGTACAGCACGAGCACGCCCGCCGCGAGCGTGAAGATAAACAGAAACTGCACCGCGCCGATGACCTGCGCCAGCGTGCGTTGAATCTGCGCCATGATCGGCGTGACATCGATGGCGGTCACGTTCGGATATTGCGCGACCAGTCCGTCGATCACACGCGATTCGCTCGTCGGCAAGTGAAAACTCGTGATGAACGTCGCGGGCAGATCGGCGAGCGCGTTCAGCGGTATCAGCACGAAAAAGTTGACCTTGAACGAATTCCAGTCGACCTTGCGCAGGCTCGTCACGGGCGCTTCCACCGGAATGCCGGCGACGTCGAAGCGCAGCGTATCGCCCATTTTTACGCGGATCGTTTTCGCGATGCCCTCTTCGATCGACACTTGCGGCTTGTCGCTCGCGCCGAACCATTCGCCCTGCGTCACGCGGTTGTCGTCGGGAAGCTGCGTCGTGTACGACAGATTGAATTCGCGATCGACGAGGCGCTTCGCTTCGGGCTTCTCATAGCCGTCCGGATTCACCGGTTTGCCGTTGATGGCGACCAGCCGCGCGCGGATCATCGGCGACAGCGCGGCGTCGGGCTGACCGTGCGCGTGCAAATAATTCAGCGTGCCGGTGCGCTGATCCGGCTGAATATTGATCAGAAACTGATTCGGCGCTTCCGGCGGCGTCGCGTCGCACAGCCTTTGATAAGATCGTTGCGCGTCATGCCGATCAGCAGCAAACACATCAATCCGATGCCCAGCGCCGTAATTTGCAGCGCGCTCGATCCGCTTCTGCTCTCGAGCGATGCCATCGCGTAGCGCCAGCCCACGCCCGCGCCGCTCCTTTCGCGCCGCACGAAGCGCGCCGCCGCCCACAGCGCCGCGCGCGCGATCACGCCAAACAGCAGCAATCCGGCCGCGAATCCGCCCGCGACGATGCCGCCGAGCTTCAGTTCGCCTGTCGCGATCACGAGCAACGCCGCAAACAGCGCGACGCCCACGCCATACGCCGCATACGCGACGCGCTGCGTATCGCCGATTTCGCGGCGGATCACGTGCACTGGCGGCACGCGCGTCAACGGCAGAAGCGGCGGCAGCGCGAAGCCGAGCAGCAGCACGAGTCCCATCGCGATACCCTGCAACGCAGGCCAGAGCGATGCCTGCGGCAATTCGACATCGACGAGCGAACCGAGCCAGTTCAGCAAGATCAGATGCCCGCCGAAGCCGAGCACGACGCCCGCGACGCTGCCGATCACGCCGATCACGCCGATCACGAGAAATTCGTTCAGGAAAAGCGCGCGCAAGGTGCGCTGACTGACGCCGAGGCAACGCATTTGCACGCAGCCGTCGAGATGCCGCCGTGCAAACCGATGCGCCGCCATCGCGATCGCGACCGCCGCGAGCAGCGCCGTCAACAACGACACGAGCACGAGAAAATGGCTCGCGCGATCGATCGTCTGGCACACTTGCGGCTGACTGTCCTGCAACGATTCGAGCGCGACGCCGCGCAGCTTGCCGCCATAGGTTTTATCGCGCGCGAATTGGGCGAACTGTTCGACTTGCGCATCCGTGCCCGCGACCAGCAGCCGATACGTCACGCGGCTGCTGTATCCGAGCAAGCCGGTTGTGGCGATCTCATCGGCACGCATCATCAGACACGGCGAAAAGTTGACGAACGAAAAACCGCGATCCATTTCCCGCGTGATGACGCCCGCGACGCGAAACGTCTTCGTGCCGACTTTCATGCTGCCGCCGACGGGCGTCTTGAGCGCATCGAGCAAGGCGGCGTCGACCCAGACCGTGCCCGGCGCGGGAATGCCGTTGACCGGCACGCCGGGCGCATCAGCCGTTGGCGCGAGACGCAACGCGCCGCGCAACGGATAGCCCGGCGTCACGCCCTTGATCGCCGCGAGCCGGGACGACGGCTGTGCGGCCATCGAGCTGATCATGCTCGGGAAAATCGTCGTGCCGGCGGTTTCGAGTCCGAGCGATTTCGCTCGGTCGGCGAACATTGCATCGACGGGGTGATCGGCGCGCACGACGAAATCGGCGGCGATCATCTGACGCGCATCGCGCGCGAGACCCTGCTTCATGCGATCGGCGAGAAACCCGACGCTCAACAGCGCCGCGACCGCCAGAACGAGCGCGAGCAGGAGCATCGTCAATTCGCCGGCGCGCCAGTCGCGCGCGGTCATGCACCATGCCTGACGCACGGTCTGCAAATAGCCGAGTGTGATGGCCGGATGCGCGTCGCCTGCCTTGACCGCCTGGTTTTTGTCAGCCGCCGTGCTCAATCGTGCTTGCTCCGCAGCCGGTTCATCGGCGAATGCGTGCCGGGCAGCATGTGTTTGGCCATGCGCGAGACGCCGCCGTGCACGCCGCGCGCAAGCCGCGGCAGCGCCCAGCCCGCGGTGACCAGAAACACGATCAGCATGATGAGGAACAACAAGGGCACGAAGAACGCCAGCGCGATGCCCGTCAACGCACCGACATCCTCAGTCGCCGATGCCGCCCAGTTCGACACCGGCTCCGGCGACAAATTGATCAGCGCGCGCGTGCTCGCCTTCGCAAAATGCAATGCCCCGGCGAGTGTGCTGCCCGCGAGCGCGGCGATGGTGAGCATGGTGGGATCGGCGTGGTCGAGCGAACCGGCAGCGAGCACCGCGCCCGCCGGAATGCGGATAAACGTGTGAACAGCGTCCCAGAGCGAATCGAACGCGGGAATCTTGTCGGCGAGAAATTCGACGACGGCGAGCATTGCCGCCACGCCAGTGACCCACGGCGAACTGAGAATGGCGAGCGAATCGGGCAGATGGATCAGACCCATGCGCTCGAAAACGCCCGTAATGAAAACGGTGAGATACAGGCGCAGACCGCTTGCCCAAGACAGGCCCGCCGCGAGCGAAAGTGATTCAAGCATTGCCGCCTCCTGATGCGCCAGCGAGCCGGCGTGCACTGCGCCGGCATGATCGGTCGCTTTGTGCGGCCATTTGCCCAAGAAACTGCCTGTTTCGCGATAAAACCAGGCATCGAACCAAGATTGCACCGAAAACTGAAAAGCAATGATGCACTCAAAGAGTGCGCCTATTGACAAATCAGGATGAATTGGATTGACGTCGGATTATTATATCCACGCAAAACGGCACGGTGCAGCAAAGCTTTAAGCGAATGCCATTCCTGCTTTTGAATCGCGCCGATTTTCAGTGACCGGAAGACATTTTCAGTCCGATCAACCCGGCGACGATCGGCACCGCGCTCAGAATCCGCGCCGCCGATACCGCCTCGCCCATGAATACGATGCCGAAAACAAACGCGCCGACCGCGCCGATGCCCGTCCAGACGGCATAAGCCGTGCCGAGCGGCAACTGTTTCATGGCCATCGCGAGCAGCACGAAACTGCCGAGCGCCGTAACGATGGTGAGCACCGACGGTCCGAGTTTTGTAAAACCTTCAGAGGATTTGAGACCGGCGGCCCACGCGACTTCCAGCAAACCGGCGATGAAAAGCAAAATCCAGGACATCGGACGAACTCCCTTGTGAGTGGGGCCGTCCCCGATGAAAAAGGCGCGCACATGGTTGTCCACATGGCGAAATCAACTTGAAATTGTAGCAAAGTGACGCCCAGCAGGCTCGTTCCTGCGGCGCGACGCCGCGCACGCGCCATGCTGCGGCCAACGAAACCGTGTTTAATACCGAAAACGCAGCAATGCCCGAAAAAGGAGCGTTTATGGATGTCGATTCGGTCCTGCTCTCCCGTTTTCAGTTCGCCTGGGTCGTCGCCTTTCACATTTTGCTGCCCGCTTTCACGGTCGGGCTGTCCTGTTTCATCGCCACACTCGAATTCAACTGGTGGATCACCAAGCGCGATGTCTATCGCCGCCTGTCCGCGTTCTGGCTGAAAATTTTCGCGGTGTCGTTCGGCATGAGCGTGGTGTCGGGCATCGTCATGCCGTTTCAGTTCGGCACCAACTGGAGCCGTTTCTCCGATATGACCGCGAACGTCGTCGGTCCGCTGATGGGCTACGAAGTGCTCACGGCGTTCTTCCTCGAATCCGCGTTTCTCGGCGTGCTGCTGTTCGGCCGCAAGCTCGTGCCGCAATGGGGGGCATGTGATGTCGGCGTGTTTCGTCGCGGCGGGGACGATCATCTCGTCGTTCTGGATCCTCGCCGTCAATAGCTGGATGCAAACGCCGCAAGGCTTTCGCCGCCTGCCGGACGGCCGCTTCGAAGTGACGAGTTTTTTCGATGCGATCTTCACGCCGTCGTTTCCGTACCGGCTCGGGCATACGGTCAGCGCGTTTCTGGTGACGGCGGGCTTCGTGATTCTCGGCGTCGGCGCGATGTATCTGCGTCAGCGCCGCGCGGTGGAGGAAAGCCGCGTGATGCGGAAGATGTCGCTGATTTTTCTGATCATCATGGTGCCGGTGTAGATGGTGATCGGCGATGCGCACGGCCTGAACACGCTCAAGCATCAACTCGCCAAACTCGCGGCGATGGAAGCACTGTGGGAATCCGGCACGCGCGTTCCGGCCAATCTCTTTTCCATTCCGGATCAGGACGAAGAGCGCAACCACTTCGAAATTTCGATTCCGGTGCTCGGCAGTTTGTATCTGACGCACGATCCGAACGGCTATGTGCGCGGCCTGAAAGATTTCCCGCGCGAAGACCGGCCCAACATCGCGGTCGTGTTTTTCGCGTTTCACATCATGGTCGGCATTGCGCTGTTGATGTTCGCGCTCGTGCTGTCGGGCATCGTGCTGTTTGCGCGCGGGCGGCTAGAGACGAGCACGCGCTGGCTCTGATGCGCGACCTTCGGCATGCCGCTCGGTTTCATCGCGGTGATCGCGGGATGGACGACGACCGAAGCCGGACGTCAGCCGTGGACCGTGTATGGCCTGTTGCGCACGAAGGATTCCGTGACGCCTTCCCTCACCGCCGCCGATGTCGGCCTGTCATGGCTGCTGTATGTGCTCGCGTATCTCGTGATCTTCGGCGCGGGTTTCATTCTGCTGCTGCGGCTGGTGTGCGTCGGGCCGGCGGAAGTGTCGCACGGACATGAAAGCGATCAGCTCGAACCGACGTCGCGCGCGGCGCGGCTGTTGTCGGCGGTATCGGCGAAGGGAAGCGCGAACGGCGTGAAGCCGAGCGACGATATCGTTCCGCCGCGCCCATAACAACAAGAAGAAAGAGGATGCTCGATCTCGTGCCGCTGTGGGCCGCCATTCTTCATGTACGTGTTGCTCGACGGTTTCGATCTCGGCGTCGGCATGCTGTTTCTGCTGCGCCGCGATCCCGACGAGCGCAATCTGATGATCAACTCCGTCGCGCCCGTGTGGGACTTCAACGAGACTTGGCTGATTCTCGGCGGCGGCGGTCTGTTAGCGGTGTTTCCGCTCGCGTTCGCGATCATCGTTCCGGCGGTGTATTTCCCGATTCTCTTCATGCTGCTCGGGCTGATCTTTCGCGGCGTCGCGTTCGAGTTCCGCGAAGTGATCGGCGCGCGCAAATGGCTGTGGGACGGCGCGTTCGGTTGCGGATCGCTGCTCGCCACGTTCGCGTAAGGCTGCTGTGCTCGGCATGTTCATTCAGGGCTTTCC
Organism: Candidatus Burkholderia humilis; assembly: GCA_001184405.1. Taxonomy (GTDB): domain Bacteria; phylum Pseudomonadota; class Gammaproteobacteria; order Burkholderiales; family Burkholderiaceae; genus Caballeronia; species Caballeronia humilis. The sequence goes on from LFMX01000010.1 coordinate 15,807, forward strand.
GATCAACGGCCGCGCGTACATCGGCACGAGCTGGGACTGGGTCGCGCCGTTTCCGCTGCTGGTCGGCGTCGGGCTGATCTTCGGCTATTCGCTGCAAGGCGTGACGTGGCTCGTGCTCAAGACCGAGGGCGAACTTCAGCAATGGTCGCGCGGCATGGCGCGGATTGCGCTCATCGGCGTGATCGCGTTTATTTTGCTGATCAGTCTGTGGACGCCGCTGAAAGACGCGCGCATCGCGGCGCGCTGGTTCGGCTTTCCGCAGAGTTTCGCGTTTTCGCCGGTGCCGGTGCTGACGGTGCTGCTCGCGTGGAAGCTGTGGTCGAGTCTCGCGAAAGGGCGCGAAGTGTTGCCGTTCATCTGCTCGATCGGGCTGTTCTTTCTTGCGTTCACCGGGCTTGTGATTAGCTTGTGGCCGTTTATCGTGCCGCCGTCGGTGACGCTGTGGGAGGCATCGGCGGCGCCGTTATCGCATCAGTTTTTGCTGATCGGCACGATGTTCCTACTCCCCGTATTGATGATCTACGTCATCTGGTCGTACTGGGTGTTTCGCGGCAAGGTGCGCGGCGATATGGGTTATCACGCGGAATGACGCTTTAAAGTTTCTGCTGTGTCGCGAGCGACAGAATGCGCGCCCACTTGTGCGCTTCGGCGTGATCGCGCATCGGTAAGGTCCATTCGGCGTGTTTCGCGTCCTTTACGTCGAAGCGCACTTGCCATACGCCGTTCGCCTGCTCCGCGCGGGCGCCGCGCAGGTCCGCGAAGATATAGCTGCTGGTTTCATCGCGCAGACGCACATCGCACAATCGCTTTTGTGATGCGATCCGCACGCCGCCCCACTCCGTCTTCAGCTCATGCGTCCAGTCGCCGTTTGATCCTTTCGGCACGTTCGGCGCGATTTCCCGCCGGCTCGCGAGCCAGCGCACCACGCCCGCCGCGATGAGCGCCAGCACCACGACTACCGCACCGATCGCGACGCCCAAACCGAATTGCGCGTGGATCGTATCGAACGACCAGATCGCGCCATAAATAAGCAATCCTAATACGATGAGACCGACAACGATCGGCATGTCACTTCCCTTGTTTTGCCTTGCGAGCCGCGAACTTCACTGCGCCTTGTGCTTCGCGTTCCAGTCGCGCAGCGCCTGCAGCGTGTTCGCGACATGCTGATCCGGCGACAGACTCGTGTATTCGTAAATCACCTTGCCGTCCGGCGCGATCACGTAGGACACGCGATTGGCCATCGAACTTTTCATCGGCATGGAGGCATCGTACGACTTGATGATCTTCGAGTCCTTGTCCGCCGCGCCCGGAAACTTGCTGCGGCACTCGCTCACGGAAAATTTCTTGAGCGTGTCGATGTTGTCATGCGATACACCGATCACCGTCGCGCCTTCGGCCTTGTACTGATCGACCGCTTCGGCGAATTCGTGCGCCTCGATCGTGCAGCCCTTGGTGAACGCCGCCGGATAGAAGTACAGCACGACGGGGTCTTTCTTCAGCGCATCGGCGAGCGAATAGTCGTACACGTTGCCGCCCAGCGATGCCTGTGCGGTGAACGCGGGCGCGGCATCGCCGGGTTTGAGCGTCGCGCCTGCCGTGAGCGGAAAGACCGCGACAGCCAATCCGATTGCTGCGGCGACGCCAGCCACGGCGCTTAAGATTTTGCGTTTCATTGGATTTCCTCGAGACCTAACGGTGCGCGTTACTGCGCGTCCGGTTCCTGATCCATCTGATGCCCCTCGAACCACTCCGCCGCTTCCACCTGCAACGCGGACAGCACGGCGGGGGTGCCAGCACATCGAGCACGGGCTGACCGTGACGGCTCGCATCGATGGCATGCGCGTCGCCGCGCTCCGCCGCCTGCGCGATGCCGAGCAACGCACCGAGCCCACCCGCGCCATCGAGAATGGCCGAGCGGATGTCCGCCGTCAGATGAGCTTATCCAGAATTTCGGCGGGCTGCATATCGAGCACGACATGCACCAGCGAAAAGATGCCGGTCATGAACGCATCGTCCGAGAACGCTTCGTCGGACGGACGCAAAGTCTGCGCCGCCAGTTCCATGAAGCGCGCGCGTGCCGACGAGTTGCAGCAGCGGGTCCGAACGCTACGGCAAACTGCGGCCTTCGGCGTAGAGCAGCAGTTGCGTCCAGCGCGTGAGCTGCCGCGTGCCGGTGGCCGCGACCGCCTCGCGCAGCGACGACACGCGCTTGCCGCGCGAGAATGCGCTCGAATTCGCGAGGCGCATCAACTGCACGACGATATCCGGATTGCGCTTAAGTTCGCCTTCGAGCTTGCGCATGTCGGGATCGCTTGCGAGCACGGATAGCAGACGGATCAGCAAGCCGCGCGCCGGACTCGTGTGCCGCGCCGACAGCACCTGCGGCCGCGCGAAAAAATAGCCCTGAAAATAGTCGAAGCCGAGTTTTCTGGCGGCCTTGAAGTCCTCGACGGTTTCCACCTTCTCCGCGACGAGCCGTACATGGACGCCTCCAGTTTGCCAAGCTTTCATTCCGTGACAGCAAGAAGAGGAAGGTTGCACCCGTACATTCGGACTTTTCACGCGAGACACTTTTGCTCGCTGTCCCTGATGGGATGTGCTCACACCCCGCAGACAGTTCAACTTTGCCACCGTCTTGCGTCGCTGCATCAGCAGCACAACAATAAAACTATGAACAACGTTTCGGTTAATGTCAACAAGAATTTAGAAACTATTTTTTCTTGCTGACCCGACCAACTCGCTTTGATCGATCCACTCGCTCAAAGCAAACAGATCGTGCGGACATCGCACGATCTGTCGGCGTTACCTCTTGGTGCCGGCTGCAGGACTCGAACCCGCCACCTCATGATTACAAGTCAAGCGCTCTACCTGATGAGCTAAGCCGGCCAAACCCAAACCTTGAATTCTACTTCATTTGACGACTTTGAGGTGAGATCTTCCTGCTGATTTCGAAGCCTCGTCGTCAGATGCGGCCGATGCCGCAATCGGCTCGGACCGCTCCGGCGCAACGTCTTCAGCCGCCGGAACCTCGCGCTCGACCGAACGCGGCATACCGGCCGAACTCGTCGAGCCCTGCGGCGCCGGCTCGACCGGAAACGCCATGCCCTGGCCGTTCTTACGCGCATAAATGGCGAGCACGCTCGCCACCTGCACCTCGATCTTGTGCGACTTGCCCGAGAAACGCGCGCTGAACTCGATCCATTCATTGCCCATCTGCAGCTGACTAGTCGCCTCGAAGCTGATGTTCAACACGATTTCATCGTTACGTACGAACTGACACGGCACGCGCGTGGCGCCGTCGACGCGAACCGCAATGTGGGGAGTGAAACCGTTATCTGTGCACCACTCGTACAACGCGCGCAGCAGATAAGGCTTGGTGGAAATCTCTTGCATCAACTTTCCTCTGTCGGCACGCGACCGCGCGAAAACCGCGCCGCCGCCCGCCAACGCTTGCAAACTATCGACGCATCACCTTTTCGGAAGGCGTCAGCGCTTCAATATAGGCCGGGCGGCTAAAAATGCGCTCGGCGTATTTCATCAACGGCGCGGCATTCTTCGACAGCTCGATGCCGTAGTGATCCAGACGCCACAAGAGCGGCGCGATGGCGACGTCGAGCATGGAGAACTCTTCGCCGAGCATGTACTTGTTCTTCAGGAAGATGGGCGCGAGCTGCGTCAGACGATCGCGGATGGCGCAGCTCGCCTTCTCGTGGTTCTTCTCCGCGGCCTTACCTTTTTCGTTTTCGAGCGTGCCGACGTGAACGAACAGTTCCTTTTCGAAGTTCAGCAAGAACAAACGCGCGCGCGCGCGCTGCACGGGATCGGCCGGCATCAGCTGCGGATGCGGAAAACGCTCGTCGATGTATTCGTTGATGATATTCGACTCGTACAGAATCAGGTCGCGCTCGACGAGAATCGGCACCTGGCCGTACGGGTTCATCACCGCGATGTCTTCCGGCTTGTTGAACAGATCAACGTCGCGGATCTCGAAATCCATGCCCTTTTCGAACAACACCAGCCGACAGCGCTGGGAGAACAGGCAAGTAGTGCCGGAATACAAAACCATCATGTTTTTAAATTTCCTTCAATAAACTCGAAGGGCCGGCCGCGGCGCCTCGCCTGATACGCCGCCGGGCCGACCCACGCCGTCGACGGCGCGCTATTTGATATCTTTCCAGTATGCCGCGTTCAGGCGCCACGCGAGGAAACTCAACAGCGCCAGGAACAGCAACACCCAGACGCCGAGCCGTTTCCGGTCTTGCTGCGCCGGCTCGGCCATCCACGACATGTACGACACAAGATCCGCCACAGTAGAATCATAATCCACGTTGGACATGGCGCCGGGCGTGACTTGAGTGTAACCCACGAATCTTCTTACCTTTTCACCGGTCTTCTCGTCGGTATCGGTATCGGTATCGAACTTCGCGTCGCGGATGCCCTGCAGCGTCCAGAGCACGTGCGGCATACCGACATTTTCGTACACGCGATTATTCCAACCCGTCGGGCGCGTCGGATCGCGGTAAAAACTCCGTAAGTACGTATAAAGCCAGTCCTTTCCGCGTGCGCGCGCTTCGACCGACAAGTCCGGCGGCGATGCCCCGAACCACGCCTTCGCGTCGTCCGGGCGCATGGCGATGGACATCGTGTTGCCGACTTTATCGGTCGTGAAGAGCAGATTCTCCTGAATCTGCTTCTCGCTGATGCCGATGTCCGTCAGCCGGTTGTAGCGCATCAGGTTCGCACTATGGCAGTTCAGGCAATAGTTTACAAAGATTTGCGCGCCGTGCTGCAAGGACGCGAGATTGTCCGAACTGTCCGGTGCGCGATCGAGCACCGCTTCTTCCTCGGCGTGCGCCGGCATCGACCCGAATGCAAACAGCGCCGCACCGATCATCGCTATTGTAGAGAGCCCTTTTTTCATCGTAATTGTCTCCGGACGTGCTCAGTGAGGTTTGTAGTGCACTCGCTCGGGCGGCGTCTTGAATTTGCCACGCGGCGTCCAGAAAGGCATGCCGAGGAAAAACGCGAAATAGATCAGCGCGCAAATCTGCGCGATCAGTGTCGCGGCGGGCGATGGCGGTCGCGTGCCCAGGAAGCCGAGCATCAGGAACGCGAAGACGAAGATCGCATAGAAGACTTTGTGGAAGAGCGGCCGGTAGCGGATCGACTTCACCGGACTACGGTCGAGCCACGGCAGGAAGAAGAGCGATACGACCGCCGTGCCCATCACGACCACGCCCCAAAATTTCGATTCCGTCAGCGCCATGAAGACCAGCACCACGACGGTGAACACCGGCAGACCGAGCTTCCACTTGCCGCGCGCCTTGATGAGCGCGAGCAACCCGAGCAGCGCGATGACGATCATCAGCACGATCTTGAACGGATCGGTCGTGGCGCGGAGCATGGCGTAGAACGCGGTGAAGTACCAGACCGGCGCGATTTCCGGCGGCGTCTGCAGCGGATTGGCCGGCACGAAGTTGTTTGCTTCGAGAAAGTAGCCGCCCATTTCCGGCGCGAAGAAAATGATCGCCGCGAAGATCAGCAGGAACACGGACACGCCCATGAAATCGTGCACCGAGTAATACGGATGGAACGGAATGCCATCGAGCGGAATGCCGTTTGCGTCCTTCCTCACCTTGATCTCGACACCGTCCGGATTGTTCGATCCGACTTCGTGCAGCGCAACCAAGTGCGTCACCACGAGACCCAGCAGCACGAGCGGAATCGCGATCACGTGGAACGCAAAGAAGCGGTTCAGCGTGACATCGGACACGACGTAATCGCCGCGAATCCACAGCGACAAGTCCGGACCGATGAACGGAATCGCAGAGAAAAGATTCACGATCACCTGCGCGCCCCAGAACGACATTTGCCCCCACGGCAGCAGATAGCCGAAGAACGCCTCGGCCATCAAGCATAGGAAAATGGCGCAGCCGAAGATCCATACCAGTTCGCGTGGCTTGCGATACGACCCGTACATCAGACCGCGGAACATGTGCAGATACACGACGACGAAGAACATCGACGCGCCCGTGGAGTGCATGTAGCGAATCAGCCAGCCCCACGGCACCTCGCGCATGATGTACTCGACCGATGCGAACGCCAACGTCGCATCGGGCTTGTAGTTCATCGTGAGGAAAATGCCGGTGACGATCTGATTGACCAGCACCAGCAAGGCGAGCGAGCCGAAGAAGTACCAGAAGTTGAAGTTCTTCGGCGCGTAGTACTCGGAAACGTGTTTCTTCCAGGTCGAGGTCAGCGGAAACCGGCGATTGATCCAACCGGTCAAGCCCGTTGTCTCTACTTCCTTTTCAGCGCTAGCCATTTAAGCCTCTCCCTTTTCGTCCTTGCCGATCACGAGTTGCGTCGCGGAAGTGAACATGAACGGTGGGATGTCCAGGTTCTGCGGCGCGGGCTTGTTCTTGAAGACGCGGCCCGCCAGGTCGTAGGTCGAACCGTGACATGGGCAGAGAAAACCGCCCGGCCAGTTATCGGAGAGATTGGGTTGCGGACCCTCCTGGAAGCGCGGTGTCGGCGTGCAGCCCAGATGCGTGCACACCGCGACCGCGACAAGAATGTTCTTGTGGTCGGCGCGCGATCGATACTCGTTGTTGCAGTACTCCGGCAACGGCATCGAGAATTCCATCTTGCTTTTGGGATCGGCGACTTCGTTGTCGGCCTTGGTGATATCGGACAGCATTTCGTCGGTGCGATTGAGAATCCACACTGGCTTGCCGCGCCAGGCGACGGTCATCATCTCGCCCGGCTTGAGTCCGCTGATATCCACCTCGACGGGAGCGCCAGCCGCCTTGGCCTTCGCCGATGGAGCGAACGAATTTACAAAAGGAACTACGGTTGCTACAGCTCCGACACCACCTGCTGCGGTCGTCGCAATCAGCCAGGTACGGCGGCCGCCGTCGACGCGTTTTTCATCCTTGTCTCGCATCACACGCCCCACTTCTAAGTTGGATTTATACCGTCACATCAGTGTTCCGCCGTTAGTGTGCGCGAATGGAGTTGGCATTTACAAGGGCCAGCTAGCAAAAATCACTCGAAGTCCTTGATGCTTCAGGGTTTTCCCCACGTTAATCGCGCATTGGGTGAAGCATTTTTTTAAGGCAACTGCAAGCGCCGATAATGTCGCCGGCAGCTTAATCGCGCATTAAACCGGATTATCGATATCGATAAAAACATGCTCGATATCGAATTGCTCCAACAGATGCGAACCGAGCGCCTGCACGCCATAACGCTCGGTCGCATGATGCCCCGCCGCGATATACGCGACGCCCGATTCCGCCGCGATGTGCATGGTCTGCTCGGAGACTTCGCCGCTCACGAAGACATCCGCGCCGGCGGTGATGGCGGCATCGAAATAACCTTGCGCGCCGCCGGTGCACCACGCCACGCGCCGCAATTGCATGTCTGCGTCGCCGAACACGAGCGGCTTGCGGCCGAGCGCATTTTCCACGGTCGCCGAAAAGTGCTCGAGCGAGAGCGGCATGCCGAGCGTCGCGATCCAGTCGAGATCCTGGTCGGCGAAACGACCATCCGCGATCAAACCCAGCCGCGAGCCGAGCTGCGCGTTGTTGCCGAAGTCCGGATGCGAATCCAGCGGCAGATGATAGGCGAACAAATTGATGTCGTTCTGAATCAGCGTTTTCAACCGCTGATACTTGCGCCCGGTGACTTGCGGCGCCTCGTTCTTCCAGAAGTAACCGTGATGCACAAGCACGGTATCCGCGCCCCACTCCAGCGCGGCCTCGAGAAACGCCAGCGAGGCGGTCACGCCCGTCGCGATCTTCTGCACGCGGCGCGTGCCTTCAACCTGCAGGCCGTTCGGGCAATAGTCCTTGAAGCGGCCGATTTCCAGCAGATTGTTCAGATACAATTCGAGTTCGATCCGATCCATGAAATCCTCTATCCCTTCAAATGCTTAGACGCTTCTGGCTACTTTTTGCCCAAGCGGTCACCGTGCTTTTGGCCTTGATGTTCATCGTCGCGACGCTGAAACCGCAGTGGCTTCAACGTCAGGGCCAATTCGGCAAACAACTTGCCGAGCCGATCGTCGCGTTACAAGAAGTGGCGCCGAGCATTGGCTCGCGGCCGCTTCAGTCGTCGTATTCCGAGGGCGCGCAGAAAGCCATGCCCGCGGTCGTGAATGTGTTCTCCAGCAAGGACGGCAATCTGCCGCCCGATCCGCGCGCGAAAGATCCGCTCTTCCGGTATTTCTTCGGCGACAAGAACAAGCGCAAGTCTGACGAGCCGCCAGCGTCGAATCTCGGCTCGGGTGTCATCGTCAGCTCGGAAGGTTACATTCTAACGAACCAGCACGTCGTCGATGGCGCGGACCAGATCGAAGTCGCGCTTGCCGACGGCCGCACATCGAGCGCGAAAGTGATCGGCGTCGATCCGGAAACGGACCTCGCCGTGCTCAAGATCAACATGACGAATCTGCCGAGCATCACGCTCGGGCGCATGGATCAGACGCACGTCGGCGATGTCGTGCTCGCCATCGGCAATCCGTTCGGCGTCGGCCAGACGGTCACGATGGGCATTGTCAGCGCGCTCGGGCGCAATCACCTCGGCATCAACACGTTCGAGAACTTCATTCAGACGGACGCGGCCATCAATCCCGGCAATTCGGGCGGAGCGCTCGTCGATGTGAACGGCAATCTGCTCGGCATCAACACCGCGATTTATTCACGCAGTGGCGGGTCGCTGGGCATCGGGTTCGCCATTCCGGTGTCGACCGCGCGCAGCGTGCTCGAAAGCATCATCACGACGGGCACAGTCACGCGCGGCTGGATCGGCGTGGAGCCGCAGGATGTGACGCCGGAGATCGCGAAATCATTCGGGCTGGATCAGAAGTCTGGCGCGATCGTCGCGGGCGTGCTGCAGGGCGGCCCGGCGGACAAGGCGGGCATCAAGCCGGGCGACATTCTCGTCTCCATCAACGACGATACGATCACCGACACCACACGCCTGCTAAACGTCGTCGCGCAAATCAAACCGGGCACGGCGGTGAAGGTCCATCTGATGCGCAAGAATAAGGAGCTCGACGTCAGCGTGACCATCGGCAAGCGTCCTGCGCAACCGCGCGCGCCGCAAATGCCGGACGAAGAGCAGGGCGACCAGAGCGACGAATAAGGCGCATGGCTGAAAAGACAAAAGGCAGCTTCGGATTGTCGAAGCTGCCTTTTTATTTGCGCTAACCACAGGGATTACCCTCGGACAAAATGCCGCGCCGTGACTCGGTTATTTGACCGTCACTTCGTTGCTATCGCTTTTCAGCGCATCCTTCGGCACGACCAGACGCGCCGCGATCAAACCCACTTCGTACAGAATGATGAGCGGAATCGCGAGAATCAGTTGCGAGAACACATCCGGCGGCGTCACGACCGCCGAAATCACAAACGCGCCGACGATCACGTAAGGACGAATCTGCTTGAGCTTCGCAAGGCTCACCACGCCCATGCGCGCAAGCAGCACAACGACGATCGGCACTTCGAACGTCATACCGAAGCACAGGAACATCGTCAAAACGAAGCTCAAATAATTGTCGATGTCCGTCGTCATTTCCGCACCGAGCGGCGCGTTGTAATGCGCCATTACGCGGAAAATGGTCGGGAACACGACGAAATAGGCGAACGCCATGCCGCACAGAAATAGCGTGTAGCTGCTGAAGACGAGCGGCCCCACGAGCTTCTTTTCATGCTGATACAAACCCGGCGCGACGAACGCCCAAATCTGATACAGCACGATCGGCAATACAATCACGAAGGTGACGAGCATCGTCACTTTCATCGGCACGAAGAACGAGCCGGTGACATCGGTGACGATCATCTTGCCGGCGCGCGGCAGGTTTTGCATCAGCGGACGGGCGAGCAGCTTGAAGATATTCGGCGCCCAATAAACGAGGCTTACGAACACGACGATCACCGCCGCACCCGCGCGCATGATGCGGTCACGCAGCTCGACGAGATGCGAGATGAACGTCTCTTCGACGGGCTCTTCTTTAGGTTGTTGCGGGTCGCTCACGCCGGCCCTCTGTATGAATCATCGATGAAAGGAAACGCAGCCGATCAGAAGAATTTCGTCGAACGGCGCAGAGTTTCGGGTGTATGACGAGCGACGCGCGCCGCGCCCGACTGAACACGGGTGCGTTGAGCTGTCGTGCGTTTGTACCAGCTCGGAATGGCGCTTTGCTTCACGCGCCAGTTCTTGCGCACCGCCTTCTTCTGCGGCGGATGCGACAGCGGAGCGCGGCGGATCATCCGCTCGCGGGTAGCCGCCGCTTCCGCATCGTCGATCTCCGGCGTTGGCTCCGCGCCGCCGGCGATGCTCGGCGACACCGACGTGCCTTCTTTCCAGGCATCGTTGAGATCGGTCTCGTGGCGCTTGAGCGTATCGTGAATCGACGATTCGACGTTCGATGCCGCGCTCTCGAAGTCCTTGCGCATTTTTTTGAGTTCGTCGAGCTCCATTTCGCGCGCCACCTCCGACTTGACGTCGTTGATGTAGCGCTGCGCACGCCCGAAGAGCGCGCCTGCCGTGCGTGCAACGCCCGGCAGGCGTTCGGGCCCGAGCACCACGAGGGCAACGACGCCGATGAGCGCCATTTTGGTCAGACCGAGATCGAGCATTGAACGTGAAGTGGAAGGTTGCGGTTCGCGACGGGCTTAACGATAGTCGTTCGAACGCGACTTGTCCTTCGCCTCGACATCGACGGTACCATCACGCGAGAGCTCACACTGCTTTTCCGGCGATGCGGGCGTTTCGCCTTCGCGCATGCCTTCCTTGAAGCCCTTCACCGCGCCGCCCAGATCGCCGCCGATATTGCGCAGTTTCTTCGTGCCGAAGACCAGCGCCACGATCAGCAAGACGATCAACCAATGCCAAATGCTTAACGAACCCATGAATGAAAACTCTCCGTGATTCATCGCGACGGCCAGTCGCGACGAAAGATCGGCCTTGCGGCCCGAGCCGAAACACGTTGCTTCAGCTATCGATTATCGATTTTGCGCGCCCAATATTTCATTGCAAGGTGTAAACCGAAAATATTCGGTCTTTTTAGCCCATTCGCCGCCAAGGACGCGCACCAGCCAGCAAATGAGCGTGAATGTATACACCTCTTGCCCGCCCGGTCCGGTCTTGATCACCGTGCGAAAACCCGTGTCGCCACCCGTATAGGCCACGCCCAGGTCCTTCGCCAACCGTCCGACGAGACTCACCATTCTACCAAGCAGCGGACTGTCATTTTCTGTGCAGTGCGACAAGGTTTCGATGTGACGCTTCGGAATCACGAGCACATGCACCGGCGCGGCGGGATTGATGTCGTTGAAGGCGAGAAATTCGTCGTCCTCATACACCTTGGCGCTGGGAATCTGTCCCGCCGCGATCTTGCAGAAAATGCAGTCTTGACTCATGGGTATCGTTACGTCCGTTGCGTGTGGTATCGGAGAAGCAATCTCAGAACCACGCGCGCGGATCAAGCATCTTTTGTTCGTAGAGAAAGAGCCAGCCCTTGATGATGCGATAAAGGGTCCAGATGCTCACCGCGCCGATGATCAGAAACCCGAGCCCGATCCAGATCAGCGCGAAGCCGATCACGTAACCGAGTAACGCCCACCAGAACGTGCGGATCTGCCACGTGAAGTGCGGTTCATACGGCGTACCGGATGCATCGCCGCGCTTGATGTAGTTGATGATGATCGCAACCAGCCCCGTCAGGCCGCCGGTCAGCCAGTGAATGGCGTACAGCGCGTACAGGATGTGCGTGAGCGTGCGCATGTTGCGCAGGCGCTCCGGATCGATCGATTCCTGATAAACAGGCGGGGGATACGGTTCGTAAGGCTGGTTCATGCTCGCCCTCCTTGGCTAAGGGGCAAACTCGGGGCAAAAACGCTCGTCAGCCGCCGTTTTGCTCGCGCTCGCGCGATTTGCGCAGCGCTTTCTCCTCGATGCCCGACAAGCTTTCGCGCCGCTCGAGTTCAGCGACGACATCGGCCGGGCTCAGGTCGAAGTGCGACAGCATCACGAGACAATGAAACCACAAATCGGCGACTTCACCGACGAGCGCCTTTGACGCGCCGCCGTGGCGCGCATCCTTCGCGGCGAGCACGACTTCCGTCGCTTCCTCGCCGATCTTTTTCAGGACCGCATCGTCACCTTTGTGAAAGAGTCGGGAAACGTAGCTTTGTTCCGGATCGCCACCTTTACGACTGTCGATGACGGCAGCGAGGCGAAGCAGCGTGTCCAGCGTATTGGCTTGCGTCATTTGTAGATATTTTCTGGGTCTTTCAGGACCGGCTCGACGGCGATCCACTCGCCGTTGTCTACCGTGCCTTCGAATTTCTGGAAAAAGCAGGAGTGACGCCCGGTGTGACACGCGATGCCCGACACCTGCTCAATCTTCAGCAACACGACGTCTTCGTCGCAATCGAGACGCACGTCATGAACATGCTGAAAGTGCCCCGATTCCTCGCCTTTGAACCACAGCCGCTGACGCGAGCGCGAAAAATATACCGCGCGCTTCAGTTCGATGGTTTTGGCGAGCGCCTCGCGATTCATCCACGCGAACATCAGCACGTCGTTGGTCGAATGTTCCTGCGCGATCACCGGCACGAGGCCGCTCGCGTCCCACTTCACTTTGTCGAGCCAATCGGCTTGTGCGCTCATTGGCTTACGTCCTCACCGAAATGCCGCGATCGGCCATGAAGCGCTTCGCTTCGCCGACCGTATGTTCGCCGTAATGGAAGATGCTCGCGGCGAGCACGGCGTCCGCGTGTCCATCGACGATACCGTCCGCCAGATGCTGCAAATTGCCGACGCCGCCCGACGCGATCACCGGCACCGGCACCGCGTCCGACACCGCGCGCGTGAGCGCGAGATCGAAGCCCGATTTCGTGCCGTCGCGATCCATGCTGGTCAGCAGGATTTCGCCCGCGCCGAACTCGGCCATCTTGCGCGCCCATTCGATCGCGTCGATGCCCGTCGCCTTTCGCCCGCCGTGCGTGAAGACTTCCCAGCGCGGCGTGTCGCCATCGGCTGAGACGCGCTTCGCATCGATCGCCACGACGATGCACTGCGAGCCATGCTTGTCGGATGCATCGCGCACGAGTTGGAGATTGGCCACCGCCGACGAATTCATGCTGATCTTGTCCGCGCCCGCGTTCAGCAGACGCCGCACGTCCTCGACGGCGCGCACGCCGCCGCCGACCGTCAGCGGAATGAACACTTGCGATGCCACCGCTTCGATGATCGGCAAAATGAGATCGCGCTGATCGGAGGTTGCGGTGATATCGAGAAAGGTGAGTTCGTCGGCGCCTTGATCGTCGTAGCGTCGCGCGATTTCGACGGGATCGCCCGCGTCGCGCAATTCGACGAAGTTGACGCCCTTCACGACGCGCCCAGCGGTCACGTCGAGACAGGGAATGATGCGTTTAGCGAGAGCCATGTTCTTGCCAATTACGAAGTGAGGGCGGCATTTTTTGCCGCCCGAAGTGCTACTAAGCGTTGCTCGCGCTACGGCAAATTCAGACGCCGTCGGCTTCGGAGAGCGAGTCGGCGCGTTCTTGCGCGGTGGCGAAATCGAGATCGCCGGAGTAGATTGCGCGGCCGCAGATCACGCCTTCGATGCCTTCGCTTTCCACGCCGCACAGCGCTTCGATGTCCGCGATATTCGACAGCCCGCCGCTCGCGATCACCGGAATCTTCACCGCGCGCGCGAGGCGCACCGTCGCTTCGATATTGATGCCCTGAAGCATGCCGTCGCGACCGATATCCGTGTAGATGATCGACTCGCAGCCGTAATCCTCGAACTTCTGCGCAAGATCGACAACTTCGTGGCCGGTCAGCTTGCTCCAGCCGTCGGTTGCGACCTTGCCGTCCTTCGCATCCAGCCCGACGATGATATGTCCGCCAAACGCGCTGCACGCGTCCTGCAAAAAGCCCGGATTTTTCACCGCCGCCGTGCCGATGATGATGTACGACAGGCCATTGTCCAGATAGCGTTCGATGGTCTCCAGATCGCGGATGCCGCCACCCAGTTGCACCGGAATGTCGTTGCCGACTTCGTCGAGGATCGCGCGGATGGCGTCGCCGTTTTTCGGCTTGCCTGCGAATGCGCCATTCAGATCGACGAGGTGCAGTCTGCGCGCGCCACGATCGACCCAATGTCGGGCCATCTCTGCCGGATCTTCTGAAAAAATGGTCGCCTGGTCCATATCGCCTTGTTTGAGGCGCACGCACTGACCGTCTTTAAGATCGATGGCCGGAATGAGCAGCATAGGTATCGCGCGTATTTTCTGGTGAAGTTGAATGAAGCGGCGCTTTGCGGTCTCTCAAGCCGTGTTTAGGGCCGCCGCGTTTTGGACCGTTTCGCTAGTGTAGTACAAGTCTTGCAACGGTCACGCGCCTGCCGAAATTGGCGAAAACGCTGACTTTTAGGGATTCCAGTGCACAAAATTGCGATAAAGACGCAATCCGGCGTCCGCGCTTTTCTCGGGGTGAAATTGGGTCGCGAAGATATTGTCGCGCGCGACCGCCGACGTGAAGGCATCGCCGTACACGGTTTCGCCCGATGTGTGCGCCGGATTGTCCGGCACCACGTGATAGCTATGCACGAAGTAGAAGAACGCGCCGTCCGCGACGCCATCCCACATTGCGTGGGGCTGCGCCTGACGCACGCGGTTCCAGCCCATCTGCGGCACTTTGAAGCGCGAGCCGTCGTCCTGCAGCTTGCCGTCGAGCTGAAAGCGCACGACCTTGCCCGGCAAAAGCCCGAGACCCTTCGTGTCGCCTTCCTCGCTCCAGTCGAACAGCATCTGCTCGCCGACGCACACGCCGAGCATCGGCTTTTCGCGTGCGGCTTGCATCACCGCTTCCTGAAGGCCGGATTCCGCGAGATGGCTCATGCAGTCGCGCATCGCACCCTGTCCGGGCAAGACGATGCGATCCGCCGAATGGATTTCCTGCGGCTTCGCGACGATCGCCACGTCCGCCTCGGGCGCGGCCTTCTTCAGCGCTTGATACACCGAGCGCAGGTTGCCCATTCCGTAATCAACAATCGCAATCGAAGTTTTCATTTCAAAGATGGCATCAAAGCCTTCAACCCGTTGACGATGAATTCCACCGCCAGCGCGGACAACATCAAACCCATCAGACGCGTGCCGATATTGATTCCCGTGCGCCCGACCCAGTGCGCGATCGGCTCCGCGAGATTCAGCGCGCCGAAGCACAGACCGGCGATGATCGCGCCCAGCAAAACCAGCCCGAAACGGTCGTACCAGTGCTGTGCATTCGCAGCATAGACAATCACCGTGCTGATCGATCCCGGTCCGGTGAGCAGCGGAATGGCGAGCGGCACGACTGCGATGCTATTGCGCTCCTCGGCTTCCATGCGCTCTTCGGGCGTCGAGCGCGCGTTGCCGACTTGCGCGTTCAACATGCTGATCGCCATGAGCAGCATGATGATGCCGCCGCCCACTTCGAACGATCCGACCGAAATCCCGAAAAACGTGATGATCTGCTGCCCGAGCAGCGCCGTCACCGCGATCACGCAAAACACCGAAATGCACGCGACGCGGATGGTATTGCGCTTTTCCGTGTCCGATTGCTGCTGGGTGAGGCTGAGAAAAAACGGTATCGCGCCGATCGGGTTGATCAGCACGAGCAAAGAGATAAACGACTTGAACAGATCCATCGTGTTGCCGACGCTGCTTTAAGCGCCGAATCCGCTCGCTGAGGTCAGAAACTGCCTTTGGTCGATGGAATCTGTCCTGCTGCGCGTTCGTCGACTTCGCAGGCCATGCGCAGCGCGCGCCCGAACGCCTTGAACACCGTTTCGACCTGATGATGCGCGTTCAGCCCGCGCAGATTGTCGATATGCAGCGTCACGCCCGCGTGATTCGCGAAGCCGCGGAAAAATTCGATGGTCAGATCGACATCGAATGTGCCAATGCGCGCGCGCGTGAACGGCACATGGAATTCGAGCCCCGGACGCCCGGAAAAGTCGATGACCACGCGCGACAGCGCTTCATCGAGCGGCACGTACGAGTGGCCGTATCGGCGAATGCCCTTGCGGTCGCCGATGGCCTTCGCGATCGCCATGCCGAGCGTGATGCCGGTATCTTCGACCGTATGGTGATCGTCGATATGGAGGTCGCCATGCGCTTCGATGTCGAGGTCGATGAGCCCGTGACGGGCGATCTGATCGAGCATGTGATCGAGGAACAGGACGCCCGTGGCGAGCTTTTGCTTGCCGGTGCCGTCCAGATCGAGCTTCACACGAATCTGCGTTTCGCTGGTGTTGCGAACGACTTCCGCAATGCGCATGGTGTTTCCTTGAGACTAATCGAGAATGGGGATTTCAGCGCGGCGATCATGAGCGCGTTCTCTTCGCGCCGTTCCGACCGTCAAACGCACACAATTTGCCAGCAATGTGTGCATTTTACTCACGTTTTTTACTAAAACCCGCGAAGTCAACAGGGTTTCAAAGGCCACTGCCGCGTCCGGCACGCGCACGAGCAGAAAGTTGCCCGCGCTCGGAAAGACGATCATGCCGGGCAAGGCCGCGACTTCGCGCGCGAGTTGTTCGCATTGCGCGCGCAGTTCGGCGGCTTACGCATCCAGAACGTCGAGATGATCGAGCAGGAAATCTGCGGTCGCCTGCATCAGCACGTTAATGGTTGTACGGCGGCCGAACCTTGTCGAATTGCATGATCCAGTCGGGCCGGCCGGCCATATAGCCGAGGCGGATTCCCGCAAGCCCGAGCTTCGACACCGTGCGCATGACAACGACGTTATCGAATTCCGCTGCGCGCAGCATCCACGATTTTTCCGGCCTCGTCGATCACCACCAGATTTTTCGATGCCGCCGCGATCACGCGCTCGATGTCGGCATCGTCGTACAGCGTGCCGGTCGGGTTGTTCGGATACGCGAGATACACGAGCGCGTCCGCGTTCAGCGGCACGCCGACGAATTCCATCTGCGCGAACTTCGCCGACATCTCGTACATGACGAAGCCAGGCCGGGCGCGACGACTTTCGCGCCCGGCCTGGCGCACGCCATCGACATCATGCTGATCAGTTCGTCCGATCCATTGCCGAGCAGCACATCGCACGTTGGCGGCACGTGCATCGCGCGCTTGAGTTTGCCGATGAGTTGCGACGGACACGGCGCCGGATAGCGATTCAGCGCAACGCCCGCGAGATACGCGCCGAGTTTCTGCGCGAGATCGGCGGGCAGCGTGTACGGATTCTCCATCGCGTCGAGCTTGATGAGGCCGGTGGAATCGGCGACGGGATAGCTCGTCATCGCGATGACGTCGTGACGGATGATGTCTTGTGGTGTGGTCATATGTCGACGGCGGCTCTCAGGCCGCCTTGAGTCAATCGAACGGCATTCAGTTCAGCCGACGTTCTTCATCCGGTATTCGGCGCTCTTCGCGTGCGCCTGCAAACCTTCGCCGTACGCCAGTTCCGCCGCGATTTCCCCGAGCGTCTGCGCACCGTCCGCGCTGACTTCGATCACGCTCGAACGCTTCATGAAGTCATACACGCCGAGCGGCGACGAAAAACGCGCCGTGCGCGAAGTCGGCAGCACGTGGTTCGGACCGGCGCAGTAATCGCCGAGACTTTCGCTCGTGTAACGGCCGAGGAACATCGCGCCCGCGTTGTGAATCTGCGCGGCCCACTGATGCGGATCGAGCGCGGAAATCTCCAAATGCTCCGGCGCGATGTCGTTCGCAATCGTGCACGCTTCGGCCATGTCCTTCACCTTGATGAGCGCGCCACGATCTTTGAGCGAACGCAGAATGACATCGCGGCGCGGCATCGACGGAAGCAGTTCGACGATCGCATCTTCCACGCGCTGGATGAAGTTGTCGTCCGGGCACAGCAGAATGGATTGCGCGAGTTCATCGTGTTCGGCTTGCGAGAAGAGGTCCATCGCGACCCAGCGCGGGTCGGTGGTGGCATCGCAAATCACGAGGATTTCGGACGGACCCGCAATCATGTCGATGCCAACGGTCCCAAAAACACGACGCTTTACGGAGGCGACGTACGCATTGCCCGGCCCGCAAATCTTGTCGACTGCCGGCACGGTTTGCGTGCCGTACGCGAGCGCGGCCACGGCCTGCGCGCCGCCGATGGTGAACACGCGATCCACGCCGCCGAGCAGCGCCGCCGCGAGCACGAGCGGATTCTTGACGCCGTCGGGCGTCGGCACGACCATGACGATTTCCTTTACGCCCGCAACGCGCGCCGGAATCGCGTTCATCAGCACGGACGACGGATATGCCGCCTTGCCGCCCGGCACGTAGATGCCCGCGCGATCGAGCGGCGTGACCTTCTGGCCGAGCACGGTGCCATCGGCTTCGGTATACTGCCAACTATGGCTGCCGCATTCGATGCGCTGTTTCTCGTGATAACCGCGCACGCGCGCGGCCGCCGCTTCGAGCGCCGCGCGACGTTTGGGCTCCAGATTTTCCAGCGCCGCTTCCATTTCCGAGAACGGCAATTCGAGCGATGCGACGCTGTCCGCCTTCAACCGATCGAACTGGTTGGTGTATTCGAGCACGGCTGCATCGCCGCGAACTTTGACATCGCCGAGAATTTGCGCGACGGCGCGCTCGATGGCTTCGTCCTCGCTCGCTTCGAAGGCGAGAACGGCGCGCAGCGCTTTTTGAAAACCATCTGCGCTTGAATCGAGTTTGCGAATCTTGATAGACATGCTGGTTTTCCGTTGTGCTTTATGGCGCGCGGCGCAATGTGCGTGCGCCTAGTTTCCTGTTCCTTCCGAAACCGTCGATGCGCGTTCGAACGCATCGAGATACGGCTTCAAGGCCGCGCGCTTCAACTTCAGCGCAGCCTGATTCACGACGAGCCGCAACGAAATCTCCATGATCTCTTCGACTTCGACGAGGTTGTTCGCGCGCAGCGTGCCGCCCGAACTGACCAGATCGACGATCGCATCGGCGAGGCCGACTAGCGGCGCGAGTTCCATCGAACCGTACAGCTTAATGAGATCGACGTGCACGCTTTTCGCCGCGAAGTGCTGACGCGCGGTTTCCATGTACTTGGTCGCTACTTTCAGACGCGCGCCCTGGCGCACCGCGTTCGCATAATCGAAACCGTTCTTGACCGCAACCGACATCCGGCAACGCGCAATGTTCAGATCGATCGGCTGATACAGCCCGCTTCCGCCATGTTCGATCAGCACGTCCTTACCCGCGACACCGAAGTCCGCCGCGCCGTATTCGACGTAAGTCGGCACATCGGTCGCGCGCACGATGATCACGCGCAGATTCGGATTGGTGGTCGGCAGGATCAGCTTGCGCGAGCTTTCCGGATCTTCGGCCACCTGCACGCCGGCCACCGTGAGCAGCGGCACGGTTTCCTCGAAGATACGCCCTTTCGAGAGCGCGAGCGTGAGCGGCGCGCTCGGCGCCACCGACGACGACGTCTGCGGCACCGAACTCATTGTTCGCTCCCGCCGCCCTTGATGCGGCGCACGTCCGCGCCCACGGCCGTCAGCTTGGCTTCCATGCGGTCGTATCCACGATCCAGATGGTAAATGCGATCGATCAGCGTCTCGCCTTCCGTGCACATCGCCGCAATCACGAAGCTCGCGGATGCGCGCAGATCGGTTGCCATGACCTTCGCGCCTGACAGCTTTTCGACGCCCGCGACGAGCGCCGTGTTGCCGTCGATCGTGATGCTCGCGCCGAGGCGGTTCAGTTCCTGAACGTGCATGAAGCGGTTTTCGAAAATGGTCTCGACCATTTGCGACGTGCCGTTCGCGATCGCGTTGAGCGCCATGAACTGCGCCTGCATGTCGGTCGGGAACGCCGGATATTCGGACGTGCGAATGTGCACCGCGTCGGCGCGCTTGTTCATGCGCACGCGCATCCAGTCATCGCCCTCTTCAATCGATACACCTGCTTCGCGCAGCTTCGCCGTGACCGCATCCAGCAGATGCGGGCTGACGTGACGCAGCGTGACATCGCCGCCGGCGGCTGCGACGGCGCACAGGAACGTGCCCGCTTCGATACGGTCCGGCACGACGTCATGCTTCGCGCCATTCAGCTTCTCGACGCCCTGAATCACGAGCCGGTCCGTGCCGATACCGTCGATCTTCGCGCCCATCTTCACGAGCAAGTGCGCAAGGTCGCTCACTTCCGGCTCGCGCGCCGCGTTTTCGATGATCGTCTCGCCGTCCGCGAGTACCGCCGCCATCAGCAGATTTTCGGTGCCGGTCACGGTGATCATGTCCGTCACGATACGCGCGCCCTTCAGCCGCTTCGCCCGCGCTTGGATGAAACCGTGCTCGATGTTGATCTCGGCGCCCATCGCCTGAAGACCCTTGATGTGCTGATCGACCGGACGCGCGCCGATCGCGCAGCCGCCGGGCAGCGACACCTTCGCTTCGCCGAAACGCGCGACGAGCGGACCGAGCACCAGAATCGACGCGCGCATGGTCTTGACCATTTCATACGGCGCGACGAGCTTGTCCACCTTCGATGCATTCAGCGTCACGCGGCCATCGCCCGTGACTTCCGAACGCACGCCCATTTGCTTGAGCAATTCGAGCGTGGTGCGCACGTCCTTCAAATTCGGCACGTTCGACAAATGAACGTCGTCCGCGGTGAGCAGGCTCGCGCAAAGAATGGGCAGCGCCGCGTTCTTCGCACCCGATACGGTGATTTCGCCGGAAAGCTGCGTGCCTCCCGTAATGACCAGTTTGTCCATGATGACGTGTTCTTCGACCGAGCTTCCTGCTGCTGAACCGTGATTGTCTTTGGTGATTCGCACTATCTACTGCCTATGTCTTTCCGGTGATGCCGGTGTTGCTGAGTTGAGTCTGTATGACCTGATTTGGCTTCGCCGGGTGGACTCAGGCCGCTTTCCACTCGTCGGGAGTCAGGGTCTTCATGCTGAGCGCATGAATCTCCTGTTTCATGCGCTCGCCGAGCGCCGCATAAACCAGCTGATGACGCGCGATCAGCCGCTTGCCGACGAACGCGTCGCTTACGATGGTCGCGAAGAAGTGCTGACCGTCGCCTTCCACTTCGAGATGCTGGCAAGCGAGACCGCCAGCGATGTAGTTCTTCACCTGCTCCGGAGTCGGCAACATAGTGGAAGTCTCCTTGAGAATTTAGTGACGCAGCTTGTAGCCGCTCGCGAGCAGTCGCACGGCGATCAGCGCCAGCACGACCAGAAATCCGCCGACGATTGCGAGGCTCAGGAGCGGGTTCACATCGGACAGGCCGAAAAAACCGTAGCGAAAGCCGTCGATCATGTAGAAAAACGGATTCAGATACGACACCGCCCGCCACAGCGGCGGCAACGTGTGCGTCGAATAGAACACGCCGGACAGAAACGTGAGCGGCATGATCAGGAAATTCTGGAACGCGGCGAGCTGGTCGAACTTCTCGGCCCAGATGCCCGCGATCAAACCAAACGTGCCGAGAATGCCCGAACCGAGCACCGCGAACGCAATGATGTAGAATGGCGCGGCGAACGACATCGGGATGAACCATATCGTCACGATGAACACGCCTAACCCGACGCACAAGCCACGCACGACCGACGCCAGCACGTAGGCGAAGAACATCTCCCAATACGCGATCGGCGGCAACAGGACAAAGACGAGATTGCCGGTGATCTTCGACTGAATCAGAGACGAGGAGCTATTGGCGAACGCGTTCTGCAACACACTCATCATGACAAGACCGGGCACGAGAAAGCTCGTATAACCGACGCCCGCATACACCTGCACGTGACCCGACAGCGCATGCCCGAAAATGGTCAGATACAGCAAGGCCGTGACGACCGGCGCGAGCACCGTCTGAAACGACACCTTCCAGAAGCGCAGCAGCTCCTTGTAGAATAACGTCTGGAAACCGCTCATGAAAGTCCTTCTACCACTTCCGGTCCGTTCATCACCTGCATGAACACGTCTTCGAGATCCGCCTTGCGCACGTCGATTTCATCGAACGTGCAGCCGGCCGCGCGGCATTTCGCGAGAATCGGCTCGACATCGTCATAGCTCGTCAGACGCAGCAAATGCTGCGCGCCGCCGACCGCGTTCGGATCGACTTCGAGCGCGCGCAGTTCGGACGGCAGCACGCCGCTCGTGAAGCGCAGATACAACTGCATACCCGCAAAACGCTGCAACAATGCGCTCGTGCGTTCCAGCGCGACGACTTCGCCGCGACGAAGCATCGCAAGCCGGTCGCACAGCGATTCGGCTTCTTCAAGATAGTGCGTGGTCAGAACGATCGTGTGCCCTTCGCGATTCAAGCGCGAAATGAACTTCCACAAGGTCTGACGCAATTCGACATCGACGCCTGCGGTCGGCTCATCCAGCACGATGACCGGCGGCCGATGCACCAGCGCCTGCGCAACCAGCACGCGCCGCTTCATGCCGCCGGAGAGGGCGCGCGTGTTGACGCCGGCTTTTTCGGTGAGATCGAGATTGGCCATGACTTCGTCGATCCAGTCGTCGTTATTGCGCAAACCGAAATAGCCCGACTGGATGCGCAGCGACTCGCGCACCGTGAAAAACGGATCGAACACCAGTTCCTGCGGCACGACGCCGAGCGCGCGCCGCGCGGCGCGAAAGTCGCTGACGACATCGTGGCCGCGCACGGAAATCGTGCCGCTGTCGGCGCGAGCCAACCCGGCAAGAATGCTGATCAACGTGGTCTTGCCTGCGCCGTTGGGGCCGAGCAGGCCGAAGAACTCGCCCTCTTCCACCGAGAGGCTCACGCCTTTGAGCGCCTGAAGATCCTTGTAGCGCTTTCTGACGTTTCGGATTTCTATGGCTGACATTGAATGCGCGCGCTGGCGGCGGCGCCTCGATTGTGCGGATGACGTCTGACGAACCCGATTCGCCCCGGTTAGCCGCAAAAGGGACGGGTTAGGCTCGAAAAAATATTTAATTATAGGGCAAAGCCGATGATGCCGACTTCGGAGCGAGATCCTGATAGCGGCGCATGCACGCGCCGCCGCGACTGAGCAAAATCAGTTCAGGATCAATGTCGGAAGGTGAGGAGCGTATCCACGCCATAGGCTTGCGCGAGACTGGCAAGCCCGGAAGGAGCATTGACGACGTTCAGCGCCGCGCCGCGCGCGGTCGCCGCGCGTTGCCATGCGAGCATCACGGCGAGCGCGGAGGAGTCGAAATGCGTGAGCGACGCGCAATCCACTTCGGTTGCGCCCGCCGCGATGCGCGACAGACCGGCATCGAGTGCGGCCTTCGCGCTGTCGTGCGTAAGAGTCGCGGCCATCTGGAAACGGCCGCTCGCGGCTTGCGTGCTCACGATGCCTTGCCGTTCGCCAGCTGCTGGTTACGCTGCGTCAGAAACTGCACGAGACCGTTCACGCCGTGTTGCTGAATCTGCTCGTTGAACTGCTGCTGATATGCCTGAATGAGCCACGCGCCGAGCACGTTGATGTCGTACACGCGCCAGCCTTGCGCCGTCTTGTACAGACGATAGTCGAGTTCGACCGGCTGACCGTTGTTCATCACGACCGAGCGGACGACGACGTCGGTGTCGTCCGGCGATGCGCGGAACGGCTTGTATTGAATGGTCTGGTTACGCACTTGCGCAAGCGCGCCCGAGTACGTGCGGATCAGCAGCATCTTGAATTGCTCGACGATCTGCTTTTGCTGCTCAGGCGTCGCCGTATTCCAGTTGCGGCCCATCACGAGACGCGTGGCGCGCGTGAAATCCGTGTACGGCAGGATCTTTTCGTTGACGAGCTTCGTGATTTCGTTGATGTCGCCGGACTGAATCTTGTTGTCCGACTTGATCTGATCGAGCACTTGCTGCGTGACGGTTTTGATCAGCGTGTCCGGATTGTTGCTGTCCACGCTTTGCGCCGATGCAGCGCCGCAGAACGCCAGAAACATGGCGAAGATCGGAAGCAAAAGGAGTTTTTTCATCGCATACCCTGCAAAAATAGTGGCTTGGGTTTGAACGCGCCAGCCGAACCGAGTTCAGACGGCGCGCCCCTTGGAACTGTCAGAAATGTTACCGCGCGTTAGCGAAAGTCCGCTCAACGCAGGCGGAACGAAGGGAATCCGGGCGGCGCACGCGGCGGCACATACTGGTTGCCCGGCACGGTCGACGAGCTCGCCGGATGCGGCGCACCCGCTGTTGCTGATGCCGGTTGCGCAGCTTCCGCGCCTGATGCCGCCGCCGGCTCGGCGCCATCGTCGCCGTAATTCGGCAGCGGCGCATCGCTGTAATCCGGCGCATTATTCGCGCCACCGGAGATCAGATACTGGCGGCATTGCAAATATGCGTTACGCACGAACGAATACTTGTCTAGCGCGGCATCGGAGAGCACGTCGGTGGCGCCGAGCAGATTCGCCCGCGTATTGACGAGGTTCACGCCGTACAGCGACCAGCTCACGGAATCCGGCGATACATACGTCAGCGGATTGGCATAGTAATCGACAACGAGACCGCTCGTGTCGCGAATGGTGCTCGGCCCGAGCAGCGGCAGCACGAGATACGGACCCGGCGGCACGCCATAGTGACCGAGCGTCATGCCGAAATTGCCCGCGTGCTTCGGCAAATTCGCGGCCGATGCGACATCGAACAGACCGCCGACGCCGAACACCGCGTTGATCGCGACGCGCATGATGTCCGACACGCCATCCGCAATCTTCAACTGCAGCAGATTGTTCGCCGCGATGTACACGTCGCCGATATTCGAGAAGAAGTTCGTGACGCTGTTGCGCACCGGCTCCGGCACCGCCCACACGTAGCCCTTCGCGACCGGCTTCAACGCGTACTGGTCGATCGTGTCGTTGACCGTGAACATCGTCCGGTTGTAGCTTTCGAAAGGGTCGCCCTTGGTCGGCGTGGTCACTGTCGCGCAGCCGGCGAACAGGACCGCCGTCGCCGCCAGGACGATCGCGCGCCGCACTCCCATCGCGTGCATATTTGACTCTCCTTATTGCGCCGCCGAGGCCGCGCTCGCGGGCACTGCGCCGGTTTCGCCCATCGCGCTCGCCGCGCCCGGGAACGCCGAAGCCGCCGAAGCCGCCGAAGCCGCCGAAGCCGCCGAAGCCGCCGCTGCGGGCGCTGCGGGCGCTGCCGGTGCCGCAGGTGACTTCGATGCACCCGAATCCGCTGCCTTGTTATAGAGGAACTGACCGATCAGGTTTTCGAGCACCACGGCCGATTGCGTCATGGAGATGGTGTCGCCGTTTTTGAGCATTTGATCGTCACCGCCCGGCTCGAGGCCGATGTACTGCTCGCCGAGCAGACCGGCGGTCAGGATCTTGGCGGACGAATCCTTCGGAAACTGGTACTGCTTGTCCAGATCAATGGTCACGACCGCCTGATACGTGTTCTCGTCGAAGCCGATCGCGCCGACGCGTCCCACCACGACGCCCGCGCTCTTCACGGGCGCGCGCGCCTTCAGGCCGCCGATATTGTCGAATTTCAGCTTGACCGCGTAGGTCGGCTGAAACGACAGGGAACTCATGTTGCCGGCTTTCAGCGCGAGAAAGAGCAGCGCCACGAAACCGAGCACCACGAAGAGGCCGACCCAAAAGTCGAGAGCAGTCTTTTTCATCGTCTTCCCAAAGAGAATCTTGTCGCAGCGCGCGCGTGACGGTCTGTGCCCTTCACAACGCGCGCGGCATGGCATAGCGCCTGCGGCTCGCCAATCAACTGAACATCAGTGCGGTCAGCAGGAAATCGAGGCCGAGCACCGCGAGCGACGCATACACGACCGTCTTGGTGGTCGCGCGCGACACGCCTTCCGGCGTCGGCCGGGCTTCGTAACCCTGGAACAGCGCGATGAACGTCACCGCGAATCCGAACACGATGCTCTTGATCACACCGTTGCCGACATCGCGCCAGACGTCCACGCCGCCTTGCATCTGCGCCCAGAACACGCCCGGATCCACGCCGATCAGCAGCACGCCGACGACATAGCCGCCGAGAATGCCGACCGCGCTGAAAATGACCGCGAGCATGGGCATGGCGATGATGCCCGCCCACATGCGCGGCGCCACGACCACTTTCATGGGATCGACGGCCATCATTTCCATTGCTGTGAGTTGTTCGCCTGCTTTCATCAGACCGATTTCGGCGGTCAGCGACGTGCCCGCGCGCCCGGTGAACAACAGCGCGGTCACGACTGGCCCGAGTTCGCGCACGAGCGACAGCGCAACGAGCAGACCGAGCGCTTCTTCCGAACCGTAGCGGCTCAGCGTGTAATAACCCTGCAAACCGAGCACGAAGCCGACAAACAAGCCCGACACCGCGATGATGACGAGCGAATAATTCCCGACGAAGAAGATCTGTTTCGTGACGAGACGCGGGCGGCGCAGTAGCGCAAAGAATTCGACCACGAGGCGCAGGAACATGCGCGTCGCGTAGCCTGCGGTGCCGACGCCGTCGAGCACCCAGCGTCCGAGCGCGCTGATCATGCCTTGCCTCCGATGCCGAAATCCGCCGCGAGCGGCTGGCTCGCGTAGTGAAACCTGAAGTGACCGTCCGGCGTGCCGTCGATGAACTGGCGCACGGTCGGATCAGCCGATGCGCGCAGTTGCGCCGGCGTGCCTTCCGCGTAAATGCCACCGTTGGCGACGAAATACACGTAATCCGCGATGGAAAACGTCTCCGGCACATCGTGCGACACGATGATCGACGTTGCACCGAGCGCATCGTTCAACGTGCGGATGAGTTGTGCAGTGATGCCGAGCGAAATGGGATCGAGACCGGCGAACGGCTCGTCGTACATCATGAGTTCGGGATCGAGCGCGATGGCGCGCGCGAGCGCCACGCGGCGCGCCATGCCGCCCGAAATCTCCGACGGCGCGAGATCGCGCGCACCGCGCAAGCCGACGGCGTTGAGCTTCATCAGCACGAGATCGCGGATGAGTTCTTCAGGCAGGTCCGTGTGTTCGCGCAGCGGGAAAGCCACGTTTTCGAACACGGTCTGATCCGTGAAGAGCGCGCCGAACTGGAACAGCATGCCCATTTTCCGGCGCAGCGCGTAAAGGCCGTCGCGCGTTTGCGCGCCGACGTCTTCTTTGCCGAACATCACCTTGCCGCGGCTCGCCTTCACCAGTCCGCCAATCAGCCGCAGCGTCGTGGTCTTTCCGCAGCCGGAGCCGCCCGTGACCGCGACCACCTGCCCACGCGTGAAACGCATGTTCAGGTTGGACAGGATGAGCCGGTCGCCGTAACCGAAGTCGACGTCGCGCAGCTCCAGCAGAGTCTCGTTGGAGGCAGGCACTGGGTAACAGAATCCGTTGACGCAAGAGGCCGAATTATAGGGCCTGCGCGCAATTGGTGCTTTGCCTAGGCTTTGAGCATCCTTTTTTAATTCGGATTTATCGCACTTGACCTGTGAAGTTCTGTTGCAACGATGAAACCGCCGCCGCGACATCCTGCGCCTCGGTCACCGCGCGCACGACCGCTGCGCTACCGACGCCCGTTGCGAGCACGTCCGGCATCACTTTTCCATCGACACCTCCGATCGCGACGAGCGGCACGCGGCCTTTCAGCAACTGGACATATCGATAAAGACGCGCGAGCCCTTGCGGCTTGGTCGGCATGACTTTGGTCGTCGTCGGGAAGACGGCGCCGAGCGCGAGATAGCTCGGCCGGAAATGCAGCGCGCGCAGCATCTCGTAGTAACCGTGCGTCGAAAGACCGAGGCGAACTCCGGCATTCGCGATGGCGTTCAGATCGGCGGTTTGCACGTCTTCCTGACCGAGATGCACGCCGTACGCGCACGCCGCGATCGCCTCGCGCCAATGATCGTTGATGAACAAGCGCGCCTGATGCTTGCGTCCCGCCGCCACCGAGCGCTCGATTTCGCGTTTCAAATCGTCGGCATCGGTCGATTTGCGGCGAAGCTGCGCGGTTTGCACGCCGAGATCGAGCACGCGTTCGGTCCATTCGGCGCTCGGCAGCACGGGATACAAGCCGAGCGCATCCGGGCACGATGGAAACGCCGGTTCCGGCGCATCCGGCAAATCGGCGACGCGCGGAAAGGTCGCGAAATCGACGGGCCACGCATCGTCCTTCGCTTCGTCGCCGGAACGCCAGGCGAGCGCGAGCACCAATGCGTCGTGCGGATCGAAATTGCAGTCGAGGAACGCGGCGAGTGCGACGAGCCAATCATCGGACCGTTCGCCTTCCAGCGCGTAACACTCTTCGCCGCGCGTCAGAACCACGCGCTTTTCGTGGACTTCGATGATCGCCGCGCCGCCGTGAGCGGCCTTATCGCTTTCACTTTCAGTAAGCACGAGCAGATCGTCCGCACCCGGCGAATCAGGAACAGTCAGACAAATACGCCAGCGTGTCGATGCCGCTGGCCATTCGCCGAGCCGCGCACGAATCCGCTCGGCGACTTCGACGAGTTCGTCCACCGGCGGCCAGAACACTTCGCGACCGAGCAAACTCATGCCGTACCTCCGTCCTGATGCCAGAACGGCATGCCGACGACCGGCGTGCTCGCCTGCGCGCTGTCGCGCTCGGCCATCGGACCGGCGAGGAAGGCTGCGCGGCCCGCTTCGGCGCCCAACGCGAACGCCTTCGCCATCTGCGGCGGAAAGGTCGCCTGCGATACCGCCGTGTTCAGCAGCACGCCGTCGAAACCCCACTCCATTACCTGACACGCGTGCGACGGCACGCCCAGACCGGCATCGACGATCAGCGGCACGTCCGGCAAGCGCTCGCGCAACGTGCGCAATCCGTACGGATTCGTCACGCCCTTGCCCGTGCCGATGGGTGCGCCCCACGGCATCAGCGCTTCGCAACCAGCGTCGAGCAAACGGCGGCCGATCACGAGGTCTTCCGTGCAGTACGGCAGCACCTTGAAGCCGTCGCGGATCAGCTTTCCGGCGGCTTCGATCAGGCCGGTCGGATCGGGCTGCAAGGTGTAGTCATCGCCGATGAGTTCGAGCTTGATCCACGGCGTATCGAACACTTCGCGCGCCATGTACGCGGTGTTCAGCACTTCGTCGACGCTCTGGCAACCCGCCGTGTTCGGCAAGAGCGCGACGCCGTGGCGCTTGAGCACATCGAAGAAACCGGCTTCGCCCGTCTCCGACTGTCGACGCAGCGCGACAGTCACCATGCCGGGACGCGCGGCATCGATGGAATCGGAAAGCGATTGCAGCGACGGATAACGCGACGTGCCGAGCAACACGCGGCTCGGAAACGTCTGGCCGTAGAGCGTGAGCGCGTCGGCGGAGTGTGAGATCGGTGAGGTCATGATCGAGTAGATTCAACCGCCCGCGACGGGCGATACGACATCGAGCTTGTCGCCCGTCGCGAGCGTCTTCGTGCCGTGCTGCCCGCGCGCGACGAACTGGCCGTTGAGCGCGACGGCAAACGGCGGCTTCGCGCCGAAGGCGGCGAGCGCGTCGGTGACAGTGGCGGCATCGGGCAACTCGAACGCGCGCTGATTGATATGGATGTTCATGTGCTTTCCTGATGGCTTGAGCGCATCATGACGCGACGGCAACTTCGTCGTGAAGCAGTTCCGGCCAGCGCGCGGATTCGCGGAAATGCGCGAAGGCGTCGGTGCTGGCGACATCGCCGGAAACGAACGCTTGCGCAAGCTCGCACGCGGCGTGGGCGACTTCCGGCGCAATCATGAACCCGTGCCGATACAGCCCGTTCACGCGCAACGTGCGCGCCCCATCCCAGACGATCGCCGGCCGATGATCCGGCAGCGTCGGACGGCAATGCGAATTCAGTTCGAGAATGCGCGCCTCGCCGAAACCCGGATGCACCGCGAACGCCGCGCTCAGCAATTCGAGCGCCGAGCGCACGCTGACCGGCGACATATCCTCGCCTTCGACTTCGGTTGCGCCGATCACGTACAGACCATCCTGTTTCGGCGCGATATACAGCGGATAACGCGGATGCAGCAAGCGCACAGGCCGCGTCAATCCGATGCCCGGCGTATGCACGCGCGCCACTTCGCCGCGAATGCCGCGCAGCGCGGACCACGCGGGTTTGCCGCCGAGACCACGGCAATCGATGATCCAGCGCGTGTCGGGCATGGCATCGATCGATGTATTCCAGTGCGTTTGCACGCCCCGCGCCTCGAGTCCCGCCGCAAGCGCCTTCAACGCCTGCCGGTTGTCGAGTTGGCCTTCGTTCGGCAGCAGCCAGCCTTGCGCGAATCGCGCGCCGAGCGCGGGTTCCGCCTGCGAAACCTGCACGCCCGTGAGCTTCACGAATCCGCCATCAATGAACGCGGCGGGCGCATTCGCGCGCAAGCGCCGCTCGAACAACAGCGCTTCCGCTCGATCCGCGCCGTGCCACACGACGAGCGTCCCGTTGCGCTGATAGAACACCGCTTCCGGCAATTGTTCGATGATGCGCGGCCAGCGCTCGAGCGACGCCGCGCCCAGTCCGACGACGAGCGGCTCGGCCACGGAGGCTTCGGCGAGCGGCGCGAGCATCGCGGCGGCGACCCACGCGGCCGACTGCGTGCCGGCGGCGTCGCCTCGTTCGTAGAGCGCCACATCGTGGCCCGCGCCCGCAAGCTGCCACGCGACGAGCCGGCCGACGAGCCCGCCGCCGATGACAGCGAAATCCGGCCTGCGCGATGCGGCCTGTTTGATGCTGTTCACAATGCGTTTGCCTCCTGGGTGCCGTCAAGCCATCGGAAATCGACGAAGAATCGCGATCTCGACCGTGCCTGCGCGGCGCACATCAGGACGAAATCAGCAGAGAGAGACGGCAGAACAGCCGAAAACGGAAGGAAATGGAAGAACCTGGAGGAAGGCGCGGATGGCACGCGTGCTCCGGAAACTTCCCTCGCCGGTATTACCCGGATCGGGTGCAAAGGGTCTCTCTCAGCCTCGTCACGCTTAAAACCACGCGCGAAGCACCCCTGTTTCGTCAAAAGTCATTAGACCATGAAAGCCGAAGCCGCTGCAAACCGGGATTGCCCGCGCCTCTACGTTTCGTTCGGGCATCGATCAGGTCCAATCCGCCAGCCTTTTTCGCCACGCTGCGGCACTCTGGCACAATGCCCTGAACATGCTTTGCCGAACGATCGCGCGGAATTAAGCGGCAGTTAAGGGATTGCCGGAACAATTTCCCGTTCGCGACGTTTGCGCGGTATGCGACGTACGTGATGTGATAACTCGCCGGAAAACGGCGCATCAGCAGGAAGATCATGGCCAATACCCCTACCGACAATTCGCAGCAAAAGGCCGACGAAGTCTCGGCGTGGAGCCTCATCAAGCCTTATTGGGTGTCCGAGGAACGGGGCATCGCGTGGGGGCTTCTGGTTGCGATCATCGCGATCAACATGACGGTGGTGTGGATCAACGTGCGACTCAACAGCTGGAACGCGGACTTCTACAACGCGCTGCAGAACAAGAACGTGAAGGACTTTCCGCATCTGCTCCTGATTTTCACGGGACTCGCGTTTGCGTACATTCTGCTCGCCGTCTACGGGCGATATTTGCGGCAGATGCTCGCGTTCCGCTGGCGTCAGTGGCTCACGAACAAGTATCTCGAACAGTGGCTCGGCGACAAGGCATTTTATCGCATTGAACGCGACCGTCTCGCCGATAACCCCGACCAGCGTATTTCCGACGACCTGCAATCTTTCGCGACGACCACGCTGTCGCTCTCGCTCGATCTGCTTTCGATGCTCGTCACGCTCGTCACCTTCATCACGATTCTCTGGACCATCGCGGGCGCGCTGACGTTTTCGCTCGGCGGCACGCCGATCACCATTCCCGGCTACATGGTCTGGGCCGCCGCGCTCTACGCGATTCTCGGCTCGCTGATCATCCAGAAGGTCGGGCATCCACTGGTATCGATTAATTATCAGCAGCAGAAGGTGGAGGCAGACTTTCGTTTCGGCCTGATTCGCGTGCGCGAAAACGCCGAGCAGATTGCATTTTACGATGGCATTGCGACTGAAACGGCGAACGCGAAGAGCATCTTCCAGCGCATCCGCGACAACTGGTGGATGATCATGAAGTACACGAAGCGCATGACCTTCGTGCTGAGTTTCTATGGACAGATCGCAATCATCTTTCCGATCATGGTCGCCGCGCCGCGCTACTTCGCGGGCGCGTTTTCATTCGGCGTGCTGATGCAGATTTCATCGGCGTTCGGCACGGTCAGCGATTCGTTTTCCTGGTTCATCAACAGTTATTCGACACTGGTCGAATGGCGCGCTACGGTGAATCGTCTGCGCGAATTCAAGCGCGTGATGCGCTCGACGCATATCCGCGAAGAGACGTCGCCAGCGACCGAGCGCGGCGGCATCAATCTGCATTACACGAGCACGGAATCGCTGACCACCAAGGGTTTGACGCTCGCGCTGCCGAACGGCACGCCGCTTTCGCGAGTGGCGGATGTATCGATCGAACCGGGATCGCGCTGGCTCGTCGTCGGGCCGTCGGGCGCGGGCAAAAGCACGCTGATGCGCGCGCTCGCGGGCTTGTGGCCGTTCGGCGACGGCACCATTGATGCGCCCGTGGACGCGAAGCTCATGTTCATCCCGCAAGTGAGTTATCTGCCGATCGGGACGCTGCGTGCGGCGCTGGCGTATCCGTCGGCGGGCGGCACGTTCAGCGACGAGGAATCGCGCGAAGTGCTGAAGCTGTGCAATCTCGGGCAGTATGCGGATCGGCTGGAAGAGAGCGCGCATTGGGCGCGGAGTTTGTCGCCGGGCGAACAGCAACGGCTGGCTGCGGCGCGTGTGCTGCTGTACAAGCCGGATTTTCTGTTCCTCGACGAAGCCGCCAGCGCGCTCGATGCGGACAACGAACTGCATATCTACAACACGCTGGTCGAGCGCTTACCGAAGGCGGCGATTTTGAGCGTGGCGCATCGCGAGTCGGTCGCGATGTTCCATGATTACAAGATCGAGATTGAAAGGGCGATGGCGGAGGTTTGAGCTTCCGCCGAATATAACAAGGTCACGCAAAATCGCGTGGTCTTTTCGTTTTTAGTGAGAACGCCTAGCACGGCAACTCGCTCGAACCCATCAAGAACGCATCCACCGACCGCGCGCACTGACGGCCTTCGCGGATCGCCCACACCACGAGCGACTGACCGCGACGCATGTCGCCCGCCGTGAACACCTTGTCCACCGACGTGTAATACGCCTTGTCGCCTTCCGTCGATGCACGCACGTTCCCGCGCGCGTCCTTATCGACGCCGAACGCTTCCAGCACCGGCGACAGCGGCTGCGTGAAACCCATCGCGAGCAGCACGAGATCGGCCTTCAGTTCGAACTCGGAGTTCGGCACTTCGACCATCTTGCCGCCCTTCCATTCGACGCGAACCGCAATTAGCTTCTCCACCTTGCCGTTCTTGCCTTCGAAGCGCTTCGTCGCGACCGACCAGTCACGCTCGCATCCTTCTTCATGCGATGAAGACGTGCGCAGCTTGATCGGCCAATACGGCCACACGAGCGGCTTGTTCTCTTCCTCGGGCGGTTGCGCCAGCAATTCGAACTGCGTTACGCCCTTCGCGCCATGCCGATTCGACGTGCCCACGCAATCCGAACCCGTATCGCCACCGCCGATCACGACGACGTGCTTGCCCTTCGCCAGCAACTGATCCGCGAGTTTGTCGCCGGCGTTGACCTTGTTCTGCTGTGGCAGGAATTCCATCGCGTAATAGATGCCTTCGAGCTCGCGCCCCGGCACCGGCAAATCGCGCGGCGTTTCCGAACCGCCCGCAATCACGACTGCATCGAACTGTTCCTTGAGTTCCTCAGGCGTGATGGTTTCCTTCGCCATACTCGCGATGTACTCCGGCAGCGCATCGCGACCGATGAACACGTTCGTGCGGAAGCTCACGCCTTCCGCTTCCATCTGGCGCATGCGGCGGTCGATCAGCCACTTCTCCAGCTTGAAGTCGGGAATGCCATAACGCAGCAATCCGCCGATGCGATCGTTCTTCTCGAACACGACCACTTCATGTCCCGCGCGCCCCAGTTGCTGCGCAATGGCCAATCCGGCCGGACCCGAACCCACAACGGCCACTTTCTTGCCCGTCTTGTGCTTCGGCGGTTGCGGCACGACCCAGCCTTCCGCAAACGCCTTGTCGATGATCGCGTGCTCGATCGACTTGATGCCGACCGGATCGTCATTGATGCCCAGCGTGCACGCCGCTTCGCACGGCGCCGGGCAGATACGGCCCGTGAACTCCGGGAAGTTGTTGGTCGAATGCAGGACGGTGATCGCGCTCTTCCAGTCTTGCTGGAAAACGAGATCGTTGAAGTCCGGAATGATGTTGTTCACCGGGCAGCCGTTGTTGCAGAACGGAATGCCGCAATCCATGCAGCGCGCGCCTTGAACTTTCGCGTCTTCGTCCGTCAGCGCGGCGATGAATTCTTTGTAGTGCTTGACGCGGGTGAGCGGAGCCTCATACGCCTCGTGGCGGCGTTCGAACTCGAGAAAACCGGTTGCCTTGCCCATTTCTTTCTCTGTATTTGGTGAAGATCGCGTGCTCTGCCCGAGCGCACGTCTATCTGATTGAACGAGGCTTAAGCCGTGACCGCTTCCTTGCCCTTCTTC
This sequence comes from Candidatus Burkholderia humilis, assembly GCA_001184405.1. Lineage (GTDB taxonomy): Bacteria > Pseudomonadota > Gammaproteobacteria > Burkholderiales > Burkholderiaceae > Caballeronia > Caballeronia humilis. The sequence continues at coordinate 50,365 of LFMX01000010.1, forward strand.
GCGCCAAGCTCGCCCAGCGCCCGCTTGTACTCGGTCGGGAAGACCTTGACGAACTGATGGCGCGCCGCATCCCAGTTTTCGAGCAGCGACTTCGCGCGCGGCGAGCCGGTGAACTGGAAATGACGCTCGATCAAGCCCTTGAGCTGCGCTTCGTCGGTCTTGCCCGCGTGCCACAGCGCGCGGTCGATCGTGCGTTCCTGTTCGGCTTGTTGCAGCACCGGATCGAGCGCGACCATCGACTTGTTGCACTTGCCGGCGAACGAGCCGTCCGGATCGTACACGAACGCGATACCCCCCGACATGCCCGCCGCGAAGTTGCGTCCCGTCTCGCCGAGCACGACGACCGTGCCACCCGTCATGTATTCGCAGCCGTGATCGCCTGTGCCTTCGACGACCGCCGTCGCGCCCGAGTTACGCACGCAGAAACGCTCGCCCGCGACGCCACGGAAATACGATTCGCCTTCGATCGCGCCGTACATCACCGTGTTGCCGCAGATGATGTTCTCTTCCGACTTGCCGCGGAAATCGTTGGTCGGACGAATGATGATGCGACCGCCCGACAAGCCCTTGCCGACGTAGTCGTTGCCATCGCCGACGAGATCGAGCGTCACGCCCTTCGCCAGGAACGCGCCGAAGCTCTGACCGGCCGTGCCCTTCAACTGAATGTGAATGGCGTCGTCCGGCAGACCGTCGTGACCGTGCTTCTTCGCGATCAGCCCGGACAACATTGCGCCGACCGTGCGGTTCACGTTGCGCACCGGCTGAATGAACGACACATGCTCGCCCTTCTCGATCGCCGCCTTCGACTTTTCGATCAGCACGTGATCGAGCGCGCGGTCCAGACCGTGATCCTGCACATCGACATGCTTGCGCGCGACGTCATCGCTCACCGGCACTTGATAGAACACGCGCGAGAAGTCGAGACCCTTCGCCTTCCAGTGCTCGACGCCCTTCTTCATATCGAGCAGATCAATGCGGCCGATCAGATCATCGAACTTGCGGATGCCGAACTGCACCATGATTTCGCGCACTTCTTCCGCAACGAAGAAGAAGAAGTTGACGACGTGTTCCGGCTGGCCGGAGAACTTCGCGCGCAGCACCGGATCTTGCGTCGCGACGCCGACCGGGCACGTGTTCAGATGGCACTTGCGCATCATGATGCAGCCTTCGACGACGAGCGGTGCCGTCGCAAAACCGAACTCATCCGCGCCGAGCAGCGCGCCGATCACGACATCGCGGCCGGTCTTCATCTGGCCATCGGCCTGCACGCGGATACGGTCGCGCAGACGGTTGAGCACGAGCGTCTGCTGCGTTTCGGCCAGACCCAGTTCCCACGGCGTGCCCGCATGCTTGAGCGACGACAGCGGCGATGCGCCGGTGCCGCCATCATGACCGGCGATCACGACGTGATCCGCCTTCGCCTTGGCAACGCCAGCCGCGACCGTGCCGACGCCGACTTCCGAAACCAGCTTCACCGAAATGCTCGACGACGAATTCACGTTCTTCAGATCGTGAATCAACTGCGCCAGGTCTTCGATCGAGTAAATGTCATGGTGCGGCGGCGGCGAAATCAGACCGACGCCCGGCACCGAGCAACGCAGCTTGCCGATGTATTCCGACACCTTGTGCCCCGGCAACTGACCGCCTTCGCCCGGCTTCGCGCCCTGCGCCATCTTGATCTGAATCTGATCTGCCGACGACAGATATTCCGCCGTCACGCCGAAACGTCCCGACGCGACCTGCTTGATCTTCGAGCGCAGCGAATCGCCTTCCTTCAACGGAATATCGGTGATGACTTCCGGCCCGATGATCGATTGCAGCGTGTCGCCGTTCTTGATCGGAATGCCGCGCAGTTCGTTGCGATAACGCTTGTCGTCCTCGCCGCCTTCGCCCGTGTTCGACTTGCCGCCGATACGGTTCATCGCCACAGCCAGCGTGGCGTGCGCTTCGGTCGAAATCGAGCCGAGCGACATCGCGCCCGTCGCAAAGCGCTTGACGATTTCCTTCGCCGATTCCACTTCATCGAGCGGAATGGCGCGCGTCGGTTCAACCTTGAATTCGAACAGACCACGGAACGTCATATGACGCTTCGTCTGGTCGTTGATGATGTGCGCGTATTCCTTGTACGTCTGATACGAATTGCTGCGCGCCGAGTGTTGCAGCTTGGCGATCGCATCCGGCGTCCACATGTGCTCTTCACCGCGCACGCGATACGCATATTCGCCGCCCGCATCCAGCATGTTCCCAAGCACCGGGTTATCGCCGAATGCATCGCGATGCAGACGAATCGCCTCTTCCGCCACTTCGAACAAGCCGATACCGCCGACCTTCGACGCCGTGCCCTTGAAGTACTTCTCGACCAGTTCCGAAGACAGCCCGACGCCTTCGAAAATCTGCGCGCCCGTGTAGGACATGTACGTCGAAATGCCCATCTTCGACATCACTTTCAGCAGGCCCTTGCCGACCGCCTTCGTGAAGTTGTAGATGACCTTGTCCGCCGACAGATCGCCCTTCAGCCCTTCGGCCATGTTGGCGAGCGTTTCCAGCGCGAGGTACGGGTGAACGGCTTCCGCGCCGTAGCCCGCGAGCAGCGCGAAGTGATGCGTCTCACGCGCCGAACCCGTTTCCACGACCAGACCCGTGCTCGTGCGCAGACCGTGCGCGACGAAATGCGAGTGGATCGCGGATGTGGCGAGCAGCGCCGGAATCGCGACGTTATCGCGGTCAGCCTTGCGGTCGGACACGATCAGAATGTTGTAGCCGGACTTCACGGCATCGACGGCTTCCGCGCACAACGAAGCGATACGCGCCTCAATGCCCTCCTTGCCCCACGCCACCGGATAACAGATGTTCAGTTCGTACGAGCTGAACTTGCCGCCCGTGTACTGATCGATCGCGCGAATCTTCGCGATGTCCTTGAAGTCGAGCACCGGCTGCGACACTTCAAGGCGCATCGTCGGGTTGATGTTGGTCGTATCGAGCAGATTCGGCTTCGGACCGATGAACGAGACCAGCGACATCACCATGTTTTCGCGGATCGGATCGATCGGCGGGTTCGTCACTTGCGCGAACAACTGCTTGAAGTAGTTATAGAGCGGCTTGTTCTTGTTGGACATGACCGCGAGCGGCGAGTCGTTGCCCATCGAGCCGACGGCTTCTTCGCCCAGTTGCGCCATCGGCGCCATCAGGAACTTGAGGTCTTCCTGCGTGTAGCCGAACGCCTGCTGACGGTCGAGCAGCACGGCGGCTTCGCGGCGCTGCGTTTCGACGTCTTCCGCCTTCGGCTTGATTTCGTCGAGCTTGATACGTACCGCTTCGATCCAGCTCTTGTACGGCTTGGCGTTGGACAGGTTGTCCTTCAGTTCCTTGTCCTGGATGATGCGGCCCTGCTCCATATCGATCAGGAACATCTTGCCCGGCTGAAGACGCCACTTCTGCACGATCTTCGATTCCGGAATGGGCAGCACGCCCGATTCCGACGCGAGAATCACGAGGTCGTCGTCGGTGACGAGATAGCGCGTCGGACGCAGACCGTTACGGTCGAGCGTCGCGCCGATCTGGCGGCCGTCCGTGAACGCGATGGCGGCGGGGCCGTCCCACGGCTCCATCATCGCGGCGTGATATTCGTAGAACGCGCGGCGGTTGTCGGCCATCAGCGTGTGCTGTTCCCACGCTTCGGGGATCATCATCATCATGGCGTGGACGAGCGGGTAGCCGGCCATCACGAGCAGTTCGAGACAGTTATCGAACGATGCCGTGTCCGACTGGCCCGGATAGATCAACGGCCAGAGCTTCGGCAGATCGTCGCCAAGCACGTACGAAGCGATTGCGCCGGTCCGCGCGTTCAGCCAGTTGACGTTGCCCTTCACGGTGTTAATTTCACCGTTGTGCGCGATCATCCGGTACGGGTGCGCGAGTTCCCACGCCGGGAACGTGTTGGTCGAAAAGCGCTGGTGCACGAGCGCAAGCGCGGAAATGACACGCTCGTCTTGCAGATCGCGGTAATACACGCCGATCTGACCGGCCAGCAGCAGACCCTTGTAGACGACCGTGCGCGAGGACATCGACGGGACGAAGTATTCCTTGCCGTGCTTGAGCTTGAGCGCCTGAATGCGATGGCTCGCCGTCTTGCGGATGATGTACAGCTTGCGCTCGAGCGCGTCCGTCACCACGATGTCCTTGCCGCGCCCGATGAAAATCATGCGGATGAGCGGCTCGCTCGCCTTCACGGTCGGCGAAATGGGCATGTTGGCGTCGACGGGCACGTCACGCCAGCCGAGCACGACCTGGCCTTCGGCCTTGACCGTGCGCTCCAGTTCCTGCTCGCACGCGAGACGCGATGCGTATTCCTTCGGCAGAAAGATCATGCCGACGCCGTACTCGCCGGCCGGCGGCAACGTCACGCCCTGCTTGGCCATTTCCTGGCGATAGAAACCGTCCGGCACCTGAATCAGGATGCCTGCGCCGTCGCCCATCAAAGGATCGGCGCCGACCGCGCCACGGTGATCGAGATTTTCGAGAATATTGAGACCCTGCTGAATGATCTCGTGACTCTTTTTACCCTTGATATGAGCGACGAAGCCGACGCCGCACGCGTCGTGTTCGTTCGCAGGATCGTACATGCCTTGCGCGGCGGGAAGCGAACCAGCTGCCGGTTGCTGATGATCGTTCATGGGGACACCGTCTCTACTGTCTCTACTGTGAGGGGCCGACTCGGCCGTTGAACCATTTTCTTGTCGCTGTGTGATGTTTTTTTCAACTCGATGTGTCACGAAGCACGGTCGTGCGCGGCACGCTGCACCGCGGCAATCGCCGGAAATCGAAATATACGCGACGAATCAAAGCGATGGCAAATAAAACTTGACGGTATGGCACCAATTACGGATATGGTGCAAACGTGCCCCATTTTATTGGGGTCATATATAAATGCGTCGAGTAAAACAGCGTTCATCCACGATGGAAGACGCCGTTGCGATTTTCAGCAGCGTGTTAAGTACGGTACGCGTTTTCATTGAGTTTGGGGCGTCTCGCGCACTTTGCGCGGCCGTCCGCGCGGCAGCGGCGACACCCGCCGGTTCGCCGCTCCCGATGCCCATTCGCGATATGCATCGCTGCCGAGCACCCAGCCTTTGAGTGTGGCTTGCAGGAGACGGTTGGCTTCCCGCTCATCCAGCGGTTGCTCGCAGAGTTCCTTGTACGCGTGCTGCCGCTCAAACGGCGTATTGCCGAGCGACCAGTAGAGCGGATGGTCGGTGATCAGCCCGTCGAGCGTCAGCCCGATGTGATGCCGATAGCTCGACCATTTGTAATCCTGCGGCGTCGCGGCGAGCTGCGCGCGCACCGGCGCGGTTTCGACCACACGCGTCGCCAGCAAAAAGTAACGCTCGCCTTCGATCACCGTCGCGCGATAGCGGCCTTCCCACAGCGTGCCGCGCCGCATGTATCGCCGGTTGAAGTGCGCGACATAACGGCGGCCGACGGCCTGCATCGCTTTGGGCAGGCTGGCTTCATCGCGCGGCGTGACGAGCAGATGCACCGCCTGCGGCATCAGCGCATACGTGTGGATGGAGAGATGGTGATCACGTGAAGTAGTCCTCAAGCAGTCGATGAAGAGCTCGTAGTCCTGGTCGTCGACGAAGGCCGGTTGCTTGTCGAGACCACGCAGGATGACATGCTGCGGCTGTTCGGGAACGTAGAGTCTTGCAAGCCGTGCCATTCTGGATATTCCATTTGTCGGGTTTGTGATACCCCGTTTAGGGACCTGTCGGAGCCTGAAAAACCGGCATGGAAGTACACATGCAAGCGACGTGCAAGCGTCAAATCATGAGGCTCCTGAGTACCGCCGCACTAGGGAAAATGCTCTACGGCGCCGCTATGGTTACTTTGAAATGTTGTGTTCATAATGAGCGAGCTTTTTCGGAGGAGCACAAATTGAAAATAAAACAAGTCATGACGGGGATCGCGGCGTTAGCGTGTATGTCGACGGCGGCACACGCTCAATCGACCGGATCCATCTATGCAACGGCAGGCTGGTTTCACTTCTCGCCGCTCGATAGCAGCGGCTCGCTCAAAGAAACAAGTGTAGGCGGATCTCCGGTCAATATCAGCGTACCGGGAACGGGCGCCGGCATATCGAGTTCGGATACCGCCGGATTCACAGTGGGCTACTTCGCCACGGACCACATCGCGGCGGAACTCGAAATGGGCATTCCACCCACGTTCGACCTCGAAGGCACCGGCACCTTGTCGCAGTACGGCAAGCTCGGCAGCGCCAAGCAGTGGAGCCCGACACTGCTGTTCAAATACTTCTTCAATGCTCCTCAAGCGAAGTTCCGGCCATACGCGGGTATCGGCGTGACGCGCGTTTCGTTCAGCGACGCGAAAATCACCAATGCCGGATTCGAAAGCTCGGTGCTGCATGGTCCGCCCTCTGTTGACACAGATAGTTCGTGGGCGCCTGTCTTTAATCTTGGCGCAGTCTACAACTTCACGGACCACTGGTTCGCGTGTTTCTCCGTTTCATTCATTCCGTTGAAGGCGACGGCCTGAATACGAAGGCGCAAACGCCGGTCGGTCAACTCAATGTTCAATCACAAACGAAAATCACGCTTAATCCGATCGTGACTTACTTGCGTGTGGGCTATCGCGTCTAATCCAACGCATGTTTTCGCAGCATTGCAACGTAATAAGCTGCAATGCTGCGATGCCAAAAACGCCGTCATTGCGCATTTGCATGGCGGCGTTTTATTTTCACCTTTTGCACAGGCGACGCTTGTAAATGTGACCTTCGCAATGGCGAATCAGTTGCAGTTCTTACGCGCCGATTCACCGCAATGCTGCGGGATTAATCCAAATCTCAATGCGATAGCGCAAATCATGCTGACCGGCACTGAATTTGCTGGATCATGGGTTTCCCCGCTCAACACGCGGGTCCATCCACGACTCATCCATCGACGGAGCGATCAATGAACGCATTGCCTAATACAATACGCGAGACGCCATCGGAGATTCCTGGAGCAGCACCACGCGCCGCGCATGGCGCATGGCGCGTCATGGCCGGGACGCGGCCGAGGATATCGGTTCGGAACTGCGCTCGCTCCTGAGCGAACTGGAAGACACGCTTGCGCACGGCACATCGGCGGACGCCGCCGCACTGCGCTCGCAAATCAGTGATCGTCTGGATAGCGCGCGCCCGTCTGAACGATACGCACGCGGTGCTGCGCCAACGCGCCAGCGACGCCTTCAACGGCGCGGACGCATATATTCACGAAAAGCCCTGGCAGACGATTGCGCTTGTCGGCGGCCTCGCGCTCGTCGCAGGCGTTCTGCTGGCGCGGGCGCGCTAGTTCGGCTGCAAAAAATCCGCGCCGATGATGTCGATGCGATCCGTGCAGATTGCATCGACGCTCCATTGTGCGAGCAGCCGCGCGCGATCGGGGTCGTTGACCGTGTACGCGAGCATGCGCAATCCGGAATTCCTGATATCGGCGACGAGCTTCTCATTCAGCTTGCGATGATCCGCGTGCAGCGACACGCATGACAGCACCGCCGTCTGCGTGCGCCAGTCATTGGGAACGTCTTTGTAGAGCATGCCGCGCGGCAGATCGGGCGCGGCATCGCGGGCGGCTTCGAGCGCCGCATACGAAAACGATGAGAGCAGCGGCAGAATGTTCGCATCGGCCCATAGGCGCGTCGCCTCGCGCGCGACCAGCGTGCCGGTTTCCGTCTCACGGCCCGCACACGGCTTGACCTCAACGTTCGCCATCAGATTCAGCGCGACGCAGCATTCGTGCCCCTGCGCGAGCGTCGGCATGTGCGCGCTCGCGAATTCCTTGCCGAACCACGCGCCCGCATCGAGTTGCTGAAGTGCGATAGGGAAACGTGCGCACCGCGCCGTGGCTGTCCGATGTGCGATCGACATCGTCATCGTGAAGCAGGAACACGACGTCATCGGCGGAAAACTTGGCGTCGAACTCGATCATTCGCAAGCCGAGCCGCGCGCCGACGTCGATCGCCTCCAGCGTGTTTTCCGGCGCGAGCTTGCCGCCGCCGCGATGCGCGACGATTCGCGCGTAAGGCCAGATTCTCATGGCGTCCACTCCTGTCAGTTCGCGCGCAGTCCGGTCGCGGGATCGAAGAAATGCAGATGCCACGCGGGCAACGACACGTCCAGCCGCTAGCCCCGTTCCGGCCGATGCGCATGCGGCAAGCGCGCCGCCACATCGTGCTTGCCCCACTTACCGTGCGCGAGATTGTCCGCGCCGAGCAGTTCGGCCGAATCGACATCGAGCGTGGCTGTCGCTGCATTGTCGATGCCCGGCGTCATATGTTCCGGACGAATCCCGACGATCCACTCGCGCCCGTGTATGTCCTTCGGCGTGCCGCTGACCGGCAACACCGGACCATTTCCCGCGACCGTGAACGCGCTTCCGTCTTCCGACAAACGCCCTTCGAGCAGATTCATCGCCGGCGAGCCGATAAAGCTCGCAACGAACACCGTCGCCGGCCGCTCGTAAACATCGGTCGGCGCGCCGATCTGTTCCGCATGCCCCTTGTTCATGACGATGACGCGCTGCGCGAGCGTCATCGCTTCGATCTGATCGTGCGTGACGTACAGGCTCGTCGTCTTCAACCGCGCGTGCAGCCGCTGGATTTCGAGGCGCATTTGCACGCGCAGTTTGGCGTCGAGGTTCGACAGGGGTTCATCGAAGAGAAACACGGCGGGTTCGCGCACGATCGCGCTGCCCATCGCGACGCGCTGCCGTTGTCCGCCAGACAACTCGCGCGGCTTGCGCGCCAGCAAATGCTCGAGTTCGAGGATGCGCGTCGCGTTGCCCACGCGCTCGTCGATCGTCTTGCGATCCGTGCCCCCGATCTTCAGCGCGTACGCCATGTTCTGCGCGACGCTCATATGCGGATAAAGCGCGTAATTCCGGAACACCATCGCGATGTCGCGATCCTTCGGTTCCAGCTTGTTCACGACCTTGCCCTCAATCTCGATCGCGCCTTCGGACACGCTTTCGAGTCCCGCGACCATGCGCAGTAAGGTCGACTTGCCGCAGCCCGACGGCCCAACCATCACGACGAATTCGCCATCGTCGATCGACACATCGATGCCGTGCAGCACGTACTGCGTGCCGTCGTAAGTCTTCTTGACGCCTTTGAGATTCAGCGCAGCCATCTATCCGAGGTCTCCGTTATTTTTCCGAGTCCACCAACCGCACACGAACCAGCGCTGCATCGTCAGCACGACGGCGAGCGGCGGCAGCATCGCGAGCAAGGTCGCGGCCATCACGAGATGCCATTCCGTTGCGGTATCGCCTGACGCGATCATGCTCTTGATGCCGACCACCGCTGTTTGCAGCGACACTTCGTTGGTGATCAGAATCGGCCACAAGTATTGATTCCAGCCGTAGATGAACGTGATGACGAACAGCGCCGCGACGTTCGTCTTCGACAGCGGCAGCACGACATCCCAAAAGAAACGCAGCGGCCCCGCACCGTCGATGCGCGCCGCTTCCATCAATTCATCCGGCAGCGTCATGAAGAACTGGCGGAACAGAAACGTCGCAGTGGCCGATGCGATCAGCGGCAGCGTCAAACCGGCGTAAGTGTTGGCGAGATGCATCGACGAGACGACTTGCACGGTCGGAAAAATGCGCACTTCGACCGGCAGCATCAGCGTGATGAAGATCAGCCAGAACGCGAGATTTTTCAGCGGAAAGCGGAAGAAGACGATGGCATACGCCGAGATGATCGACACCGCGATCTTGCCGATGGAAATGACCAGCGCCATCACCAGACTGTTGATGAGCATGCGGCCGAACGGCGTCGCCGCGTTGCCGCTGCCGTGATTCCAGATGCGCGCGATGTTTTCGAACAAGTGCGTGCTCGGCACGAGCGAGAGCGGCACCGTGAACACTTCCTTCGAACTCGTCGATGCCGCGCAAAACGCCACATACACCGGAAACACGATCATCGCGACGCCGAGGATCAACACCGCGTGACAGAAGATATCGAAACCGCGCCGGTTCTCGATCATGAGTATTGGACCCTGCGTTCGACAAAGCGGAACTGAATGACCGTCAGCACGACGACGATCACCATCAGCACGACGGATTGCGCGCCCGAACTGCCGATGTCGAGCCCTTGAAAACCTTCCGCGAAAATCTTGTAGATGAGCGTTTTGGTCGATTGCGCGGGACCGCCGCCGGGCGCGGCATCGATGACGAGGAAGGTATCGAAAAACGCGTAGACGAGATTCACGACCAGCAGGAAGAAGCTCGTCGGCAACAAGAGCGGCAGCGCGATGCCGAAAAAGCGCCGCACGGGACCGGCGCCATCGATGGCGCCGGCTTCGATCAGCGATTGCGGGATCGCCTGCAAGCCCGCATAGAAGAACAGGAAGTTGTAGCTGACCTGCTTCCAGACCGACGCGAGCACGACGAGGAACATCGCCTGCGTGCCGTTCAGCGCGTGATTCCACACGATGCCGTTCTTGGCGAGCGCATACGTCACCAGCCCGATGCTCGGATTGAACAGAAACGACCACAGCACGGCGGCAATCGCGGGCGCGACGGCATACGGCCAGATCAACAACGTCTGATACGCCTTCGCCCCGCGCGTCACGCGATCCGCGTACGCCGCGAGTAGCAGCGAAATCACAAGACCGGACACGGTGACGAGCGCGCAGAAGATCATCGTCGTATTGAACGACGACAGGTAGAGCGGATCGGCGAACAACTGCTTGAAGTTCGCCAGCCCGACAAATTCGCTCGACGTGCCGAACGCGTCCTGCGCTTGCGTTGCCTGCCAGAGCGCTTCGCCCGCGGGCCAGAGAAAGAACAGCGCGGTGATCGCGAGTTGCGGCGCGACGAGCAGATACGGCAACACGCTCGTATCGAAACGAGACCGTTTACGTCCTGAAGAACGCGTGCGCTTCTGAAAGCGCACGCGTTAGGGGCCTTTAACCACCGCTCTTTTCGAAGCGGCGCAGCAGTTCATTGCCACGCGACACCGACGAATCGAGCGCCTGTTGCGGCGTCTTCTCCGCCCAAACTTGCTCGAGTTCTTCATCGACGATGGTGCGAATCTGCGGCATGTTGCCCAGACGCAAGCCCTTCGTGAACGGCAGCGGCGGCTTGTTCAGCATCTGCTTGATGGCGATGTCCACGCCCGGATTCTTGTCGTAGAAGCCCTGCTTTTGCGTGAGTTCGTACGCGGCCTGCGTGACCGGCAGATAACCCGTGTCCTGATGCCATTTCGCCGCGACCGGCGGCGACGCCAGATAGGCGAGGAACTTCGCGACGCCCTTGTAGGCGGCCGCATCCTTGCCCGACAACACCCAAAGACTCGCGCCGCCGATGATCGCGTTTTGCGGCGCGCCCTTCACGCTCGCGTCGTACAGCATCATGCCGACGCCGTAATCGAACTTCGCGTATTTGGCGATGGTCGCGCGCGAGCCCGACGAGTTCGTGATGATTCCGCAATCGCCGCTATAGAACTTCGACACCGGCTCGTCCTTGCGTCCGACATACGTGAACGTGCCTTCCTTCGCCATGTTCTGCAGGAACTGGATATGCGCGACCTGCAAGGGCTTGTTGAATTCGAGCACGGCGTCGAGGCCGTGCTCGAATTCATTGTTCTTCGATGCAAACGGCGCCGCGTGCCACGCGCTGTAGTTCTCCAACTGAATCCAGCTTTGCCAGCCGGACGAATAACCCGCAGCCTTCAACTTCTTCGCGTCGGCTTCGACATCGGCCCAGGTTTTCGGCGGCTGGTTCGGATCGAGACCGGCCTTCTTGAACGCGTCCTTGTTGTAGTAGAGAACCGGCGTGAACGAGTTGAACGGCATCGAAATGAGATGGCCGATTTTCGCGTCGCTGTAATAGCCGGAGATGGTCGGCACGAACGCCTTTTCGTCGAGCGGCACGCCTGCCTGCTTGAACACGTCGTAGACCGGAACGACGGCCTTTTTCGCTTACATCATCGTGGCGGTGCCGACTTCATAGACTTGCAGGATCGCGGACGCATTGCCGCTGCGATATGCCGCGATGCCCGCCGCGAGCGTCTGGTCATACGTGCCCTTGAACACGGGGACGATCTTGTAATCGCTTTGCGACGCGTTGAAATCGTTGGCGATGTCATTCACGCGTTCGCCGAGCGCGGCTTCCATCGCGTGCCAGAACTAGATTTCCGTTACGGCGTGCGCGGCCGAGCTGGCGCCGAACGCCAGAATCGCGGCGGCCGAGATCGTGCGGAACGAGGGCTTGCGGCTCATCGATAAGTCTCCGTTTTTAAAAGTTTGTGATGTTAATTATTGTCGATGACAAACAGGCGTTGATACTCCTTCAATGCGTAACGGTCCGTCATCCCCGCGATGTAATGCGCGATCAACCGCGCCTGCGAGCTGTCCTGCGTGGACGTGACGGCATCGTTCGCGGATTCTTCGGCGACCGGCAAACGCACCTGATACGCCGGCGGCAGAAGACGCGGATCTTCGGTGAACGCATCGAACAAACCCGCGACGACGCGCTTCGCCTTGTTCGCCATGCGCATCACACGATAATGCCGGTACAGGTTCTTGAACAGAAAGCGCTTGAGTTGCGCGGCTTGCACGGCGACTTCATCACTGTGGGCGACGAGCGGCGGCGCATTGCGCACGTCATCGAGCGATTGCGGCGCGACACGCACGAGATTGCGCTGCGTGCCTTCGATCAGATCGACGATCAGCGTATTGATGATCCGGCGCACCGTCTCGTGAATCAGCCTGCGCCCTTCGATATTCGGATACTCCGCACGCGCCGCCTCATGGTGCGAATGCCACAGGCCCACCTCGGAAAGCTGTTCGAGCGTGATGAGACCGGAGCGCAAACCGTCATCGACATCGTGATTGTTATAGGCGATTTCATCGGCGACATTGGCGATCTGCGCTTCGAGCGACGGCTGCTTGCCCGTGAGAAATCGCTCGCCGAGATCGCCGAGCTTGCGCGCATTTTCACGCGAACAATGCTTGAGAATGCCTTCGCGCATTTCGAAACACAGGTTCAGGCCATCGAACGCGCCGTAATGTTCTTCGAGCTGATCGACGACGAAAAGATTTTGCAGATTGTGTTCGAAGCCGCCATGTTCGCGCATGCATTCGTGCAACGCGTCCTGTCCGGCGTGGCCGAACGGCGTATGGCCGAGATCGTGCGCCAGCGAAATGGCTTCGACGAGATCTTCGTTCAGCCGCAAATTACGCGCGACCGAACGCGCGATCTGCGCGACTTCGAGACTATGCGTGAGCCGCGTGCGAAACAGATCGCCTTCGTGATTGACGAACACCTGCGTCTTGTATTCGAGCCGCCGAAACGCCGTCGAATGCACGATGCGGTCACGATCGCGCTGAAACTCCGTACGCGCGGCAGGCGGCGCTTCGTGAAAGCGACGCCCGCGCGATTGCGCCGAATGCGCCGCGTACGGCGCGAGATGCGCTTCGAGATCGAGCGATGACGGCACGCTCAACGGAAGGGGTATTTCTGTATCGCTCACCGGCTGCTCCGCATCGTCATCGTCGTGGTTCAGGCCGCCGCTCGAAAGATTCAGACGCTCGCGGCGAGTGTCGCGCGCACGTCCTGGTCCGGCGCGCCGGTAATTTCCGTGGCGCCGAAGCGAGTCAGCAAAATGAATTTGATTTCGCCGGCTTCGGCTTTCTTGTCGACCTTCATCAAGTCGATATAGCGATCGTCGCCGAGTTGTGGCGCGACGACCGGCAGCTTTGCCGCTTCGATCACGCGCACGAGCCGCTTGCGCGCAGCGTCGTCCAAACGGCCCATGCGCACGGACAAATCCGCCGCCATTACCATGCCGCAGCCGACCGCTTCGCCATGCAGCCATTCGCCGTAGCCGAGTCCCGCTTCGATCGCGTGCCCGAACGTGTGGCCGAAATTGAGAATGGCGCGCTGCCCGCTTTCGCGTTCGTCCGACGCCACCACAGCGGCTTTTATCTCGCACGAACGCTTGACCGCATGCGCGAGGGCGTCGTCGTCGCGGGCGTTGAGCGCGTCGATATTCGCTTCAATCCAGTCGAGGAATGGCGCATCCGCGATCGCCGCCGTCTTGATGACTTCCGCGATGCCCGCCGCCAGTTCGCGCTCCGGCAGCGTGTGCAGCGCGCCGATATCCGCGATCACCGCCTGCGGCTGATAAAACGCGCCGATCATGTTCTTTCCGAGCGGATGATTGATGCCCGTCTTGCCGCCCACCGACGAATCCACTTGCGAAAGCAGCGTGGTCGGCACCTGAATGAACGGCACGCCGCGCATATACGACGCCGCCGCGAAACCCGTCATATCACCGACGACGCCACCGCCCAGCGCGATCAGCGTGGTCTTGCGATCCGCGCGCTTGGTGAGCAGCGCATCGAAAATTTGATTGAGCGTTTCCCAGTTCTTGTGCGCTTCGCCGTCCGGCAGCACGACCGTCGTCACTTTCTTGCCGAGCGGTTCGAGCGCGGCGCGCAGGGCATCGCCATATAAAAGATCGACCGTGGAATTGGTGACGATCGCAACCGACGCGCCCTTGATATACGGCGCGAACAGTTCGGTGCGGCCGATCAGCCCCGCGCCGATATGAATAGGATAGGCGCACTCGCCGAGTTCGACATTGACGGTGATCGTCGGGGAAAGGGTGGTGGACATTTACGATTCAGCCGACTTGATGACGCCGACCACCTCCAGTTGCATCAGAACCATGTTGACGAGCGCGTTCACAGTGGGACGCCCCGTTTCCACGACGAAATGCGCGGTCTCGTGATAGAGCGGATCGCGCGCCTGAAAAAGCGTTTCGAGCTTGCCGCGCGGGTCTTCGGTCTGCAAGAGCGGCCGGTTTTTATCGCGCCGCGTGCGCTGCCAGAGATCGTGCGGATTGGCGCGCAGATAAATGACGATGCCGCGATTCTTCAGATGTTCGCGGTTTTCCTCGCGCAGCACCGCGCCGCCGCCCGTAGCGAGCACGATGCCGCTTCGCCGCGACAGTTCGTCGATGACATTCGCCTCGCGCTGCCGAAAGCCCGTCTCGCCTTCCAGCTCCCAGATCACCGGAATTTTGGCGCCTGTGCGCGCTTCGATCTCCAGATCCGAGTCGATGAACGAGCGCTGCAAACGGCGCGCAACCGCACGGCCCACGGTGGTTTTGCCCGCCCCCATGAGTCCGACGAAAAAGATGTTCGCGTTCGCGTGCCCTTCCTGCAACTCGGTTTCCTTTCAGTTCATCAAATTTGTTCGTGCGGCAGCTTAATTGCAAAACGCCCGCTTTGTCGAGTTTCAGCCGGATTGCGCTTTATCCGCTCGACGCCACGACATGAGGCGTGATCAGAATGACGAGCTCGCTATTCGACTTGCGCCGCGCATCGTTGCGAAACAGCCAGCTGATCAGCGGCAGTTTCGACAGGCCCGGCACGCGGGCGTCGCTGTGCTCGTCCTCGGAATAGATTCCGCCGATCCCCGCGGTGCCGCCGTCTTCCATTTCCACGCGCGTCTGCACGTGTTTGGTGTGGATGGCCGGACCGTTCGCCGTTTGCTCGCCGACGCTGTCTTTCGTGATGTCGAGATCCAGAATGACGTGCCCGTTCGGCGTGATTTGCGGCTCGACCTCCAGTTTGAGCGTTGCGCGCCGAAACTGCACGCCCGACATGCCATTGCCGACTTTCGCCTGATACGGCACTTCCATGCCCTGCTCGACCACCGATTTCACGCGATCCGCCGTCACCACGCGCGGCCGCGACACGATTTTGCCGCGCCCTTCGGCCTCCAGCGCGCTCAACTCTATATTGAGCAGCCGCGTGGCCTGCGCGACGAACAGCGTCATGCCGGCCGTCGCCGCATCGAAACCGTTGATCGGCGCGGCTGGTAGATCGTATACCACGCCATCCTTGCCGTCCGCCAATCCGCGCGACGAATCGCTCGTCGGCGACACGGCCAGCTTCACGCCGAGATTGCGCGACAAACCCGTTTCGCCTTCGACGATTTTCGCCTCGATCATCACCTGCGGCGTCGGTTTGTCGATGAGCGCGATCAGATCGGCGATCTGACGAATGCGGGCGTCGAGATCGGTCACAAAGAGCAGATTAGTGCGCGCATCGGCCATCGCGGAACCGCGTTTGGACAAGACGCGCTGGTTGCCCGCGCCGCTCAGCAGCTTCCTCACGTCTTCCGCGCGCGGATAGCGCAGCACGAACGTGCGGCTCGCGAGCGGTTCGAGATCGGCCTGACGCGCGTGCGTTTCGAAGCGCAGTTTTTCGTGCGCGGCGAGTTCTGCGACCGGCGCGACCCAGATCGCGTTGCCGTGCTCTTCCATCGCGAGTCCGTTGACTTCGAGAAGCGTGTCGAACGCGCGCCGCCACGGGACATCGACGAGATTTAGCGAGATTTATCCGCGCACCTTCTCGCTCGCGATGATGTTGATGCCCGTGAAGCGCGCGAAGGAGTGCAGCGTCGCGCCGAGGTCCGCGTTTTTCAGATCGAGCGTGATGGGCTTGCCGTCGTCGTGATCGCGGCCCAATTGCCTAGGCGGTGCGAGTGGTACGGGCGGGCCTTCGAGAAGCGGCTCGGGCTCTGCGGCGGTAGGCGCCGGGGCGAGCGCGGGCGGCGTTTCGGGTTTTGGCGGAATGCTTGCGTCGGTGGCTGTGTCGTCCGCCGCGAGCGATTCGAAATCGGCGGGAAGCGGAGGCAGCGCGGCTTCGGTAGCGCAGGCGGTGTGTGTCAAGAACGCGGTCAATATGGCGGCGAGCGAATGCCGGTTTGGTCGTCGACGCACCAGATATCGCTAGTTTTTCCCTTCCGCTGAGCGTGCGACGTGCTTCAGCACGAAAAGCCCGGCAAACGAATTCCGCTTCAGTCGTCGCTCGGATCGATAGCAAACGCTCTTCACTTCGGCAGCACATACGGCGTATGTCGGCGCGAAGAGCCTAGCGAACGATTCCCACGTCAGTCGCAAAAAGAACTTTGTCATTTGCGATCCTCCGCCATCGTCAGCGGGCGCGCGCTGCCTTCGTCGCCCGACAACTCGACGATACGCCGCGCCACGTTTTCCACGCACTCCGCGCCGAGCGTCTGCCCCGCCGCAAATCCGCGGATGTCCGTCCCGTTCTGTATCAACGCCATTCCCCGATGCCGCCCGACAAGCGTTCCCACGAGCAACAACTCCGCGTTGCGCGCGGCGTTTTCCGCGCTGAATGGATCGATGACGAACGCATCCGCGCGCGTTGGTTCCGGCAGCGGCACAGCGGGCAGCGTTTCGTACAAGCGCAGATTCGCATCGACTGAAAGCGTGCCCGCCTGCCGCTTGATCTGGACGCTTTCGGACGCGACGAGACGCGGCAATCCGCTCAGCGCTTCGATGAATCGGCGGATTTCGGCAAACGCGCCGTCCGCGCGAAACTTGAGCGCGCGTTCGAATGACGGCGGCGAACCGGCGCGCGTCGTCAAAGGCTCGATTTCCGTCACGCACAATCCGCTTTGCGCGGCCAGTTGCGCGATGGCGTGCAGCGCATCGGCGGCGCTCCAGTGTTCGGGCTTGAGCGCATCGGCGGCGACGCGGGCGCGTAAGTCGGGCAGCGCCGCGCTGATCTGACCTATCTCTTTGGAACGGCTCCGAGCAGCGTCGAGCGCCTGACACGCGATCTCGATCTGGCTCGCGCCCGACGCTTGCCACGCCTGCAAACCGAGCGCGAAAACAGCGACGGCCAGCGCCAGCGAACTGCAAACCACTCGCCGATTCGACCACGCATCGATCGGCTGAGCGATCCATTGCGCGATGCTCCTGCGCGCCGGTGGAGTCATGGAAATCGCATTCATGATTTCGTCCCTTTCACGGATTGCGCGGATGCTTTCGCATATCGAACGAGCGCGGTGAATTCATATCGCTCAGCGCTCGCCGACGGATGAGGATCCGCGCGACGCTTCATCTCGACCACTTCCACCGATTGCACGCCGCTCAAGCGCTCCAGCCGCTTGAGCCATTGCGACGCCGATGCCGAATCGGGCGCAAGCGCGGCAAGCTCGACTTCATCCGTGCGCTGCGAAACGCGTTGTAGCGCGATGCCCCGTTGCGGCGGTGTATCGGCGAGTGCTTCGAGCAGCGTGATGAACCGGTCGCGCGGCGCCGCCTGACGCGCGCGCCGCGATTCGGCCTGCGCGCTCACGAGCCGCGCGTGCTCTTTCGCCTGCGCATCCGATGCGCGCAGCGACGCTTCCAGCGAAGCACGCTGCCACTCGAGCCGCGTGTGTTCGAATGCATCCCACGCGATCACGCCGCCTACCGCCGCGCCGCCCGCGACACACGCCGCCGCGAACATCGCAAGCCGCCTGCGACGCACCTCGCGACGCCGCCGCGTCCGGTACGGCAGCAGATTGAAACCGCTGGAAATGACCGCGCTCATTGCGTCACCTCGCGCAAGGCCAGCCCGAACGCGACCGCGAAGCGCGACGAATGCCGCAACTCGCCATCGATGATGGCCGCGCCGTTGCAACTGGGTGCGGCTTCGAAGGGCAGCACGGGACAATCGAACAGCCTGGCAAGCACGGCCACGGCAAGACCGGCTTTCGACATCAGCGTGAGTTCGCCGCTTAGATAAATGCAATCGACCGGCGCATGATCGCCCGCGAGATCGAGCAACGCTTCGGTCATGCTCCGGTATTCCGGCGCGGGATAACGCACCTCGTTCTCGATCTCGTCGCCATCGATGAGCCAGCCGTGCAGCCCGGTGTTTTCCAGCCAGCACGCGAAATAACGCGCCTCCGCGCCAAGTTCGGTGCAACCGGACTGGCGCATCGCGCGCAACGCGGCAGCCAGCCGGTTCGCCATCGATCGCCGATAGCGCGCGATGCCCGCCGCGGCGGCCGCCTCCACGCGCGCCTCGACATGCCGACGCGCCGTCGCCGCGATCGACACATGCGTGCGTCCGTTGTCCTGCGTCTGAATGGCCCAGTCGACCGCCAGCGCGCCGCGCTCGATGCCCGTCACGCGCTCGGCCTCCGCGAGCACGGCCTCGAGTAGGCCGAACGGATCGCCGCCTGTCGTGGCTTGCGTGTCGTGTACGTCGATCAGTTGCGTGAGCGGCACGCTCATCATGTGCGTCACGGCAGCGGACAAACCCATCGCGCAACGCAGCGAACGCCACGCGCCGTTTGCGGTCAGTCGCCCGAACGCCTCGCACAATGCCGCGACGATCGCCGTTCACGACCGCGCCTTCGGGAAGCGCCACGCATTCCAGATGCTCGATACACACCGACGCATTCGCCCTCAGCCGTTTGCTGACGACCGCAAGCCGCACGGCATCCTCGCTCACATCGATGCCCGCCGCGTAACGACGCGTCACCGTGCGGATCGTGCCGCGCAAGATCTTCTGCTTTTCCATCAACGCCCTCTTTCTTCAAATGCGCACCGAACCGTTCGGCCGCTGCATTAAGAAAATTGTCGTGAAGGTCGTGAACGGCGAACATTCGTCCGAATGGCCAATTCTCGCGATGAGAGGATGATTCCGGACGCGAACGCGGGTATCTTGAAGAGACGGCGCGCGCTCGCTGCCACGCGCATCGGATGAAACGAAGACTGTTCGAGTAGACGAATCGATGCGGCGGGTCACGCGGCGCATACGATGAAAGCCTTCGGAAATCTCCTAAACCCGGACGGCTATAATCGCGTGACCGTTTTTGGTGGTGCTATGCAATCTGATTCCCCGAACAACTCGCCGTCCCAGCCGCCTCAGGGCAAGAAACCGAAGCGCCCGCTGTGGCGGCGGTTGCTGCTAGGACTCGTCGTCAGCTTTTTCGCGATGATCGTCTGCGCGGGCCTCGTGCTCGGCTATGCGCTCGTCGTCGCCATGCCGAATCTGCCGTCGCTCGATGCGCTCACCGACTACAAACCGAAGGTGCCGCTGCGCATCTATACGACCGATCACGTGATGATCGGCGAGTTCGGTGAAGAACGGCGCAGCGTCGTGCGTATCAAGGATGTGCCGGATCATCTGAAAAAAGCGGTGCTCGCCATCGAGGACGCGCGCTTTTACGATCACGGCGGCGTCGATCTGACCGGCATTCTGCGTGCGGGCACGGTGGCGCTGAGCAACGGCCACGCATCGCAGGGCGCGAGCACGATCACCATGCAGGTCGCGCGCAACTTCTTCCTGTCGAGCGAGAAAACGTACACGCGCAAAATCTATGAAATGCTGCTCGCGTACAAGATCGAACGCGCGCTGACGAAAGATCAGATTCTCGAGGTGTATATGAATCAGATCTATCTCGGCCAGCGGGCCTACGGTTTCGCGAACGCGGCGCGCGTGTATTTCGGCAAGGATCTGAAGGACATTACGCTCGCCGAAGCCGCGATGCTCGCGGGTCTGCCCAAAGCGCCTTCCGCGTATAACCCAGTTGTGAATCCGAAGCGCGCGAAGGTGCGTCAGGAGTACATCCTGCAACGCATGCGCGCGCTGAACTTCATTACGCAGGACGAATACGAAAAGACCGCGAGTCAGCCGCTCGTCGTGAAGGGTCAGGGGCGCGAATTCAGCGTGCACGCGGAATATGTCGCGGAAATGGTGCGTCAGATGATGTACGCGCAGTATCGCGAGGAAGCGTATACGCGCGGCCTGAACGTCGTGACGACGATCGATTCCGCCGATCAGGACGCGGCGTATCGCGCGGTACGCAAGGGTCTGATGGACTATGAGCATCGGCATGGATATCGCGGGCCGGAGGGCT
Organism: Candidatus Burkholderia humilis; assembly: GCA_001184405.1. Classification (GTDB taxonomy): domain Bacteria; phylum Pseudomonadota; class Gammaproteobacteria; order Burkholderiales; family Burkholderiaceae; genus Caballeronia; species Caballeronia humilis. Next base: position 71,106 of record LFMX01000010.1, read on the forward strand.
ATATCGAGTTGCCGTCGAATGCGGACGACCGCAAGCAAGCCATCGACGATGCGCTCGCCGAGCATCCGGACAACGGTGAAATCGTCGCGGCGGTGGTGACGTCGGCGAGCCCGAAGGAAGTGAAGGCGAGTTTGATCGACGGAAACGTGGCGACGATGAGCGGCAGCGATCTCAAGTTTGTCGCGTTCGCGCTCAGCCCGAAAGCGCAGCCGAACGCGCGCATTCGTCCGGGCGCGATCGTGCGCCTGATGAAAGACGACGACGGCAACTGGATCATCACGCAATTGCCGCAAGTCGAAGGCGCGTTCGTGTCGATGGTGCCGCAGGACGGCGCGATCCGCGCGCTCGTCGGCGGGTTCGACTTCAACAAGAACAAGTTCAATCACGTGACGCAAGCGTGGCGTCAGCCAGGTTCGAGCTTCAAGCCGTTTATCTATTCGGCATCGCTGGAAAAGGGTTTGTCGCCGGCGACGATCATCAACGACGGTCCGCTCTTTTTCAGCGCCGCCGAAACCGGCGGTCAAGCGTGGGAGCCGAAGAACTACGGCGGCGGTTTCGATGGCCCGATGACCATGCGCGCCGCGTTGCAGCGCTCGAAGAACATGGTGTCGATCCGCATCCTGAATCACATCGGCACGAAGTACGCACAAGGCTATGTTACGCGCTTCGGGTTCGACGCCGACAAGCAACCCGCCTATCTGCCGATGGCACTCGGCGCGGGTCTGGTCACGCCGCTGCAAATGGCGGCGGGCTATGCGGTGTTCGCGAACGGCGGGTATCGCGTGAATCCGTATTTGATCGCCGATATTACGGACCCGTACGGCGCGGTGGTGTCGCATCCGCAGCCGCTCGTCGCGCAGCAAAGCGCGCCGCTCGCCATCACGCCGCGCAATGCGTTCGTGATGAATAGCCTGCTGCAAAGCGTGGCTCAACGCGGCACGGGCGCGAAGACGAATCAGTTGAAGCGTACCGATCTCGCGGGCAAGACCGGCACGACAAACGACTCACGCGATGCCTGGTTCGCCGGTTATCAGCGCACGCTCGTGGCGATTGCGTGGATCGGTTACGACAATCCGCGCAGTCTCGGCGACAAGGAAACGGGCGGCGGTCTCGCACTGCCGGTGTGGATGGATTACATGAGCCGCGCGCTGAAGAGCATTCCCGACTACAAGCCGATGACACCGCCGGATGTGACATCGCTTGGCGGCGAGCTGTACTACGACGACATGACGCCGGGTCACGGCTTTGTCGCGACAATCGGCGTGAGTCAGGCGCCGCCGTCCGAAGGCGGTTTGTCGGGTGTCACGACGCTGGCGCCGGAAGTCGGCGAGCAGGAAAAGCAGGACATCATGAATCTGTTCAAGGGGCATTGAGCCTCGGAAAGCAAAAAGGGCGAGTCGGTGACTCGCCCTTTTTTATGCCTTGAAGCTGATCGCCTCGCCCGCCTGTTCGCTCGAATACTTGCTCAGCGTCGCGAAAAATTCGCTGTTGTCGCGCGTGTCGCGCCATTGGTCATCGACATATTTGTAGTGGAAACCGCCCGCCTTCGCCGCGAGCCAGATTTCATGTTTCAACGGCTGCAAATTGACGATCACCTTCGTGCGGTTTTCAAACTCCAGCGTCAGCACATTGCCGCTGCGCTCGAATTCGATGTCGGCATCGGCGTCATCCACGGCGCGCTCGATGGCGCTCAGTGCGGCCTCCGCCAACGTCAGGTATTCCTGGTCTGTCATGCTAAACTCCATCGATTAAACGTGAATAAACGGTATAGGGACGGTCATGCAAGTGGTTTTCAGGATGAGCGCGATTGTAGCGGCTTTGAGCCTCAGCGCCGTTTCGATGCTCGCGCTCGGCGGGTGCGGCCAGCGCGGTCCGCTTTATCTGCCGCAGGTGCCGCCGCTGCCGCAACGTCCCGCCGACCTTCAGGATACGCCGCCTTCGAAAGCCGATTCATAGAGCGGCGACGTGCCCAACACTTCGGGCCAGCCGCTGATGCTCGCGCCCGAAACCAATCTGAATTCGGCGCCCAAGGCAGCATCTTCGCCCGAGTGACTCCAGCATGACTGATTCCGCATTCCACTCTGTCGATGGCGTGCTGCACGCCGAAGGCGTTTCCGTCGCGTCGCTCGCCGAACAATTCGGTACGCCACTCTACATTTATTCGCGCGATACCTTGACGCGCGCCTATCACGCGTACGCCGATGCCTGCGCCGGCCGCAAAGCCACGGTTCACGTCGCGGTCAAGGCGAACAGCAATCTCGCGGTGTTGAACGTGTTCGCGCGCATGGGCGCGGGCTTCGACATCGTGTCGGCGGGCGAACTGGCGCGCGTGATCGCGGCAAGCGGGAAAGCAGAAAACACGGTGTTTTCTGGCGTCGGCAAAACGGCGGCGGAAATGCGCGAGGCGCTCGAACTGGGCGTGAAGGGTTTCAACGTCGAATCGATTCCCGAGTTGCACGCGCTCAACGAAGTCGCGGGTGCGCTAGGCAAGAAGGCGCGCATTTCGCTGCGCGTGAATCCGGATGTCGACCCGAAAACGCATCCGTATATTTCCACCGGCCTGAAGGCGAACAAGTTCGGCGTCGCGTTCAGCGAGGCGCGCGCGACGTATCGCGCGGCGCATGCCATGAGCCATCTCGAAGTCGTCGGCATCGACTGTCATATCGGTTCACAGATCACCGAAATCAGCCCGTATCTCGATGCGCTCGACAAGGTGCTCGATCTCGTCGAGCAGATCGAAGCGGACGGCATGCATATTCATCACGTCGATGTCGGCGGCGGTCTGGGCATCACGTACGACGATGAAACGCCGCCGGATATAGGCGTGTTCGTGAAGACCATTCTGGATCGCGTCGATGCGCGCGGGCATGGTCATCGCGAAGTGTATTTCGAGCCGGGGCGTTCGCTCGTCGGCAATGCGGGCGTGCTGGTAACGCGCGTCGAATATCTGAAGCCGGGCGAGGAAAAGAACTTCGCCATCGTCGATGCCGCCATGAACGATCTCGCGCGTCCCGCGATGTATCAGGCGTTTCATCGCATCGTGCCGGTCGTGAAGCGTGATGACATTCAAACGCACAAATACGATGTCGTCGGTCCCGTGTGCGAAAGCGGCGACTGGCTCGGGCGCGATCGCGAACTGGCCATCGCGCCGGGCGATTTGCTGGCGATCTGTTCCGCGGGCGCGTACGGTTTCGTGATGAGCTCGAACTACAACACGCGTGCGCGCGCCGCCGAAATCATGGTCGATGGCGAACGCGCGCGGCTCGTACGTGAGCGCGAAGAAGTGAAGCAGTTGTTTGCGCTCGAATCGATCTTGCCGGATTGAGCGTTAAGCGCTCCAACGAAAAATCGACGCCTGAAACGCGTCGATTTTTTATGCGCGTCGCGATCGCGCTTTGAGCCACGCGATCAAACGCCAGCCGAGCAGCACGATCACGATCGCACCGTAAATCTTCGGCAATACGAGATCGTGCTTGCCCGACTTCATCCACCAGAAATGCAGAATGGCGAGTACGGCGATCACATAAATCGTTCGGTGCAGCGTTTGCCAGCGTCGTCCGAGCTTGCGGACCATCGCTTTCGGCGATGTCGCGGCGAGCGGAATCAACAACACGAACGCCGCGAATCCGACCGTGATAAACGGCCGCTTGCCGATGTCCTTGAACATCCCGGCGACATCGAACCATTTATCGAACCAGATGTACGTCGTGAAATGCAGCACGGCGAAGAAGAACGTGAACAGGCCGATCATGCGCCGAAAGCGCACGAGCGCGGTCACGCCGGTGAGACGGCGAACGGGCGTGATCGCCAGCGTGATGCATAGGTAAATGAGCGTCCACAGTCCGGTCGAACGCGTGATGAACTCGATCGGATTCGCGCCTAAACCGCCGCTAAAGCCAAGCGCAACGAGCCGCGCCAACGGCAAAAGCATCGCGATAAACACGACGACTTTCGCCGGCACGACCCAACGCGGACCGGACGCAACGCGCGCGCTTTTGATCTGAGAAGCGAACGACATCGCTAAGAAATTCTTCTTGAGATCCATGACCGAATACATCGACGCAACCTGTTCGCCGTATCTGTTAAACATGAGCGTCTTGCGCTTGGGCGTGAAAACCCGTCCTCGCCGATACGCCGCTCCGTCGCCTGACTCCAGCGCGGATGATCGACGTTCGGATTCACGTTCGAATAAAAACCGTACTCGCTCGGCGCGTACAGGTTCCAGCTCGTCGGCGGCTACTTCTCGACGAAGCGGATTTTCACCAGCGACTTCGCACTCTTGAAGCCGTACTTCCAAGGCACGACGATACGCACGGGCGCGCCATTCTGATTCGGCAGCACTTCGCCATACAGCCCGACGGTCAGCAGCGTGAGCGGGTTCATCGCTTCGTCCATGCGCAGACCTTCGGAATACGGCCATTCGAGAATCGGCGTGGAAAGACCGGGCATCTGCGACGGATCGTTCAGCGTGATGAACTGCACGTACTTCGCGTTACCCGTCGGCTCGGCGCGCTTGATGAGTTCGGACAGCGACACGCCGATCCACGGAATCACCATCGACGAGCCTTCGACGCAGCGCAGCCGGTACACGCGTTCTTCGAGCGGCGCGAGCTTCAGAATTTCGTCAATGTCGTAGACCTTCGGATTCTTGATCGCGCCTTCAACCGACACTTTCCACGGGCGCGGACGCAAGCTGCCCGCGTGCTCGGCCGGATCGTTCTTGTCGGTGCCGAACTGTAGGTCGTGATGTCCTTGAACGGCGTCGGCTTGTCTGATGCCACGAACTTCGCGTTGGTCGTCGCGGCGAGCTTCTTGCCCTTCGCATCCGGCGATGTCAGCGTCGCGTGCGCAAAATCGCTCATCAAACCCGTTGCGCCGATCGAACGCAATGCGCGCCGCCGGTTCTCGAACACCGCGCGCGGCGTGATTTCATGACTCGCGATGTCATCGCCGTAAAGGTGGCGATTTTTTCTGATCCACATTTCCCGTTCCTTCTTCGTCAGACGCGTACGAATGCTAATACGTTGAAACAGCAGTTTGGATGCCCGTATTCCATCATCGAACGAAAAAAACCGCCAGCGCGATGCATGGCGGTTTTTTTCGAAGCGCAACGGAAATCAGAGCTTGCCGTAGCTGTGCAGGCCCGACAGGAACATATTCACACCGAGGAACGCGAACGTCGTAACCAGCAGTCCCGTCAGCGCCCACCACGCCGCCGCCGCGCCGCGCAGCCCCTTCATCAAACGCATATGTAGCCACGCCGCGTAGTTCAGCCAGACGATCAGCGCCCACGTTTCCTTCGGGTCCCACGACCAGTAACCGCCCCACGCTTCCGCAGCCCACCGCGCGCCGAGAATGGTCGCGATGGTGAAGAACGCGAAGCCGACGGCGATCGACTTGTACATCACGTCGTCGAGCACTTCGAGCGACGGCAGGCGATCCGCGAGAAATCCACGCTGCTTCGACAGATACGCGACCGAAACCATCGCCGACAACGCAAAGCTGCCGTAACCGATAAAGTTCGCCGGCACGTGAATCTTCATCCACCAGCTTTGCAGTGCGGGCACGAGCGGCTGAATCTGCTGCGCATCGCGCGCGATCGAATACCACATCAGGAAACCGACCGCTGCGCTGATCACGAGCAGCACGAACGCGCCCATTTGCCGCGTCGAATAATGCTGTTCGTAGTAGAGATAGAATAGCGACGTGATCAGGCAGAACAACACGAACACTTCGTAGAGGTTCGAAATCGGAATATGGCCGACGTCGCTGCCGATCATATACGACTCGTACCAGCGCACCATCAGGCCGGTGAAGCCCATCAGCACCGCGACCCATGTCATGCGCGAACCAATTGCGCCGCCCGTTTGGGAGCGCGAAATCAGGCCGATCCAGTAGAACAGCGTCGCGAGAATGTAGAGCGCGCTCATCCACAAAATCGCGGACTGGCTCGACAGGAAATATTTGAGGAAGAAGTTCGTCTCGGCGCGCGCGAGATCGTGCTGATAAAGCTGAATGGAAAACAGCGACAGCACGGCGATCATCGCGATCAGCAGGCGCACTGGTTTCCATCGCCAGCCGAGCACGACGAAAGTCGGCACCGCGCCGATCAGCACGGCCATGTCGTACACATCCATGTACGGGTGATAGCGATTCAGCGCGAAACCCGCGCCCGCCGCGACCATCGCGAGGGCGAACAGCCAGTCGATGGGCGTGAGCCTACGCAGAAACGGGCGATCGTCGAACACTTCGATGTCGGGCAAGCCCGATGCCGGACGCTCCGTCTTAGCGGCTGCGTGAGAGGAGGTTTGTGTGAGGTCCATGATCTTACCGTGTCGAAACTTCCGAGCTTGACGCCTCGGATTGCGTTTGCGCATGCGATGCGCCGCCGGATGCCGGGACCGGATCAGCCGCCGCTTTCGGCGATACGCCCAGCGCCGCCGCGATCTGCGCACGCGTGCGTACGAATTCCTTCTCGAAGTCGAGCGTTCTGCGCGCGGTGGACATCGCCATCAGCACGCTCGCGCCGCCTGTCTCATTATTATCTTTGAGCCAGAACCAGAGCCGGCGTTCGCGAACATAGAACATCGCGAAAATGCCGACGACCAGCAGAAGGCTGCCAAGATACACCAGATTTTTACCCGGCGCGCGCGTCAACTGAAATACCGAAGCTTGGATTTGCCTGAAGTTGTCGAGCTGCAGAAAGACGGGAGAACCGTACAGAAAGCTGTCAGAAAGCGCGTTGATCGACGCCTGGACGAATGCGGTGCTTTTTTCGTCGACCTTGGCGCCGGGTTCGCCGTTCTGCTCGCGCGCGATTTGCCACACGTCCCACATCGCGCCTTCGAGCATGCGCATCAAAAGGCCCGCGGCTTTTTCCTGCTCGCCCTTCGGCACGGATTTGGCGATGAACGCCGCGACGCTTTGGAAGCCGCCAATCATCTGCGGATTGTCCGCCGGTTTGCCCGATGCATCCGCCCCTGCGAACAGATTCAGCACGCGAATGGCGCTTTCCTCCAGATGCTTCTGCAACTCCGAGTTTTCCTGCGGCACCGAACGCAGCGCAAACCGGTGCGCCGCCGCCTCGCGCGTCGCGGGCGTAGCGAGCGCGGCGCGCAGCAGCATCCATTGCTTGATGGAGTGTTGGTCGTCGGCGGGAATGCGCAGATAGCGGAACGGATCGTTCGGGCTCACGCGCATGCCGGCGAGGAACATCGACTGGCCAGCGACATCGACGGGCAGCATGTAGTTGCTGTATTCGCGCGCCTGACCGTCCGTGCCGCGCACCTTGTACTGCACCGACGGGCCGATATTGCGCAAATCCATCGGTTTCGATGTCTTCGCGCCGGAGCCGAGACGCTCGTCGAACGCGTCGCGCAGCGTTTCCTTCTTGCCGACACCGCGCGCGACCGGCGTGCCGTTGCCATCGGTCATATTCTCGACATTGATCGCGCGGAAATCCGTGAACTCGACGGTTTCGCCCTGCGCGCCCGCGATTTTCGCGTCGATGGGCGCGGTGCCGCCGAGCGCGCCATTGAACGGCATCGTCTTGGCGCTGCCGCCGGACATCGGCCAGGCGGTCATCTCGAGCTTCGAACCGCCGTCCTGAAACGACGACTGATAGATCGACACGCCTTCATACGTGAACGGCTTGTTCACTTCGATGCGCGCCGGAATGCGCTTTCCGGTCTTGTGATCGATCACGACGATATCGCTCGCGAAGAGCTTCGGCATGCCGGTCGAGTAGTAATCGACGATGAACTTATTGAGCTGAATGGAGAACGGCAAGTCCTGAATGATCGATCCAGCCGGCTGATTCAGAATGGCCGTGCCGACGAACTGCCCTTCCGGAACCCACGCATAACCGCGGAACGTCGGATTCGACGTCGACAGACGATGCTTCGGCGGAATGTCGTTGATGACCGCGTTGGAGTTGATCGGCGACTTGTTGAACATCCACATTTGCAGCTTGATCGGCAGATTGCTGTCGAGCAGACCGCCCACGCAGATCACAACGATCGCCAGATGCGCCAAGATATAGCCGATCTTCGTCATCGCGCCGCACTTGCCGGCGATGAGCGTCGCGCCGTTATCGGTCTGCCGCGTGACGGTACGATAGCCCATCTTCGCGGCAAGGCGCTCGAGCGTCGCCGTGGTCTTCGCGCGATCTGCGCCGACCGCAAACTCGCCCTTGTGATGGAACGCGCGCAGCCCGCCTTCATGCACGCGATCCTTCCAGCTCTTGATATCCGCGATCATCTTCGGGCCATTGCGGATCACGCACAGCGACACGGAAATGACGAGGAAGATCAGGATCAGCATGAACCACCATGCGCTATACACGGTGTAGATGCTGAGTCCGCGGAAAATGTCCGCCCAGAACGGGCCGAACTGATTGACGTAATTCGGATACGGATCGTCCTGCGTCAGTACCGTTCCGATGATGCTCGCAATCGCCAGCACGACCAGCAACGCGATGACGAAACGCATCGAACTGACCAGCTCGACGAAATGCCTGACCGCGCGACAACTCGACTTCGACTGCATTCCCGATGTGGTGACGCTCATTCAAACTCCGGCTGGACAGCAAAAAAGGGTGGAGACGCGAACGGTCTGATGACCGACGTCCCACCCTTTTCTTTTGCGCCGGCCTCGTTGTGCTGCCTGGACCGGCTTCGTAGTATGGGCGATTCCCTGTTTTCTCGCTTTCGCGCCGGGAACCGCTGGACGCTGCTCGATGCGTTTAGTGCAAACCTGCGATGTAGTCCGCGACCGCTTTCATTTCCGCTTCGTTCAGGCGCGAGGAGATTTGGTGCATCGGCTCGCTGTTGGGGCGTTGCCCCGATGCAAACGCGTTCAACTGCGCGACCGTGTAATCGCCCCACTGCCACGACAGCCGCGGATACTGCACCGGAATGCCCATGCCGGTCGCGCCGTGGCACGCCGCGCACGCCGGTATGCCCTTATCCGCGATACCGCCGCGATAAATCTTCTGCCCGAGCGCGACGTCGTTCTTGTCGCGCGCGTAACTCGGTTTGGCTTTCTGCGACGCGAAATACGCCGCGACATTCGCCATATCCTGCTCGTTCAACGCGCCCGCGATACCCGCCATGATCGGATTGTTACGCGCTGGCGCCTTTGCGCCCGGCTGCGTCTTGTAATCCTTCAATTGCTTGACGATGTATTCCGCGTGCTGACCCGCCAGCTTGGGAAACGCAGCGCCGGCGTTGTTGCCGTCGGCCGCGTGACACACCGCGCACACCTGAGTTGCGATGGCCTGACCGCGCGCGACATCCGGCTTGGCCAGTTGCGCGGGCTCCGCCGCATTCACTGAAACCGATACCGCCAAACTCCCGAAAGCCGCCGCTGCCTGAATCACCATCAGAGACTTGTACAGTCGGTTCATTCGCGTACCCTGTTTTTCGTCTTGTGAGAATGTGAGGTTCTGCAAAAAACGACGGCGACCGCGACTCGCCACAAACACAAAGCACCCGAACGAAAGGGCTCTAAAAGTGCCCCGAAAACTGTCTCGCTCCTTGTTGGGTCAGCCTTTCGGCGTGCCTGTGCTCGCTTCTGCGAGTCTTTAAAAATCCGTCATATTGTACAATAACTCGATACACGCAAAGACGCCAGTCGGGGCATGCCCAGTATTTGCCGGGTTCTCAGGGCTATCAGTTTTCGCAGCTTTTTCAGACGACCCGCCAAATGTCATATCTGCTCCATCAATCCCGCTTTTTTACCACCATCAATCATTTGCGCGATCTGCTGGCTACGCCGCAGCCGGAAATCGCGTTTGGCGGGCGCTCGAATGCGGGGAAATCGACGGCCATCAATATCTTGTGCAACCAGAAGCGGCTCGCGTTCGCGAGTAAGACGCCCGGGCGCACGCAGCACATCAATTACTTCAGCGTCGGGCCGCAGGACGATCCCGCGGGCTTTCTCGTCGATTTGCCCGGTTACGGTTACGCCGAAGTCCCCGGCGCGGCGAAGGAACATTGGCAGCGCTTGCTATCCACGTACCTACAAAGCCACGCGCAACTACGCGGCATGATCCTGATGATGGATTCGCGCCGTCCGCTGACGGACCTCGATCGCATCATGATCGACTGGTTCACGCCGACCGGTAAGCCGATCCACGCACTCCTCACAAAATGCGACAAATTGACGCGACAGGAAATGACCAATTCCCTGCGCGCCACGCAGAAGTCGTTCAAGGAATACACGGACGCGGGCTATCGCGGCGAGTTGAGCGTGCAGCTCTTTTCCGCGTTGCAGCGCACCGGTCTGGAAGAGGCGCACGAGTTGATCGAGAGCTGGCTCGTACCTGAGAAAAACGCATCGGACGAACCCGCCGCGGCGGCATAAAAAACCCCACCGCATGACGGCGGGTTAATAGCCTAATCGAATAACGACAGGCACCCGCTCAGGGAGGAGAAGCGGGGAGTCCGGCGGCAAGCGCCTCGCTCGCTCGATATGCGATACCATTGTCTCAAAACAGTTTAAGATGTGCTCGAAGGCTTGTTCCATAAGGCTTTCGGCGTGTCGGAGCACGTTTTCGACCTCCCCTGAAGATCCTTCGGAATCGAGTAAAACATGAGCTTTTATCCCCATCATCGCCCGCGCCGCATGCGCCGCGATGACTTCTCGCGCCGTCTGATGCGCGAAAACATCCTCACGACCAACGACCTCATTTATCCGGTGTTCATCGTCGAAGGGACGAATGTGCGCCAGGAAGTCGCGTCGATGCCCGGCGTCGAGCGCACGTCCGTCGATCTGCTGATAAAGGTGGCCGAGCAATGCGTCGAACTCGGCGTGCCGGTCATTTCGCTGTTTCCGGCGATCGAGCCGTCGCTGAAAACGCCGGACGGCCGCGAGGCGACCAACGCCGACGGTATGATTCCGCACGCCGTGCGCGAGCTGAAGAAGAACTTCCCGATGCTCGGCGTGCTCACCGATGTCGCGCTCGATCCGTACACGAGCCACGGCCAAGACGGCGTGCTTGATGCAGAAGGCTACGTGAAGAACGACGAAACCAGTGAGATTCTCGTCGAGCAGGCGCGCGTGCAGGCCGAAGCGGGCGTGGATATCGTCGCGCCCTCGGACATGATGGACGGGCGCATCGGCGCGATCCGCGAGATGCTGGAAAGCGAGGATCATATCCACACGCGCATCATGGCGTACGCGGCGAAGTACGCGTCGGCGTTCTACGGCCCGTTCCGCGATGCCGTCGGCTCGGCCGCGAATCTCGGCAAGAGCAACAAGATGACGTATCAGATGGACCCGGCCAACACTGACGAATCCATGCGCGAAGTGCGCATGGATATCGAGGAAGGTGCAGACATGGTGATGGTCAAGCCGGGCATGCCGTATCTGGATATCGTGCGTCGCGTGAAGGACGAGTTCCGTTTTCCGACGTATGCGTATCAGGTGAGCGGCGAATACGCGATGATCAAGGCCGCCGCGCAAAACGGCTGGATCGATCACGACAAGGTCATGATGGAAGCGCTGCTCGCGTTCAAGCGCGCGGGCGCGGACGGCGTGCTAACGTACTTTGCGCTGGATGCCGCGCGGATTTTGCGGGCGTCTGCCTAAAGTCGTGCCGAAGATCAAAGGGCGATGCATGCGGCATCGCCCTTTTTTTAACTGGCTTTGTCCAGGCTCTTCAGAAACTTCTCCGCCGATTCATAGCCGACGACGCGCGCGACTTCGTTGCCTTGCGCATCGAAGAAGATAATGCCCGGCGGACCGAACAGCTTGAAGCGCTTGAGCAGCGCCTGATCGTCAGCGTTGTTCGCCGTGACGTCCGCGCGCAGCAGATTGAGTTGCGCGAGACGCGCCTGGACGCGGATATCGGAGAACGTGAGGTTCTCCATTTCCTTGCAGGAGACGCACCAGTCCGCGTAGAAATCGAGCATGGCGGGCTTCGCGGCGGCTTTGACCGCCGAATCCAGTTCCGCCGATGAACGCACCGGCGCGAACGTCGGGCCTTGTTGTGCTTGTGTCGCCGCCGCACCGTTCGTCCCGCGCGATGTCAACACGGCGAGCGGTTTCAACGGATCGTTCGATCCTGCGGCGAGGCCCACGAGCAAGGTCGCGGCCCATACGGCGCATGCCGCGCCGAAACCGCGCCCGAGGCGCTTCCAGATATTCACCGAAGCTGCAGGCGCAAAAAGCCCCAGCGATACAGCCTCGATCAGCAGCCACAACGCCGCCAGCAGCATCTGCACGACGCCGCCGATCACCGGCCACACGATCCACAACGCCGCCGCCAGCAAGACGACGCCGAAGAACACCTTGACGCCGTCCATCCACACGCCCGCGCGCGGCAGCACCGCCCCCGCGCCCAGCCCGATAATCAGCAACGGCACGCCAAGCCCGATGCCCATCGCGAACAGCGCCACGCCACCGAGCACGGCGTTGCCCGTATGCGCGATAAACGCAAGCACCGCGAAGAGCGGCGCCGTCATGCATGCGCCGACGACGAGCGCGGACAACGCGCCCATCACGGCGACCGCCGCGAACTTGCCACCCTTGCGCTTGCTCGATGCCTCGTTCACGCCGC
>LFMX01000095.1 GCA_001184405.1 Candidatus Burkholderia humilis
ATCTGCTCACGATCAGCCCGGATCTGCTGAAAAAGCTCGCCGATAGCAACGACAAGGTGGAGCGCAAGCTGTCGCCGGAATCGGGCAAGAGCGAGAACATCGAAAAGATTTCGGTCGATGAACCGACCTTCCGCTTCCTCGTCAACGACGATGCGATGGCGACCGAAAAGCTCGCTGAAGGCATCCGCGCGTTCGCGGCCGATGCGATCAAGCTGGAAAAGCTGATTACGGCGTTGCAGTAAGTTTTCGGCGCTTCAGGTGCAGGCAAAGCGGCGGTTCTTTATCGAACCGCCGCTTTTTTATTGATTCAGCGGCCGCGCGCCCTCGATATTCCAGTTCCGCTCGATTTCCGTCAGCCGCAAGCGCAGCCGCTCGACTTGCTCCGAGAAACGCATCACGAGCCAGTGCATGCCTTGCGTGGACGAGTTGACTTGCCGGTCACACACTTCCGGCACATCCGGCTACGCCTCGTTGCGCCGATACAGCAAGCTCACGCGCCCGAAACGCAGCGCGCGCCATCTGCAGCAATTGCTGCCGAACTTCGAATTCACGCGGCGTGCAGGCGAGCGCGAAACCGCCTTTGAGCGTCGCGACTTCGGGCATCGAATTGACGAGCATTTCGAGCGCGGCGAGGATTGATCAATGCAGCCGCTGAATCTCCTCCAGCCGCGCGATCGGCAAATCCATCTCCTTTACCACCGATTCCATCAGCGTGCGCGATTGCACGAGGCGCTGACTCATCGCGAATAAGCGGCGCGTGGTTTCCTCGGCGATCAGCGGCGTGCCGTAAAGCCGCGCGCATTCGCGCAGATTGTCGGCGAGCCGGTAGCGCCAGGAAAACATCGCGTATTGCGGCAAAACGAAGGAAAACGCCAGCGCGATCGCAATGCCGATCAGCACGTTCAGCGTGCACCACAGGCCGGTGCTCAACGGCAAATCGCCGTGTCCTGAAACGATGACCATCGTGATCGCGGTGAGAAGCGCGACATAGCCCGCCTTGCCGATTGCGTAATACGCGCAGCCGCCCGCGATCAGCGACATCAGCAGAAAGAACAGAAAGAGCGAGCCGAAAAGCGTCTGCACGAGGATCAGAAACAGCCCAAACGTCGCGCCGAGCATGGTGCCGAGCGCGCGTTCCGCCGCCTTCTTGCGGATATTGCCGTAGTGCTGCAAGCCGCCGATCACCACCAGCAGCGACACCGACGCCCACACGCCGTGCGGCACGTCGATGCCGCGGTCGTCACGAGAAACGAAGTCGCCATGCCGAGCGCGACGCGGATCGCGTGGATCAGGTTCGCGTGCCGGTAGCGAAAGTACCGCGACGCGAACGCGTGCAGAAGCCGCGCGATCCTTCCGCGCCGCGCGGCCGGGGATGTCGGAGATAACATGATTCGCTCGCATCGAATGAAAACGCCCGCAACGGCCATCAGGCTGTTACGGGCGTTTTACCAGCATTTCATGCACCGCGCCGGATCAGTTTTCCACGATATCCAGATAGTCTTCCGGACGCGTGCGGTCTTCCGAACGCTTGAGGCCGAGCGCGCACGAGCACGGACACGACGATCGACACGACCAGATTCACGATCAGCGCCCACACGGCGGCGTAACCCGGAATCACATAGCCAAACAGATGCAGCGGATAGATCGAGCCTTTCAGTTGCAACGATACGGCCATCCACGTGCCCACGCCGATGCCCACCGCCCAGCCGAGCAGACCGCGATGATCGAGCACGCGCGTATAGAGGCCGAGCACGAGTGCGGGCAGTGTCTGGATGATCCAGATGCCGCCATTCAGTTGCAACTGAATGGCGTAGGTCAGCGGTAGCGCGAGAATGAACTCGACCGCGCCGACCTTCACGATCAGCGACACGAGCTTGGCGACGTTGGTTTCCTGATCCAGCGTCATCGACGTGTTGATGAACTCGCGATGCACATTGCGCGTGTACAGGTTCGCCGCCGCAATCGACATGATCGCCGCCGGAACCAGCGCGCCGATGCCGATCGCCGCGAACGCCACGCCCACGAACCACGACGGGAAGTAGTGCAGGAACGGCGCCGGCACCGCGAAGTTCGCGCCGTAAGCTTTGAAGTACGACGCGTATTCCGGCATGTCCTTCACGCCCGATGCCAGCGCCATGTAGCCGAGAAGCGCGAGCAGGACGAGCACGAGCGAATACGCGAGCAACAGCGACATGTTGCGGCGGATCGTGTTCCCCGAGTTGGACGAGAGAATCGCCGTGACCGAGTGCGGATACAGGAAGAGCGCGAGCGCCGAGCCGACCGCGAGCGTCGCGTAGGCGCTGTAGCCGTTCAGACTCGCGGCATCGGGCGCTTTGAGCAGCAGCTTTTCAGGCGGCACGGTGCTGAAGATGTGGCCGAAACCGCCGAGTTGCGCGGGGATCACGATCATCGCCGCAATGATGGTATGTAGATGAGGATGTCCTTCACCACCGCGATCATCGCGGGCGCGCGCAGGCCGGACGTGACGTGTACGCGGCGAGAATCGCGAACGCGATGATCAGCGGCAAATCGCCCACCAATCCTTGCGTCGAAAAACCGAGCGCACCGATCACCACTTCGATACCCACCAACTGCAGCGCGATATACGGCATCGTCGCAACAATGCCCGTGCGCGATGGCGAGCGCCAGCATACGGCTGTTGTAGCGCGCGTGCACGAAGTCGGCGGCGGTCACGTAGCCATGACGCTTCGCGGTGCTCCACAGCTTCGGGAACACGACGAACACGAACGGATAGATGAGAATGGTGTACGGCAGCGCGAAGAAGCCCGTCGCTCCCGCGCCGAACACGAGCACCGGAACGGCCACGAACGTGTACGCGGTATAGAGATCGCCGCCGAGCAGAAACCACGTGACGACGGTGCCGAAGCGCCGGCCGCCGAGGCCCCATTCATCGAGCTGGGCGAGATCGCCCTTGCGCCAGTGCGGGGCGATAAAGCCGAAAATCGTGACACCGACTAAGAACAGCACGAAGACGAAGGTTGCGATCATGTTCATCATCGCGCACCTCCTTGCCGCTTCGACGGCAACGCCTTGGTCTTCTTATAGACGATCGCGGTAATCACCGCGCTGATCAGCACCCACAGCAGCTGATACCAATAGAAATACGGGAAGCCCCACAGAACGGGCTCCACCTTGTTGTAAAATGGCACCCACACCACACCGATCCACGGAAGGATCAGAAGCCAAAGCCAAAGCCAAAGCCAAAGCCAAAGCCAAAGCCAAAGCCAATGCTTGTTGCGCGGTTGTCCGGTGCCAGTCGAGGCTTCGTGAGCCATGACGGTCTCCCCTTTGTTTTGATGAGCATTCGCTTTTGTCGATGCGGCCCGGCATCGCCGGTTCTCGGGTGGACGTGCCGCATCAAGCGCCCCGAAATAACGGAGGGAGTATAGGGACCGTCAAAGTCCGCTTGAACAAGGGGAATCCCGAGCATTCGGCAGACCAGAAAGTCTTACCGGACGGGGCGTGGCACTTGCCGCGCCCCGGTTTGGTGCTTGGCTTCAGATGGAGAACGAACCGCTCAGCGATACGCCCGCGCTTTGCGCAAGTCCCTTGACCCACTTGCGCGCGGGCAAACCGAGTTGCGATTCGATCAGCTTCGCCCGTTCGTTGAGCGCATCGAAAGAGATATCGAGCAACGGACCCGCGAACGCGATCGCGATGCGATTGCCGTCGTGCACTTCCGGCAGTGCGATCACGCGGCGATCGAACGCTTCGTTCAGATGCTTCATGTTGCGCACGAAGCTCGGATGATCGCCGAACAGGTTGATCGTGACCACGCCCGCTTGCGGCGTCAGACACGCCCGGCACGCGCGATAACGACACGCTGTCGAGCACGGGACCGCGCGCGGTGGCATCGTAGATATCGATTTGCAATGCGCCGATGGTGCCGTGATTCGCGCGATCATTCACGAACTCCCACGCGTCCTGTTCGGTGACGGTGAGGCGCGCGTCATCGTAGGGAAGTTCGAACATCGCGCGCGCGGCGATCACCACGGCCGGATTCAGTTCGACCGCCTCGACCTTCGCACGCTTCAGAAAGCGATAGCTGAACTTGGTGAGCGCCGCCGCGCCCAGACCCAGTTGCACGATGCGCTCGGGCGTTT
Organism: Candidatus Burkholderia humilis; assembly: GCA_001184405.1. Lineage (GTDB taxonomy): Bacteria > Pseudomonadota > Gammaproteobacteria > Burkholderiales > Burkholderiaceae > Caballeronia > Caballeronia humilis. The sequence continues at coordinate 4,125 of LFMX01000095.1, forward strand.
CCAGAAAAAGCAGCCACGCCATCATCTGCTGCGCGTATTCGAGCTCGATGTGATCGGGCTTGCGGATGCGCATCGCACCTTGAATCCACTTCGTGCCGAAGTGCAACGCACGCCGCCCTCTTCCGAGAACGTCACGGGCGCGAAACGCGGCTTGCGCGGCGCGTTGGCGAGGTCATCGTCTTCACGGCTTTGCTTGCAATTTTGCTTGCCGCTGTCTTTCTTGCAGCCGAACGCGCGCTTCCGCCGACGCGCACTTGATCAGATTCGTCATTGTGTGCTGAGAATATCGCGCCAGATGCGCAGTTTTTGGTCGAACGAGAGGATAGCATTGGCTGCGCTGGACGACGGAAGCACGAGCGTCGCGTAGCCCACCGCGCCGATCACCGGCGCGAATTTCCCCGATGTCTTGCCGTTGAAGCAGACCTTGCGCAGCATCGGAAAACGCGTGCGGAACGCATCGAAATCATTCGGCGATGCATGGCGGATCGCGCTGTCCAGACTGCCTTCGCGCTCGCACGCGGCGAGCACGTCCCATAGTCCGATGCCGTGTTCGACGAGCGTTTTCAGGCGATCGTCGTAGGCGAACTCGTGCAAGGGTTCATCGATCGCCGCGCCAACGAGACGCCAGAACTGATTGCGCGGATGCGCGTAGTACTGCGTGGCGTTAAGCGATGCAACGCCGGGAAAGCTGCCGAGGATGAGCGTATGCGTGTGTTCATCGCCGATGGGCGCGAAGCCGTCGAGTTTCATTTCGCCTCGCCTCGCCGCGCACGACGCGTTTTGCGTGCGAACTCAGGTGCTTGTACGCGCGCGCATGATCGCGATGATGATGCGCGCTGTGCATCGCGTCGAGCTTGAGCCAGAGCGCATCGAGCATGCATTCGGTGACCATCAGCGGCGCGTCGTGACGCTTGAAGATCGAACGGCGCGCGACGAGCGTACTTGCATGTCCCGAAGCCAGTCGATGCAGCGGATGCCGCGCCGTAATCATTCGATTCACCAACATCGAACGCGATACGCTGCTGTCGCTATAAAGCAGCTCCGCGAGCGGGCGCGTGCGAAGACGGCGCATCGATTGCCAGATGCTCGCGCTGTGTTCGAGCGGCACGATGCTATGCGCGACGACGAACGGCACGTCATCCACTTTGAGCACGACTTCGCGCGTCCAGACCGGCGTGCGCGGCGAGATGCCGAGTGCGTGCGATTCATCGCGCCAGGGGATATCGACGGCTTCGCGCGTGACGTCGACCGTCACCGTGCCGAGCGTGCGCAAGTGAGCGGTGAGCGAACCGCCGCGTGTGAGCCAGTCTTTTCGATGCGCCCCCAGCGATGCGCGCGGTGTCACGCGCCAGTGAGCGTCGGAGGGATTGGTGGGCATGACGGTGATTATAAAAGGCTCACTCGCTTAGGACGATTCGTATGGAAGCTGTGTGACGATCGACAGAAACTGGCGCACCTCGCGCTCGCGGGGCGAAAACATCGAACTGTCAAAACAAGGGGCCACGACATGGCGGAAAACAAGAAACAGACATCGCAAAAAGTTGCGCAGCTCGCGGCGGAAACGCTGCATGATCCGAAGGCATCTTCGATCAAAAAGAGTCTCGCGGCTTCCGCGCTCTCGCATACGCATACGCATACGCATACGCATACGCAAACCAGCGCGGAGAGATGGAACACAAGGTCAGCGAAGCGCTTCATAGCACGAAGTATTCTAAGGAGACGAAGAAGCTCGCCGCATCGGTACTTGCGCAGTCGAACAAAGACCGCAAGCCGAAATAAAAAACGCGCCGCCGGTTCCCCGGCGGCGCGCCTTCTCCCAGCGTTAGATCAGCAACTCAACGCGCCAACAACAACGCATTCGTCCGCTTCACAAAACTCGCCGGATCGTCCAGTTGCCCGCCTTCGGCCAGCAGCGCCTGATCGAACAACAAATGACACCAATCCGCAAAATTCGCGTTTTCCGCGCTCAACGCCTTCACCAGCGGATGCTCCGGATTCACTTCCAGAATCGGCTCCGCCTGCGGCGCGTTCTGTCCCGCCGCCTTCAGCATGCGTTGCAGATAACCGCTCATATCGCCTTCATCCGCGACGAGACAGCTCGGTGAATCGGTCAAGCGGAACGTCAGACGCAAGTCCTTCGCCTTGCCTTCGAGCGCTTCCTTCATCTTCTCGACGAGCGGCTTGAACTCTTCGCCGACCTTTTCCTGCTGCTTCTTTTCGTCGTTCAACGCGCCGAGATCCAGATCGCCACGCGCGATGCTCTGCAACGGCTTGCCATCGAACTCATTCAAGAACGACAGCATCCATTCGTCGACGCGATCCGTCAGCAGCAACACCTCGACGCCCTTCTTGCGAAACACTTCCAGATGCGGACTGCCTTCGCGGCCTGCCAGTTGTCGGCGGTGACGTAGTAAATCTTCGTCTGCTCGGGCTTCATGCGCGCGACGTAATCCGCGAGCGACACGGTCTGCTCGCTCGAATCGCTATTCGTCGATGCAAACCGCACCAGCTTGGCAATGCGCTCGCGATTGCTGAAGTCCTCGCCGATGCCTTCCTTCAGCACCTGACCGGACTCGTTCCAGAACGTCTGGTACTTCTGCTTGTCGGCGTCTTCGGTGGCTTCAGCGGACGATGTCGAGATTTCCTCGAGCATGGACAACACGCGCTTGGTCACGCCTTCGCGGATGGCCTTCACATCGCGGCTTTCCTGCAAAATTTCGCGCGATACATTCAGCGGCAGATCCGCCGAATCCACCACGCCCTTCACGAAGCGCAGATACGCGGGCACCAGTTGCGCGGCGTCATCCATGATGAACACGCACTTCACGTACAGCTTCAGCCCGCCGCGCGTTTCACGGTTCCACAGATCGAACGGCGCGTGCTTCGGCACATACAGAAGCTGCGTGTATTCGCTGCGGCCTTCCACGCGGTTGTGCGTCCACGCGAGCGGATCGTCGTGATCGTGCGAAATATGCTGATAAAACTGCTTGTACTGCTCGTCCGTGATGTCGTTCTTCGGACTCGTCCACAGCGCGCTCGCCTGGTTGACGGTCTTGTCCTCGTCCTTCGTGACCATCTCGCTTTTCTCGGCGTCCCATTCTTCCTTCTTCATGAAGATGGGCAGCGCGACGTGATCCGAATACTTCTGGATGATCGACTTCAGCTTGTACGTAAACAGTAGATCGTCCTCGTCCGCACGCAGATGCGGCGTGATGGTCGTGCCGCGTTGCGCGCGCTCGCCGGCAGTCCGGCGCGGCGCGTTTCGACCGTCATCTTGTCCGCGACGATAAAGCCCGAGTAAAAGCCCACGCCGAACTGGCCGATCGGCGCCGCGTCCTTCTGCTGATCGCCGGAGAGCTTCGAGAAGAATTCCTTCGTGCCCGAACGCGCGATGGTGCCCAGATGCGAAATGGCTTCCTCGCGGCTCATGCCGATGCCGTTATCGTCGATGGTCACGGTGCGCGCGGCTTTATCGAACGCCACGCGAATGCGCAGGTCCGGATCGCTTTCATACAGCGCGCTGTTTTCGATCACTTCGAAACGCAGCTTGTCCGCCGCGTCCGCCGCGTCCGCCGCGTTGGAAATCAGCTCGCGCAGGAAAATTTCCTTGTTGCTGTACAGCGAGTGGATCATCAATTGCAGAAGCTGCTTCACTTCTGCCTGAAAGCTCATGGTTTCTTGCACCATGCTCGGGTCCTCTTTTCGATTCGTTGATACGCGTTGATACGGATGGCGATGGCCGAGTTCTAGCAAAACGGCCAATTTGTCCGATATAAGGACGGTTCGCGCGTTTTCAAGGGCGCGCTACCATGCGTGTTTTCGCATTTTCACGCGACTGTATGTCTGACACGACATCCCGCTCACTCACACCGGGCGAGATCGAGATGGCGCGGCTGATCTTCCGCGATTCGATCGATTACCGCGCGGTCAAAGTTCACGCGCGCGGCTATCTGCCGTTCGGCCTGCAACCACGCCACACGGCGATGGCGCCCAACGGTAATCTCTATTTTCCGCCCGCGTGCTTTCAGCACGATTTCTCTCGCTGCTCGGCGAGCGGATGTGGTTCATCCACGAGATGACGCACGTGTGGCAATTTCAGCTCGGCTATCCGGTAAAATTTCGTGGCGCGATCCGCATCGGACTGAGCTATGAGTACGCGCTGGGCGAAGACAAAACGCTCGCGGACTACAACATGGAAGCGCAAGGCAATCTGCTCGCGGACTACTTCGCGCTCAAATTCTGTGATGGGCAAGCGCATCTCTACGAACGGCGTTATCGTGATACACCCGGCGCGCTCGCGCTCTATGAAACCGTGCTCGTCGGTTTCATCGATGCACCCGCCGAGCGGCGGCATCTGCCGACCCTGCCGCATCACGCGCTGCGACGCACCGCCTTCTCCAGATGACTCGACAGCAGCGCGGGCAGCGCCGGATCGCCGCAATTGGCGACGTTGAAGCGCATCCACGTCGTCGGCGACTGATGCGGTGAAAAGAGACTGCCGGGCGTTAGCAGAAAACCGGCTTCATGTCCGGCGGCGGCGAGCCCGTCCGAATCGACGCCCACGTCCGCCCACAAAAACATGCCCGCCGATGGCGGCGTGAACAGGCGCAAGCCGGTCTTCTCCAGCATGCGCGCGGTCTTGTCGCGCACGCCGTCGAGCCGCGTGCGCAGCCGCTCGACGTGTCGCCGATAGTGCCCTTCCGTCAGCACCTTGTAGACGACGCGCTCGTTCAGCTCGGGACTCGTCATGCCGACGAGCATCTTCTGATCGGCGATCGCCTTGGCCACGTCCGCGGACGCCGCGACATAGCCCACGCGCAGATTCGCGGCCAGCGTCTTCGAAAAGCTGCCGAGGAAAATCACGCGCTTCAACTGATCGAGCGATGCCAGGCGCGTCGCCGCATAGCCGGGCGGCGCGAGATCGCCGTATACATCGTCTTCCACGACGATGAAATCGTATTGCTGCGCGAGCTGCAAAATGCGAAACGCCTGCGCCACCGTCAGCGATGTGCCGGTCGGGTTCTGCAACACCGAATTGATGATCAACATCTTCGGCCGCCACGTCGCGACGAGCGTTTCGAGCGCATCGAGGTCCGGGCCGTCGGGCGTGTACGGCATGCCGACCAGCCGCGCGCCCTGCGATGCGAAGCGCCCGAACATCTGGAACCACGCCGGATCGCCGACGATCACGGCATCGCCCGGTTTGACGTACAGGCGCGCGATCAGATCGATCGCCTGCGTGATACCCGACGTCAGCACGATCTGCTGCGCCGATGCGCCGATCTCCAGTTCCTCCAGCCGCGTCTGCAATTGCTGACGCAGCGGCAAAAAACCCTGCAACATGCCGAAACCGAGCATTTGCGCGCCGGACAGACGGCTCATCGAACGCAGCGCATTGGTGATGAGTTCGCCGTCGAGCCAGCGGCTCGGCAAATAACCGAGGCCCGGACCTTTCTCCGGGCTGGCCGATTGCAGCATGTTGCGCAAAAGCCAGACGACATCGATCGTGCTTTGCACCGGCTCGCGCTCGGGCGCGGCGGGCGGCACGCCGTTGGCCATCAGCACCGGCGCCAGCCGTTCGCGGACGTAAAAACCGGAGCCGCGCCGCGAATCGAGATAACCGAGCGCGACCAGCCGTTCGTACGCCTCGACGACCGTAAAGCGCGACACGCCTTTATCCAGCGCGAGCTTGCGGATCGACGGCATGCGCATGCCGGGCCGGAGCACGCGCTCGTCGATACGCCGCCGGCCCCACTGCACCAGTTGATCGACGAGCGTGAGTTGCGCGGCGTCGTGCGGCGCGGGAATCTGATCGAGCGGAACGGACATGCGAACCTCCGTGGATCGGTGAAAAACTGTACCGAATAGTATTGGACCGATTGTACTGTTACTGTTATGGTGATAGCTGCTACATTTTCTGTTCGGATGACGGCGCCTGGCAAGCGGTTATGCTATCGGCCCCTGATTTCCGATACCGCCCCACATGACCGCATCCGCACTGAAACTCGACCATCTGGTGATCGCCGCCTGTACGCTGGAAGAAGGCGCGCAGTTCATCGCGAGTAAATTCGGCGTCGAGACGGTTACGGGCGGACAGCATCCGTCGACGCGCACGCACAACCGCCTCGTGAATCTCTGGGGCGGCGCGTATCTGGAAGTGATCGCGATCGATCCGGCCGCCGCGCCTGCCGATTCACCGCGCCCGCGCCTCTTCGCGCTCGACGCTCCCGCGATGCAGCGTCGCCTCGAAAACGACGGCCCGCAGCTCGTGCACTGGGTCGCGCGCGTCGATCGGCCGAAGTCGCTGGTGCGCTGGCGCGAGCAGTATCCCGAGCGCATCGCGCCGGTCGCGCCCATGACCCGCGCCGGCAATACGTGGGGCCTGACCGTGCCGGACGACGGCGCGTTTCCCGCGTGGCAAGGCGCAGGCGATGGCGTGCTGCCGTCGCTGATCCAGTGGGACACGCCGCGTCATCCGGCCGATGCGCTGCCGAAAACGGGCATCGCGCTGAAAACGCTGACGGGTTATCACCCGAACGCGCAGACGATCGCGGAGCAGCTGGCGTGGCTGGGCGCGTCGCATCTGATGCGCGTCGCGGAGACAGCGGGCGCGCCGGTGCTGATCGCGCAATTCGAGTTGCCGGATGGATCGGCGGTGACGCTGGGTGAATCGGCGGAATCGATGGAGAAAGCGCGGCGCGCGCAGGAAGAAGCGCTTGCGGCGAGCAAATGGCGTCGCGCGAAGAGCAGATCCGCCGATGAAGGCGCGCAGGAACAGCAATTCGCGCTCGACGCGGACGAAGCCGCGCCGAACGAGCCGGACACAACAGCCGACACACCCGACCAATAAAACACGAGAGGACACCGCACGATGAAAATCCGCGAAACCGAAGGCATGCTGCTCGGCCTGATCGGCGTCGTCATTTTCAGCCTGACGCTGCCGATGACGCGTATCGTCGTGCAGGAAGTGCATCCGCTCCTGAACGGCCTCGGGCACGCGCTCGTCGCCGCGATTCTCGCCGCGCTCCTGCTCGCGTTTCGCCACGAAAAATGGCCGACGTGGCCGCAGATCAAGAGCCTCGCGGTGGGGTCGCTGGGCGTGATCATCGCGTTTCCGGTGTTTTCGGCGTGGGCCATGAAAAGCGTGCCGGCGTCGCACGGCGCGGTCGTCAACGGTTTGCAGCCGCTGTGTGTTGCGATCTACGCGGCGTGGCTATCGCACGAACGGCCGTCGAAAATGTTCTGGGCGTGCGCAATCGCGGGCAGCGCGATCGTCGTCGCATTCACGTTGCAGACGGGCGGCGGCGGCTTTCAGGCGGGAGATCTCTTGATGCTCGTCGCGGTCGGCATAGGCGTGCTCGGCTATGCCGAAGGCGCGCGGCTCGCGCGTCAGATGGGCGGCTGGCAGGTCATCTGCTGGGCGCTCGTGGTGTCCGCGACGTTTCTCGTCGTGCCGGTCGGCTGGCTTGCGTCGATGCATCACGCCGCGCTCCCGAACCGCTGTCGCTCAAGGTCTGGCTCGCGTTCGGCTACGTGACGCTGTTCTCGCAGTTCATCGGCTTTTTTGCGTGGTACGCGGGCCTCGCAATGGGCGGCATCGGGCGCGTCGGGCAAGTCCAGTTGCTGCAAATCTTCTTCACGATGGCACTCTCCGCGCTCTTCTTCGGCGAGCACGTTTCCACGACGACCTGGATCTACGCGGCCGCCGTGATCGTCACCGTGATGATTGGCCGCAAGGCAGCCGTTCGCGCCGCGCCGCTCGCAGCTCATTCAGCCAACGCAGCCGCGGTCACGAAAATCGGCCCGACGACCGCACGGTGAGCCAACTCGCGCGATAATCGACATCCACGCTTTCGCTCTGAACATCCCCAAAGAGACAAACCGAGGCATCAAATGAATCAAGCCGATCTCCGCGACACGCCGTGGCAACTCTCCGAACGCGCACGCAAGCTCACCAGCTCGGCCATTCGGGAAATCCTGAAGGTCACGGAACGGCCGGAAGTCATTTCCTTCGCGGGCGGCCTGCCCTCGCCCGCGACGTTTCCCGTCGAGGAAATGCGCCACGCCTCGGAACGTATCCTGCGCGACCAGCCCGCCGCCGCGCTCCAGTACAGCGCGACCGAAGGCTTCATGCCGCTGCGCGAATGGGTCGCCGCGCGCTATTCCGTCGGCGGCGTGACGATTCGTCCGACGCAGGTGCTCATCACGACCGGCTCGCAGCAGGCGCTCGATCTGCTCGGCAAGACGCTCGTCGATCCGGACAGCCGCGTGCTGGTCGAAACGCCGACGTATCTCGGCGCGCTGCAATCCTTTTCGCTGTTCGAGCCGCACTACGTTCAGGTTCCGACCGATGAATCCGGCCTCATTCCCGAAGGC
>LFMX01000096.1 GCA_001184405.1 Candidatus Burkholderia humilis
CTCGACGCCGCGCGCTCGCCGCGTTCGCGCAGAAAGCCGGCTTTCCGGTGATCGAAGACGATCCCTACGGCGCGCTCGATTACGCCGGCGCCCCGCTGCCGACTTTGCTGTCGATGGCGCCCGATCACATCGTGCATCTCGGCTCGTTCTCGAAAGTGCTCGCGCCGGGCTTGCGCGTGGGCTACATCATCGCGCCGGAAGAATTGCACTTCAAACTCGTGCAGGCCAAGCAGGCGACCGACTTGCACACGCCGAGCCTCACGCAGCGCATCGTGTACGAAGTCGTGAAAGACGGCTTCCTCGATACCCACGTGCCCAAGCGCTCTATCGCGATCAGTGCAACGCCATATGCCTGCGGGCGTCGAATGGAACCGTCCTCCGGAAGGCGGCATGTTCGTGTGGCTCAAGCTGCCCAAGCATATCGATTCGATGAAGCTGCTCGAACAATCGATCGCGCAAAACGTGTCCTTCGTGCCGGGCGGCCCGTTCTTCGCGAACGAAGCCGAGCACAACACGATGCGGCTGTCGTTCGTCACCGTGCCGCCCGCGACCATCGACGAAGGCGTGGCGAAGCTCGGCGCGCTGATTCGCGCGAGCGTCTGAATTCCCGAACCCAGTGACATCAATCTGAGGAGCAACGATGGCATCCAATGTCTATGACACGCTGAAGGAACTCGGTATCGAATTGCCCGTTGCGGGTGCGCCCGCCGCCGCTTACGTGATGAGCGCGCAGAGCGGCAACACGGTATATCTGTCGGGACACATCGCGAAGAAGGATGGCAAGCCGTACGCCGGCAAGCTCGGCGACACGCTGTCGACGGAAGAAGGCAAGGCGGCGGCGTGCAGCGTCGCCATCGATCTGATCGCGACGCTGCACGCGCACGTGGGCGATCTGAACAAGGTCAAGCGCATCGTCAAGGTGATGAGCCTCGTGAACTCCACGCCTGATTTCACCGAGCAGCACATCGTGACCAACGGCGCATCGGAACTGATCGCTGAAGTGTTCGGCGATGCCGGCAAGCATGCGCGCTCGGCATTCGGCGTTGTGCAGATTCCGCTCGGCGCGTGCGTGAAAATCGAGTTGATCGCCGAAGTTGCCTGACCACGCGGTCGCGCTTTTCAGAAAAAACCCGGCGTGATCGTACGCCAGAGGTTTTTATACTCGCCGGATTTTCGTTTTCTGGTTTCGACAACATAGGAACACGCGATGTCATCCCGAACCGTGCAGTTCAAGCAAGTCGACGTGTTCACGTCGCATCCGTTCAAGGGCAATCCGCTGGCCGTGATCTTCGACGCCGAAGGGCTTTCTACCGAACAGATGCAGCAGATCGCGCGCTGGACAAATTTGTCCGAAACCGCGTTTCTCCTGCCGCCGACCGATTCGCGCGCGGACTATCGCATGCACATCTTCACGACGGCGACCGAGTTGCCGTTCGCCGGCCATCCGACGCTCGGTTCCGCGCACGCGCTGCGCGACGCGGGCTACGCACCGAAGACGCCGGGCCCCGCATGGTGCAGGAATGCGCGAAAGGACTCATCACGCTCGAAGAACGCGACAACGGCGCGTGAGCGTTCGCCGCGCCGAGCGCGAGCATCACGCCGCTCACCGACGCCCAGCAAAAGCGCCTCGCCGATACCCTCGCGCCCGCCGTAATCGATTTCAGCGCGACGCCGTGCGCGGTCGATAACGGCGCGCCGTGGCTCGTCGTCCGTTTAACCGATGCGAAAGCCTGTCTCGACTTCACACCGCACGCGCGCGACGCGCTCACCGCGCTCGTCGAAGAAGTGCATACGCACGGCATCGCGCTCTACGCTGCGCACGCGGACGGCGAACCAGCGACGTTCGAGCTGCGCGTGCTGATGTTCGGCGCGGAGAACGCCGAAGATCCGGTGACGGGCAGCGCAAACGCGGCGCTCGCGATGCTGCTCGATCATCAAGGCAAGCGCCCCGGCAATGCGTACACGGTGCGGCAAGGCACCGCGCTCGGCCGCGACGGCCGCGTCAGCATCGCCTACGACGATTGCGCGAGCGGCACGACGATCTGGATCGGCGGCCATGCGCTGACGGTCATCGACGGAACTTTTAGCTTCTGAAACAACGACATGGCTGCATTTTTTTGCCGCCCGGAGGCCGCGCGTATACCCCGAGACCGTCTCCTTCCTTAAATACGAAGCCTTCAGTACTATCTGATCAATGAGCGACGCGCATCACACGCGCCGCGCGCTTCGCTCCCGCTCTTTGCTCCATCAGGCATACATAAGCACTTAAAGAAATAAGGCGTCGAAGCCACGTGATCCCGCGCGCCACGGCTCGATCCTGCTTTCAATGCGCGCCGCGCTCGGTATAGTCAATCGTTTCGGCCCAAAGCCTATGGACATGCACCGTCTTCCAACCCTCGCGCAGTTTGCCGCCGCTTCAGTCGCAGGGCAGCCCGCATGGCGCGATCTCACGCGGTGCGCGCATTCATGAAGCGGGCGCGATCCCACGCGGCGAGCGACACCCGCCTTTCCGCGCCGTCCGCGCGCCGCCGTCGCGCACTGCTTGCCATGCCGGTGCTCGGCACGCTGGTGCTCGTGCTGCTGTGGGCCGTGATCTTCGCGCGACTGTCGGTCGAACACGAAGCCACCGTGCACGAGTCGATGTCCTCGGCCGCCATTCTTTCGTCGGCGCTCGAGCAGCACACCATCAAGGCGATTCATCAAGTCGATCAGATCACGCGCATCGTCAAATATGAGTACGAGAAATCGCCCGATAACTTTGATCTGATCGCCACGGTCGATAAAGGCGTCGTGCAGAGCGACACGCTCGTGCAAGTCTCGCTGATCGACGAACACGGCACGCTCATCGCCAATACGCAGGACCCGCATCCGAAGCCGATCGATCTGTCCGATCGCGAGCACTTCAAGGTGCATGTGCGTTCCAACGACGATCTGCTCTACATCAGCCGTCCGGTGCGCGGGCGCGTGTCCGGCATCTGGACGCTGCAGATCACGCGCCGGCTCAATCATCCGGATGGCTCGTTCGCGGACGTGGTCGTCGTGTCGGAAGATCCGGCGTATTTCACCAGCGACTTCTATAACGTCGCGTCGATCGGACATGAAGGCGTGATCGCCGTCGTATCGGATAACGGCTCGGTGCTCGCTCGCAATGCGGGCAGCGGCGCGAACGAGACTTCATCGCCGACGGCGGTGGCCAAGGGCAGCGGCGCGCGCAATGCGCTGAACGATCGCCCGCGCGGCGCGTTCAGTGCGAGCGGCGTGTATCCGACCACGGAACACGCGTCGGCCATTTACGTCGATCCGATCGATCACGTGCGGCGCATCGTGTCGTACCGGCATATCGACGGCTATCCGCTCGGCGTGCTCGTCGGCCTCTCCGAGCGCGAGGAGATGACCGATTACAACCACACGCGCAATGTGTATCTGCTGATGGCGGCATTCATCTCGCTCGCCATGCTCGGCTTCTTCGCGATCGCCACCGGTTTGATCGGCAAGCTGCTCGGGCGCGAGCGGGAGATGACGCATCTGGTCGAATTCGATCTGCTCACGGGCCTGCGCAATCGCTATTCGACGCTGCGCGCGCTGCGGCATGACGTGGCGCAGACGGAGAATATCGGGCGGCTGGCGCTGCTCTTTATCGACCTCGACAACTTCAAGACGGTGAACGATACGCTCGGTCACAACGCCGGCGACATCGTGCTGCAGATGACGGCGTCGCGGCTCGCGGAAACGGTCGGGCAAAGCGGCACGCTGTCGCGCATCGGTGGCGACGAGTTCGTGGTCGTCGTGAAAGGCGATGAAGTCGAGCAGCGCGCCGTCACACTCGCCGACGATATTTCCACGATGTTCGCCACGCCCTTCGACGTGCGCGGCAGCGCGTTCGTGCTGCATGCGAGCATCGGCATTGCATTGTTTTCGGTATCGAACGAAAGCGAAATCGATCTGCTCAAGAAAGCCGATCTGGCGATGTACAGCGCGAAGGACGCGGGCAAGAACTGCTATCAGTTTTACTCGCAGCAGTTGTCGCATCGCGCGGATCATCTGATGAAGTGGGAGCAGCAACTGCGCGTCGCGCTGACCGAGGAGCAACTGTTCCTCGTGTATCAGCCAAAGATCGATCTGGCGCGGCGCTGCATTACTGGCTTCAAGGCGCTGGTGCGCTGGAATCATCCGCAGCATGGTCTGATTCCGGCGAACGAGTTCGTTCCGGTGGCGGAATCGACGGGATTGATCGTCGCTGTCGGCGACTTCGTAATTCACACCGCCTGCATGCAACTCGCGCAATGGCAGCGCGACGGCTACACGGGCCTGTCGCTCGTCGTGAATATTTCGGCGGTGCCGTTCTGGCGCGGCGATCTCTTGGAAACCGTCGCGCGCACGATTGCCGCGAGCGGTATTCCGCCGGACAAGCTCGAACTCGAAATCACCAAAACCGTGATGGTCGAATATCCCGAGCTCGTGCAGGAAAAGATCGTGGCGTTGAAGAAGCTGGGCGTGCGTATCGCGCTGGATGACGTCGGCACGGGCTATTCATCGCTGTCGTATCTGAACCGTTTTTCCGTCGATACGCTCAAGGTCGATCGCTCGTTCATTCAGGCGATTCCCGAAGACCGCAGCGTATGCGTGATGGTATCGGCGATCATCAATCTGGCGCGCTCGCTCGGGCTGACGGTGGTCGTCGAAGGCACGGAGCGGAACAGATTACGTGGCTCGCGGCGCTCGCGGCCGGTTGAAGCGCAAGGCTTTCTGTTCTCGCGGCCTGTGCCGGTGGATGGCGTGCAGGCGCTGCTGGATCGGTTTGGGGTGTGTGGATGAGCGCGCGGGTCGTCACCGCACCTCGGGCGCGAACCGTCGAGCACTGAACTCAGCGGTCGCTAGATCAGAATCCCCGCGACAACACCGCCGTGCCGATTGTCACGACACCGACACCCAGCACGAGATTGACGACCACGAGCCGTCTCACCGTGCCGACCGCCCGTGCGCCATCCATCGGGCCAGTTTTGCGCCTGCACCGCGCGACGAATCTTCTGAAACACGGCGAAGCGGATATGCCCGAAGATCAGCATCATCACGATACCGAGACCGGCCATCGCGTGAAGCGGCCATGCTGCGTGGCCGCCGCCGAACTGCATCAGCAGAAAGCCGCCGGTCAGCAGAATCACCAGCACTGAAGCCGCGACCCAGTTGAAAAAGCGCGCGAATACGGATTCCCACAGCGGCAGACGCAGTTGCGGCGTGAGATCGCCGAGCGCGGGGCGCAGGCAGAAATGCGCGAACCAAATGCAAAAAGAGCGCCGCTTCGATGGCTTTGTTCATGGTGCTTCCGTGGGTATCGGTTGATTGAAGTTTGGCCGTTCGACTGAAGCACGGCGCATCAGTTCCGGAATGCGTTCGACGCCGCATGAAAAAACGCCTCGCGGCATGCAGCCCGCGAGGCGTTCATCTTTCACGAGGTCGAGCGTATCAGTCGAAGACCGGCCGCAAGTCCGTCACCTTCAGCGACGAATCCGGCGCGTGGCCCTTGCGCCCGCGCTTGCCGACATGCAGTTCCAGTTGCGATCCGGACAGCTTCTCGTCCCTTACCTTGCCGCCGCGTCCGGTGCCGATCATCACGACGCCGCGCGCATCGATCGCAAGCGCCTGACGCAGCGTTTTCTTCGCATCGAGGCCCATCAGAATGACGCCGCGTCCGCCGCCCGACAGCGTCTTCATCTCGTCCATACCGAACACCAGCAGCTTGCCCGCGCTCGACAGACACACGACCTGATTTGCGCCCGGCACGACGGGCATCGGCGCGAGCGGCGCAGCACCTTCGTCGATGGTCATGAACGCCTTGCCCGCCTTCTGGCGACTCACCAGATCGCCGAGCTTGGCGATAAACCCGAAGCCATTGCTCGATGCCAGCAGCAACTGCTGCTCCGCATTCGCCGCGAAGTAATGCAGCAGATGCGTGCCCGATTCCAGTTCGATCAGCGACGTGACCGGCACGCCATCGCCACGACCGCCGGGCAACGTCACGACCGGCACCGAATACACGCGCCCCTTGCTGCCCCACGCGACGAGCGAATCCGGCGTGCGCACCTGGAACGCGACGTAGAGGCCATCGCCCTGCTTGAACGTGAACGTCGATGGATCGAGCCCGTGGCCCTTCAGCGCACGCACCCAACCGCGCTGCGACACCACGACCGTCACCGGTTCATCAATCACACGCGCTTCGAAGGTCGCGCGTGTAGCCTGCTGAATCAGCGTGCGGCGATCGTCGCCGTATTGCTTCGCATCGGCTTCGATTTCCTTGATGAGCAGACGCTTCATCGCAACGTCGCTATTGAGCAGTTCTTCGAGCCTCGCTTTCTCTTCGCCAAGGTCCTTCAACTCCTGCTCGATCTTGATCGCTTCCAGCCGCGCCAACTGCCGCAAACGAATTTCGAGGATGTCTTCCGCCTGCCGGTCCGACAGATTGAAGCGCGCGATCAGCGCCTGCTTCGGCTCGTCGGCTTCGCGAATGATGCGAATGACTTCATCGATATTCAAGAAGACGATCATCCGCCCTTCGAGAATATGGATACGGTCATTGACCTTGTTCAGCCGATGCTGCGTCCTGCGCGTCACCGTCACGAAGCGGAAACCGATCCACACGTGAAGAATATCGACGATGCTCTTCTGACGCGGCCGGCCATCCGCGCCGATCATCACGAGGTTGATCGCCGCGTTGCTCTCCAGACTCGTATGCGCGAGCAGCGTGTTGACGAACTCCGTCTGATCGATACGGCTCGACTTCGGCTCGAACACGAGCCGCACGGGCGCGTCCTTGCCGGACTCGTCGCGCACGGCGTCGAGCAGCGCGAGCATCGACTGCTTGGTTTGTTGTTGTTCAGGCGTGAGCGCCTTCTTGCCGAGCTTGATCTTCGGATTGATGAGTTCCTCGATCTCTTCGAGCACTTTCTGGCCCGACGTGTTCGGCGGAAATTCGGTGATGACGAGCTGCCACTGGCCGCGCGCGAGATCTTCGATCTTCCAGCGCGCGCGCACTTTCAGCGAGCCGCGCCCGGCTTCATACGCTGCCGAAATTTCCGCTTGCGACGAGATGATCTGCCCGCCGCCGGGGAAATCCGGTCCGGGGATTTTTTCCATCAAGCCCGCGTGACCGATCTTCGGATCGCGAATCATGGCGACGGCGGCGCTCGCGACTTCGCTCAAGTTGTGCGACGGAATTTCCGTCGCCAGACCGACCGCAATGCCCGATGCGCCGTTCAGCAACAAAAAAGGCAAACGCGCGGGCAACAGCTTCGGCTCTTCGAACGAGCCATCGTAGTTCGGCATGAAATCGACCGTGCCCTGATCGATTTCATCGAGCAAAAGACACGCGATCGGCGTGAGACGCGCTTCGGTGTATCGCATGGCGGCGGCGCCGTCGCCATCGCGCGAACCGAAGTTGCCCTGACCGTCGATGAGCGGATAGCGCATCGAAAAGTCCTGCGCGAGACGCACGAGCGCGTCGTACGCAGATTGATCGCCGTGCGGGTGATATTTGCCCAGCACATCGCCGACGACGCGTGCGGACTTCACCGACTTCGCGTTGTTCGCGAGGCCCATCTCGTTCATCGCGAAGAGAATGCGGCGCTGCACGGGCTTTTGTCCGTCGCAGACATCGGGCAGCGCGCGGCCCTTCACCACGCTTACCGCGTAGTCGAGATAGGCGCGTTCGGCGTAATCGCCGAGCGTCAGTTGTTCGCCGTCCGGTGCGGTCTGCTCAGCGAAAAGATCGTCTGTGATTCCCATCTAATATCCGTTCTGAATGCGTTGCGCGGGTGTGTCAGATGTCCGCTTCGACTTCGTTGCCCTTCTCTTCGAGCCAGCTTCGGCGCGATGCCGCTTCGCCCTTGCCCATCAGCATGGTCATACGTGACACGGTGAGATCGAAGCCGAGATCGCCGAGACCGACCGGCAATAAACGGCGGGTGTCGGGGTTCATCGTCGTGTCCCAGAGCTGTTCGGCGCTCATTTCCCCGAGACCCTTGAAGCGGCTGATGGTCCACGCGGTTTCGCGCACGCCGTCCTTGCGCAGCTTGTCGAGGATGGCTTCGAGTTCGCCTTCGTCGAGCGCGTAGAGCTTTTGCGCGGGCTTCTTGCCGCGCGCGGGGGCATCGACACGGAACA
Source organism: Candidatus Burkholderia humilis (assembly GCA_001184405.1). GTDB lineage: Bacteria > Pseudomonadota > Gammaproteobacteria > Burkholderiales > Burkholderiaceae > Caballeronia > Caballeronia humilis. Next base: position 8,158 of record LFMX01000096.1, read on the forward strand.
GCGGCGGACGCGCGACGCACACGTGACCGCGTTCGATCAGTTGTGGGAAGTGCTTGAAGAAGAGCGTCAGCAGGAGCACCTGAATGTGCGCGCCGTCGACGTCTGCATCGGAAAGAATGCAGATCTTGCCGTAGCGCAGATTCGACAAGTCGATCTGATCGTCCGGACTATGCGGATCGACGCCGATCGCCACCGCAATGTCATGCACTTCGTTGTTCGCGAAGAGCCGGTCGCGCTCGGTTTCCCACGTGTTCAGCACCTTGCCGCGCAAGGGCAAAATGGCCTGAAACTCCTTGTCGCGGCCCATTTTTGCGGAGCCGCCTGCCGAAGCGCCCTCGACGAGAAAGAGCTCGTTACGCGCGATATCCGTCGATTCGCAATCCGTCAGCTTGCCCGGCAACACGGCCACGCCCGAGCTCTTGCGCTTCTCCACCTTCTGACCGGCACGCGTGCGCGCCTGCGCCTGACGAATCACGAGTTCCGCGAGCTTCTTGCCGTACTCGACGTGCTGATTCAGCCACAATTCCAGCGCCGGTCGCGAGAACGACGACACGAGCTTCACGGCATCGCGGCTATTGAGACGTTCCTTGATCTGCCCTTGGAATTGCGGATCGAGCACCTTCGCCGACAGCACGAAGGACACGCGCGCGAACACGTCTTCCGCGAGCAGCTTGACGCCCTTGGGCTGCAGATTGTAAACCTCGACGAAGTTTTTCACGGCCTGAAACAAACCATCGCGCAAACCGGATTCATGCGTGCCGCCCGCGGGCGTCGGAATCAGGTTCACATACGATTCACGCAACAGCGGCCCTTCCTCGCTCCACGCGACCACCCACGACGCGCCTTCGTCTTCCGCGAAGGTTTCCTCGGTGTTCTTCGAGCTTTCGGCAAAGCGCTCGCCTTCGAACAAGGGAATCAGCAGATCGCTGCCGCCCATGCCTTCGAGCAGATAGCCGCGCAAACCGTCTTCGTATTTCCACGTCTGTCGCTCTCCCGTCTTTTCGATGACGAGCACCACTTCCACGCCCAGCAGCAACACGGCTTTCGAGCGCAGCAAGCGCTGCAATTCGTCGAGTGGCAGATTCGCGGAATCGAAATACTTGGGGTTCGGCCAGGCGCGCACGCGCGTGCCGTTCTTCTTTTCGCTGCGTTCGAGCGCGCGCGTGGTCAGCGTTTCGACGACATCGCCGTTGGCGAAGGCGAGTTGCGCGGCCTTGTTGTCGCGCCACACGCTCACTTCGAGGCGCGTCGCGAGCGCATTCGTCACCGACACACCGACGCCGTGCAGACCGCCCGAAAACGTGTACGCGCCGCCGGCGGCTTTATCGAACTTGCCGCCCGCATGCAGACGCGTAAACACGATTTCGACGACCGGCACGCCTTCTTCCGAGTGCATGCCGAACGGAATGCCGCGGCCATCGTCTTCCACCGATACGGAATTGTCCGTGTGCAGCGTGACGACGATCTGCTTGCCGTAACCGCCGAGCGCTTCGTCGGAGGCGTTATCGATGACTTCCTGAATGATGTGCAGCGGATTCTCGGTCCGCGTGTACATGCCGGGCCGTTGCTTGACCGGCTCCAGGCCCTTGAGCACCTTGATCGATGCCTCGCTGTAGCCGGCCGCCTTCGCATACATGACAGACCGTTTGCCTCGTGCCGGGTCTGTCGCGGAGGTGCCCGCCGTGCTGGTTTTTTTCGTGGACATAGTTGAACGTTGATCCGGCTTGTCGAGCGTCCTCGCGGGATATTTGCCAACGTGACGCCCGATGCACCGGCGAATTTCCAATGTTGTGCCTGGACGGATGCGCTTTGAGCAAGGCGTTCGCCCGCCTTGGCGATCCGTGCCGCGCAGAGAGAATAGCGTTTTTCGCTCTGCGCGCCCACCTCGGGCGCACAAATCACCTGACGCGCGGCAAGCGTGACACGCACATGAACCGTGTTATTTGCGCTTCGCTTCGAGCTCTTCCCAGCGCTCCAGAGCGACGAGCAATTCCTCTTCGATCGCCGCATGCCGCTCCGACAGACGCGTGCCTTCCTTGGCGTCTTTCGTGAAGATGGAGCCGTCTTCGAGCTGCGCGCCGATCGTCTTCTGTTCCTCTTCGAGTTCGGCGATGCGCACGGGCAGCGCGTCCAGTTCGCGCTGTTCCTTGAACGACAGCTTGACCGTGCGCTGCGCATTGCGGCCGGCGGCGCTTTCCTTCGGCGCATCGTCCCTAGGCGCTTCCTTCGCGGTCGCGCGCGCCGCTTCTTCGGCGATCTTCTCCGAACGTTCGCGCTGAATCTGCACGTCGGAAAAACCGCCAACATACTCGCGCCACTTGCCGCCGCCTTCCGCCGCGAACACCGACGTCACGACGTTATCGAGGAACGCGCGATCGTGGCTGACGAGCAGCACGGTGCCGTCGTAATCGGCGAGCAATTCTTCGAGCAGTTCGAGCGTGGGAATGTCGAGATCGTTGGTCGGTTCATCGAGCACGAGCACGTTCGCGGGCCGCGCGAACAAACGCGCCAGCAGCAGGCGATTGCGCTCGCCGCCCGACAACGATCGCACCGGCGAACGCGCACGCTCCGGCGCGAACAGGAAGTCGCCGAGATAGCTCATCACGTGCTTCTTGACGCCGTTCACTTCGACCCATTCGCTGCCGGGACTGATGGTATCCGCGAGCGATTTGTCGAGATCGAGCTGCGCGCGCATCTGATCGAAATACGCGGCTTGAATGTTCGTGCCGGTACGCACGCGCCCTTCGTCGGGCTGCAATTCACCGAGAATGAATTTGAGCAGCGTGGTCTTGCCCGTGCCGTTCGGCCCGACGAAACCGATCTTGTCGCCACGCATGACGGTCGCCGTAAAGCGATCGACGATGGTGCGATCGCCATAACGCTTGGTCACGTCCGTCAATTCCGCGACGATCTTGCCGGACTTCTCGCCCTGCCCGACATCGAGCTTAACGTTGCCTTGAACGTTGCGTCGTTCCGCACGTTCCTTGCGCATTTCCACGAGCCGCGCGATGCGCCCGACACTGCGCGTGCGCCGCGCTTCGACGCCTTTGCGAATCCACACTTCTTCCTGCGCGAGCAGCTTGTCGAACTTCGCCTGTTCGACCTGTTCGACTTCGAGCTGCTGCGCCTTGCGCGTCTGATACGCGCTGAAATTGCCTGGATACGACAAGAGCCGCCCGCGATCCAGTTCGACGATGCGTGTCGCCACGCGATCCAGAAACGCGCGATCGTGCGTGATGAACAGCAGTCCGGTGCGCAACGTCACCAGCAGTTCTTCGAGCCAGCGGATGCCGTCGAAATCGAGATGGTTGGTCGGCTCGTCGAGCAGCAAGACGTCCGGCTGAACGACCAGCGCCCGCGCCAACGCGACGCGCTTTTTCATGCCGCCGGACAGGTCGCCCGTGCGCGCGTCGCCGTTCAGGCCGATCTGCGCGAGCGTCGTCGCGACGCGCGTGCGCCAGTTCCACGCATCGTGCGTATCGAGCGACGATTGCAGCGCGTGCATGCGCGCGAGCAGCTCGTCGTGCTTCGCGCCTTCGGGCGTGTCCGCGAGCGCGTGCGCGACGGCATCGTATTCGTCGAGCAAGGCGCGTGCATGGGTCAGGCCGGAGGCGACGACATCGAACACGGAGGCGACATCGAATTCGGGTTCTTGCGGCACGTAGACCGTGGACAGTTCGTTCTGACGCGTGACGAGGCCGTCGTCCGGCGCGGCCAGCCCCGCGACAATTTTCAGCAGCGACGACTTGCCCGCGCCGTTGCGGCCAATCAGACCGACGCGCTCGCCCGCTTCGAGCGAGAAATCGGCGTGGTTGAGCAATGCGACGTGGCCGAACGCGAGCTGCGCGTCCGAAATGGAATAAAGCGACATGGGAAAACCGGATGAATGGCGATGAGTGTCACTGACGCGACACGTAGGGAAACAGCTATTGTACCGGGCAAGCGCGGCGCGGCGGCATCGGCCGAACGGGATAGGCGCCGGGCGCGGGTGCGCTACTGCTTGACGTGCACCTTGATGGTCGACGCCATCTCCGGTCCGTACGAGCGATGCGCGCCATCGGCGAACTGCATCGTCAGGGTGTGATCGCCGGGCGGCAGCTTGATGTCCGCTTCGGTTTGCCCCT
>LFMX01000097.1 GCA_001184405.1 Candidatus Burkholderia humilis
CGCGTCGGCATTTCGCGCATTTGTTCAAAAGCCGCTTACTTCGGCAAACTCGCTGTCAAACAGCCTGCCACGGGAATTCCCTGCTTTACTTCGGCGCACCGTCGTTCTTAATTAAATCAACTTGATTTAATTAATGGCCACGCAGCCGAAAGGTCGTACGAAAGGCCGAAAGTCAGGAGACAGCGAGTGACATCCCAAAGCGGCAGAGGAAGCAATTCCGCGAACGTGCGCCGGTACAACGAGCGGCTGCTGTTGCAGGCGCTGCGTCGCACCGAGCCCGCGTCGAAGACCGATATCGCACGCCACGCTAATCTGACAAGCACGGCGGTGGGCGGCATCGTGGAATCGCTGGTCGAAGCCGGGTTGATCGAGTATTCGGGACGGCGGCTCGATGGCCAGCGCGGTCAGCCCGCGTCGCTCATCCGGCTTGATCCGCGCGGCGCGTTCGGGATCGGCGTGTGGCTGGATTGCACGAGCATCGAGACGGTGCTCGTCAACTTCGCCGGCGATGTCCTCGCCCGCAGCGCGCTCGATGCCGTCCTGCCGCATCCGTCCGATGTGCTGGAAATTGTGCGGCGCGATATCGAAAGCATGCTGGGCTTGTTGAGCGCGGCGGAGCGTGAACGCCTGACGGGCGTGGGCATCGCGCAACCGTTCAATCTGGGTTCGTGGCTGCGCGAACTCGGTCTTCCTGCCGATACCTTCCGCGCCTGGGAGCAGACCGATTTTGCCGATGAACTCGGCCGCGCGCTGTCGCTGCACGTGTTCTCCGAAAACGACGGCAACGCCGCCGCGACCGCCGAGCTGTTCTACGGCCACGGCCGCCGCTGCGACGACTTCATCTATCTCTTTCTCGGTTCGGCGATCGGCGGCGGTATTGCGATCGATGGCGACTGTCTGCGCGGCGCATCGGGCAACGCGGGCGATATCGGCGTGATTCCGGTGCCGCCGAGCCGCCTGCCGTCCGCGCCTCAGCCGAACGGCCAGTGGGACATTCTGCTGTCGCGCGCGTCGCTGAATGCGCTCGTGCGGCATCTCAGCTACAGCGGCGCGGCGGCGGATAACCGCGTCGATTTGCAGGCGTGCATCGAGCGGCGGCTGCCTGCGGTCGATGAATGGATCGACGACTGTATCGAAGCGCTCGCGCCCGCATTGCGCGCGACGCTTTGCGTGCTCGACGTGCCGATGGTCGTCATCGATTCCGATATCGACGGCGGCCTGCTCGATGCGCTCGTCGAGCGTCTTGCCGCCACGCTCGCCGCCAACGCGCCCGAAGCGCGCGGCACCTTCGGCCCGGATGCGGGCGCGATCGGCGCGGCCACGTTGCCGATGTTCTTCAACTTTTCACCGCGCGCGGGATCGCCTCGTCGCGTGGGCGTCAAAACGCAAGAGGTGAACCATGCCGCATGACTCCGCTTCTACTCGACCGCCATTGCTCGAAATGCGCGGCATCAGCAAGACCTTTCCCGGCGTGCGCGCGTTGAACGACATGCGTCTGTCCGTGTTCCCCGGCGAAGTTCATTCGCTGATGGGCGAAAACGGCGCGGGCAAATCCACGCTGATGAAAATTCTCACCGGCGCTTATCAAGCCGATGCCGGCGGCCAGATTCTCGTCGATGGCCAGCCGGTCACGATCGACGGACCGCTCGCCGCGCGTGCGTTGGGTGTCGCCGTGATTTATCAGGAATTGAGTCTCGCGCCGAATCTTTCCGTCGCGGAAAACATCTACGCGGGACGCGAGTTGCGGCGTGGGCGGCTCGTCGATCGAAAAGGCATGGAGCACGGTTGCGCCGAGGTGCTCACGCGTCTGGGCGCGGCGTTCAAGCCGCATACGCTGGTCGGCGATCTGTCGATTGCTGAACGCCAGTTGGTCGAAATCGCGCGCGCCGTGCATGCGAAGGCGCGCATTCTCGTGATGGACGAACCGACCACGCCGCTTTCATCGCGCGAAACGGATCGCCTGTTCGAACTCGTGCGGCAACTGCGTAACGAAGGCATTGCGATCATCTACATCAGCCATCGGATGGCGGAGATTTACGAGCTGTCCGATCGCGTGTCCGTGCTGCGCGACGGCGCTTACGTCGGCACGCTGATGCGCGACGAACTCTCCGCCGAAAGCCTCGTGAAGATGATGGTCGGCCGCGATATTTCCGGCTTCTACAAGAAGGAACACGCGCCGTACGATCCGGGCAACGTCGTTCTGTCCGTACGCGATATCGCCGATGACAAGCGCGTGCGCGGATGCAGCTTCGACTTGCACGCGGGCGAAGTGCTCGGCGTCGCGGGTCTAGTCGGCGCGGGCCGCACGGAGCTCGCGCGCCTGATCTTCGGCGCGGAAGAAAAGACGCGCGGCGAAGTGACGATGCACGGCAAGCCCTTGCGCCTGCGCACACCGCGCGACGCCATCGACGAGGGCCTCGTCTATCTGACCGAAGACCGCAAGGGTCAAGGCTTGTTTCTCGACATGAGCGTGTGCGACAACATCAACATCACCATCGCCGGGCGCGATGCCAAAGCCGGCGTGATGGACCTGCCGCGCGGCAACACGCGCGCGAAAAACGCGATCGCCGCGCTCACCATTCGCGTGCCGAACGTGCGCGTGAACGTCGGCGCGCTGTCGGGCGGCAATCAGCAGAAAGTGCTGCTGTCGCGTCTGCTCGAAACCAAACCCGACGTGCTCATTCTCGATGAGCCGACGCGCGGCGTGGACATTGGCGCGAAGTCGGAGATTTATCGAATCATCAACGATCTGGCGAAGACCGGCGTGGGGATCATCGTGATTTCGAGCGAGTTGCCGGAAGTGATCGGCGTGGCGGATCGCGTGGTCGTCATGCGCGAAGGCGAAATCGCGGGTGAACTCGGCGGCCATTCGGGCAAGCCGATTTCGCAGGAAGGAATCATCGAACTGGCGATGGGTTCGAAGGTCGCGCTCGATCGGGCTGCTTAAAGAGAATTGGAGAGAGACATGGCAAACACGACGAAACACCACGAAACCGGCAGCACGCCGGTGGCGAAGGCCGAAAGCGTATCGGCGCGGCAGAACCGCATCGAACATAAGGAACGCATGCAGGTGTTGATGCGCACGGCGGGTATGTTGCCGGTGCTGATTCTGCTGTGCATCGGCTTCGGCATCGTGACAGATGGGTTTTTCAGCTTGCAGAATGTGTCGATTGTCGCGCAGCAGGCGTCGATCAACATCGTGCTTGCGGCGGGCATGACGTTTGTGATTCTGACGGGCGGTATCGATTTGTCCGTTGGTTCGATTCTGTCGGCGGCGGCGGTCACGGCGCTGTTGGCATCGAATATTCCGGGTTTGGGATGGCTCGGCATTCCGGCGGCACTCGCCGTCGGCTTGAGCTTCGGCGTCGTCAACGGCGCGCTGATCTCGTTGCTCAAGCTACCGCCGTTCATCGTCACGCTCGGTTCGTTGACGGCGGTGCGCGGTATCGCGCGATTGATCGGGCACGATACGACCATCTTCAATCCGCAACTGTCATTCGCGTTTATCGGCAATGACACGCTGTTCGGCGTGCCGTGGCTCGTGATCATCGCGCTCTTGGCCGTTATCGTGTCGTGGTTCATTTTGCGTCGCACCGTGCTCGGCCTACGCATCTATTCGGTCGGTGGCAATCGGGAAGCGGCGCGGCTCTCGGGCATCAAGGTGTGGGGCATTCAGATGTTCGTGTATGCGGCTTCCGGTCTGCTCGCCGGTTTGGGCGCCGTGATGTCCGCCGCGCGTCTTTACGCCGCGAACGGTCTGCAACTCGGCCAGTCGTATGAACTCGATGCCATTGCCGCCGTCATTCTCGGCGGAACGAGCTTCGTCGGCGGCGTGGGATCGATCGTCGGGACGCTGGTGGGCGCGTTGATCATCGCCGTGCTTTCGAATGGTCTGGTGCTGCTCGGCGTGTCGGATATCTGGCAGTACATCATCAAGGGGTTGGTCATCATCGGCGCGGTGGCGCTTGACCGGTATCGTCAACGCGGCTCCGCACGTACTTAACGATCACGCAAACAAGCTAACCGGGCGCATTCGGTCCGCGTGCGCCCGACCCAAAAACAGGACCACTAGAGACAACAACATGCGCAAGCACAATAAGCTCTTTCTCGGCGTCGCACTCGCTATCGGTATCGGCATGACAGGCTCAGCGCATGCCGCCGACAAACAGTTGAAGTCCATCGGCATTACGGTCGGATCGCTCGGCAATCCGTATTTCGTGACCATTGCGAAGGGCGCGGAAGCGAAGGCGAAAGCGATCAATCCGAATGCGAAAGTCACGGCCGTGTCGTCGGATTACGACATGAACAAGCAGTTCACGCAGATCGACAACTTCATCTCCGCGCATGTGGACATGATCCTGCTCAACGCCGTCGATCCGAAAGCGATCGAGCCGGCGGTGAAGAAGGCGCAGAAGACGGGCATCGTCGTAGTCGCGGTGGACGTGGTGGCCGCGGGCGCGGATGCGACCGTGCAGACCAACAACGTGCAGGCCGGTGAAATCTCCTGCGACTTTCTCGCGAAGAAGCTGAACGGCAAGGGCAACGTGGTGATCGAAAATGGGCCGCAAGTATCGGCGGTCATCGATCGTGTGAACGGCTGCAAGAGCGTGCTCGCGAAGAATCCGGGCATCAAGGTCCTGTCCGACGATCAGGACGCAAAAGGCTCGCGCGAAGGCGGCATGAACGCAATGCAAGGCTATCTCACGCGTTTTCCGAAGCTCGACGGCGTGTTCGCGATCAACGATCCGCAAGCCATCGGCACCGATCTCGCGGCGAAGCAACTGCATCGGAACAATATTGTGATTACGTCGGTGGATGGCGCGCCGGATATCGAAACCGCGCTCAAGTCCGACACGATGGTGCAGGTGTCCGCAAGTCAGGATCCGTGGTCGATGGCGCAGCAGGCGGTGAGCGTCGGCTACGACATGATGAACGGCAAGAAGCCGAGCAGCACGACGATTCTGTTGCCTTCGACGCTCGTCACGCGTGAGAACGTGGGCAGTTACAAGGGTTGGTCGTCGCCGCGCTGATCGGGCTTTTTTCGGGTTTATTCGAGAAAACGGCGCGTTACTCGATGTCCAGTTTCTTCGGTCCGAAGATGAAGCTGGCTTCCTGAATCGCGCCGTTCGCGACGCGGTATGTCGCCATCATTTCCAGCGTGCCCACGCCTTCGTCGAACGCGCGCGGATTTCGTCGATGTCGCTTGCCAGAAGCGTCGCGGGAAACAGATATTGCTTCGCGTGGGGCGCGTAAGTGGCGAGCCACGCATCGAGATCGCGGGCGTTGTAGGCATCGAGTTGACGCTGGATGGTGGCTTCGGGCGTTTCGTTCATGGCTTCCGTTCGAATAATAAGGAAACCGTAACTCTACCGGATCGGCCACACGCGCAGATAACTCGTCCCGTCCTTCGCGCTCGCGCGATCCACCGCGACGAGCCGTTTTCTTGCGACATCCACCGCCACGCCGCGCGGCGCATCCAAATCGCTTGCAATGACCGTCGGCCAGCCGCGTTTCGAGAAACTGCACACGCCGTGCGCGCCGCATTTCGTGTAGAGCGTGCCATCGGGCGATGCCGCCAGCAGACCGGGAGCATCGACGGTGGCGAAGGTATCGCTTGCCTGCACCGGTTCGCTCGCAACGCACGCCGCCTGCCAGTCCACTTTGACGATGCGATTGGCCGCCTGATCGCTGATGAAAAGCGTATCGTCGACGATGACGATTCCGACCGGCTTCGAAAGTCCCGTGACGATATCGCGCTCGGTCACGCTGCCCGGCGGTGCGCCGTCCTCTTTCCCGAACCAGCTCGACAGATACGTCCCGCCATCGAGCACATAAAGCCCGAGCCGCCGACGCGCCGGATTCGTATCCGATGCGAACGTCATCTGCCGCGAAGGTCCGATATCGAGCACCGCGCTCGACGAGCAAGTGCCCGTTCGGCGCAAACGCGATCTGCGACAGACTCGTGCGCTCGCCTTCCTGCGCCGGCACGCGCGCATAGAGCGAAAATTCCGGTGATGCATCCGCGATATCCGGCGTCATCGCGATACCGTTGGTCTTGTCGTCGGTGACGAACACCGCGCCGTCCGATGCGCGGATCGCCACGCCGTTCGGCGCGCCGGAAAGCGGCACTTTGCCGGGTGTCGTCGCGCTCATGCTGCCGCTGCCGGATGCGCACGCGCTCGCCAAAAAGGCTACAACCGTCAGATAAGCCAGACGCCGGATCATGCGCTTCTCCTGTGAATGGACGGTGCGAGCCAGCGCTTGCTCAGGAACTCAGAAAGAGGTCAGCCACGACGGAACGAAGCCACCGATTGCCCGCTTCGTGATGATACTTCGCATGCCAATGTTGCCGCACCGCGAAGGATTCGACGGGAAAGGGACACGGATGCACCGCGATGTCGTTCACTTTCGCCAGCGTCTCGCCGATATTGCGCGGCAACGTGGCGATGAGATCGGTCGATTGAATGATGGAGCCGAGCCCGAGCATGCCCGGCAGTTCGAGCACGACATCGCGCTCGATTCCTTCGCGAAGCAGCGCCTGTTCGAGCAATTGCGCGCCCGTGCCCGCCGCGATGATCACGTGCCCTTCGCTGCGGTATTGCTTCAGATTCAATCGAGCGCGCACGCGCGGATGATGCCGATTCGCGAGACACACCCAATCCTGCATATAGAACTGCTGCTGATACATCCCGCCGCCGAGCCACGGCACGTGTCCGATCGCGAGATCCGCTTCGCCGGATTCGAGCGCGCGTTCCATGTTGCCATCGATTCGCGCGGCTTCGAGACGAACACCCGGCGCCTGCGCGCGCACATGGGCAAGCATGCGCGGCAGCAGTGTGATGTGACTCGCATCGGTCATGCAGATACGAAAATGCCGCTTGGCCGTGGCGGGATCGAAGGAAATCTCCCATGCGGCGAAACGGCGAAGCGATTCAAGAATTTCCCTGCACGGCCCGATCAGCGCATCCGTTTGCGGCGTCGGCGTCATGCCGCCGGGCGTGCGCACGAAAAGCGGATCTTGCAGATATTCGCGCAAACGCCCGAGCCAGATGCTCACCGTGGGCTGGCTCTGTCCGATCTGCTCCGCCGCACGCGTGACGCTGCGCACGTCGTAGAACAGATCGAAAAGCTGAAGCAGTTTGAGATCGGGCAGTTCGGTGAGGTTCATGGCGTGATCGTCGATCGCAATCACGCCATTCTAGTCATTGCATCAATTGGCGGCGGATACGGCCGCGCGCAATCCGAGCGCATAACTCTCGATGCCGAATTCGCGAATCTGCCCCTTCACGATTTCCGCAAACACAGACTTGTGCCGAAACGCTTCGCGCGCGTGAATGTTCGACATATGAATCTCGACGACGGGCACGGTGAGAATCGCGAGCGCATCGCGGATGCCGTAGCTGTAATGCGTCCATGCGCCGGCGTTGATGAGCACGCCATCGACTTGATCGAAGAAAGCCTGATGGATGCGCTCGCACATTTCGCCTTCGCTATTCGTCTGATACGTCTGCACAATCACGCCGAGTTCTTTGGCGAGCGCATGCAGTTGCGTATCGATATCGTCGAGCGTCGCGGTGCCGTATTGAACGGCGTCGCGCTTGCCGAACATGTTGTGGTTGATGCCGTGAAGCATAAGGAATGTTTTCATCGTTCGATTATCCGAGCGGAACAGTAAGACGGTCGATGACCCCATGCGTCTGCGGACGCACGCCTCGCCACCATGCAAATGCTTCGGCGGCCTGTTCGACCAGCATGCCGACGCCATCCGCGAAACCTTGCGTGCCCGCATTGCGCGCGAGCCGCAGAAACGGCGTGAGACCTTTTCCATACGCCAGTTCGTAAGCCGTTCCGCGCGAGCTGAACACGCTCGGCGGCACCGGCGGCAATTGCCCGGTCAGGCTCGCGGATGTCGCGTTGACGACGAGATCGAATGGCCCCAGCGATTCCAGTTACGCATAACCGCAAGCGCTCAGCACGCCGTCCGCGCGGACTGCTTCGACCAGCGCCTGCGCCTTATCGACATGCCGGTTCGCGATCACAAGCTGCGCAGGCCGCGCGCCGAGAATGAGCACGCGCTTGTTTGCCATCGGCTGATGCAGATTCACTTCGATATCGCGCACGAGCCCGACGCCATCGAAGTTTTCCGCGATGATGCGCCCGTCCTCGAACTTCATCGCGTTGACCGCGCCGGCGAGCGTCGCGCGTTCGCTTCGCTCGTCGGCCATCTCGAAGGCTTGCAGCTTGAACGGCGCGGTGACGTTCATACCCTTGCCGCCTGCATCGATAAAACGCCTGACAGTATCGGCGAAAGCGTGCGCCGGTTCGCGCGGACCTTCGAGTGCCGCATACGTCATGTCATGTCCGGTTTTCTCCACAAAGAGACCGTGAATCAGCGGCGATTTCGTGTGTCCGATCGGATTGCCGATGACCGCGTATCGATCGCTCATTGCGCGCTCCGTTTCGAGAAGAGGACACCATCGGTTTGCATCGCATCGATTGCGGCGGCGCTGAAGCCCAGCGATTGCGCCACTTCCGCGTTGTGCTGGCCGAGATCGGGTCCGGTTTCGCGGATCGATGTATCGCAATCGGAAAAGCGGAACGGCAGGTTCGGCAAACGCAAGGTGCCGAAGCGAGGATGCGCCTGTTCGATCACCATGCCGCGCGCGATGATCTGCGGGTCCGCGACCACTTCATCGATACGCTGCACCTTCGCGCACGACACGTCCACGCTGTCGAGCAACGCCAGCACGTCCTTGACGGGCCGCGCGGCGACCCACGGCTTCACGATCGAAAGAATGGTTTCGCGATGCGCGTTGCGCCCGTTCAGACTGTGAAAGCGCGCGTCATCGCCGAAATCCGCCGGACCGCCGTGTTGCGCGACGAGCGCGGCAAAGCGCTTCCATGAATCATCGACTTGTGCGGCGATGACGAGATCGCCATTGGCCGCGCGGAACACGCCGTATAACGCCGATGTCGGCATGTCGTGGCCGGTCTGTTTGGGCACGACGCCTTGCATCGTGTAGCACTGCACAGCGTATTCATGCATCGACACGAGCGTGTCGTGCAGCGCCATGTCGATATGCTGGCCGCGTCCGCTTTTCATGCGTCCGAACAGCGCCTCGTTGATGGCCGCGACCGCGTGAATGCCGGTGTACATATCGCCGAGCGAAATGCGCATGAGCGGCGGCGGCTCGCCGGGATTGCCGATCATCTGCATGATGCTGCTCTTCGCTTCCGCGATCAGCCCGAAGCCCGCGCGATGCGCATCCGGTCCGGCGTGGCCGTACGCCGAAATCGAGCAATAGACGAGGCGCGGATTACGCTCGGACAACGCGGCATAGCCGAGCCCGAGCTTGTCCAGCGCGCCCGGCCGGTAATTTTCGATGAACACGTCCGCCGAATCGCACAGACGCTGCATGAACGCCTTGCCGCGCGGGTCTTTCATATCGACGCTCATGCCGCGCTTGCCCATGTTGAGATGCAAGAAATAAGCGCTTTGCTGATCGTCGAGAACGGTGACGTGCTGACGGCCCGCATCGCCGCTGCCGGAAACGCTCGACCTTGATGACTTCCGCACCGAGCGCGGCGAGGCATCTGCCGACATACGGCCCGGCGAGAAAGTGGCTGTAATCGACGACGCGAATACCTTCGAGGGGACGGGCTTGCATCAGTTCGCTCCCGGACAACGCGGAATCATCAGCCGATGCTCGCCGCGCTGCACGACATCGCCGTGCTGATTGAACAATTCGGAAGGCAACACGACGATGCCCCACGCGGGCTTGCTCTTGCTTGCGCGCATTGCGCCGACGCGAAACTTCACGTGCAGCACGTCGTTCACCTTGATCGGCAGCAGAAAGTCCCACGTCCAGCCGAGCGACATGCCCGGCAAAAAGCGATAGTCGCTTTGCGTCTTGAGGCCGTCGGCGATCGACAGACCGAACAGACCGAACAGACCGTGCGCGACAATCGAACCGAAGTGGCTCGCGTTGGCGTAGTCTTCATCGACGTGAACAGGCGTGTGATCGCCCGTCAGATCGGCGTAGGCCAGAATGCGTTCTTTGGTGACGGTGTAGGCCGGGCTCACGCATTCGGCGCCTTCCCGTGCATCGTCCCAATATTTTTCGATGATCGTGTTCATTGCTCACGCCTCCGCGCGTGGGTTGATCGCCAGCGCCTGTGCGACGCACGCGGCGGGTCGCGCCTGAATAAATTCGACCGCGAGCCCGTCGGGCAGGCGCAGCCAGTTGCGTCCCTGCGGCATCTCGCTGACATCGAACGTGTGCGTGGCGGCGAGCGCCGCTTCGAGGTCTTCGCACATCACGCCGAGATGCGCGAGCCGTCCTTCGGGGCCATCGAAATCCGGCTCGCTGATGAACTGCGAGCCGCCGAGCGTCCAGTACTGACGCGGGGCGTCACGCGTGCCGTCGACTTCGCGCATCGTCATGCACGAATACGTGCTCGAAGAATCGGATATGCCAGTGGATGTCTTTCACCGAAACGGCGACGTGTTCGAGATAAGCCATCGGCACGCTCATGCCGTGGCCCCCTCTTTCATCGCGCGTTCGATGCCCTTGATGCACGCAACCAGCGTCGCGTTCACCGGCGTCGGCACGCCGAGGCGTTCGCCCCAGCGCACGACCGCGCCGTTGATGAAGTCGATCTCCGTCACCGAACCTTTCTCGATGCTTTGCAACATCGAGGTCTTGAACGCGGGCGAGAGACCATCGGCGGCCATGTTCCACGCGTCTTCCGCGTGAGCGATGGAAAGCGTGACGCCTGCGGCTTTCGCGGCGGCCATCGCTCCTTCGATGGCGGCGAGCGCGGTCGCCTTGAGCATCGGCTCTTCGTAAAGCTGCCCGTACGTGAGACGCGTGATGCCGGTGATCGCGCCGGTTGCGACGTTGATCAGCAGCTTGTCCCACATCGTGCCGAGGATGTTGTCGCTGACGCTCGTCGTGAGGTCCGCGCTGTTGAACGCGTCCGCGATGGCCTGCGCTCGACGCGTGACGCGACCATCGAGTTCGCCGATGATCGTGAGCTTTCCGTTCACGCCCGATTGGATATGCCCCGGCGCGCGCAACACGCCGCCGACGTAGGTTTTACCCGCGAGCACGCGCTCACGGCCGACGATTTCCGCGAGCACGTCTTCATGGCCGAGGCCGTTCTGCAACGATAACACGAGCGTATCGGGACCGACGAGATCGAGCGCGCCGCGCATCGCCGAATCCGTATGGAAGGATTTGACCAGCACGATCACCAGATCGACGGGACCGGCATCGGCGGGATTCGTCGTTGCGCGCACGGCGATTCGGCGCGTGCCGCGTTCGTCTTCGACCTGAAGGCCGTCGCGCGACATGGCTTCGACGTGCGCCGCAAAGCGATCGACAGGCCAGGTTTCATGGCCGCCTTCGGTCAGCGCAGAACCGATCGCGCAACCCAGCGCGCCCGCTCCCAGGAATGCAATTTTCATATCCGTCTCCTTGAATGCAGACGACAATACGGACACGCCGACATGCTGGCAATGCAATGGGTTTTATAGCGTCATTGCGTATCGCAATACAAAGTTTCGTCGGACGTATGACCGGCATGCGCAAACGGAAATGTCAGCGTCGCGCTGTCGTAATATATTCGGGTGCATAACGCCGCATGTCCCGAAACCTTTCCCGAAGCGCAGCGACCATGCTTACACTCAGCCACAGCATCGAAAGTCCGGTAGTCGAAATCGGCGGCACGGTTGCGCGCCCGCTCAAGCTCAATCTCGATGCGCTGCGCTGCGCGCGTATCCGAGCGTGAGCATCGAGCCATTCGATCTCGTGTGTTTTTCCACCGGCCGCTATATCCGCCCGATGTCGAGTTATCGCGGCGTGCCGCTGCGTGTGTTGCTCGATCACGCCGGCGTGTGCCGCCCGGACAATACCGATTTCAAGCGCACCGTTTTTCTAGCGCATGCGCACGATGGCTACGCGGTGACGTTTTCGTGGCATGAGCTGTTCAACATGCCGGTCGGCGATCAGGCGATCATCGTGTATGCGTGCGGCGATCGCGATTTGGGTATCGAAGACGGTTTGCCGGTGCTCGTGTCGGGCGCGGACAAGGTGCACGCGCCGCGCCATATGAAGTGCCTCGTGCGTGTGGATGCGCACGTGCTCGGAGCCGCACATCGATGAACGATGCAGCGCGCGCGCTTTTGTCGTGCGTATGTAATCCCGCTTCGCCCGATACCGCGTTGTTCGCGCGGCTCGTTGGCGCGCTCATCGAAAAGAATGACGTGCCCTT
>LFMX01000098.1 GCA_001184405.1 Candidatus Burkholderia humilis
GCTCGGATTGGATGCTGCCGAATTCGCCGCGCTGATGCAGCGTCATTTTTCGCACGCAACGTTCACCCAACCGCTCGAAGCGCCGCACTTCGCCCTGCACGAAGTCTTCGTGCGCGATCTGCACGCGCTGTTGATGTGGCACGACCGCACGGCATCGCGACATCCGGAAGACGCGCATTGTCTGGCGATGATCATCGCAGCCGCGTCCTTACGGCCGGATCATTTGTGGCGCGATCTCGGATTTGACCACCGCGATGCTTGATCGTCACTATCCCGATCTGATCGCGCGCAATGTGACGAACCTGCGCTGGAAGAAGTTTCTCGCGCAGCAAGTCGCGCACGCGAACGGCACGATGCCCGCGTGCGCGCCGGGCTGTCCCGTTACGCGTTCTGTTATCCGGACAAGCCCGTAGCCTGAGGTTTCAGGACGCGCGTTCGTGTATTCTCTCGGGCATGGCGACGTCCTACACACCCCACGAAGACGCGAAAGACCTGGCGAATCGGCCCGCCGAAGCGGCGTTTTCGCATGCGCATTACGAAAGGCGAAACAATCGCCATTGGACCGGGCAAGATTTCGCTGCTCGATCTAGATATGTCGTACCGGCGCGCGTGGCTGCTGATTGATGAACTGAACCGCTCGCTGCAATCGCCCGCGACCATTTCCGAGCAAGGCGGACAAAGCGGCTGCTGCTGCGTGCTGACGCCGGTCGGCGAAGACATCGTGCGTTGGTATCGCGATGTCGAACGCATCGCCGATGAAGCGTGCGCCGAGAAAATCGCCGCGCTAATGGCGCTGCTCAAACCTTAACCGTGGCGCAGGCAGAACGCTGAAGGCGGCGGCGCACTCACGCGCGATGCTGCTTCGCTCGCATTCAGCCGCGCGATGAACTCCACGAAACTCGCCACGCTCGCCGTGCGCAACGGCGCGTAGGGCACGTCGTATCGCTCGCAGACGCGCTTGAGCATGCTCATCGAATCTCATCGAATCTCATCGAATCGTGATCGATGCAATCGACGGGAAAGAGCACCACCTCGGCATTCGGCAGCGCGGCCGCGAGCAGACCCTTGCGATCCTCGATGCCGCCGTCATGCACGGTCAGCGCGCCGCCTGCGCCCTCGACCAGTGACTTCAACATGGCGTTCGAATTCGGCCGCCCGCCCACGTACACGATGCACTTCCCGTTCACCCATTCCAGCACGCGGCGGCGGGTTTGCTTCGAATCGGCGGAATCGTCGAAACTCGCGTGTTCCAGCGCCGCGCATTCCGCCTGCACGACTTTCAATAGCGCCTGCGCTTCGCCAAGCTGATTGCGCAGTGTGCGCACGTGTTCTTCTTCCTGCTGCGCGCGTTGCTCGGCGGCTTCGCGACGGCTCGTGTGCAGCGCGAGACGCCGCTCGCCATCCTCGACTTTTTCGGTGAGACCTGCACATCCGCTTCCAGTTGCGAAGCGGGCGCGCTCGATTTGCAACGCCTGCTCATGCTGCGTTTTCAGCGATGCATCGCGCTCGGCGCTCAATTCCTGCAAACGCGTCTGCTGACGCTCGATCTTGTCTTTAAGCGCCGCGTTCTCTTCTTCCAGCGTGACGAGCCGCCGGATATCCGCGCGATTGGCCGCGCCGACCAGATGCGACAGCATGTGCAATTCGCCGAACGCGGACTGCCGCACTTCGATGTTGACGTGCGGATGCGTCATCAGCGCCCAGTACGCGGGCGGAATGTCGCCGGATTTGAGCGCATCGGCGTCGCGTGCGGCATCGAAACGGCGGATCGCGCCGGCGTAGCGTTCGTCGAGCGCCTTGTGCAGCGCTTTGGCCGCCGCGCCGCCCTGAATGGCGAGTTCGACGGCGGCGTGATGAATGTCGAGATCGCTTGCGTGATGACGATCGAGATCGGTGAATTTGGGCACGAGCTTGCGCAATTCGCCCGTCGACAGACACGTGCCGATCACCGAGCAATGCAGATGCGAGTCCAGTTCAACCAGACGCGCGCGCCGGTTCGTGCTGCTGCGTGCGTTGGCTGCGGACGGCTTGCAGCACGCGTCCACATGGCGCGGCTGAAGTCCCGTCACGTCACGTCACGTCGAGTCACGTCACGTCACGTCACGTCACGTCACGTCACGTCGATGCGCGCGGCGCGGGCGAGTTAAAACGGCGGGGTTTGCATGATCACCTCGAGTCGGATCGGCGAGTTCGGAAGGCGCGCTTGCTTGCCTTGAAAGCGGCATCCGCTTCGCAATATACCACTGGATATAGCGAATCCGAAAAGTGCGGCAGTTGGGTGCGTGCGTCGGACCCGGCGTATCCTACGACTTCGGCACGTCAGCGCTTTGCCTGCCGCACGCCCATTCATCGCCTGAAGCAACGCTCACAAGGAGATTTCGCATGGCCAGGGTTGAAGTCAAGGTTCCGCAGCTTTCCGAATCCGTCACCGAGGTGACGATGTTGCCGTGGAAAAAGAAAGCGGGCGATCCCGTGACGCAAGACGAGACGCTCGTCGAACTGGAAACGGACAAGGTCGTGCTGAAAGTGCCCGCACCGGCGTCGGGCGTGCTGAAGGAAATCGTGAAGAAGGAAGGCGATATCGTTCATGCGGATGAAGTGTTGGCGGCGATCGATACCGAGGCTTCGGCTGCTGTTTCTCCGGCTCCGGTTGAAAAACCCGCGCTCGCTCCGGCGCCTACGCCTCAACCTTCCGCCGCCAAAACCGATTACGACGTGATCGTCATCGGTTCCGGTCCGGGTGGATACATCGCCGCAATCCGCGCCGCGCCGCTCGGCAAGAAAGTCGCGTGCGTCGAAGAATGGATCAATCACGCGGGCAAGCCAAAACTCGGCGGCACGTGTCTGAACGTCGGCTGTATTCCGTCGAAGGCGCTGCTTGCATCGTCGGAACAGTTCGAGAAGGCGCAATTGCATTTCGACGAGCTCGGCATCAAGGCAGACAACCTTTCCGTCGATGTCGACGCAAGGAAGCGATCGTCGAGAAGATCACGGGCGGCGTCGAGTTTCTGTTCCGCAAGAACAAGATCGCATGGCTCAAGGGTCACGGCAAGCTCGCGGGCAAGGACGGCGGCAACTTCAAGATCGAAGTGAGCGGCGAGGGCAAGAGCGAAACGCATACCGCGCAATACGTGATTATCGCGACGGGCTCGAAGGCGCGGCATCTGCCGAACGTGCCTGTCGATAATAAGATCGTGTCGGACAACGAAGGCGCGCTCGCTTTCGATGCCGCGCCGAAAAAGCTCGCGGTCATCGGCGCGGGCGTGATCGGCCTGGAATTCGGCTCGGTGTGGCGGCGTCTCGGCGCGGAAGTGACCATTCTCGAAGCGCTACCCGAATTTCTCGGCACGACGGATACCGCGCTGCAAAAGGAGGCGGCCAAGCTCTTCAAGAAGCAAGGGCTGACGATTCACCTCGGCGTGAAAATCGACGGCGTGAAGACGACGGATTCGATCCTACAAGGACAAGGATGGCAACGCGCAGACGCTGGAAGCGGATCGGCTGATCGTGTCGATCGGACGCGTGCCGAACACGGACAATCTCGTGCTGGATTCGATCGGTTTGTCAGCCGATGAACGCGGCTTCATTCCCGTCGATGGCCATTGCGCGACGAAAGTGCCGAACGTGTACGCCATCGGCGATGTCGTGCGCGGCCTGATGCTCGCGCACAAGGCGGAAGACGAAGGCGTGCTGGTGGCGGAAATCATCGACGGGCAGAAGCCGCATATCGACTACAACTGCATTCCGTGGGTGATTTACACGCATCCGGAAATCGCGTGGGTCGGGCAGACGGAACAGGCGCTGAAGGCCGAAGGACGCGCCTACAAGACCGGCCAGTTTCCGATGCTCGCCAATGGCCGCGCAATGGGTATCGGCGAGACGGACGGCTTCATCAAGATGATCGCGGATGCCAAGACCGACGAGATTCTCGGCGTGCATATCATCTCGGCGAACGCGTCGGATTTGATCGCGGAAGCGGTGGTCGCGATGGAGTTCAAGGCGGCTTCTGAGGATATCGGGCGGATTTGTCACCCGCATCCTTCGTTGTCAGAAGTGATGCGGGAGGCGGCGTTGGCGGTGGATAAGCGGGCGTTGAATATTTAAACGCGCCGCGGCATCCAAACCCTCAACAGCGAATAAAGCCGATCCACATCGATCGGCTTCGACAAATAATCGCTCGCGCCCGCCACCAGACACTGCTCCTGATCGTCCTTCATCGCCTTGGTCGTAATCGCGATGATCGGCAGCTTCCTGAAGCGCGCATCCTCACGGATGCGCCGCGTCGCTTCGAGTCCGTCCATGCCGGGCATCATCACATCCATCAGCACGATGTCAATGTCCGGCTGCTTGTCGAGCGTGTCGATCGCCTCGAACCCGTTCCTGCCGATATCCACCTTCAGACCCTGATGCTCCAGCGCACTCGACAGCGAAAAGATATTGCGGATATCGTCATCGACGAGCAGCACGCGGCGGCCGTCCAGCGCACGATCGCGCGAACGTGATACATGCAGCATCGCCTGACGATCGGCGGAAAGATCAGTCTCGACCTTGTGCAGAAAGAGCGTGACTTCATCGAGCAGACGCTCCGGCGAACGCGCGCCCTTGATGATGATCGACTGCGAATAGCGCATGAGTTCCGCTTCTTCCTCGTGCGTCAGATGCCGCCTCGTGTACACGATCACCGGCGGAAACGCATACGAATCCGTCGCGGCCATCTGGCGTAACAGGTCGTTGCCCTGCATATCGGGCAGTTTCAAATCGATGATCATGCAATCGAACGCCGTGCGCTTGAGCAAATCGAGCGCGTCCTGACCGAACTCCACCGGCGTGATTTCCACGTCGGTGTCACTGATCAGTTCGACGATGCTGTGCCGCTGTCGCGCATCGTTTTCCACGAGCAGGACGCGCTTGATCTTCTGACTGCGCTTTTCTTCGAGCCGCTGGAAAATCGTCGTCAGTTGTTCGCGCGTGGTCGGCTTCACGGCGTAACCGATCACGCCGAGATGCAGCGCCGCTTCGCTCCGATCCGACGCCGATACCACACGCACCGGAATATGCCGCGTCTTCGGATGCGCCTTCAGTTTTTGCAGCACGGCCAGCCCCGAGCGGTCCGGCAAACCGATATCGAGCAGAATCGCGTGCGGCACGCGCAAGGCATCGCCGGCCGTGCCGCTCACGATGCATCGATAACCCAGTTCATGCGCGAGATCGAACAACGCCTGCGCGAAACCCGGTTCATCTTCGATCACCGTCGCGGACGCTTCGATTTCCTTTAACGCATCCGCCGCGCGATACGCCACCGGCATGGTCAGCGTGAACGTGCTGCCCGCGCCCTGCGTGCTGGAGAGCGCAATCTCGCCGCCAAGCAAATGCGCGAGACTGCGCGAAATCGACAGCCCGAGACCCGTGCCGCTGTAATGGCGATTGGTCGCGCCATCGGCTTGCTGGAACGCTTCGAAAATCGCTTCCTGCTGATCCTTCGCGATGCCGATGCCCGTATCCGCAACGACGAACTGCACGCGGTCCGCGCCCGTACTTTTGAGCGTAAGCGACACGCTGCCCGAATCGGTGTCGATCTCGTTCCGAAGTTCGAGCTTCAGATGCTTCTGGCGCGCGAGCGGATCGAACGTGCGCGCGAGCGACTCCATGATCCGTTCGATCTGCACATCCTCGATATGCAGATCGAGCTTGCCCGCCTCGACCTTCGACAAATCCAGAATGTCGTTGATCAAGTTCAAGAGATCGTTGCCCGCGGCGTAAATGGTCTGCGCGTACTTGATCTGATCGCCGGTCAGATTGCCGTGCTTGTTCTCGGACAAGAGCTTGGCGAGAATCAGCGAACTGTTCAGCGGCGTGCGCAACTCGTGCGACATGTTCGCGAGGAACTCGGACTTGTAGCAGCTCGCGCGCTGCAACGCATCGGCGCGTTGTTCAAGCTCGCCTTGCGCGGTGTTCAGCACGGCGTTGCGTTCATCGAGTACGCGCGCCTGCTCGGCAAGCTGATCGTTGGTCTGCTCGAGTTCCGTCTTCTGGTTCGCCAGATACACCTGCGCCTGCGATAGCGCCGTCGTCTGCTGCTCGAGTTCTTCATTGGTCGTGCGCAGTTCTTCCTGCTGCATCTGCAACTCTTCGTTGAGTTGCTGCGTTTCTTCGAGCACATGCTGCAGGCGTTCGCGATACTGCGCCGCCTCGACGATATCGCCGATATTGCCCGCAATCAGCGTCAGGAACTGGCGATCGCGCTCGGTCAGCGCGTGCATCGCGCCGAGTTCGATGGCGCCGTTCGCCGCGCCTTCGTTTTCCACCGGCACGCGATGACCACGCTCGACGGCGCGCTCGCGCCCAGCGCGGACGTCACCTTCTAGTAGTCATCGGGCACCTTAGGCACTTCGGTCAGCTTCTTCGCCCGCACGGCCTGACCTACGAGGCTCGTCACGCCCGCAAGCTGTTCGGGCACGCGCTCGCTCGCCGGATCGAAGCCGAAGCTTGCGGCGCGCTTTAACGCGCCATCTGCTTCGCGCACGTAGAACGCGCCCATCGACGCTTTCAGATAGTCCGCGAGGAAATCGAGAATCGATTGGCAAAGCTGCGGAAGCGTCTGCTGTCCGATCACGCGCGCGGCGAGCCGCGTCTGTCCTTCGCGCAACCACGCCTGCTCCTGCAACGCGTGCGCCTGCCGTTCGTGTTCGCCGATGACCGTGCCGTAATCGTTCGACAACTGCATCAATTCGCGCCGGCCGAAGAACGCGAGAATCACCGACAGCGTGAGGCTCAATACGAGAAACACGGCGACGGTGATCGTCGTCAGTTGCTTGGCCGATGCCACGTGCTGAATACGCAGCGTCTGCTCGATATTGAGAAACGCGCTCAGTTCGCGATCGGTTTCCGCGCACTCGGGCGACCCGCGACCGGCGCGCACGAGCGCGGCGATATCGGCGATGTGGCGGCGGGCATCGATCAGACTATCGGCGACGGTGTCCCACTGCGTCTGCAACGCGCGAATGCGGATCAAGCGATCGACTTGCGGCGTGTTGTCGGAAACGAGCTCGGCGAGCGTGGTGATCTCGGCGTTGAGCTTGGGCTTGGCCGTTTCGAAGGGCGCTAGAAAGGCTTCATCGCCGGTCAGAAGATAGCCACGCAGCGCGCTTTCCTTGTCCCCGACGAGCCGCCCGATTTCCTGCGTATTGCTGCCGATCACGCGCTCCGAATGCTCGACCCATTCGATACCCGACAGTAAGTACAGTACGAGCGCAACGAACGCGATCGCGGTGAGCACGCCCGTTCCGAGCGGCAGCGCGATATTGCAAGAAAGAATGCGACGAAACGAGGCTTCGTCGACCGCGGAACGCAAGGGCATACACAGCTCCGATTAACGCGACTTTGACGTGAGATTCGCGCGCAGCCAACGAGCCAACGAGCCAACGAGCCAACGAGCCAACGAGCCAACGAGCCAACGAGCCAACGAGCCAACGAGCCAACGAGCCAACGGCGATCTTGCGAATTGTGGATTGTTGTAACGAATTCAGCCGCTGCGAATCATAACCGGTCTTGATCGACGTCTCACGTGCCGTTGCATCGAAATTCGGCACGGCCGTTCGAACACTTTCACTTTCCTGAACAATTCAGCGCAGCGTCTTACAATGAATACGCGGGCCACGGCCTCGCGCAGCATGCAAAACGCAAGACGCAGGACGAAGCAAGATTCAGTTGCCAGTGTGCGGCCAGCACGGCACTCAAACGATCTGTGGAGTCACTATGAAAACAACGCTTGTCAGCAAGCTCGCTGTTTCGTTGGTCATCGCCGCGTTCGGCGCGACGGCTGCGCCGCTCACGTTCGCGCAGGACACCGGCTCGACCGCTACTGATGCGACGCAAGCCGCGCCATCGACGAAAGCGCAAAGAAGAATGCGGAACTGAAGAAGCTCGAAGCCGCCGGCTACAACCCCGCCAAGCGTGACGATTCGAACTATCCGCAAGACATCCAGAATGCCCAGAAGAAGGCGGGCATCGGACAAGGCGCAAGCCAGTAGTTTTTAATTGTCGATGCGCGCCGCGTGCCTTTCGCGGCGCGCATTTTTTTATCCGCGCGCGGTGGCGTTCGTATCGGGCAAACAGGTGAACGAGACCGTCGAGGTCTGTTTTTCGAGCGATCGCACGCCGCTCGTCGCCTCCGATTGAATCGATACGCGTTGCGCGCGCTGCTTGCAGTAATCGGTGGCGGCGTCCATCGCCTTATTGCGCGCGGTCACCCACGACATGCGCGTGCCCGTGGCCTTTCCTGTGACGGTAAAAGTGTTCGGCTTGGCGCCGGCGGTGACATCGCTGGTCGTGCCGCATGCCGCGAGCGTGCACAGAAGCGCGAGCGCGCCGAGTGCGCGGGGCTTGAAGATCGAGTGGATAAGTCAGACATACGCTTTTGGTGAGCCGTGATTTTGGGATACGGCCCGAATAGTACAAGCGCCTGCGAAATCCTTCAGGAATCGTGGATCGGACGAAAGCGCCGCACCTCGTTTGCCGTGCCTTCGAAATCGACACGGCGAAGCGCGGCGCGTTCCCGTCCTACAAATTAAGACTGCGCGATGCGCTCCAGCAAACGCTACAAACGCGTGTGCTGCGACATCGCGAGACCGGGTGTCGACAGCGCCTGCACGACGCGTCCATGCCAATAGGTCTTGGAAAAAAGCGAATTCGCGCTTTCCAGGCTCAGCACCTGTTCGAGATGATCGATGGCCGAGTCGAGATGGCTCACGTTATACGAACGCGCGACCACACTGAAGTTGTTCATGGGCGTGAGGCAACCGCGTTGAGAGCCGGTCAGATACGAGAGCTGAGTCATGTTGTCGTGGAAGTCGATATCGACACGTACGCAATGAATGCGCACGCGACGCGCTGAGACTGCGCGCGGCGCGTGCGGCATCGCTTATTGCATGTGCTGGCCGCCGTTGATCGCGATGTTCGAACCCGTCACGAAACCGGCATCGTCCGAACACAGGAACGCGACGAGTGCCGCCACTTCTTCCGGCTTGCCCAGACGTCCGGCCGGAATTTGCGGGAGGATTTTCGTATCGAGAATCTCTTGCGGAATCGCGGTGACCATCTTGGTGGCGAGATAGCCCGGCGAGATCGTGTTCACGGTCACGCCCTTTTTCGCGACTTCCAGCGCGAGCGATTTCGTGAAGCCGTGCATGCCGGCCTTCGCCACCGCATAGTTCGTCTGGCCGATCTGCCCTTTCGACCCATTCACCGACGAAATGTTGATGATGCGTCCCCAGCCGCGCGACACCATTTCTTCGCACACCGGCTTGGTCATGTTGAAGACCGAGTCCAGATTCGTGCGCATCACGGCGTCCCAGTTCACCTTCGACATCTTCTTGAAGGTCGTATCCTGCGTGATGCCCGCATTGTTCACGAGCACACTGATCGGACCGACTTCGGCCTGCACCTTGGCGATGCAATGTTGCGCGGAGTCGTAATCGGCGACATCGACGGAATACGCGCGGAAGTTGCGTCCCTGCCGGTCCATTTCGGCGAGCCATTCGGATGCCTTGGCGTTGCCCGGCGAATGCGTGACGACAACGGCAAAGCCCGCGTCATGCAGTTTGATGCTGATTGCTTCACCGAGGCCGCCCATGCCGCCCGTTACCAATGCGATACGCTTAGTCATCCTGATGCCCTCTCTCAGACTTACTACTGCCGGAATGATCCCGGCGCGACGCTGTTGGGTTGTGTTTGTGTTCGCGCGCCGGGGATTTTTATTGCTTTCTTTACGGACGTTCGACGGCCAGCGCAACACCCATCCCGCCGCCAATACACAGCGACGCCAAACCCTTCTTCGCATCGCGCTTCTGCATTTCGTGCAGCAGCGTGACGAGAATGCGGCAGCCCGATGCGCCGATCGGATGCCCAATCGCGATCGCGCTGGCGAGGACGGTCCGGAGATCTCGCGGTTCCCGTTCAAGAGACGTACACGCATGCCAGGGTCTACAGACGACACGGAGCCGCCCACCGCTCGCGATATCGCGGCGGGACGTATTGCCTTCTGCTGTCTCGTCGCGAAGCGCTTCGTGCCGCGTTACGCGATTCCATCGACGCTGATCGCGGGCATCGTGGTCGCGGGCGCGCTCGGGCTGCTCGATTTTTCGCGCTTTCACGTCGTGCTCGCGCATCCCGTTTTCACGATGCCCACGTTCTCGCTTGCCACGGCCATCAGCATCGGCGTGTCGCTGTTTATCGTCGCGATGGCGTCACAGAATGTGCCGGGCATCGCCGTGTTGCGCGCGGACGGTTATTCGACGCCGTCCGCGCCGCTCATTTCAACGACGGGCATCGCATCGCTCGTGCTCGCGCCGTTCGGCTCGCACGGCGTGAATCTCGCCGCGATCACGGCGGCGATCTGCACGGGCCGCGAGGCGCACGAGAACCGCGACCGGCGCTACACGGCGGCGGTGTGGTGCGGCATCTTCTATCTCGCGGGCACGTTCGGCGCGACGATTGCGGCGCTGTTCGCGTCGTTTCCGCAGGAACTGGTCGTGTCGGTGGCGGCGCTCGCGCTGTTCGGCTCGATCATGAATGAGCGGCCTCACCAACGCCATGCACTACGTGCGTCAGCGCGAACCCGCGCTCATCACGTTCATGGTGACGGCATCCGGTTTGACGCTGCTGTCGATCGGCTCGGCTTTTTGGGGCTTGATCGCGGGCGTGTTGACGCATATCGTCTTGAACGCGCGACGCGGCGGAAATGCTGGAATCGGCTGATCTTTTTGGTGACGAACGCGGTCGGACGGACGCGCTACGAGCGCGAACTCCGCGCGCGGGACTAGAATGGTGAAATCACATCAAGGGGCGCGCCGCACGGGCAATTTCCGCGCGACGTCGCGATCATGGGCAATCCGCGGGTGACCGCAATTTGACAAGGCGATAAGCGCCTGAGACTCGACATGACCTCCTCTCTCGACCAGCTCAAGCAGTACACCACCGTCGTCGCCGATACGGGCGACTTCCAGCAGTTCATCGAATTCAAGCCGGAAGACGCGACCACGAATCCGTCGCTCATTCTGAAGGCCGTGCAGAAGGACGATTACAAGCCGCTGCTCGAAAAGACCGTCCAGGAGCACAAGGCCAAACCGATGCCGCAGATCATCGACAATCTGCTCGTCGCGTTCGGCACCGAAATTCTGAAGATCGTGCCGGGGCGCGTGTCGACCGAAGTGGACGCGCGTCTGTCGTTCGATACGAAAGCGTCCATCGACAAGGGTCGCGAGATCATCAAGCTGTACGAGAACGCGGGCATCGACCGCAAGCGCGTGCTGATCAAGCTGGCATCGACGTGGGAAGGCGTGCGCGCGGCCGAAGTGCTGCAGAAGGAAGGCATCAACTGCAACATGACGCTGCTGTTCTCGCTCGCGCAAGCGGCCGCCTGTACCGAAGCGGGCGCGAAACTGATCTCGCCGTTCGTCGGCCGCATTTACGACTGGTACAAGAAGTCCGCCGGCGCGGAATGGGACGAAGCCAAAAACGGCGGCGCGAACGATCCGGGTGTGCAATCGGTGCGCCGCATCTACTCGTACTACAAGAAGTTCGGCTACAAGACCGAAGTGATGGGCGCGAGCTTCCGCACGGTGAACCAAATTACCGAACTCGCGGGCTGCG
>LFMX01000099.1 GCA_001184405.1 Candidatus Burkholderia humilis
ACGGAGCCATGGTGAGGTTATTCGGGCACCACCAGACGAAAGGGGCGGCAACAGACAAACCGGACCTACTACCACCGCGCCACATACCACCGCGCCACATACCACCGCGCCACATCTCGACTCTACCACGCGGGTCATCAAGGGCAAGACCATTGCCTTGGCAAGAAAAGAATCGATTGAAAAAAATATAACCGCCTTCGACAGTCGTTGTCCTCATATGCGCGGACCATTGAAGTTTGGGCGAGTGGTCAACGGAGAGGTTGTGTGTCCGTGGCACTTTATGCGATTCGATATCGAAACCGGAGCGACAATAGGCTGCGAGAGCATTATGCAACTCAAAACCTATAATATTCACGTAACGGATGGAATTATTTATGTAGCAGTCTACTCCTAAATAACAAAACATCTAACGGCGGCTAACGAGGTCTGAGCGCAATTCTGCAAAAGACCGATTTCGGATCGACCAGACACTTCGGAGTCGTCGTTCGCGTCGGTTTGGGCATAGTGGAGATAGCTTTGAAACTGTATGTAACGACACGCGAGGGACAAACAATCGCGATTGAATCCTCCAATGGAGTTTCTCTTATGGAGGCGATCAAGGAAGCGGGTATAGACGAAGTAACCGCAATTTGTGGTGGATGTATGTCGTGCGCGACATGTCACGTTTATATTGAAGACGAGTTTCATGCTTTGCTGCCAACGAGAAGTGAAGACGAAGCATCGTTGCTTGATTCATCCTCTTTTCGTACAGAACAGTCGAGGTTGTCTTGCCAGATTGAGCTTTCGGACACACTCGATGGGTTGAGGGCGAAAATCGCGCCCGAAGATTGAGCTAATTCGTTCCCATCACATATTATCTCGCGTATCGACGAGAAAAATACTTGTAAATGCGGGTTGCGACTTCCAGAAGGAAATCAGCTCATGAAATCGTACGAGGTTCTAATAGTCGGCGGTGGTCACGGAGGTGCTCAAACGGCAATTGCGCTTTGGCAAGCCTAAATCAAAGGCTCTATCGCGATTATCAGCTTAGAGATCGATCCGCCATATGAGCGACCGCCCTTATCTAAAGAATATTTGATGGGTGAGAAGGATTTTGAACGATTACCGATACGACCTTCCCGATTCTGGGCTGAACGCAGTATTTCATTGCTCCTCGGACAACGTGTCGTGGAAGTCGATCCGAGAACGAAGACTGTTACGACCGAGCAAGGGGAGCGGATCATTTATGGCGTGCTGGTTTGGGCGGCTGGCGGTGTACCGCGATCTTTGACTTGCGAAGGCAGCGACTTGCTCGGAATTCATAGTCTTCGTAGTCGCGCAGACATCGATCAGCTCGTGTCTGTTCAACGCGTCATTGTGATCGGCGGTGGATACATTGGAATGGAGGCCGCTTCGGCGTTAACTAGCCTCGGAGAGGAAGTCGTGATTGTCGAAGCGTCTGATCGGGTCTTAGCGCGCGTTGCAGGCGAACCGCTGTCGAGATTTTTCGAGTCCAGACATCGGTCGCATGGCACCGACATTCGCCTAAGCAGCACTGTGGTTTCCGTCCAGGGTGAAAATGGTCGCGTTTCGGGAGTGCGTCTTGCGGGCGGTGAATTCGTATCTGGACAACTTATCGTTGTGGGGATTGGCATCGAGCCACAGGTTGAGCCTTTACTAGCAGTCGGAGCTATTGGCAGCAACGGTGTAAAGGTAGACTCCCTTTGCCGAACGTCTCTTCCGGATGTGTTTGCCATTGGCGACTGTGCACTCCATATCAACGCCTTCGCGGGAGAAGAGGAAATCCGGTTGGAGTCTGTACAGAATGCAGTGGACATGGCGAACGTCGTTGCTAAAACGATCGCAGGAAGGCCGGAAGATTACAAGGCAGTTCCTTGGTTCTGGTCAAATCAATTCGGCCTCAAATTGCAAACGGTTGGTCTATCGAAAGGGTACGGCGAGATTGTCGTTCGCAGTAGTCCAACCGAAAACTCCCTTTCAATGATCTATCTAAAAAATGGTGCGGTTATCGCGATCGACTGCGTTAATCCAATTAAAGATTACGTGCAAGGTCGGGATCTCGTCATAGCGAGGTGTGAGCGGAGTGCCGAGGTCCTGGCGGACGTATTCAGATCACTGAAAGAGATCGGTACGTATAAGACTGGCGATAGACAAAAACTCTAAACGAGAAAGCAGTATCAGGCTTAGTACGGACGAAAACACGTTTTCGATACCGCAAGCCTTTCATGTGTGCCGTGGTTTATCTGGCTATGCGCGTATCTTTATCACGCGATTAACAGCGTAAAAGAAATTTATAAGAGCACGGCAAAGCAATAAAAATCGTTAGTATAGCGAAAAAAAGATAAATAGTCCAGTTATCTACATTTTGAGCAGTAGCCTACGAACGGCGTTAGATCGTTCCATAGTCGATAACATCAAGGAGACAGGCGTGACGTTAAGGAATAGGAAGCTTTAACAAAATGATGGATGGGGCTATTTACTTCAGGCCGTTCCTGTTAACCTGATCGTTGTTTCGACGGCGAAAAGGAAATGGCCAGACCCATACTTGACGACGATCTCTGGGCTCTCATCGCGACAGAGGAGGGCCCGCCAGATGTATGCGATCAGCCTCGAACTAGCAGTGGGCATTGGCCGGGTCATCCACAAGGAGATGGAGGTGGGGACTAGACCAGTGAGACCGACGGCGGCCCTGGGGTTCTCTAACCTCATCACTGCGATGTGCATCCAGGCACAGATCCTGACCAGAGGAGATCCGTCGATATTCCTGCCATTGGGATCAGAGATCTTCTTCGACTCTATCAGACAGCGAGACCCTCCACCACTACGTCAGGAGCCCTCGCCACCATCACCTCCGCACCAACAGTAGACGCTACCACAGCGCTGATCGATGCCCCCACCACCGCCGTCTCTGCCACAGCAGCAGTAGGCTACAAAATAGTCTGATGATTCAGAGCCAGAGGACGCGAGATCGAGAGCACAGCATTTTAGACAGCTCCGAGAGGATCTCGATAACCTCAGGACTCAGGTGGATCACGGATTCATCCAGATCTAGACCGAGCTCCGTACGCAGCATCAACTCCTGGAGCAGATATTGATCTGACTGCCGTAGCCACCTCAGCAGTAGCTGTACATCATATCAGAGAGGCACTCGCTCCGTTTTGCATGCCAAGTGCATGAGTTTGTATTTATTTAGTTTATAGCTTTTGAAAAATTTTTATTTGTTATTTTTTTTAGTAGTTAATCCTTTTGTTTTTGAGATTTAACTTTAGTTTAATACTTTAGTAAGTCTTTTTTATATGCTGTTAATCATTTTTAGAGAGTAATTACTTTAAAAAAAAACATTAACCTAATTCTGTAAGTAATTGATTATGACTTCAAAAATTACCTTGAAACAAAAATGTACTTAGTGTCAATTTCACATTTTTGGCTATAATAGAACATAACTAAGCCTTCACTCTTCTCAAGGGTAGCTACATGTTTAAAGCATTAGGGACAATGCTTAGTTTCAGTTTGGGGGGGTGAAGACTTTAGTTTGAGCTTTTAGGTTTTAAATAGCAAAAATTTTTAAAATTTTTCTAGGCAATCATGTGCTTATTGGCTGAAAAAGATTAAGTTGGAAGTGCTACTTTAGTTTTTATGTTAATTTACTACTTTTTTACTGCTTTTTGTTCATATAGTGTATGGCATGGAATGGAGTTATGAAGTGAATTCAAGCTGGAAATCAAATTTTCAAATGAAAATTAGAGCAAAATCTTTTTAGTCTTTGACATAGTACCATCGGGTTTCCATGATTTCGCTTGATATGTGATTGTGTTGTTTTGTTTGGAAATAAAGAATGAATTCGATGCTATTTGTAAAATGATATAAACCTATGCCAAACAAGGTCAATGTATTATAGGATTAATAGAATCACTTAATCAAATTTGAGTGTAACGATTGAATTTAAAGCTTTAAATGAAACATTTGCACTTAATTTATACATGGAATTTCTTGTGCTTTGTTTATTGATACTAGACAGTTGTAATGTACAGATTGTCTTAATCGTATATGGTCTAAGCTTGGATGATTGGAAAATATCTAGAACTCACGAAACCGAATTAGCACGTTATGTTTTGGTTATCGATTAAGATTGAACCACGATGATACCTAGGCTCGACTTTGTGAGTTGAGTAGGGTTTTGAGTGTTCTAAGATAATCAAACACATTTACTATTAAACTTATAGTTAACAAGGGTAACTATAAGTTTTGGTTAGAAACTAAAAGTACGACACTTACTTGCAGAGCAAGAAAGTGGACGGAATGCGAAAACCGAGACAAGTACTGAAGAGTAAACTTGATGGTGAGTTTCATTTCCAGAATTTTGTTTTATAAAATTTGTCATGGTATTTTGAAACCAATTTAGACATGCTCAATTGTTACTTGATATGCAAGATTTGAAAACAGGGTTTTAAGGAAAGATTTTTCGAAAACTAAATTTGATTTTCTAGTCACTCACTCTTTTCTTTAAAACCCTATTTTATACTTTGATTTGTTACTTGATTCAAGATTATACATGACAATTCAAATAGCTTGTTAAGAGTTAAATGTATTTGGAAAAAATGTTTTGTCTGTGCGGCCTATTTTGTCACACAGACTTGTTGGAAATTATTTCATATGCTTGAATACCTGAATATTTGTGAGAATGATACTTGAATACTTCTGGAATTTATGACTTCTTATCTGTCTGATTTGAAAGTATCTGCCTGATTTGAAAGTATCGGCCTGATTTGAAAGTATCTGCCTGATTTGAAGGTATCTGCTTGATTTGAAAGTAGTTATCTGATGATAAATGGTCGGACGTGATCTTATTTACGTGGTTCTCGGGTGGTACCTCCCTTATGCTTTGAGTGAAGGTAGTTACGAGCCGGCAAAGGGCCTGGTCGTAGTGCCTGTCCTCAGAAGCAGACAGTCTGTCCTCGTTGGACACCGGTGACGAGTTCGAAAGTGAGCATAAAAGATTATGCCTATTCTATGTCAAGTTCGGTCAAATTTTAATTATTTTTATTTTACTTTTTTTTTTCATTCATAATAATTCTTGAGTCACGAAAGTAGTCCTTGAATTATTATTGAATAGGAATAATCCACCTTGAAAGAGGGTTTTATTTAATTTTGTGAATAGTTGTGAGGTGGGTTTTACAACCGTGTGTAATTGGAAACCATGACTCCTGATTGGTGAAACTCCAGATCCTAAAGTCTCATGATTCGGATTTTAATTATTGCGAATTTATTTTTAGTCATTTTTTATTTCTTTTTCATTTTTCTATTTTAATCTGCTGCATGAACAATTAATTGATCTGAATAATAGGCCACAAAATATTTCTTAACCGGTAATTGTTCACCTCTCTGTGGGACGATACTCGTAATGATACTACAATTACATGACTTGTAATTGTTAGTCAAGAAAACACGAGTCAAATTTCTGGCGCCGTTGCCGGGGAGGTGTCAACAATATCAATTTAGAGATATTTTGCCTATTAATTTAGATTGTATTTTTCTATTTTTTTTATTTGTTATTAATTGATTTTTTTTTGTTGATGAACAGGTTTTGACTGATGGCATCGTTTGAGGATAATTGATTTTTTCTTGACAGTAAGGTGCCACGAAGAAGGCTCAATATGCAGTATAATTTTCTGAACTTGTTTCCTCCAACTCCTTTATTCCATCGTACTGTTGAGAATTGTAATATTTGTGGTGCATCTGATCATTTACGTGCAGAGTGTTTTATGAAAAATTGGTCTATTCAGCAGATTAGTGATTATTTTGAAAATAAAGTCAATTTTTCTTCTCACAAGGGCAATTTAGAAGGGAATCATAATGATGATAATTCTTGGAATAATCAATCTGAAAATGATTTTCATTATTTTTCTAGTCCTGTTATGGATTATATGGTTGAATGTGATATTTGTAAAAACAATCATGCTACTAATCAGTGTTCTATGCAGAGTTGGTCTATAAATCAAATTAGTGATTTTTATAGGCAACGTGATTATTCTTGGAATGCAACTCAAGAGAAAGCAGTTGATGGTGTATCCATAATTGATGATGAAGAACACAGACTGGAGATGGAATTAGTGAAAGATATGCCTGAAGAGGGTGACTCTAGTCCAAGTTCTCATGAATTTCAAGAGCAAGTGTTAGTGAAGAGTATGGATGTCACTGCAGATGCAACGCAAGAATTTTCTGAAATTGTTGGGACTGATTCAGCCAAAAGAATCTTCACTGAGGAGTATCAAGGTTTTACTATTTTGAAGATTGGAGATCAAGATTTGACTTGTAGAGTGTTTAATGTCAATGAATCTCCCAAGATTTCTTTGGAATGGATTAGAATGGATTGCACCAATGAGGATGAGTGGATAAAAATTGAAATTGTAGAGGATGGTGCTATTATAGAGTTTGGGGACAAGTTTTTACTGAGCCAGTTCATAAAGAGATGATGTGTCAGACCTTTGTCTGCCATCGAATTATTTTTCTTCTGGTACAGAGATGGTTATTCTGATTATCTTGTGGGAAGTCATGTGTATTTAATTTTTTATTTTTGTTGAATTTACTTTGTTTAATTTAATGTTTGAATAAATTTAATAAATTTGAGTGGTGTGTTTTTGCAGTGCTGGAGTTGAGATGGTGATTTTGCAGAGAAAATTTGGTGCATAAAGAAAGAATGAATTTTTATATGGTTATGCTGTGTGACATATGTGTTGCTGTAGTGCCATAGCATTGTTAAAGCCTGGTTTGAGGGTGGGGATGAACTGAAGGAAATTGAAATTGGAGTGTGACCATGGCTTCTTTTGAGTTTTGTTCTGTTGTTTATGGAGTTGTTTTTTTTTATTTTTTTTATTGTAGTTTTATTTAATAAGTGGGTGGCGTTTGGTTTTGGAAAAAAAGAAAAAAAAATTTGGTATCCCGTTTCTTTTGGTTGTTGTTTTTGTTTTATTTTCATTTTATTTTTGTTTAGGGTTTCGGTGGATTATTTTGAAAAGGAAAACAATTCGAAGCCGCCTCTCCACCGTCGTTGCCTCTCCACCGTCGCTGCTTCTCCGCCGATTCATAACCAAATTGTCAACCGATTCTCCGCCTTCGTTCAGGGCCATCGCCGATTGAACGTCGCAGTCGCCGCTCACAGCAGTTCTGCTGATTTCGAGAAGGCGCCATCGCCGATTTGCTGTTTGCCGATTTGACTGGTCGTCTTCCACTCTTCAACAGCCGCTCAGCCGTCTGAGCTCTGGGGTGGAAGCTTAATTTTCTCCTCTCGATTTATGGCTTGGTTCCTCACAGTTTTTTCTCGATGAAAGCTCTCAAGACTCCCATAATGTGAAGATCAAATGAGTGCTAAGCTACTGTCTTGTTGTTTTTAAATGAAAGAAAACATTTTCATCATGGCATGCAATACTTGTCAAATTGAGCAAGCCAAAATCGACCATGTATGCTAAGTCCTTAAAGTTTTTGCATGAACATTTTTAACCCCCAAATTTGTGTTGCACGGTTTATATTACCACTAATTTGGTTATTAATATTTTGTAATACCTCAATTAAGTCCTTTATCTATTTGTTACATTTTTATTTTCGAGCAATTCAAGTATTAAAAATTAATCCGGCCTAAATTAGGTCGATCGGTACTACTAAAGTGTATAACCTAAAGTTCAAAAATTTTACGTTGCATTGTAGTAGTGTTTAGGTTATTTCTGACTCAATTTTTATTTTATCCTAATTAAATCTTTAAATTATATAATAAAATTAATCTAAATCCTCAAAAATTCAGGGATGCTACAACTCATGCTCCTCGAGGCTTCTCACTTTTCTTGGATTTGCTTAACGGCTTGCGAGGTTCAATTAAAGGTAGGTCTCCATTGGGCTCAAGTGTGTCTTCCAAGGCATTCTCCACTTCTCCATCATTGGGGTTGTCCCTTGACATCCATTATTCCATTTCTTTCCAAGTGAAGTTGTAACCATCCAAAATCTCTTTGAAGATTCACACCGATTCCTCTAATTGATTGACCAATCCATCTAGCCTCGCATACAATGTTCTCTAAGTTGGCTCTTGCAATCCTTTGAACCTTGAATCCTCATCATCACTAGCCTCTTTTTCCCATTTTTTTTGTATTTTTCGATCGATCTCCT
This sequence comes from Candidatus Burkholderia humilis, assembly GCA_001184405.1. GTDB lineage: Bacteria > Pseudomonadota > Gammaproteobacteria > Burkholderiales > Burkholderiaceae > Caballeronia > Caballeronia humilis. Next base: position 8,155 of record LFMX01000099.1, read on the forward strand.
CCGATTCCTCAACTTGTCTCACTTGAAGCTTCAACATTGACTCCTCCAAGCTTGACATTTTCACTTTAGCCTCATGAGATTCTTGGGCATTTCCCTCCTCTTGGTGATGCTTCACCCTTTGGCCATAAGAATGATTATCCATCCAAGACATTATTTCAACCTTAGGCCTTAAAAATACCCCAAAATTACAAAAAGGAAAAGAAGAACCAAGCTAGACTACAAACAAATTACACCTCAAATTAGCTATGTAACTCGCAAAAATTCAAGCCATGATAAAAGTAAAGCTACTCAAACAAGAAAACTACTAAATCTAACCACAAAATAAGCCACATAGAAAAAATTTTCAGCTCCGGTTACTATTTATATGAATAGTGATTTCGTGATTTTTGCTTGCATTTTGTTTTGTGTTGTTCGTTTTCAGTGTTTTAAAGTGTGTCTAATAGTCTTATATAGTTTTTAAGTGGTTAATAACGTGCATTGTCGTTTTAGGCAATTTTTCAAGTTTGAGTCGTTTTACTTTTCCTTGAGTGTGGTTTCACTTTTTCTTCTTTCTATTACAACTCTTATTGCTTTGCATAAATAGATTCTGTCTCTTATACACACTTGGTGGCGTTCGTGTTCGCAAAGCACATGCGAACGTACTGCCGAATAACGACAAAACGTTGCCGTGAGCTAAGGACGTTTCGGTGATTCACTGCCGGTTTCCTGTGCGGACTGACACCGGCCGCGAAGCAGGCCGGAGTAAGCCGAAGGGGACCGTTACCGATATAGGCGAGAAAGCACGGATCGTATGGGTGCCAGGACCGATGGGGCCTATGAGGGCAATCTCTACTGGACCCACGGAATGGATAAAACCCACCACACAGAACATGCATTGTGCGTGGTTGAAAAGCTGCTTTCTTTGATCACTTTCTTTGCAGCAGCAAAGAAAGTGATCCCCCCGCCGGGGAGGCGTCTACTGAATAAAAGACAAGAACAACGTCAGCAGCACCCCAAAAAAAATCAAGAACAAAACTTAGCGAGCAACCCCAACTGTGCATTACGAATCGACTTACCGGAGCGTCGTTTCCGATAGTGCCCATCACTCTGCATGACCCACGCAGACTGATTATCCCCAAGACAAACAGAAAGCCCTTCAGCAATCACACGCCTTTTAAGCCGTCGATCGCGAATCGGAAACGCCACCTCTACGCGTCGGAAGAAATTCCGATCCATGCAGTCCGCGCTGGACAAAAACACATCCTCACGCCCATCGGCATAAAAATAAAAAATCCGATGATGCTCAAGAAACCGTCCGACGATCGATCGAACCGTGATGTTCTCCGAAAGATCCTCGACGCCCGGTTTCAGAGAACACACCCCGCGCACGATGAGATCGATCTTCACCCCCGCATGCGATGTCTCGTACAACACCGCAATCACCGTCGGCTCGAGCAGAGCATTCATCTTCGCCACAATCCGCGCCCGCTTACCTGCACGCGCATTATCGGCTTCGGCGCGAATTGCATCGATCAGCTTGGCGTGCAGCGTAAAAGGCGATTGCCACAAAAGATGCAGCGGAATCTCGCCACCAATTCCGGTGAGCTGCTGAAACACATGATGCACGTCCTCGCACATTTCCTGATCGGACGTCATCAAGCCGAAGTCGGTATAGAGACGCGCCGTGCGCGGATGATAATTCCCCGTGCCCAAATGCGCATAACGCTTGAGCGCCATCTTGCCGCCTTGCTGCACGCGTCGCACGATCAACATCATCTTTGCGTGGCACTTGTGACCGACCACGCCATACACCACATGCGCGCCCACTGCCTCGAGCTGCGAAGCCCAGTTGATGTTCGTCTCTTCATCGAAGCGCGCCAGTAGTTCGACGACGACCGTCACTTCCTTGCCGTTGCGCGCGGCCTGCATGAGCGCATCCATCAGCGGTGAGTCGGTGCCGGTGCGATAGATCGTCTGCTTGATCGCGACCACTTGCGGGTCCTTAGCGGCCTGCAACAGCAACTCCAGCACCGGCTGAAAACTCTCGTACGGATGATGCAGCAGGATATCGCCCTGATCGATGGCATCGAAGAGATTGGTCGTGTTGGCGACAGACTTCGGCACCGACGGAATATGCGGCACGAATTTGAGATCGGGCCGATCGACCATCTCCGGCAACGGCATCAGACGCACGAGATTCACCGGCCCGTTCACGCGATAACAATCGCACTCGCTCAACTGGCTCTCGTCAAGCAGACGGCGAATCATATGCGGCGGCGTCTCAGCGGAGACTTCCAGCCGCACCGCATTGCCCAAATGCCGCGCGGGAAGTTCGCCTTGAAGCGCGACGCGCAAGTTCGTGATTTCATCTTCATCGACGAACAATTCGCTATTGCGCGTGATACGAAACTGATTGCAATTGCGCACGACGAGATGCGGAAACAGTTCGTTCACGAAATGCTGCATGAACGAACTCAGCAGCACGAAGCCATGCGGATAACCCGACAGCGCTTCCGGCATGCGCACGAGCCGCGGCAATGCGCGCGGCGCCTGCACGATGCCCATCATCGCCTGACGGCCGAACGCATCGGTGCCTTCCAGTTCGACGACGAAGTTCAGGCTCTTGTTCAACACGCGCGGAAACGGATGCGCGGGATCGAGCCCGATCGGCGTCAGCACGGGCAGCAGTTCGTTCTGGAAGTATTCACGCGCCCACGCGGTCTGCTGTTCGGTCCAGCTTTCGGCCCCATGAAAATAGATGCCTTCCATCTCGAGCGCGGGCAACACGATGTCATGCAGCATCGCGTATTGCTGATGCACGAGACGTTGCGCGCGTTCGGAAACGAGATCGTAGACGTGTTGCAGCGACATGCCGTCGGGCGTCAGCGAGCTGGGGTTGTCGCGCATTTGCTCTTGCAGGCCCGCCATGCGGACTTCGAAGAATTCGTCGAGATTGCTGCTGGTAATGCAGATAAAGCGAAGGCGTTCCAACAAGGGCACCGACGTATCGGCCGCTTGTGCGAGTACTCGCTC
>LFMX01000100.1 GCA_001184405.1 Candidatus Burkholderia humilis
GTTGAAACCTAGAATGCCCAGTTCGCGATTGAAGAGCGGGTAGCGTATGGACATCGATGGGCTGAAAGTTGTCTCTGAAGAATAATCAAAAAGATTTTCATATGGTCTCACAGTATGATGAACATATCATGACAATTGGTATGTCATGAATTCTACTCACACAATCGGTAGCATCGCCAGCGCGAAGCGCGCATAACCGAAGTTATTCGATAGTTGCTCTGAGGCATCGTTCGCGTCGGCATAGAATAGAATTCGTGCGCTGCAACAGCGCGATCTCTAACCCACACGATTTCTGGATCCCGATGGTCACTCATCCCCATCTTCTTGCCGCCGTCGACCTCGGATCGAATAGCTTCCGGCTGATCGTCGGACGCGTCGAGGAAACGCCCGCGGGCAGCCAGATTTATCAGGTCGATGCGCTGCGCGAACCGGTGCGCCTTGCAGCGGGCCTATCGAAAGACAAGATGCTCGATCGCGTTGCGCAAGTGCGTGGCCTCGATGCGCTCAAACGCTTCGGCGAACGCCTGCGCGATTTTCATCCCGAACAAGTGCGCGCCGTCGCCACCAACACATTGCGCGTCGCAAAAAACGCGGGCGACTTTCTCACCGAAGCGCAAGCCGCGCTCGGCTTTCCGATCGAAGTGATTGCGGGCAGGGAAGAGGCGCGCCTCATCTATGCAAGCGCCGCGCATTTGGTGCCGGCGAGCGCGGGCAAGCGGCTCTTGGTGGATATCGGCGGTGGATCGACGGAGTTCATCATCGGATCGCACTACACGCCGATTCATATGGAGAGCTTGTATATCGGTTGCGTGAGTCATAGCCGCCAGTTCTTTCCCGCCGGCAATGTCGATGAATACACGATGCGGCGGGCCGAACTCGCCGCCAAGCGCGAAATCCAGATCATCTCGGCCGAATACAAGCAGGCGGGCTGGGATCAGGCGATTGGTTCATCCGGCACGGCGCGCGCGCTCGCGGAACTGATCGAAGCGAACGACTTCAACGACGAAGGCATCACGCACGGGATTTCGCGCGGCGGTCTGGAACGGCTCAAGCGCGCGCTCATCAAGGCGGAGAACGTCAACAAGCTGAAGCTCGTGGCGCTCAAGCCCGATCGCATTCCGGTGCTGGCGGGCGGCTTGTCGATCATGCTCGGCGTGTTCGAAGAACTGGGTATCGAATATGCCGATATGACCGACGCCGCGCTGCGTCTCGGCGTGCTGTATGACCTGCTCGGGCGCTCGCAGCATCAGGACATGCGCACGGTAACGGTGGAAGGCTTCAAGCGTCGCTATGCCGTCGATTCCGCGCAGGCCGAACGCATCGGCGAACTGGCGATCAGTTTTTACGATCAGCTTGATGAACCCGACGACGATCTGCGCGAAGAGAATCGCATGTTTCTCGCGTGGGCGGCGTCGCTGCACGAGATCGGTTTGTCGATCGCGCATAGCGCATATCACAAGCATTCGGCATATATCGCGAGCAACGCGGACATGCCGGGCTTTTCGCGCACCGATCAGGCGCGGCTCGCGTCGTTCGTGCTCGGTCACGCGGGCAAGCTCGGCAAGATTGCGCAGGCGCGTGATATCGAATGGACGCTGCTGTTTTGTCTGCGGCTCGCGGCCTTGTTGTCGCGGCGTCGTACGGATGTCGGGCTGCCGCGTATCGAGGTGAAAGAGGCCGCGGGCGGTTTCGAAGTGCGTCTGCCGAACGACTGGGTCGCGAGCAATCCGCTCACCGATTACAGCCTCGTGCAGGAAGCGATGGAGTGGGAGAAGATCGGGCGGCCGTATCGCGTGGTCTATACGGATTAAAAGACGAAGGCCCCGCTCGAACGGGGCCTCGTCTTTTCAACTCAACGCGTCTGCATATCGCCGATAAAGTGCCGCGCATAACGCGTATTGATTTCCGACAGGCGAAACAGCGTCAGAAAATCCGCCGTGTTGAAATCCGGATCCCACGCGGGCGCGCCGCAAATTTTCGCGCCGAGCCGCAAATAACCTTTGACGAGCGGCGGCGGGCTGACTTTCGCGCCCGTACGCAGCTCCTCGACCGGCAGCGCCGTATGCGGGAACGCGCGATATTCCGGCGCGGTGAGCGAATCGGCGGACAGCTAGCAATACAGATTCGCCGCGTAATGGCCGCCGTCGATCATGCCGACGCTCGCGCAGCCGAGCATCGTCTCGTAGCCGTTTTGCATCATGTACGTGGCGAAGCCGCCCCACAGCGACATGATCACCGCGCCGTTGCGATAGTCCGGATGTACGCACGACCGTCCCACTTCGACGAGCTTGGGCCGCAAGTGCGTGAGACGCGACACATCGAACTCGCTTTCCGCATACAGCCGGTCGATACGCGACGCCTGATGCGGCGGCAACACCCGATACGTGCCGACCACTTTCAACGTATCGAGATCGCGCACGAGCAGATTATCACAGTAGGCATCGAAGGCATCGACATCGAGACCGGCGAGCCCGGACAGGCGCGCGCCCATTCCTTCGGAGAACACGCGATAGCGCAGACGTTGCGCTTCGCTCACGTCCTGCTCCGAGCGGGCCCACGCGACCTGCAATCGCTGCTGGCCGGCGACGGTTTCCGACGTGCATGGAAGATGACGGCGTGAATCGAGCGAGCGCGATGCCGCTCCGAGTTGCAGGACGGGCGTCGGCAAATCTTGCATTGGCGTTCCTCGCGAGAACTGAGCTGGATGGCTGGAATTCCCGCCAATGTAATAACGCCCAGTGACGCTCGCGTGGCATCGCCATGACTTTTCGATGAATCGACACGCGTTTACGACGCTTTGCCTTTACAGCAGATCCGGATTGACGACGGCGCGCAGCACGACCTGACCGTCACCGTTGCGCGCACGCGTCTGAAACCACCAGATGCCCGATTTCTTGATCGACCATTCCGCCTGATGGCCCGTCATGAGCAGCGCCGCAACGCGCCCGAGCGTCGGCTGATGCCCGATCACAACGACCGTCTCCGCGATGCCATCGGGCCAGCCGGCGACATCGAGCACATTCTGCGCGCTCATGCCGGGCGCGAGGTCGTCCACGACGCGATAGCGGTCGCCGAACGCTTCGGCGGTTTGGATCGTGCGCGTGGCAGGGCTGACGAGCAGTATGGCGTCGTCGTCGAGCCGCGCGCGCAGCCACTTCGCGATGCCTTGCGCCTGCTTGCGTCCGCGCGGCGTGAGCTGACGCGCGAGATCGCTCGTGGCCTGATCTTCCGCTTCGGCATGACGCCAGAGAATGAGATTCATCGATCGTCTCCTTGGATTGAGAGGGCTCGTCATCGAAGCGTTCTTGGCAATAGTCGTCCTTTTCGTCAGGGAGGCAAAGTCAGGTCGGGAGATCGAAGAATAAAAGGTTTGGGCGTTTAAATAAGGTGATTGCATAAACGACACCATCAACGAATTTCCGATGACCAACGTCGCGTGGTGCCCGGACGAGCGCTACAACCTCGAAGTCGCGCGCTCGTACATGGCGCGCAAGGTGCCGTCGGACGTGCGTCCGCTGTTCCGCAAGAGTTAACGTTGTTTAATTTGGTAGATTTGTGTTCTGGGTAGTAAATGATGATGATTAGATGGTTTATATGTTAAAGATCCATGTAAAAATCGGTTATAATTACCATGAAGTAGTGTTCATGCATGTATAGGTGTAGATCTATGATTTTGGTTAGACTTGACGTCGAAAATATGTTTAAATGGATGATAAATGTTCTCTATAGTGTTTAGAAGTAATCTGGGTTGAATGCTAATGTTATAGAACTGGTTTGGATTGAAAATGATTGAAATATTGTTGGGAAAACCCGTTTTTCGTTTGCTGAAAATGATCGAAGGTCGCGACCTTTAGTTTAAAGGTGGCGACCTTCCTGGAAAATATTGTTGAAGGTTTGAAGATTTTCATGAAAGGTCGCGACCTTTCACATGAAGGTCACGACCTTCTGGAAAAATGTTTGAAGATATACGTGATCTTCATATGAAAGGTCGCGACCTTTCATATGAAGGTCGCGACCTTCTGAAAAATTTTTGAAGATACAAAGAACACGGTTGAAGAAGAGAAAGAACCTGGATATGAATCAAGGTTGCGACCTTTAAAATAAAGTCGCGACCTTCTAAGGAGTAAACAAAAGTCGCGACCTTTAAAACCAAAGTCGCGACCTTTGTGCTTAAAATTTTCATAAATTGAATATTTTAAAGGTTTAAACTTTAAATGAGTTTTAATAAATAAATATAACTATGTGTTATAAGAAATGCAAGATAAAATACTGTGAATAGAAATAAAGTCAAACGATTAATAGAAAACGTTACTTGCAGGACAAGAAGGAGAGGAGTTTCTCGAAGAAGAAATCCAAGATACCGATTAGTGTGAGTTCTATACTAAAACCCTTTGCAAATAAAATGTTTTCTAATTTATTGGTAATTTTGTGATTTAAATTGTATGTTTTGAATAACTTGTACTTCAAGGATTATTAGTAAATATTTCTTGAAAAACAAATAGTTTTTGAAAAATATTTTAGAATTAATAAAATAATTTTTGATCACGAAAAGTAATGTTTCTTCGGAGTAGCCTACTTTGTTACTCTGAGCTCAAAAGTAACATTTACGAAAATATTTTCTAAAAGCAAAAGTGATTGATTGACTGTAAAGTTAAAGACTGCTACATGATTGAATGACGGAAGCGAAGGACCGGCACCGGGGCACACCACAGGGGTCGCCCATCTCACCATTGCTCTCAAACCGGTACTTCCGCCAGTTCATGCTGGCTTGGTATGGTCATGGCTACGCTGATAAACATCAGGCGGAAGTCGTGAACTACGCCGACGACTTTGTACTTCTATGTCGGGAAGGCCATGGGGTTGGGGCGATGGCGGCGATGCGGAAATTGATGTCCAAGCGCGGCCTGACCGTCAACGAGAAGAAGACGAGACTGGTGAAGTTGCCAGACGAGACCTTCGACTTCCTTGGCTACACGGTCGGACGATTCTATGGCGGGCATGGGCGTCCATACTGGGGTGTGTGGGGTACACGCCCGTCAAAGAAGGCCATCAAGCGACTGGTGACGGAAATCCACGACGCCACGACGTCGCGCTGGAATGCACTCGACGTACAAAGTCGGCTCGAACGACTGAATCCGCTCCTGCGGGGCTGGGCAGGATACTTCGACCAAGGTCCGGTAAAGCGGATTTATGAGCGCATCGACAGGTACGTTGCGCGACGCCTGCGGATCTGGTTGATGCGCAAACGCGGAAAGCGGGGAACGGGGTACCGCCAATACTCCGACCAGCACCTCTATGAAACACTAGGGCTGATACGCCTGCAGACGCTCGCCGCCAACCGCGCGAACGCGAAGGTTTGATGTTCTGAAAGAGAGCCGGATGCGGGAAATCCGCACGTCCGGTTCGATGAGCGGGATGTGGAAACGGAGCCATGGTGAGGTTATTCGGGCACCACCAGACGAAAGGGGCGGCAACAGACAAACCGGACCTACTACCACCGCGCCACATACCACCGCGCCACATACCACCGCGCCACATCTCGACTCTACCGACACTCATACGAACAACGAGACGATGCGTCCGATCGTCACCGCCGCCTCGACCCATTTGCCTGCCGTATAAAACTCGTTGGTGTCGCTGCTTTGCGTATCGGGACTATCGAGCCCGAGCGCGCCGTAAGCGAACTGCTTGACGGACGAAGGCGTTTCGCCCGAAATAGATGTCGATCCCGAAGCCGATCCCGTTTTGTAATTGTTCGGATAGGGAGAAGATGTCGAACTGCTGATCTGCATCGTGCGCCTCGTCGGAAATGGTTTGCGTCAAATTGAACTATCGGCGCGCACGATGCGCCCTTGAGCGCATCATTCTTTTCCGATCCTTACGCGGCAAAACGCACACACAAAGTTCATCGAACCATCGCGCGCATGCGCAACGAAACGTCCGCTGCATCGCGTGCATGCATTCAGATGCAGCACACCCGCATCGAAATAACGAGGCAAGGTCCAGGCGCGCGTGAACGACAGACCGTTTCTTCGCCATGCGCTTCGACGGTTTCCAGATAAAGCTGATAGCTCTTGATGAGCGCACGCAGCGTCGCGCGATCATCGTTATCACCGATATGTACGCGCACCTTGCGATAGATCGCATGAAACAGCGACGAATAATGTTCGGCTGCGCGTTCATGAACTAGTCGGCGGAGCAGGGCAGTATGCCCTTGGGCGGCAACACGCCTTTGACTTCCTTGTAGAGCTTCACGAGCCGATCGCGTGACAGCGCGGTTTCCGCTTCGAGCAATTGCATGCGCGCGCCCAGACGAATGAGTGTCAGTGCGAGGCGTATCTCGAGCACGTCTGCAATAACGCTTCTCGCCGCGCCCGGCCTCAAGAGCTGCGCGTCCCGCACGGCTCCTCCGCAAGCACGATCACTGTATGCAGATGCGACATCGACGCGCAGCGCTTGTCATCGGCGAGCGCGTTGAGCACGGCGTGAGATCGATGCGAAGCTGCCAGATGAGTTCGGACGACATCGCGATACGTCGCGTTTGCGCGGGCGTCATCGTCGAGATGATATGTGCGGCGGACGCGGACAGATTGAGCCGAACCATCGCGGCGACTCGGTCTTCTTCGAGCAGCAGATACGAAAGGTTGAGCTCGCGAATCTGCGCGAGACTTTCGGTGGAAGCGTTCATCGATCGATTCGATGGGTTGATCGGAGGCCGCATTGAATCACGCGTGAGTGCTTCAATGCTTCACGTTGCGTTACCGATTATTGCCGTGCCGAAAGCGCGGCGACAGCAATCGCACGCGGGACGTAGGCGTGACTTCGGCGAGCGCGATTACACCAAGTAATTTCCAGCGAGAAAACGCAAGACTCTGTGGCTCGCGCACGACAACGTGCCACGCGGAATTGAAACGAACGAGTTCGTTCACACGCTCATCAAAACGCACTGTTACGATGATGCCTCGTTCATCCCGACCTCGCGCGACCCCATGAAAAAGGCTGTTTTTACCGCATTGCTTGCGGGCTCCACGCTGTTTGCCGCAACGTCTGCGCTCGCCGCGCCGCCGCATCATCACGTGGTGTGCCACAAGGTGCATGTTCATCATCATTGGGAACGGCGCTGCAAGTAAGCGTCTCGCCGATGCCGAAAGACCTGGCCCCGTCAGAGCGATCGACGGGGCCTTTTTACATGCGGGCGCGACGGATTAAAGACATCGCGTCAATCAGCTGTTAACACGTGCGATGCCGCAGCCGGTCCGCCTGACGCGTTTTCTCATGTTCCACATTCCCGATACCGAAACGCTGCGTCTGTGCCGCGTGCTTTCCAGCGCGGCGTTTGCGTTCGTCTTCGCTTTCGTGCGATTCGGCCGCCGTGGCGAGCGCTATTGCCTGCACTGGTCAGCAAGCGCGCTGCTCTATGCGGCCGTGCTGATCGGCTTCGAATACGCGCCAGGTCATCCGTACTTCAAGAGCATGTTGCTCGGCCTGCTCGCGGCCACCAACATGCTGATCATTTCCGGCCTGCGCGCCTTCGACGACAAGCCGCCGTTTCGCTGGTGGATGCTGCTCCCGATCGCCGGCTGCGCCGCCACGCATCTCATTCCGACGATGATCGCCGCCGGTCATCCGTGCGCCTTGCTCACACAGGTCGGCGATACGTTGAGCATCGCGGTATCGGCACTGTTGACGGGCATTGCGTGTCTGTCGGGCGAACGGCGCGATACGTCGCGCACCGATCAGCCTCATACGATGAGCCGCGGCCGCCGTCTCGGCTATCTGCCCGGTTATGCGATCACGCTGATCGGCTATCTGTGGACCGCGCCGGTCATCAATCTGCTCGCGTTGATCCCCCGATGCTCTCCGATCAACTCTTGCTTGGCGTGCTCAATCTCGGCTTGCTTGCGATGCCCGCTGAGCGTGCGCATCGGCGATTGCGCGATCCGCTGACGGGCGTGTGGAATCGCGCGGGATTCGAATCGCAATCGCGGCGGTTGATCGCGCCGGGGGCAACCGTGCTCGCGATGGATCTCGATCATTTCAAGCAGATCAACGACCGTCACGGTCATCTGGCAGGGGACACGGTGCTGCGCGCGCTGGCGCAATTGGCGAGCGCGGAGATTGCATCGCGCGGCGGCGAGTTCGGGCGGCTCGGCGGCGACGAATTTCTCGCGATTCTGCCCGCGTGGCGCGCGCCGTATGCGCAGGCGTGCGCGCAGCAGATTCACGAGGCGTGCCGGCATCACAAGGACGGCGTGCCGCACTGGACGATGAGCGTCGGGCTGTCGCAGATCGAGCCCGGCGAAACCGATTTGCGCGATGCCATGTTGCGCGCGGACCGCGCGTTGTACTGCGCGAAAGTGGATGGGCGCGACAAGGTCATCGCGTAATCCGCAACTAACTGTCTTTCTTTTTTTACCCTCAGCCTGTGACAGGCCAAAACCAAAGCGTCATTCAACCCGGAGCCGGTTGCGGCTGACATTCCGTCCGATACCACACGTCGACCTGACGCTGCGCCATGTGCAGATCGTCGGGATAGTAGGGATCGAAGAAGGGCGAGGGATCGTAGCCGGCCGTTTCGAGCGCGGCCAGTTCGCTCTGGTTCTGCCTGAACGTCGTGGGTTCGTGGTTTCGGATGCGGCGCGCCCGGAGACGGCGTGCCGCCCATCATGCAGCCCGCGAGCAGGATCGCCGATGCGCATGCCATCGGCCAGATTTTCGGCGTTGTGATCATGGGGTCATCTCCCGTTGCATCGGTCGATGCTGCTTTTACTATACCGATGTCCGCGGGGCGGCGCGTCGTGCTGATTGTTATGACGCGCCGCTTTTTTGAGGCGTTTTACTTGCCGATGCTGAGCAGCTCGACTTCGAATGTGAGATCGCTGTTGGGCGGGATGGTGCCGACGCCGCGGTCGCCGTATGCGGTCGCTGCCGGGCAGGTCAGCTTGGCCTTGCCGCCAACTTTCATCTTTTGGACGCCTTGTGTCCAGCAGGGGATCACGCGGTTGAGCGGGAATGTGGCGGGGCCGCCGTGCTTGTCCGATGCGTCGAATTCTGTGCCGTTTGCTAGCGTGCCGCGGTAGTTGACGCGGACGATGTCGTTTGCGGTCGACTGGGGGCCGGTGCCCTGTTTCAAGTGCTCGACGGTGACGCCCGAGGGCAACTTGTCGGTGGGGTTTGCCGCGAATGCCGTCGATGCGATTAAGGATGCGGTCAATAGGGCGATTGCTGATTTCATGCGGGTTCCTTTTTTAAGGTAGGGGTTTGATTATATCGGGCTATGGGTTTGGGATATTTTTTTGTGGCTTATAGTTAGGAATATTTATTTATTAAGCTACGTTTGTGCTTTAGGTTTTTACTTTTCTTCTTTTGTGAAAAGCGCTGCTGTTTTCTTGCGTTTTTATTCAGTAACCGCCTCCCCGGCGGGGGGGATCACTTTCTTTGCTGCTGCAAAGAAAGTGATCAAAGAAAGCAGCTTTTCAACCACGCACGAAGCATGCCCTGTGTGGTGAGTTTTCTCCATTCCGTGGGTCCAGTAGAGAGTGCCCTCATAGGCCCCATCGGTCCTGGCACCCATACGATCCGTGCTTTCTCGCCTACCTTGGTAACGGTCCCCTTCGGCTTACTCCGGCCTGCGGCGCGGCCGGTGTCGGTCCACACAGGACACCGGCAGTGAATCACCGAAACGCTTTCGCACACGGCATCGTTTTGTCGTTATTCGGCAGTACGTTTGCTAGTGCTTCCATAGGCAAAGCCGTGGCAGGCGCACGTCCGCAAACCCTCAACTGAGAAGGCTCATGCAACCGCCGCTCACCGTCACCGCGCTCCGGGCAACCGTGTCGAGGCGCATTGGGATCTGTCGGCAACGCAAGGCGATCAATCCCGTTGCGGCCGCGCCATCAAAACGCGCCGGACCAGCGCAGCACCGGCGCGAGATAACCCTCGGGCATGTTCCATACGCTATGCGCGCTGAAGTCCCAGCTCGGACCGAAGCTTGCCGGAACGCTCATCTGCGCGTCCGTGAGTCCGCTTGATGCACGCATCGCTGTGCCAGCGCCGACGCCCGTCGTCGCGCCCGATGATTCGCGGTTCCAGAATACTTTCGATGCAATGCGCCCGCGATTCGCGCCCGCCAGTCCGCCTGCTTGCGCGCCCGCGCTTGTCGTGAGCGTCGAATCGGCATACGACTCGCGGATGCGCCCCACGTTGCTTCCGACAAGCCCGCCGATGAGCGCGCCGACCGTCAATCGCTCGTTCGCATACGACTGCACGATGACGCCGTTGTTCGCGCCGACCAGTCCGCCGTTCGTCCTTTGCGCGCTCGTTGTGCCGAAGCCCGTCGCATACGACTGCACGATGCGGCCATCGTTTTTGCCTGCTAGTCGGCCCGTCGTGACCGCGCCGTCGATGTTCACGCTCGCCCACGATTGCTCGATGCGTCCGCGATTCTCGCCGACGAGTCCGCCCGCGATCGCGTTGGCATTGTTCGTCGATTTGAGCGTGCCCGTTGCGCCGACGTTCACCACGCGTCCCGCGTTCACGCCCGCGAGCAAGCCCACCGTTCCCGTCGATGTCGTCGCGCCGAAGCCCGCGAGCGTGAAGTCCCGCACGATGCCGCCGCGTCCGATCACGCCGAACAATCCCGCGTCCGCGCCGCCCGACATCTCGAGGT
>LFMX01000101.1 GCA_001184405.1 Candidatus Burkholderia humilis
TGCCGTAGTGCAGATGCGTATCGTCCATCGGGATGACCGTGCCTTTGGGAATCGGGCCGCTGTCGATCAGCACGTGATGATGCCCCGTGCCGTCGGTCGTCGTGCCGGCGGGCGCAACGGTCATGCCGTCGACGCCGAATTTCGCGTGCACCGGGCTGGTCACGCTCATGCCGTCCTTCGGCTCGACGAAATAGACGCGCGCCTTCGATTGCGCCTGCACCGCAACAGCGCCCGCGAACGGCAAAAGCACGACCGCGCCGCACAGCACAGCACGAAACAGCGTTTTCTTCAGCATCGTTTTCTCCTTATTGAAGATGTCGGCGCGAGGCATGAGGCGCACCGGGACCGCGACCAAGCATACACCGGGTTTTCGATTCAACGCATCGGCTTGATCCAGCGCAAAGCGAAACACGGTTGCCGCGCGGCAGTTTCCTGTAAGATGCGCGCGCCATTCATTTGAAAACAAGAGTGTGTCGTGAGCGAAGTCATCGAATATAAAAGCTGGGTGTGTCTGATCTGCGGCTGGATTTATAACGAAGAAGAGGGCTTGCCGGACGAAGGCATCGCGGCAGGCACGCGCTTCGCCGATATTCCCGCGGACTGGCGCTGCCCGGAATGCGATGTCGGCAAGGAAGACTTCGTCGTCGCCGAGTTTTGAGGTTTTGAACAGGCGATGCGTTCGCGTCGCCTCGCTTATTGCGCCACCGCGATCAGCTCGCGGCTCGTTTCATCCACCGGCGCACGATTCCAGTCTCCGTACCAGTGTCGATTTGCGTGAAACCGGCCTGATTCAAGAGCACCGTCAGTTCGTGCTGCGTGCGAAAGCGCAACTCGCTTCGCGCTTGAAGCGTGACGTCGTCTTCGAAGCGATAAAACGTCGTGAACGCGACGCGGCCCGTTTCGAGCGGATCGGACGTGTCGTGGCGATCCTGCCAGACATCGACGGATTGCACGCGCCACCGCGAGCGCTCGGGCGTCCACGCTTCCCACGCGCGCGCGGCCGGATGGCGGCTCTCGAACGCGATGCGCCCGCCTGGACGCAACGCGCGGCGCACGGCTTCGAACGTAGCGAGCACGAGGCATCGTCGAGAAAGATTTGCGCGACGTGGCCCGTCATCGTGACGAGATCCGCGCGGCCGACGAACGGCAGCGCGCTGGCATCGCCTTCGATCCATGTGACGCGTTTTCCTTCCGGCCTATGCCGCGCGATTTGCAGCATCTGCGAAGACGGATCGATGCCCGTCACGCGATAGCCGCGCGCCGCGAGTTCACAGGCGAGCAAACCCGTGCCGCAACCGAGATCAACGATATGCGCGGCGTTCTGCGCGAGTTCCAGATAGAACGCGGTGTCCGGGCCGGAAGGGTTCAGTGCGTCGTATAAAGCGGCCAGACGTGGGTCGGAATAAAGCATCAGCGGTCCTGGTAGGCGAGCGCGTCGCGCATCGGTTGTGCGGACCATGATCGGCCCGGTGAACGGCGTATCGAGATCGAGGATGACGAGCACGGCGGACGCGATCGACAGCGCGCCGAGCATGATCGTCACGATGGATAACGCGTTGCGCGGCGCGATCAGCCCGAAGCAGAGAAAGATGATGAGCAGCCAGCCGACGAGAATACGGTCGAACGGATAGGAAATCGAGCCTTTCGCCTCTTCGATCAGCTTCCAGCGCAACGCGATCAGCTTGTCGAAGCACATCGCGCTGTCATCGGCGAGCTTGCGGTGATACGCGTCCTCCGGGCTCAGCATGCGCACTTCGTGCTGGCCGCGATCGAGCAGATCGCCGAGTTCGCCGCTCGCGAGATCGTCGGTCGCGGTCACGGACGGGGCCACTTTCGGGTAATCGCTGGGCGGCGCGGGCTCACCGGGCCAGGTGCTCGGGATCGCGGCCGCCGTGTAGCGGCGCAAGAGCGCGCGCCGGATCCAGCTTGCTTCCGTAATCGCGCATGGCGTGATCCAGTTCGATGAGCGTGGTGGCATAGCTGCGCACATCGGTGTTCGTGGTATCGAAAGTCGTTTTCACCGATGCCGTCAGCAAGCCCAGTACGAGCGCCGCGAACGTGACGAGCATGCCGACCAGAAGCTGGATGAGCTGCACCGTTTCCTGCGCTTTGTGTTCTTCGGGCAAAAGCGGACGGACGATGGCGCCGAGTCCGGTCGCCGCTAGCAGTAGCACGAAAACGAGCACGGAAGTGTTTGAACTTCGGTCATGGTCGCGAGAGCCGTCAGGCGCGAGGGAGAGTCGTCGCATTATCGGCGGGAAATCGGGCGGGGTTGCAAAGAAGAGCGTACGTCGGCCTTGTGATTCGGATCGGATCATCTCCTTCGAGCGCACGAAATTCGCACGAACGATTCGTCTTTTTCGTCGTCTGGTCCGTGCAGTTTCGTCGCGTCATTGAAGTTCTGGCGCGGTGAAACGGAGGCTCAGAAGTCGAAGTTGCCGTCGCTTCTCACGATACGAATATGCCGATTCCAACCCGCTCTGGCCGCGCGATCCTTGGCGGCGTCGAGATCCCAGAGCGCGTCATCGTGCATCGCGTGCAGCGTTCGCAGCGACGCCTCGTAGTCGTAAAGCGTTTCAGCAGGTTAGTGTACGCCGCGCCGTCGTCGGAGGGAATGGTCAGCATGGCGTGGCGGTATCGGCTCAGCGCCAGCTCGATCGCCGCAATCGAATCTTCGAGCCTGCCTATTCGCCCTTGCACTTCGTCGATGTTCCGCATCACAGCCTCCTAAGACGCAATGCTCGACGTGTACTGAAAGCAACCCGTACTCCACGACCTCGACGAAGTCTTCCTCGCGCGGCATATCGGCTTCGTTAAAGATCGCATGCACATCCGAGAACAGATGCATTCGATCGACCGGGCATGCGAACGATCGCGGCTCGCTGTCCTTCAAACTGAAAAGGGCGTCGAGCTTGCGCTTGACGTGCTGCCACGCGCGCGCCCGACGCAGAAATACCGTGCTGAGTCATGATATGCAGCGTCATGCGATGCGAGTCGAAATGCGTTGTTCCTTCCATGTTTTCCTGCCCGATGTTGCGATGATCACGTGTCGTGTATCGACGTGCAAAGCATGCTAAGCGAACCGCAAAACTTTGACCATACGATTAGCGCTGAAAAGCGCCTGTCAATTGCCCGCAAAGCCTTGTCCCGTAAGGATTTCAGGCGACCCTCGTCCGAATGGGTTAGGACGAATCACACGCCGCCTGCGCACACCGGCCACTTCCGCTACGATGCATTCACGCACGCGGCAGAACGGGCATGACGCGTGCGTCGCCGGATCGCGGCAATCCCATCTGCAACCCTTCACAGGAGAACTCTCGTGCAAAAGACAGCATCGGCGAAATGGAGCGGCGGCATCAAGGACGGCAAGGGTTTCATCTCGATGCAAACCGGCGTTATGAATGAAGCGCCTTATGGTTTCAAGTTACGCTTCGAAGAGGGTCCGGGCACCAATCCGGAAGAACTGATCGGCGCGGCGCACGCGGGCTGCTTCACGATGGCGCTCTCGCTGCAACTCGAGCAGGCCGGCATGAAGGCCAAAAGCCTCGAAACAAAATCGACGGTCACGCTCGAAAAAGACGGCGACGGCTTTTCGATCACCGCGTGTCAGCTCGATCTGAAGACGAAGATTCCGGGCGCCGACAAAGCCGCATTCGACAAGGCCGCGCAAGCCGCTAAGGAAGGCTGCCCAGTGTCGAAGCTCTTCGCGGGCAACGCGAAGATCACGCTGAACGCGGAACTCGTGTCGTAAGCATGACCTGATGGCTCACGCGTGCGCGCTATGCCTGCGCGCCTCCGTCAGTTCTTCGATGACCATGCGCGCCGGTGCGGACAACGCCGCGCCCCGACGCGTGACCAGATCATACGGCTCGGTGCGTGAGCGCACCGTGATCGCGAGCCCCTTTGCCAGTCCGTGCGAGGCGAGAAACGTCGCCATATCGAGCGGCATCAGCGCGACGAGTGTGGCATCGCGCTGCAGGAGCAGCACCGTCGTGATCGTCGATGCCGTTTCGATCGGATGCACCGGCAAGGACAAACCCGCCTCCTTGAACTCGCGCTCATACAAACCGCGTAACGGCATGATCGCCGGATAGACGATCCATCGGCTCGATGCGAGATCGGCCAGCTCGACATGCGGTGCATCGACGAGCGCATGGTCGATGCCTGCGACGATCGCAAGCGGTTCGTCACGCAATTCCACATAGTCGTAATGCTCAGGCTGACGCGCGACGCTCGCGCGGCACAAGGCAACATCGAGCCTTCCCTGATCGAGCAGCGCAAGCAGCTGCGCGCTCGTGTCTTCGACCACTTCGACGGTCAATGCGTGCTAACGTTCGCGCAGACGCGCGAGTGCATCGACGAGCGCGCCAGTGATCGCGCCAGTGATCGCGCCGATCGCGAGCCGTCCGCCCGTGCCTTGCAGAATGCCCGCCATTTCCTCGCGCAAATGCGCGACGTCCATATGAATCAGCCGCGCATAGCGGATCACGCAGCGTCCGAGTTCGTTCGGTTGGATGCCTTGCGGCGAGCGCACGAAAAGCGTCGCGCCGAGCGTAGCCTCGATCTCGCGCAACGCCTTGGTCGCGCCGGGCTGCGTGAGCGCTATCTCATCGGCGGCGCGATGCAGCGAGCCGTGATCATCGAGCGCGATCAGAAGATGCAGTTGCTTGAGCCGCAAGCGCGCGGCGATCGAATCGGCATTCGGCAGTATGGTTTCGGGGCGAGGAATCAGGAGCGTTGATTTTAGCGGTCCGCCTTCCATGACTAATTTTTCACGCTCGCATTACTTCAAGTAATACGAGCCGCGGCGCGCCTGATGCGCTTGAAGCAGAGCGGGTAAACACCGGTTTTTTGAAGCGTTGACAGTTTGTTCCAGACGGGACTAATCTCATCGAAATGATTCAGCCCATGCCTCACCCACTCGGCTCACAAAACACTAAGGAGCACAGAATGAGCACCCCTCGCGAGTTCATCGATCTCGAGCGACCCGGCAAGGCAGAGCGAACGTTTCGAACCGATAGCGCCGTCAGCGAGTTTCGTATTCCACAGGTCGATCATGGCCTGATCGATCGCTACGAATCCATCGATCGCAAGGCGCTGCGTGCGTATCGGCTCGGGCGGCTTCAGGAGCAACTGCGCGCACATGATTACGCGGGCATACTGCTGGCCAATCCCATCAATATCCGTTACGCAACCGATACCGCCGATATGTCGGTCTGGGTGATGCATTCGCCGAGCCGCTATGTGTTCATCGCGACCGATGGACCGATGATCCTGTTCGAGTTCGCGGCGACGAAGCACAACTGCGAGGGCATCGAAACGATCGATGAAGTGCGCACCACGATTCCCTGGATCTATTTCCTCGCGGGCCCGCGCGTGGATGAAAAGGCCGCGCTCTGGGCCAAGGAAATCGAAGACGTCGTGCGTCAATATGGCCGCGGCAATACACGGCTTGCGGTGGATCGCTGCGATCCGTGGGGCGCGGATCTTCTGACGCAACGCGGCCTGCAACTCTTCGACGCGCAACCGTTTACCGAAAAAGCGCGCGCGATCAAAGGTGCGCAAGAGATCGAACAGCATCGTGTGTCGATGGCAGTCGCGGATCTGGGCATCGCACGCATGCGTGAGGTGCTGGCGCCGGGCATCACGGAAAATCAGCTTTGGGGCGTTTTTACGGGCAACAACATCGCGCACGGCGGACAGTGGGAAGAGTGTCAGCTTCTGACGTCGGGACCGCGCACGAATCCGTGGTTTCAAGAGGCGAGCAATCGCGTGATTCAGGCGGGCGATATCGTCGGTTTCGATACGGACATGGTCGGTCCGGGTGGTGCGCTGTCGGATGTGTCGCGCACGTTCATCTCATCTGTCCGGGGAAGGCCGCGACGGGCAATCAGCGCGATCTGATCGGCTTTTCATACGATCAGATCAAACACAACGTGAGTCTGCTCAAGCCCGGACTGAGCTTTCGTGAATTTGCCGAACGCAGTTGGGCCGTGCCTGAAAAATACATCCACAACCGCTACATGATGATGGTGCACGGCTGCGGTATCGTCGATGAAGCGCCGACGATCGCTTATGCGGTGGACTTCGATTCATGGGGTTATGACGGCATCGTCGAAGAGAACATGGTGTTGTCGGTCGAGAGCTTTATCGGCGAACGCGGCGGCAAGGAAGGCGTGAAGCTCGAAGAGCAAGTGCTGATCACCGCGAATGGCGCGGAGATTCTGTCGAGTTGTCCGCTCGTCGCGGAACTGGCCTCTTAGAAGCTTTAACAGAATGACTTTTGAAGTTATCGCCAGCAGATGATGCAGCAGGCGAGCTTGAGGAAAGCTTCGTGAATGAAGGCTAGGCGCTCGAAGCGGATGCGCAGCCGCCGGAAACTTAAACTAATCTCCACATAGCTTAAGTTCCTTTATAAATGTTAGTCAATTAATTTAATCCTTAAAATTAACCTTGACTAATATTATTATTATTTAATCTTGAATTTAATCACTTAAAATTTTCTAGGTCGTTACATTCTCCCCTACTTAAAAGAATTTCGTCCTCGAAATTCATTCTTAATTAACATCTGCACTTGAATATATCTTATTTCAATACTCATAATTTTAGTTATACAATCTATAATACATTCGTCCATACCAATTTTCAACAGCTGGCAGGATGTGGATTACAAAAGAGATTCTAAACAACTAACGTTTATTAACTAAGAAATTAATATTTACATAAGATTTGCTTAAGCAAATTTATTACATTTTACACAAAACTCGAGGTTGAATCTTTCATCTCGCAGTCAATTTAAAACTTGGATTCCAGCAGGTATCTTGGTCTCTTGTTATAATAGCAAGCTGGATACAAACTCTTCACTTCTGAAATCTAACACATTGTCTGGCCTGATGTTCTAAACTTCCACAAAGAAGGCATTTCCCTACCTTTCTCCAACATTTACTTTCTTTATGACCATTCTTCCCACAATAATGGCATTGTCCTTGAAACTGGCCCCTCTTGCCGTGCCTTGATGTCTTTTCTTCACTATTTTGTTTTCCCAAGTCTTTTCTTGATTTCTTCCTAAATGTTCCCGTCTGATTCTCCGAGGAATTTACTTTTGACATCATTTTTCTCTTAGACCTTAATTTCTTGGAATCCCGGAATTCTTTAAGGCGAGCTTTACTATCCTCAACTCGCAGTGCATAATCCACTAAATCAGCATAGGTATCCATTCTTACAGTTACTAAAGCATCCTGAATTTCTAGGTTTAAACCTTGAATGAATCGCTTGTTCCTCTTTATATCAGTATCGACTAAGTCTGGGGCATACTTAGATAACCTATTAAACTTTTTCTCATACTGTGCCACAGTCATGGTTCTCTGCCTTAAATAGATAAATTCTTCTTGCTTTCTTTCCTTAACCACCTCCGGTATAAACTTGTTTCTAAATACACTTATAAAATTGTCCCAAGTACGAGGTGTTCCTATTTGCTCCCATTTTTGTTCTATGATCCTCCACCAATCCTTAGCAATTCCTTCGAGTTGAAATATCCCAAAATCAACTTTCCTATCCTCTAGATATTGTAGTACCAAGTAAATGTCCTCCACTGTTTCCATCCACTTTTCTGCACTCTTGTCACAAATCTCTTCACTAAACTTTGGATGATGGAGTTACTGAAACCTTTCTATTGCTACATCCCTAGACATCTCTGTGTTTAGGGGTTCTTTTTCTCTGGCCTTATTTTTTTGCTGTTCCATGTTATTCACCATTCTGGTCATGGGTAACTCTATAAATTACATCTTGTCTTTTGCGCGAGCAGGCCAAGATGATTCGAACGCTATTGAGCGATGAAGTATGGGCACGAATCGAATCTGTCTTGCCGGGCAAGAAAAGCGATCCAGGGCGAACGGCGACCGACAATCGTTGGTTTGTCAAAGCTGTCCTCTGGATCGGCTGGACCGGCTGCCCGTGGCGCGATTTGCCGAAGGCGTTCGGCCGATGGCATACGGCGGTGTACATGCGTTTCTCCAGATGGTGTCGCAAGGGTGTGTGGGAACGCGTGATTCACGCCGTGGCCGACGAAACCAAGATCAAGCATGTGTTGATCGATTCGACCATCGTGCGCGCACACCAGCATTCGTCCGGAGCTCGAAAAAAACGGTCCGAAAGCGCTCGGTCGCTCGCGAGGTGGACTGACCGCCAAGTTGCACCTGGCCGTGGATGACACTGGACGCCCCTTGCGGTTGATAGCCACCGAGGGACAAGTTTCTGACATTTCGTGCGCCAATGAACTGGTCGAGCATTTGCGCACTGGGGCGGTCATCGCTGACAAGGGCTACGATTCGAACGCCTTTGTGAAGAGTATCCGCACTACGCGTGCGAAGGCCATAATCCCGCCGCGTTCGAACCGGAAGACTAAACGTTGCTACAGCCGCGTGCTGTATCGGACCCGGAACATTGTTGAATGCTTTTTCGGTAGTATCGAACATTTTCGTTGTGTCCCCACTCGCTATGATAAGTTCGCAAGAAACTATCTCGCCTTCGCTTCGCTTGCCTGTGCCTTTGGACCGCTCGTGAGAATGTGAACAGAACCTAGTAGTCGGCCCTGTGCCCTGAACAATTCCCCAAGCCTTATCCCACGAGGCACCCCAGCCCAAACCATGTTGAGCGAATTGCAGGAAGCAGGCATATTAACGCTTAAATCCTGCATTTTTCGACGAGGTGCAGATGGGTCCGAAGAAGCCCCCTTCGGACCATTCCGAAGGGGGCCGGTACCACACCTATCCCACACCAACGAATCGTATCGTCTGGATCCACAGAAGAAATCATGGATAAGAGCGATTTTTTTATCTCTTTCTGACAGATCAGGGCTGTTCGCCTCTCCGTATAATGTAGTCCGGTTCGTCGTCGGCCCTCGGAAATGCGACGAACAGTTAGCGCCACCCTAGAAATAGGGATGGTGCTTTTTTGCCTGCTCATGGCATGATTAAAGAAACTCTGATTACGCTGGCCGCTGTCGCACTTATCTTGGCGATAGCGGTCTATGAATTAGCAACTACGCGCGACTAAGGAAGAAGCATACCAAAAAGTTGAGCTTTCCGTACTTCACCCGTCTTTACGAACAATAGACTACCTCTATTCCCCGCGCTTCTAGCGCATCGATCGACCCCTCCGACGCGCTGGAGGTCATGTACCGTTCTCTCTAGCCGAAACCCCCGTTCGGCTCTTCGCAGGCGATTCTCTGTGGTCGCCTGCTTTTTTCTTCTCGTTGACGCGCCTTGCTGCATTGCTTGCCGCAGCTAGTGCGCGTCACATCGTTTCTCCTTTCCCTAACGGGCGATCCGCCCACACGGGATGGCTTACCCATTTTTGCAATGAGGCAATCCCATGTTGAAAGCTCTTCTCGTCGCTTTGTTCTTCTCGCTGTTTTCTTCGTTGAGCGGCTGCGCTGTAGCGGATTTCGGTTTGCCGAACACGTATCAGCGATATGACGTTCAACGCATCGGTCAGTTCGAGCAGGCAACCATCCTGCGCGTGCGACTGATCACAATCGAGAACACGTCCGATTCGTCGGGCATCTCTTCGATTATCAGCGCCGCAGCTGGTGCATTTCTCGGTTCGCAAGTGATCGGAAACGGTCGCGGCCGCTACATTGCGAGCGCGCTGTCCGGTTCGGCCTCGGGTGATCGCGCAGCGTGTCAGTTCAGTCATGGCGCGGCACAGCGGTGTCGAAGTCTTCCTTCGCCGCGCCAACGGCCAAACCGTTGTCTTGACGCAGGTCGATGACCAGCAGTTCGCGCCTGGCCAGCAAGTCTTTCTCGTCTCCAGTGGGTCCGGATACCGGATTACCCACTGATCGACAACATGCCCTGTAGTGGAGTTTTCATGGAACTGGCTGATGCGTTTCAGATGGTGATCAATTTAGCGAAGCGCAGCTTGAACGGCGCCGAGGCTGCTTCTGAGGGATACCTTGAGCAATTAGAGGCGATTCATCAACTGGAGGATTTCGCGCTCAATCACCTTGGTGACGACTGAC
>LFMX01000102.1 GCA_001184405.1 Candidatus Burkholderia humilis
AAGCCAAATTTCGAAATTAAACTAAATTTAACTAAGAAAAAGAAAAAGAAAATAAAACTTGGAGAGAAAGTCTAAGCTAAACCCTTTTAATCCTCTTTTCTATCCTCCTTTACTTGATACAAAGTGTTTCCTATTTATAGGTGACCTTCATTAAGGGCAATTTGGACATATTGCACCTTTAATTAAGTCACAAAACAAAAATACAAACTAAAAGACTTAAAAAATAATTGCTGAGGTGGAAAGTATCGCTGCCGGCGACCAAGGTGGTCGCCGGCGGCGACACCATCGCCGCCGGTGATGGATTCCATCACCGCCGGCGATGGACTCGGTTCAGGGAGCATTGTGCTCCCTGGACTTCTTCCATCGCTGCCAGCATGCTGTTTGGTCGATGTCGGCGTTCGGATCTTCAAAAAATTTGTTTCCTTTGCCTCTTTTTCATCCGGTTTCCATCCTTTGATGCTGCCTTGAAGTCTACTGCTTCTTCAATCATCACCAACTTCAATTGCCTCATCTTCCGGTGAAAAAGCCTTGCGACAACTTGCCTACTATGCACGAGATATATATTCAATCAATAACAAGCATATTCTTTCAGCTTTATTTCACAAAAATGAACAAAAAGCAGTAAATACTAACACTAAACGCAAGCAAAACATGGAATTTTACTAGCTAAATCTAGGTATATTTGGTTCTCACCAAATACCACCAAACTTAAACTATTACTTGCCCTCAAGCAATCTTATTCACATAAGCAAAACTGAAACAACGTGCAAGAAGATACTCCTTGAAACTCAACAAAAAGCTACTTTCTATGTAGTTAAAAAGATACTAAGTCTAAGAGCTAAAGGTGCTTTCTTGAAATGTGCCAAGCATTGGCTCCAATGTGCATCACATTACGCCCCATATTACTGCATTATGCACATGCGAGAAGGTAAGGAAATCTAACACAAAAGGAATCCACACAGCTGAGTTTTATCATCTAATAATCCCCATTACAGTTTTCACAGTATATACACCCCCTAGTACTAATATTGATCCATTAAATACCATTGTGTGTTGTGTGTGAATATGTCTATGAGCAGAGCAATACACAACTGGATGAGTTAGTCCACTTTTCACACCCTCAACATGTCCTTAAGTTACACTATCATGCAAAAACAAATTGGTTTTAAATCATGAGTCTTGAAAATATTCGCTCTTTTCCCCAGACTGTCACTCATCAACCCTTATTTTTGGGTACTCTAGCATCACAGCACTCTGGGGTACTTCCTCTCTGTAGTTTCATTTCATTTTTTCCATTTTGGCAATGCCTTTTTGGCTTTTCCACATTTTTAAAGTTGTTATCCCTGTTTTAGGGCTTTTTAAGATCATGCCACTCATACAAATTCACTTTTTTGCGAATTTGCAGTGGAGTAGCCGATATAGTCACTCAAATCATGCAGAATTCAAAGCCTCAATCATTTTTCCAAGCACTAATATACATTGGTAACTTAAGAAAAATGTTAAGGGGTTATTTCACTTCGAAACTCACCAACTTGGGCATTACATCCTCACGAAAGAACATTTCTCTACGGGCGTGCACTAGAAAATGGCATTTAATACATAAAACCTTCCTAAAAGAATGCATATAACATGGAAACCACAACTAGTTTTTCAGCCTTTTTTAAAATATCAACATGTATACCTCCACTTTGTGCTTCGAGATCCTACATTCCACTCATACATTAGGGCAGTAATATGTTTTTTATTGTCATACACATTTTCGCATTTTTATGGCAAACATTCAAGATAAGCTAAAAGGGAGTGAAAAAATTTGACCATTGTTGGTCAACCACCTCATTTCCTTCATTTAATCACAATAATCGAGAGAAATGGCCAAATTTCTAAAAAAATTGAAACTAATTTTTCAAAGTGAATACACAAATTGACTCCCCCCAAACTTAATTAGAGCATTTTCCTCAATGCTTGAACAACATAGGAAGAAGTATATATAAAGCGCATATCGGCGTGGACGCGGAGTCAGGCCTGGTTCACACGGTCATCTGCACAGCGGCTAACGTACACGACATCAATACAGCATCATTGTTGTTGCATGGCGAAGGAACAGATGTTTACGCTGCGCAACTTCTCCGGTGGTTGTCGAATCGTCGAATGATGTCTGGAGAAAGATTTGTTGGTCCGATTCTGTTCTTGTGCGTTCAGTACAGCAGATGTTCAGCGGCTCGGACATGTCGGCGTGCGGTATTCGAAATAGTTTGCAAACATGGTGTCCTCCTGTTTCGCCGATGCGGCTAACGAAGACATCATCATTATGCATAGAGGGAATGCCGCTGGCCGTCGCCGGCAGCGGCATTCGTGCACACGGACTCCGCATAAGACTGTTCAGCGCATTACAGGCTGCAATTCATCTTTTGACGAAGCCAGACGAATTCGATAAGCCTGTAGTATTTCCCGTCGATCCACGTCGATACTCATGCTTTCGCCAGATTGGGTTGATGCGTTATAAATATTGCAATCCGAAACGAGTTGGTTGTATAGATGGCTTACGCACCTCGATGGCCTTTTTCAGAGTTGAGCGACGTTCTTCAAGCAACTTTGAGCACGAACGACGTTCGCTCTTTTGCTGGCTGTGGTGAAAAACTAATGAAGTGCTCGACCGCGCACATCTGTCCAAATGGACAGTTGATCAGCATCCGGAAGTCTGTAGGATAGGTGTTGACAAGCAATTTCATTGCTAGCGGATGGCTTGAACATGGTGCGGTCACCAGTTCAACCCAGTAGTCAGCGAGGCGAAGATTGTCAGTATTGCCGTGGCTTTCTCTGCAACCTGTGGGGTGGGGACGAGAACGTGCTTCCCAAGCTCTTGGCGGCGCTTTTCGATGAGCGGATCGGATATGGCGTCTGCGGCATAGGACCCGAACTCATTGCGCAACTTAATGCAGTTCCGTTGAAGTACTTCACGATGCTGAATGGACAGCCCATCCATGAGCCAGGTCGGGCGCATGCGCTGAAGAGGTGTGTGAACGGGCATAGAAGAGCTTCTCCAAAGACCAGCTGTTGTTTATCCGCCGCCCGTGCATGGTATGAACACGCTGTTGTCCCGACCATTGCTGCTCTGTTAGGGCATGCCCCGTTCATCACCTGCACGGCAAACATTGGTGGTTTCAATGACATTGCGCAGAAAGGATGGTCAGGCTAGACCGAGGAAAACTGACGATCAAGCGTCCTGGTCAGCCGTCTCCCCTCGTCGCCGCGTGGATGGATCGTTTCCGTCGATTGAAATTGTTGGTCAATTTCGTATTCATTTGGCGATGTCACTATGTTGTGTGCCAATGAATGGCTATTCGAAAATCAAAATAGGACAGAGCATGGAAATCGTAGAGAGAACAAAATCGGCTGATGGCGGATGTAAATACTTGCTATCCACTGGAGATTTAACGAAAACTGTTGAGTCGACTTTATTTTATTTGGATGAACAGCGACTGCCATATCTATGTGTGTCGTGCCAGATAGGATGTGCAATCGGTTGCATTTTCTGCGAAACTGGTCGCCAGAAGCCTCTGGGAAATTTGGACTCGGATCAGATCATCCGGCAGGTAGAAATTTGCTTAGATGACCTTGAGCAAGAGACGAAGGGTGAAATACGTAAAATCAATACAGTCTTATTTGCAGGCATGGGAGAACCCATGCTCAATCTGCCGGAGATTAAAAAAGCAACTATTGCTATTAAATCGAGAAGACTGGCGCATCGTGTCACAATGACGACGATGGGAATCGTCTCAAAATTTAAGGAGCTTTATGAAATACCACTCGATACGCTATCTATTTCCTTGCATGCTACAAGGGACGATAAAAGAGGGTGGCTGATACCTGGTGGCGCGAAGTACCGTATTATCGATTTGATTGATTACGCCGATCGATACCAGAAAATTTCTGGAGCGCGTGTAATATTCAATTACTTACTTCTGCGAGGAATCAATGATACCGACGAAGACTTGCATCGGCTAATGACACTAATTAACCCAAATGACTTTGTTGTAAAGCTGAAATATCTTAACGAAATCAGCTCAGTCGATGACTTAAAGCTGAAAGCCTCTGATCGATTCTCTGTGTTTGCCAATGAGTTAAGAGAAAACGGATACGAGTGTATTGTTGATATCAGCAAAGGAACCGATGTATGGGGCGGGTGTGGTCAACTTCGTTCAAAATCACGGACCTTGCGAATAGCCCTGGAAAGAAAATAATGTGAAGGCAACTTTATTGCGGTCATGCAAATAATATTTGCTTAAGTTGAGTGCGGCAGATGTGCTAACCGGGTTGCCTAATCAATAAACCATATTTTATAAACCTAGAATATAAGGATTTCGTATCTTTATGGACTTGAATATCGCCCGTTCTCCTTTGGATTCAGAGTCGCGAGAGAAGCGTGATCACCCGCAAACTACCGGTATAGTCTCACTGGGCTTTTAAAGCTCATAGAACTATTTTTAAATATTTTTTTAAGGAACAGGGAAATAGCAAAGCCAGAAAGAGTTGGGTTAAGAGCGTGAAAGACTACCAAGATTTATTGATGTAATAAAGTTGAAGTCATGAATTTGTAATAATTATTTGATACGGTATTATGATGACAAACATTGTTAAAGTAAATTATTATGATAATGATATCGATTGTATCTTTGTTTCCGCACATCTGAATGTCGAATGTTTGTTCGAAAGTGAATGACTGATCGAATGAAATACTGCCCAGGCGCGAGTCGGGGCGGGGCGACCCGTGCCCGGGCCCGCGTCCGGTTCGAGGCCGTCACAGTTGGTATCAGAGCAAAGATTTAGGGAGAATCTTAACGAAAGACTGAAGATATTTAATAATAGAACTTAAGACATAGCGAATGATAGACTTTGGGGATTAAACCCTAGAGACTTGACTACCAATTGCGATAAAAGTTTATTGAATATTGTTTGGGTCAATTTCAATAAATATTTTATTTGAAAATTATGTTGAATTGACTTCTTTAAGTTCTAACTTAGTGATTATATGGTATAGATGGCCGAGTCTAGCAAAGCTGCAGGCAGGACCTTCGAGACTGCTCATACATTATGGTACATTGATACGTGGAGAGGGGAGCCTACCCTTTTTGATCCTGCCTTGGTCCGTCCGTGACCCATCTGTCCATGTTATGCCACACATACCTACCCAAATAGGGTAGTCCATCATTTGGAGATTGAGAGGGATAGGTTGATCAGTGGCCTAGCTGCAGAGCGCTTTCAGAGCAGAGAGCTGCTACGTGAGGCTAATGAGGGCCACCAGATGGCTTACCAGGATGTTCTTCAGCTTAGTTGTAAGGTGACTGAGCTGGAAAACAAGCTTCAGTTCTTTCGAGAGAGGGCCCAGGAGTTCATGATGACAGTGGAGCAGGAGAATGTTCCCTCTAAGGATTAGGGGATTAGGGTGTCTGAGGCTAGCGTACACTGTCGAGATGACGCAGAAGAGGAGGAGCCCATGGAGAACCCGGCAGATGACCTACCTGCTCAGCCTTAGATAGCTTGGCTAGTGACTTTTGGGGATTATAGGGGCGTTCGCTGGGCCTGCCGTCGGTCGGTCCAGCGCCAATTAACTGATCCGAACCGCCGTGTACGGACCCGTACGCACGGTGGTGTGGGAGGGGCCGGGCCGCGAGGCCTGCCCCTATCCCGATTGCGCATTGAGGAAAGCATTTGGACACGCTGCTGCAATTCGTGGGACTCATCCTTCACATCGACAAATCGCTCGGTGTTTTCATTCAGAACTACGGCGCGTGGGTATACGCGGTGCTGTTTCTGATCGTTTTCTGCGAAACCGGACTCGTCGTGTTTCCGTTTTTGCCGGGCGATTCGCTGCTGTTCATCGGCGGCGCGTTCGCGGCGAGCCACGAAATGCATCTGGGCGCGCTGATCGTGCTGCTGGTCGCGGCCGTGACGGGCAATACGGTGAATTACTGGATCGGCCGCGCGATCGGCCCGAAAGTGTTCGATACCAATATTCCCGTGCTCGAGCGCTTTCTCGACCGGGCTGCGCTGCAAAAGACGCATAACTTCTATGAACGTCACGGCGGCAAGACCATCGTGATTGCGCGCTTCGTGCCGGTCGTGCGGACGTTTGCGCCGTTCGTCGCGGGCGCATCGGCGATGAATCATGGGCGCTTCCAGTTCTTCAACGTGCTGGGCGCGCTGATCTGGGTGCTGCTGCTCGTGTTGCTCGGTTATTTCTTCGGCAACATTCCGTTCATCAAGCAGTATTTGAATGTGATCGTGCTGGTGGGTATCGGCGCGGCGGTCGTGCCGATCGCGCTGGGCGCGCTGTGGAAGATGACGCGACACCGTTCGAAAGCGTAAGGCGGAATGTGAGGCGAGGCCATCTTTCGATGGCCTCGCGTGTTTTGATGCGGTGCCGGTCAGCCTAGATTCAGCCGCGGCGGAATAGCCGGATGACGAACAGCAGCACGACCGCGCCGATGATCGACGTCAGCAGCGAGCCGAGCAGACCGCCGCCGAGTGAAATGTGGAGCAGACCGAACAACCAGCTGCCCACGAAACCGCCGACGATACCGACAAGAATGTCCACCAGCACGCCGAAGCCGTTGCCGCGCATGATGAGGCCGGCGAGCCAGCCCGCCACACCGCCGATGATCAGACTCAGGATGGATTCCGTGTTCCATGATTTGCAGATTCCAGATAGGGAAGAAAAGCGGAGTGGAATTTATCGGAATCGATGCCCGCATGGACGGCGCTTTTGTCAATGTTTTTCGCGACTTGGGCGTAGGGCGGGTGGACGCCGCAGGCGTGTAGCATCGGTTGAAAAATAGAACGCGGAATATCGCCGCGGTGTTGTATCGACGATGCGAAGAAGCGTTTGAGCGCGCCGGATTGCGGCATACTTCGATGCGGCGGCCCGCCTGCACGCGGCGGCGCGGCGAGGCAATGAAAAAAGTGAAACGCGCGTGAAAAGACAGTTCAAAACGGAAAGCATGGGAAGCTTGGTGTTGATGCGCACAGGTGTTTTCGGCCAGCGTTCGGGCGCGGCCTTGGCGAGCATGGTGCTCGCAGCAGGAGTGGCGACGGTTCTGACGAGATATTCATCGACTCCCCGCGAGCCCGCGCCGATCATCGAAAGTTCGGCGATGAGCGCGCCGCCTGTCGTGCAGAGCACAGCAGCGCCGGTCATCACGCCCGCGCCGGTCGTGCCGCTCGGCTCGACGCCCGCGCCGGTGCAGCCGAGGTTCATCGCGTGAAACCGGGCGATACGCTTCTACGCCGTTTCACGTCTCTATAAGCAGAAGCCCGCCGATCTCGCGCAGTGGAACAATTTGCCGGAAAGCCGACAGGTCAATGTCGGGCAGGTGCTGTGCGTGGTGCCGCCGGACGCGTCGTCGGCGTCGGCTTTGGCTTCGTCGTCTGCTTCTTCGTCGCCGTCCTCGTCGAAGATCGCGCAGCCACCGCTTTTGCCGACGCCTGGTAAATCCGTCGCGGAGAAACCCGCCGCGAGCGAAGAAAAATCAGCATCGACATCCGCGCCGGCGGGCAAGGGCACGTTCACGTGGACCGCGCATGGCGAAGTCGTGCGCAAATTCGGCGCAAGCGGCAACAAGGGCATCGATATCGCCGGGAAAGTGGGCGAGCCGGTGAAGGCGGCGGGCAAGGTCGTGTATGCGGGCAGCGGACTGCGTTCGTACGGGCGCATGATCATCATGAAGCACGGCAACGACTATCTGAGCGCGTACGCCTACAACGAAAAACTGCTCGTAAAGGAAGGCGATACCGTCAAGCAAGACGCGACCATCGCCGATATGGGCACCGGTCCGAGCGGTTCGCCCGCGCTGCACTTCGAAGTGCGAAAGGCGGGCGCCGCCGTCGATCCCGTGCCGCTGCTCGGCGCGGGCGGCTGACATCGTCTTATCGGATGACGGAGGGGAGAGTGAGGAATCGGGATAGGGGCAGGCCTCGCGGCCCGGCCCCTCCCACACCACCGTGCGTACGGGTCCGTACACGGCGGTTCGGATCAGTTAATTGGCGCTGGACCGACCGACGGCAGGCCCAGCGAACGGAACTTCGTGGGGGTATAATGGTAAAATGTTATACTTTAAAAGCACTAAAAGACAAAATTTTAAGTGTAAAGTGGGTGCAGTCGGGCCGGGCACGCAGCGGCGTCGGGGACCTCACGCTGCGGCGTGATTGAAAATTGTAGGAGCTCGAGTTATTTTTGTCTTCATGCCGCGGCGTGAAGACCATTTTTGCCAGTTCTTCAGTTTTCTTCAACTCTTTATCTTCAAGGTCCTTTTTTTCATCTTTTCTGGTTCAATCCACCTTGAATTGACGAGTCTCCGCATCAATTGCTTCACTTGGTCCGTTCTGCGCACAAGATATATTTTAATTAAAACAGCGCATAGTTCCCAACTTAACACTTAAAAACACAAATTACACCACAAAAACTACTAAAACATGTATAAAAATATCACAAAATACTACCTATGATTAGGTATATTTGATTCACATCAATGAAACTCCACTTTGAGCTTAAATGCACATGAAAAATGTTTTGTCTGTGTGGCCTACTTTGCCACACAAAAACCTGTTGGAAAATATTTCATTGCATGGATATTTGATAATGTGCGTGAGTGATATTTGAAACATGCTTGATTGTTACATGCGTGATTTGTTAAATGCGTGACATTATATTTGTTCGATTTGTAACTTGCGTAAATTATTTCGTGCTCGACTTGCGTGATTTGAAAGTAGATGTTGATGTAAATGATTGGACGCGATCTTATGTGTGTGTTTGGGCAATACCTCCCTTACGCTAATGAGGAAGGCAATTACGAGCCGGCAAAGGGCCTGGTCGTAATCCCTGTCCTTAGAAGCAGACAAACCTGATATATCATGATATTACCAACCTACTTTCTTGTTGATGGACCTACGAAGAGCAGGAGACTTTTTATGTATTCGACGTGTAGTGCGGCTAGCGTCAACTTTCTTTCTTTCTTTGGAATACAGTGATGCAGTTTGAAGAATTAAAGATGGGACGATAGGACGACCAGTCACACTATACTTTATGGTGTGACTGGTTGGTCGATCGCTTCATCAAAAATTTTACCGTATCCTTCAGTATGTGTTTATTCTTATGTGTGCACTGTCAAGACTTACATTGTGACAGTCCTAACTCGATACCCACCATCACGTGGGCCCGAGTCCGGGTCGTCAAACATTCGATCATGCACTCGAACTTACAAGTGATTGTCAAATGTGGAAGTAGAAAGTACTCTCATTATTAATAATATTTTACATCATTTATGTTCACCAAAATAAACCTTTAAAAGTTTAATACTTAATATTCTATTACGTCATCATCCTTGTTCAGCCTTCAAATTTGCCATCCAATGTCTCTCGTCTTATTTTCTCCAAACTTTTAAAAAATAACGGGAAAAATCGTGTTTAGTCTTAATGAGGGGAATCGCTTACGGTGAAAAAAGACAATTTTTTGGATGTTTTGATACAGGAAGCCCGACACTTTGTAGGCGCTAACATTTTGAATAATTTTTCACTCCATCTGTTAAAATAACCCAGCATCTGAAACCCTTATCTCCCATTGTCTCCCAAATATCATCTCTATAATCAAAACTTCTCAATTCTAAAAATTTTCATCACTTCGGCGACCTACCAATCTGATTAGATCCTCATATACTGGTCGCCCCCAAATTTTATCGGCCAAACCCCCAAACCCTCGTCGCTCAACTTTTTTGCACCCGGCAGTGCTACCAAACCTAAGCGGTAAAGGTATTAAAATATAATATCAACGGTACACTAACCTGCACCCATTGGCCACAATAGCAAGTTCAACAGTCCCAAATCCATCACAACACACCAAAACCTGTCACAGCCCCGACCCCGGGCCGCCATAATTGGGCCCCGAGTCCGGGTCGCGAACCCGCCCGGCGTGCACCGAGCGTTCAATCGGGACATTCAAATGATAATAATAAAATTTTTAAGAGCAATGAACTATTATCATCAATTTGCACAATGACTTTACCTCGATACTTATAACAAATTACAACGTTACATCTAGGTCCAAAATGACTCAATTACACTTTAGCCTCGAGTCATCATCGAGTATCCCCAAGTCTGATTCGTCTGGTTAATACTTGAATCTTTGTAATAGACACATTTAAACAACGAGTAATGAGCTAAAAAGCCCAGTGAGTTCCAAACCAGTTTTAACAATCAATAGTCATGGTATGCCAACAAGTCAATATAACATTAGTGAACAAAGCATCCGTCAATACAGTTCAGGATATAGAATTATTCACAATAAACAAAAATTCACATACTTCACATCAAATGGCACACATTTCCAAGACAAACAGTTCCGTATTCACTATCAACAGTGAAATAAACAATTACAATTATTGCGCCATCACCATCTTGCGCCAGTATTTGGTGCTAGCGCTCGCTCCGCACCTGTCTCTTATACAATCTCCGAGCCCACGAG
>LFMX01000103.1 GCA_001184405.1 Candidatus Burkholderia humilis
GATGCTGTTGTTTTCCGGGAATCTCGCGTCGGTGTCGTCTAGCGCATCGCTCAACTGCTTGCGCAGGTTCTTCGTAAAGGCTTTTGCCGTCGGCGGGCAGACCGACGATCTCGCAATAGCGCGGCAGTTCACGACAGAACTCCTCGTCCGATACCTGGTGAATACGGTAATCGTCGAAGCGGTCGCTGCCTTTCACATGGAGGTCGCCCGAATTGAGCTCACGCATGATCTGGTGGAATACGCACAACTCGAAGAACCGGCGATGAAGCATGCGACTGTCGCGACCGTGAGGAAAGACGGCCCGCTCCCACTTCTCCGATAATCAGTCCGATGGTAAATGCGCGAGGTCGTTTTCGCTCAGCAGCAGGTATTCACGGTGCGCGTTGCGAAAGCCCTGGAGCCAGGCAAGCGAGATCAGCACGGATCGGTCCTCGGAGCTCGATTGCAGCGGCAAGACGTCCAAGCACTGGAACAGCAATGAGCGCTGCTGGCGATAAGGAACCAGCATGAACGGCAGATCGAAGCTGCCGGCGTAGGCAATGAGTTCATCGCACTGCTCGAGGGCCGAATCAGGATCGCCGAGCGCTTCACGGATTTTGTATCAGCCTCTGGCGTTCCGGAATGTCCTTGTCCTGCAGGATCTGCAGGACGTCACGGAACTGTCCGACAAGCCCTTCCAGCGCGTCGGCATGCTCAAGTTGATATTTCTGCAGCCGTGCCCTGGCGTACGATTCGAGTTTGCGCATCACCTTGATGAAGATCTCGGCGACCTCGTCGAGCGCTTTCTGAAACTGCGCCTGAATGAAGAGCACTGCGAGCGTGTGGCGCTTGACCGGCTTGAGTGCACGCAATTCGGCGACGTCGAGCGCACGGGCTTCGGTAATGAGCTGCGCTCGCTTGCTGACCGAAAGCATCGCGGGCGGCGCGGGCAAACCATCGGCCAGCTTGCGTATCCCCTCGATATGCTTGAGGAAGCTCGCTATTGCGCGTGTTGTAGGCTGTTTCGGCTCCCGCTTCAGGTCTTCCCATCCTGATTAGCCAGCCTTGACGATCAGAGAAGCGCGTCGAGTGGACTGGTAAGCCCATCGTCAAGCGCACCGGCAATAGCCCGGTAAAGGGTTTCGTTGATCTCGTTGCGGGCCTGGGTGGCCATACGCTGTAACGTCGCCAGTGGTGGAAGCTCGTAGCGGCAGCGAACCAGTTCCTCGATCAGCACGTTGACGATGTCAGGAAGCTCGGTTTTCGTCTGTGCGGCTTCGCATGCGAGTCCGGTGAACCATGCCAGGTCGACGGTATCAAACGCCTGGATGCCGGGCCGTGTGCGCAGCAGCTTCTGGTGACGAATCCGGGTGCCGGATTGATCGTAACGTGAAATTGCCTCGCCGGAGAGCGGGCGTGCCCGAAGCGCGATACGAATGTGATCGATGATTGCGAACGGTACATCCGATAGCATCGGAAAGTACCCGAGCCGCTGCAGCAACTTCATCTGGACCATGATCATGACCGCCGTCGACTCCTGACGGGATTGTCGGCGCACAAGGCGGATTTCGGCCAGGGTTGGCGCAAACGTCTCCTTGAGCTCAACTGCGGTTGGCTCAGCTGGCAGGACCGGGTAAATGGTCTCGTGGACGGTCGTTATGCCGGTTGCCGTCGTGAGAATATCTGTTCGATCTGGCGCTGACGCAGGGTCTCGTCGTCGTTCAGATAGGTCGAGGTGGTCATCAGTTATCCCGCACGGTGGTGAGCGTCGCGCCCTGTGCGAGCGCATGGGTCGCATGCGTGTGCCTCATCCAGTGCGGTGTGGCGCGCCGCAGCTTACCGGCCAGCACCGGATGATCGGCTTCGATTGTAGCGGCCGCAGTCCGGAAGAAACGGCGCAGCACCTTTCGCAGCCGTGGTGTGGTAATGCCGGCCGGGTCCTCCAGACGCCGATGAGCGGCGTCGCGGGATTCCAGCGCGCTTCGCTGACGGGCAGACCGCGCTGCTGCAGGTACTGGTCCAGTGCCTCGCTCGCGAGAGATGGCAGAACGACCTTGCCCGGTTTCGCCCCTTTGCCGCGCAGGTGGAGCCAGCGCTCGCCGCGCGGGCCGGTTTCGATGCCGCCAAGCGTGACACCAACGAGTTCACCCGCGCGCATGCCAGTGGCATATCCAAAGTCGAGCAGAAAGCGCAAGCGTTGGGCCGCCGGCGCCGTCCATCCATGCGACCATTCGAGCCCGCCGGCAATGACCCGAACCAGCGCCCACTCGCCCTCCGAAAACGCCCTTGAGGCATCCAATTCGCCGCTGCGGGGCGCGCCGCGAACCTTGAGACCAGCAAACGGATTGGCGAGAACGTAGCGCTGCTCGATCAGCCAGCGGAACATCGCGCGCAGCACCGACAGCGAGTAGGCAATGGAATCGGGGGATAACGAGCCCGTAAATGGTCGCCACTCTGGCGACGACCACGGCCGGGCCGGCGCGACCCAGCGACTGCGCGGCGAAGGATGTCGCAGAAAGGCGCGCCAGGCGGTCGCGTCCTCGCTCGTCAACGAAGACAGTGCCTTGCCATGCTCGACGAGCGACCAGAGCAGGAGGCGCTCCGCTTCTCTGGGTACGCGCGTTGCGTTTCAGCTGCTTCATGCAGGGCGAGCCAGGCACTGATCGCCGCGTAATCGTTATTCGCTTTGAGCGAGCACATTTGCCGGGGCACCCGGAACATGCCGCGCGAACCGTCGAGCTCGTCAGGCAGGTGGATCCTTTCCCACGGAACCACGGGGCCGGCAATGCAGCCGTGACCAGCGCGTGGGCCCGCGCAGTCAACTCCGGGTGCGCGGCAAAAAACGCCTCGATGCGCCGGGCGCTTCTCATTCCCAGTCCAGGCACGCCGAGCCACCAGCGCTGACGCAGGGGAATACGCACAGTCAGGTCAGCCAGCGTCTTGATGCCATGGGCGTGCAGCGCCGCGACGGCGCGTGGCGATAACCATGACTGAACCGGATCGCTGATCTGCGGCTGCGGAACCGGTAGCGATGGCATGATTTCCAGTGCCCGGGTCACGGCTTTGGCATGCCGGGTGCGTTCGGTCGCGGCGCACTGGAACAGCCTGGCGAGATCGTCGCGGTGACGGCTCATCGCGAAGCCGGCCAACTGCTGCCGCAAGCGCCCAAGTACGCCATGCGCCGACTGGCCTTCTGCGATCGCGAGCGGACAATAGCGTTGAACCGCCGCGCGCGATGTCATCCCGGCGTACCAGACACGCACAGCAGATACCGAAGCGGCATCGAGGAAAGGGAGCAGATGATTTGGCATCCCAAGATTATAACTGCGAGGGCATGGGTGACTCGTTTCGGGGACAGGCGGTTTCGACTAAAAATGCGGCCGTATCGATAAACAAGAGTTCTCGATACAGAAGCATGTAAATGCGCTGTCGGACCGGGTGGCATCCCGTTACGCGTGGCCTTGCGCCGGGTAAAATGGGGGCCGTCGTTGACTTTTCCCCGTCTTCAGCGGATTTCCCCATGACCAGTACATCGCGATCTGTCAGCATTGCGCCCGATCACAACACGTCATCCCTGTCGAAAGCCCAGAAGACGTTCAACTCGCTGATCGGGAAGATCGGGAAACGACGCAAGCGCCTGCGTGACTGGGAAACAGTTACGCCTGCCTTCCAGAAGCGGTACGTCGTGAACTCCTGCCTCTGGAGAAAACTTCGGCTGCGCTGCAGATCCGGATGGTGCATTGCCTAGACCAGGCCTACGATAGCCTGACCAAAGCAGAACGCCGGAAGGTTGCACTTGTGATCGTCGATCTGGCAGGCGATCTGATCGACGAAGACGAGAACGAAGGCAAGGCCCTGAAATCTATCTACGACAAATACAGCCCCACCAGCTACGACAGCGAGGTGACTACCGAGGTCGGTGGGATGAAGTCTATGATCGAGGCGATGTTTGGCGTTGATCTGGGAAACGATGAGGATCTGAATATCCCGGAAGACCTGCTGCAGCGTGCTGAGATCCATCTCCAACAAGCTCAGGCGCAATGGGAAAGCGAGAATGGGTAACGCGATGCCCAGCGCGCAAAGCGGAAGAAATCATCCAGGCAGCAGGCCGCCGAAGCGCGTGCACAGGCAAAGCTCAACCTGTCCATTCGCGAAGTCTACCGCAAACTAGCCAGCGAACTGCATCCCGATCGCGAAACCGACCCGCAGGAGCGGGAGTGGAAGACCCGGCTGATGCAGCGCGTGAACGAGGCGTACCAGAAAAACAACCTTCTTCAGTTGCTGGAACTGCAGCTCGAACTCGAGCATATTGACCAGCACGCCCTCAGCAGCATGAGTGAAGAGCGGTTGAAACACTACAACTCAATCCTGAGGCAGCAGGTGCGCGAACTGGATCAGGAGATCCTTAACGTCGAGTCATCTTTTCGTTACGCCTACGGAATCGATCCATTCGAATCCATTTCTCCCGATGGCGTGTTGCAAAACCTTGCAGTCGATCTCAAGGAAATCCGGTTGAACAACCGAACCCTTGAGCAGGATCTTGCGGCATTCGAAGACGTCAGGAATCTGAAGCTCTGGCTGAAGCGCTGCAAGGTCGTTCCCACGCCGTCAGACTTCGATTTTATGCCGTTTTGATGTCGAAGGAGACACTTGTGCTCGACTATCAACTGCTGAAAAGCCATGCCGGCATTCTGCTTATCGGCGACTACCATTCGTTAACCCAACTGCACGAGGTCGTTCACGATGTCAATGACTGTCACGGATCGGCGTAATAGCGTCAGTGGAACTGGAGATAAAGCGCAGATTCGAACGAGCTCAAGGTTGCGGTTTTTTGTCGTTTTTGGCAACCGTATTTTTGGGCGGATCGGGCATGGGTTTCGGGGCACGTCGACTTTCTCCTTCGAACACGAGCTGGTAGGCGCCGTGACGTAACCCGGTCCAAGGTCGCCGTGCCGAGGATACGGTTCTCAGGGAATGCGGCTCCCCATTCGTCGAAGTGCAAATTTGAAGTCAGGATGGAGGCCGCTTTTTCGTAACGTGCGTCAATCAGATCGTGGAAGTCTTCGTTCTGCGGGGTATGTAGGGGTTTGAGCGCGAAG
The DNA here is from genome assembly GCA_001184405.1 of Candidatus Burkholderia humilis. GTDB lineage: Bacteria > Pseudomonadota > Gammaproteobacteria > Burkholderiales > Burkholderiaceae > Caballeronia > Caballeronia humilis. The sequence continues at coordinate 5,079 of LFMX01000103.1, forward strand.
TCGTCGATGATCAGCAGCGGTACCTTGGCGTACTGCTGGAACCGACGTTCATAGGTGCCGGTGGCGCGTGCAGCGTTCAGCCGCTTGAACAACTCGGTCTGCGAGATGAACAGCACGTCTCGGCCCTGTCGGGCAGCGCAGTGGCCCAGCGCCTGCGCCAGATGGCTTTTGCCCGTGCCCGTCTGCCTGGCGATCAGGATCGCGACCTTCTCGTCGAGGTAGCGGCCGGTCGCGAGATCGAAGACGTAGGCGCGGTTCAACGCGGGCAGCAGATCGAAGTCGAAGGACTCCAGCGCCTTGCCGATGGCGAAGCCGGCACGCGACAGACGGATGGCGAGCTTGCGGTTATCGCGACACGCCACCTCGTCATGCAGCAGCATCGCGAGGAACTCGGTATAGGCAAGCTGCCCGTCGATGGCTTCGCGGTTGCGCTGCTCGAGCGAGTCGAGGATGCCGGACAGGCGAAGCTGCTTGAGGATGGAATTCAATTCGGGACTCGGATTTATGGATTCAGTGGATCAGAAGGGATTGAAGGTCACGACCGAAACGGCCGCCGTCCTGGTAGGCGCCGCCGGGCGCCGGGGCCATACGTGTTGTGTTCTGGCCATCCAAGCTCTTGTCGAGGATGCCCTTGTGGTACTTGGGGCTGCTGAAGGCGAGCGCGCACTCACAGGTGGCTTCCAGGCGGGCGTCGCCGACCTTCTCGCGCAACCGGATGAGGCCCTGCGCACCGCGCAGGTTGACGAGCACCTTGTCGTTGAACAGCGCGAGGATCACGCCGTGGCACGCTGGCCCGATCTCCTTCGCGCGCGCCAGGCACCACTGCGGATCGTGTTCGAGCCAGGCCTGGGCCTCGGGCGGCTGATGGTCTCGTACCGTATGACGGCCGCCGGCGCGCTCACGCCGGTGGGTCGCGACGAGTTGGTGCTGGTCGTACAGTTGGATAACCGTGTCGGTGGCCTTGAGCCAGAGGCGCTTGCCGACCAGCGCCCAAGGTACCGAGTACAGCGCGTTGCGATAGATGACGTGGCCATTGCGGTGGACGCCGACGGCTTTCCAGACGGAGATGACCGGCGGCACGTCCGGCAACGCCGCGAGCAGCGACTTCTCGATAACGAAGCGCGTGAGCGGTTGTTCACGAGTGGTGCCGTGCGTGCGCCCGCCTCCTGTGTCACCCATTCGCGAAGCTGCCGGTTGGCGTCGGCCAGATCCCGGAACTCGTGCAACGGCACGAAGGATTTCTTGACGTATTTGACGCCCGATTCAACCACGCCTTTATCGTAAATATGAATGTCGATCCCGCAAACCGGATGGTGGCCGATACGCTTGAGGCCGACTGGAACGACAGCCTGCGTCGGCTCGACGCATTACAGCAAGAACATGATCGCTTGCGACAGTCAGACCAGAAACTACTTGGCGATGAGGCTCGCACTCGTATCCGCGCCCTTGCGGATGACTTCGCCAACATATGAAACGACAGCCGTGTTGAATCCATCGAGCGCAAGCGTATGCTCGGACTCCTGATTGAAGACGTTACTCTGGTAAAGTCGGAGAGAGTCTCGATTCACGTGCGTTTCCAGGGAGGACGCACGACGTCACTCGAAGTCGACAAACCCAAACCGATGGCACTTGTTCGCAAGACACAACCGGCAGTCGTGTCGGTCATCGATGAGCTTCTGGAGACGTGTACCGATCAGGAGGTCGCTATGCGACTTAATGAACTCGGGCATACGAACTGGCAACATCAGGCATTTACTACCAGGAAGGTCGCACTGGTTCGGATGACATACAGGCTTCCGAGCCGATTTGAGCGACTGCGCTCGCGCGGCCTGCTCACTGGTTCAGAACTCGCTGCATAGCTCGAAGTTAGCCAGACAACCATTCATCAATGGGGGCGGCAAGGCCTCTTAAGGCGCCAGATTTACGGGCACGATCACCGATGCCTGTACGAACCTCTCGGTGACGTTGTGCTTGTGAGGGGCACAGGCGGACGCAAAGCAACACAACCAACCTTTATAACCGCTCAAGCTACCGGACAAGGTGCAATGTGAAGCCTATTCCTTGTCGCGGGGCCGACGTTTGCGTGCCGGGATGATCGCCATCGAGTAATGGGCAGCCATCTCGCCGTAGGTCCGGTTCAGAACCGGATCATAAAAGTCGGCCTTGTGTACGCCGGACTTCAGATTATCGGGCACCAGGATCTCGACACAACCGCCGATGTAGTTCAATGCGCGCACATGCGAACCGATCCAGTCCTCAAGCTGCTGGGTCCAGGTGACTTCGGCATATGTGTAGTTCGATGCGCCGAGCGTCGCGACGAACAGCTCCGCTTCGCGGATCTCGCCGGTGTGCGGATCAACGATGCCCAGCCTGTTACCCGAGTAGTCGATGAACAGCCTCTCGCCGGGCGTGTGCGTCTGGCGCAGCGTAACCGGCAAAGCCGCCGTCCAGCGCTCGTAGTGCTTGCAGAGCCAACTGTAGCCGTAACCTTCGGGCTCCTGGGCCTTGTACTCGTTCCAGAGCAGGTCCAGCGTTACGCCTCGCCTGCCAAGCTCGCGATGCATGAGCGGCCAGTTCGGCAGAGGGCGTGTCCGACTCAATGACAGTGGCGGCGGAAACAGCAGCGCCTCAAGCGCCGCGTCGTCCATCGACATGGCCTTCCCGAAGTCCAGTTGCGTACGCCGGGCACGGTCCAGGTAGTCCCAGACCGTCGCGCTTGACGCGCCGATCGTCGTCGCGATCTCGCGCTAGCTACGTTCGCACACGAAGCGCAGGCGCAGCACTTACCTGATTTGACGCATGGATAACCTTTTATTCGACATTCGGCCGCCCGACAAAATCGTCGAGCGTGCCATGGTTATCCGCTTCGCCGTCCTTCAACCTTACTGCTCGGTTACGCGTGGAATTAGCGCTCGGTTTGGCGTGGAATACGCAGACTCGCAATGGCGACCATCGAACTTGCGGACGTGCGACGATTTGGTCGGATCCGGAAAACCCTACGTCTGATGCCATTGCGCGAGCGCTGCAAGCCGCGAGCGCAGGGTATTGACCGACAGGGTTTCTGCGTAATCGGCAAGGTACCGAGCAATCAAGTCAGCGCTCGCCGGCAGGAAGCCGCCCCATTCGAGCTCGAAATGCCGGATCGCCAACTGGTAGCTGCGCCGGGTGTTTTCGCGCGTCGTGGCTTCGACGTAGCGATCGATGGCAGACATGGCTCGTGGGTAAAATCAGGTGATCTGTATCGGAGACGATGATATGCAACAGTGAACGTGTGCGTCAGCCGGCGTACTTGATGGGAGCTAGAGTTTCGGCCGGTGACGCGATGAACGAAGGCAAGCTGCTACAGGCAGACTGGGAAAATTTTACACGCGAGGAGCTGCTCGCGGAGTTCACCCGCCTGCAGGCCGAAATCGCGCGGCTCACCGCCTTGCTGCCGGCAACGCTGCAGGCGCAGGCAAAGCCCGTGCGGGTGACCCGGAATGAACCATCGCCAGCAATGCGAAACACGGGCGCCCCCGTACTTTCGCCCGAGCAGAAGGTGCAACTCTTTCGGCGGCTGTTTCGCGGCCGCACGGATGTCTATCCGCTATGCTGGGAAAGCCGCAATTCCGGAAAATCCGGCTACGCGCCGGCGTGCGCCAACGAATGGCGCGCCGAGAACTGCCCGCGCCACATTGCGTTGCCGCGCGGATGCCTTGACGACGCCATGACGCTACTGCGCGATAACGACATCGCCTGCGACATCCGCGACGAGCGCTGCACCGGCGAGCCCGTTGCGGTTTCATTTGCCGGCACGTTGCGCGATGACCAGCAGGCGGCCGTTACCGACCTGTTGCGACACGACACCGGCATCCTGCATGCGCCGACGGCGTTCGGCAAGACCGTGACGGCGGCCGCGATGATCGCCCGGCGCAGCGTCAACACGCTCGTGCTCGTGCACCGCCGGGAACTGCTTGACCAGTGGCGCGAACGCCTGCAGTCCTTTCTCGCACTCGACGCGCGCGCGATCGGCACGATTGGCGGCGGCAAGTCGAAAGCGACCGGCCGGATCGACGTCGCGATGCTGCAGTCGGTGGCGCCAGACGGTGCTTGCGGCAAGCTGTTGCGGCGTTACGGCCATGTCATCGTCGATGAATGTCATCACGTCTCCGCGGATTCCTTCGAGGCCGTGCTCAAGGGCGTCAATGCACGCTACCACGCTACGTGCTTGGCCTGACGGCGACGCCGGTGCGGCGTGACAGCCAGCAACCGGTGATGCATGCTGTGCGGACCGATCCGGCATGCGGCGAAATCGCCCGCCAGCGCGTCGCAGGTGCTTGAGGTCTTGCCGCAAAGGCTTGCCTCCGCGGTGGACGTCGCGGCCGACGCGCCAATCCAGGCGGTGTTCGCACAGCTCGCGCAGGACACCCCGCGCACGCAGATGATCGCGGCGGCTGTACGTGAACAGTACGGACAGGGGCGGAACGTGCTGATACTCACCGAGCGGACGGACCATCTCGAAAGCCTGCAGCAGATGCTGCAGGCTTTCGAGATGGTGCAGTCGCTGTTCGTGCTGCACAGACGGCTCGCGAGGAAGGCGCGTGCGGTGCAGCTCGCCGCACTCAACGCGTTGGCCGATGATATTTCCGTACCGTTTCCTGTCGTCTAGACCGGATTCCGGGCCATCACATTCATGGACGTAAAGCGCGCCCGCGACGCGTTGCTCGCGCAGGGGCAGCACACATCGATCGACGCGATACGTATCGCGCTCGGCAACACGGGCTCAAAAACCACGATCCACCGGTACCTGAAGGAACTGGAGGAAGATGAGGGGGCGTCACTCACACGCGCCGGGTCGCTCTCGGACGCGATCCAGGATCTGGTGTCCTGGCTCGCGGCCCGCCTGCATAAAGAAGCACAAGCCCTCGTTGACTAGCAGGCCTTCGCTGCGACCGCGCAGCGCCAGCAGGCGCAATCCGAAATTGCAAGGCTCGGCGCTGAGCTGGCCACGGTGGGGAGCAACTCTCTGGCGCGACCGCCGCCCTTTCCGGGGAGTAGGACGCGCACGCCGGGACTCGCGCGGCGCTGCATCAGTGCGACCTGGACGTCGAGCGGTTCACCCAGCAGGTACGAGACCAGACCGAGCGCCTTGCCGAGCAGAAAGGCTTCCGCCTGTCGCTCGAGGTAAAAGCTCGTGCATGCGCGCACCAGACGGCCATCGTCCGGCAGAACGAGATCACACAGCTGAACCGGGACAACGCGCGACTCGTCGCAGAAGCGACGGCCACGACCAGGCTCGCACGCGATCAGCAGGCACATGGCGAGGCGCTGCAGTCCGCCCTCAATCGTGCGCTCACCGATCGGGCGCGCGCCGAGGCCGAGCGCGACGCAGCGCAAGCGGCAGCCAATGCGCGGGCAGCCGAGCTGCTCCAGGTACGCGAGGCTCGCGACTCGC
>LFMX01000104.1 GCA_001184405.1 Candidatus Burkholderia humilis
TCCGCGCGGACCTCACGAAGCTGGCCGCGCAGCTCGAAGCACAGCAGCAGCTCCTGGTGGACTACCGGATGCGGCTGGGCGGCGCTGACGCGGCGGGCTGAAAGCGCCGCATCGCATGCCGAAAGGACGTCACAATGGCAACGCGCACGCCTTTCGGCGCTTGCCATGAAGCATTCTGGCTTTCGCGTCGGCCCGGAGTTTCATGGCTTCGGCGGGTTGCGCACCAGCACATTCACCTTCTTCTCTTCCGTGTGCTTCGCTACGGGGATGTGGCATGAGCGAATACCAATACTACGAGTTTGCATGCGTCGACCAGCTGCTTACGGTGACCCAGTAGGCAGAGTTGCGCAGTTTCTCCAAGCGGGCCACGATCACCGCCTCAAGCTTCGTCAACGAATATCACTGGGGAAACCTCAAGGGCAACCCGCTCGAGTGGGTACAGCAATATTTCGACGCCCACGTCTACTTCCAACTGGGGGAGCTGCCGCCTGCTTCTTCGCCTGCTGCACGGGACGTTTGACGCGGAGACCATCCGCGATTACGTCAAGGCTGGACGAAAGAGGCGCTCCCGTTTCGAGAAAGCATTCGAGGCCATGGACGTCGATGACTGGTGCATCCTCGACTGGTCGTTCAACGATGACTCGGGCGAACACGCCCGCTTCTCGGAGAAGATGGATGGTGCGGGGTGGATGACGCGCCTGCTGCCTGTACGCGACGAGCTGCTCGGCGGCGATGCTCGCCCGCTTTACCTTGGGTGGCGGCTTGCCCGACTCGGGAATGATGAGCTACACGATGATGAAATCGAACCGCCGGTGCCTGCGGGATTACAGGCGTTGACGCCCGCACAGGTAGCACTGGCCGAATTTCTGATGCTGGATGCCGATTGGCTCGCCGCCGCCGAGGCCAGCCCGTCATCATTGGCCCCAGAATCCAATGGGAGCGAAAACAGTCGCTTTGATCCCTGGTTACGTGAGTTGCCGGTTGAGGAAATGCGGGCGAAACTGCGCATGCTGCTACAGGGACGCAGCCGTGAAGCGGAGAGAACGCTTCGAAACGCCTTTCTCAAATGGGAGAAGGGTAGGAATGCAAAGCAGAACCGGCCGCGAAGCAGGCCGGAGTAAGCCGAAGGGGACCGTTACCGCGGTAGGCGAGAAAGCACGGATCGCATGGGTGCCAGGACCGATGGGGATTATGAGGGCACTCTCTACTGGACCCACGGAATCAAGAAAACCCCTCACCTAAGGCATGCTGTGGGCGTGGTTGGAAAGCTGCTTTCTTTGATCACTTTCTTTGCAGCAGCAAAGAAAGTGATCCCCCCGCCGGGGAGGCGGCTACTGAATAAAAAGCAAGAAAACAGAAGCGCATTGCACGAAAAAAACAGAAAGAACCTAAAGTCTAAATCCCTCATCCTGCCACCCACCCCCAAGCGCCTTATACACAGCAATAAGATCGGTAGTCACATTAACAGTAGATTGCGCCAACTGCTCCCGCGTCTGCGCAAGCTGCCGCTCCGCATCGAGCACGGTAACAAACGGCGTAATACCTTTACGATAGTTGTCCGTCGCAAGCTGCAAACTCGTACGATTAGCGTCCACGGTCCGCACGAGCGCCGCCCTCCGATCCTGTGCTCCGTGGATAGTTGACAAGTGCGTTATCGACATCCTGAAGGGCGCTCAGCACCGTCTCCCGATACTGCAACGCCGCCGCGCCAGCGTCGATGGCAAACCGATCGGCATCGCCGGCGGCACGGGCGGCACCATCGCGCTGCCGTTGGCATCAGTGAGTTCGGCGTTGAGCGTGCCGGGCGCACTGCCGGTCAACACGGCGAGGCCGTTCATCGCCTGCGCGATCTGCACATCGAGCGTCGGCAATTGCGCCTGCAGGCTGCCCAGTTGCGCGCTCGCGCTTTGCACGTCCTGCTGGCTCGTCAGACCGACGCGCGCCTGCTCGCGCGTGAGGTCGAGAATCTGCTGCTCGTCGTCGATTTCGGTCAGCGTGATCTGCTTGATCGCCTGCGCGACGCGCAACTTCCGATTCGAGCGATACCAGCGCGTCGTTACGGCTTTCTATTTCGGCCTGCGTCTGGGCGCATTCGCGGATTCGACGGAACGCCGCACGCGGCCGAAAAGATCGAGTTCCCACGATGCATCGAAACTGTCCTGATAGAGCGTCGTCGGGCCGGTGGCGGAATCGAATCCCTGACGAATTTGCGCGCCGTTCGCGCCCAAACCGTTGAGCCGATCGTAGACGCCCTGCGACTGCAAAATGCCCTTCAACCCAGTTGTTCGCGCTGCACGCTCGCGTTCGCGCCGATCTGCGGCAAGCCCGCCGCCGCGGACACGCTCTGCTCGTGCGCCTCGACGATACGCAGCACCGCCGCCTGCAAATCCAGATTCCCGGCGACGGCGCGCTCGATCAGCGAATCGAGCATCGGATCGTTGAACTGCTTCCACCAATGCGGATCGGGATCGGCGTTGGTCTGCGCAATCGATGGCGATTCCGCATGCGGCGCGCGCATCGCTCCAGTTGTCGGGAACATCGGCGGTCGGCTGTTTAAAGTCCGGACCGACGGTGCACGCGCTCGTCATCAGCGCGATCATCAGAATGGAAAGGCGCGCTTTCATCTCAATGGCTTCCCGCCTGACCGGACGCCTTCACCGGCGAGAAGAACAGCGCAAGCGGTATGAACATGAACGAGAAGAGCGCGCAAAAGAGAAAAACGTCGAGATACGCAAGGATCGTCGCCTGCGCAACGAACGTCTTGTACATCTGGCCGGTGGCGGCAGTCATGGCTTGCGACATCGTTTGTCCGGTGTCCATCAGCGTGCGTGCGATGCGCGCCACCGTATCGTTGGGCTGATTCAAGGGCGTCAGATGCTCGGCCATATACGCCATATTTGCCTGCGTGCGCTCGCGGATCATCGCGGTCGCGAGCGAAATGCCGATGGAACCGGCCACGTTGCGGAACATCGTGAAGAGCGCGGAGGCGTCGTTGTTCAGCGACTTCGGCAGCGACAGATACGCGAGCGTCGTCACCGGCACGAACAGAAAGCCGATGCCGATCGACTGCGCGCTGTGCATCTTCGTGAGCGTCACGTAATCGACATTCGGCACGAAATGATGCGAATAGAGCAGCGCGCAGCCCATCAGAAAGAAGCCGAACGCGATGAGAAAACGCGTCTGGATCACGTTCATCAACTTGCTGACGACGGGTACAAACACGATGCAGATCGCGCCCGGCGACAGCACGAGGCCCGTGAGCGTCGTCGTATAACCGAGCTGCTGCTGCGCGAGTTGCGGAATGAGCACGGCGCTGCCGTACAAGACGGACGCAAAGCCGAAGATCGCCGCCGATCCGAGCGCGAAGTTGCGGTCCTTCAGCACACGCAAATCGACGACGGGTTTCTTCGCGTACAACAGCCAGAACGTCGCGCCGACGAGTCCGATCGCCGATAACACCGCGAACGTCACAATGAAGTTCGACGAAAACCAGTCGTCGTCCTCGCCGCGATCGAGAAACACTTGCAGACAGCCGAGCCCGCGCGTGATCAAACTAATGCCGATTACATCAATGCCCACTTTCTTCGCGTCCTGACGCTTTTTCCACGGCTGATCTTCGACGAACTGTATCACCGCGATGGTCGTCAACACGCCGACCGGCACGTTGATCAGAAACACCCAGCGCCACGTGAAGTTGCCCGTGATCCAGCCACCGAGCGTCGGCCCGAGCACCGGCGCGACGACGATCGCGACCGCGGAAATGGAGAACGCGCGGCCGCGTTGCTCGGGCGGAAAGGTATCGAGAATGATCGATTGCTGGCTCGGTTGCAGTCCACCGCCAAAGAAGCCCTGCAGCAGGCGAAACACGATCAGCTCGCCGAGATTGGTCGCGATGCCGCACATGAACGAGAAGATCGTGAACGCGCCGGTGCAGATCAGAAAGTAGCGCTTGCGCCCGAGAATCTTCGAGAAATACGCGGAGATCGGCAGCACGATGTCGTTCGCGACGAGATACGACGTGAGCGTCCACGTGGCTTCGTCGTAGCTGGCGGACATCGTGCCGGAAATATGCGGCAACGTCACGTTGACGATGGTCGTGTCGAGCACTTCCATGAACGCCGCGAGCGTGACGACGACCGCGATCAGCCACGGATTCGACTTCGGCTTCCAGCCGCTGTGGTCGTGTTCGGCGTGTGGGTCTTGAGTGTCGCTCATGGTCTTAGTGTTTCAACATGACCGTCGGCACGACCGAAAGCCCGAGCGGCAACGATGTGCCCGGCTTCAGTCCATCGTCGATGACGATTTTCACCGGCACGCGCTGCACGATCTTCACGAAGTTGCCCGTCGCGTTTTCGGCGGGGAACGCGGAGAAGCGCGAGCCGCTGCCCAACTGCACGCTGTCCACATGGCCATGCAGTTTCATGTTCGGATATGCATCGACATCCACCTTGTCGCCCGGCTGCATGCGGTCGAGTTGCGATTCCTTGAAGTTCGCCGTGACCCAAACGCGCGTCGTGACGAGTTACAGAATCGACGTACCCGCTTGCAGGAAGGTGCCGAACTGCACGTTGCGCTTGGTGATCCAGCCATCGGCGGGCGTGCGCAGTTCGGTGTACGACAGACTCAACTGTGCCGTTTCCACTTGCGCTTGCGCGCTTTTTTGCTGCGCGGTCGCGGTATCGATATTTTGTTGCGATGTCGCGCGGATATCGACGCTGCGCTGCCGCTCATACGCCGCGCTCGCCTGCGCGAGATTGGCGCGCGCCGTCTGTTCCTGAGCCTGAGCTTGCGCGAGTTGCGCGTTGGCCTGATCGCGCGACGCCTGATAATCGCACGGATCGATCCTGATCAGCAGATCGCCTTTATGCACGAAGCGGTTGTCGTCGATGTTCATCTCCACGACATAGCCCGATACTTTCGGCGCGATGGTCACGGCGTCGCCATCGGTGTAGGCGTCGTCGGTGCTTTGCTGATTGCGTGTCATGAACCACCAGATGAACGCGCCGATCGCGAGTATCACGACGATAATGCCCAGGATGATCAGCGGCTTCTTGCTCGATTTCTTCTGTTTGCCGTTGTCCTTGTCGTCGCTCTTTTCATTGTCCTTGTCTTTGCCGTTGCCATCGCCGGGCTTGGCCTTGACGCGCGGCTTGGCGCGCGCTTCGTCGTGGGTGTCGTTGGGGTCTGACATCGCCGCTCACTGTCTGTGTCGTCACGAGGTTGATTTCCGGCGATGCGCCGGATGGAACCGCTGGCTGAACTGCGCGAGGGTCACACGAATGACACGAGTGGCGTCAGCGCGAAAGCGTCCAAGCGCACTGCCGAAGCAAACAGCGTTCCGTGCGCATTGTTTTTCGCGCTGAGCGAACGTGCGTGCGGTTTGGCATGAAACTGACGCGTGGTCGAGTTTCCAAGCTGGCGAGTAAAAGTTGCACCGCGCTCATTCGTGTCTAACTTTCGCCGACGATGTGATACACACCATCGAATACGTCCACTTGATGGGAGATGCACCATGTACAAGCACATTCTTGGCCATCGGGCCGAGCCTGAGCGCCTGCGCGCTGGCAATGCGCGGCTGACGGCACTGCACGTCGTCGATCCGTCGCCGTGGTGGGCCGTCGTCACCACCGATTCCAGCAGCGCCGACACGCTCGCCGTCATCGACGCGATCACGCGCGCGCCGTCCGCGATACTGCGCGCGGCTGATCAAGCGCGCAGGCATCGATGGATGCGCGCACAGCATGACGCTGCCGCCGTCGGGAGTGGGTCTGGGCGAAGCGATCGCGGCGAAGGAATACGGCGAGGCCTGATCGTGCTCGGCGGTGAAGCGGAAACCGGCTGGCGGCACGGCAAGGCGCGCTTGCGCAATGTCGTGTGTGCGTGCGTGAAATGTGATGTGCTGATTGCATCGCACGGTGTGCGGCGCATGCCGCAACTTGCGCTCGAATCAACAGGCCCATGACCGTTAGCCGGGAAATTCGTCGTAATCGGGGAAAAGACGTGGCAAAAGAAACGGCGGCAGCGAAAACTACGTAAAGGTGCTCGCCGTGGAATTCGGATGAACCAGATGCAGGCACGACGCATCCTGATCGTCCACCACGATGATCTTGCGCCCGTCGCCGATCGCCTTGCGAATGAACGCATCGTCTTCGTAGAGGCTGACATCGCCGAACGCGTTACCTTGCGCAATGAGCCGGTCGTACACGCAGGAAAAGCCGTACAACACCATCAGATCGATACCCGCTTCGATATCCGCCGGCATCTCGCGCCGGCTGACCGTTTCCCACGTGATCAGATAGTACGCACCCGGCGATTCCGTCAGTTTCGAGTAGCCGGAGAAGTCGAGATGCGGTGCATACACATAAAAGTCCGAGAACTTGATGAGATTCGCCCGCTGCTCGCGCATGATGCGGATCATGTCGGCAAGATAATGCGGCGCGTAGTAATCGTCGTCATCGAAATGCGCGATGATCTCCCTGCGCGCCTCGCCGATCAGAAAGTTGTGCTTTGCGCCGATCGACGCGCGCTCGATCTCGCTGTGAAAGTAGCGCACGCGCGGATCGCGCGCGCAGGTTGATCATGAACGGCGACGGCGACGGTCCGTTGTCATGCACGAGCCATTCCCAGTCGACCGTTTTCCACTGCATGCGCGCGAGCGTTTCGAGCATCAGATAAAGCGTGCTGCGCGAAAGTCCCGTCGATTCCGTCAGCCCCGCGGACGGGCTTTGCGGCAGCGGCGAGTGCTTCGAGAATGTCGCTGGCGCGACGCAGCGCGGGGACGTCGTAAGTTTTTTCCATATGAGGCATATTCCAACAGGTTGGATAAGTAATCAACCTAATGGACACATTCCAGCGCGCGTTCTACGATCGGTTTTCCCTTCCCCCCGCCATCGAACGCCATGCAAAACGTCAACGTATCCGCCTGTCTGCCCGAAGATTTCGCCGATCCCGTTCTGATCGGCTGTGTGTGGCGTCCCGCGCCCATCGACGGGCCGGCAGTCGTCGCGGTGCGAAACGGCATCGTGTTTGATATCACGCGCGCCGCGCCGACCACCGTCGATCTTTTCGATCGCGCCGATGCTGCGCAGATCGCGCGCAACGCCGAAGGCGAGCGCATTGGCACGGTTCAGGAACTGCTGCAAGCCACGCTCGATGCCACGCCCAACGGTCTGCGCTTGCTCGCGCCCTGCGACGTGCAGGCTCAAGGCATGCGGCTTCACGTTCGCGGTGAGTCTGCTGGAGCGCGTGATCGAAGAACAGGCGGGCGGCGGATGCGAGCAAAGCGCAGGAAGTGCGCGACACCATCAACAAGCTGATCGGCGCGGATCTGTCGAAGATCAAGCCAGGTTCCGAGAGCGCGGCCAAGCTGAAGGCCGAACTCGAGCGGCGCGGCGCGTGGTCGCAATACATGGAAGTCGGCATCGGGCCGGACGCGGAAGTGTTTTCGAAGTCGCAGCCGATGTCGTCGGTCGGATTCGGCGCGGATGTCGGTCTGTATCCGACCTCGCAATGGAACAATCCGGAGCCGGAAATCGTGCTCGCGGTGAACGCGCGCGGCGAGATCGTCGCGCGACGCTCGGCAACGACGTGAATCTGCGCGATATCGAAGGTCGCAGCGCGCTGTTGCTCGGCAAGGCGAAGGACAACAACGGATCGTGCGCGATCTGCCCGTTCGTGCGGCTGTTCGACGAGCGCTTCACGCTGGATACGGTGCGCGGCGTGAGTCTGTCGCTGAAGATCGAGGGCGCGGACGATGGCTTCGTGCTCGAAGGCGTGAGCCATATGAGCGAAATTAGCCGCGATCCGGCGGACCTCGTGACGCAAACGCAGGGCAAACATCATCAGTATCCGGACGGTTTCATGTTGTTTCTCGGCACCATGTTCTCGCCGATCAAGGATCGCGATACGCAAGGCGGCGGCTTTACCCATCATTTAGGTGATGTCGTGACGATCTCGGCACCCACGCTCGGCGCGCTGGTGAATACGGTACGGCTGTCGACGGAGATCGAGCCGTGGACGTTCGGCGTGCGGGCGCTCTATGCGAATCTGGGCAAGCGCGGGGTGTTGAACGCGGCCGAATAATTCACGAGAGACGCGCCAGCGCATCACGCATTTCCGCTAAGCTGGCGTCGCGAAACTGGCCGCGCAGCCATGCGAGAGCTGGGCTGATCGATGCCGGGCCTCGATACGTCGACCCATCTCCACCGCGAGCTGCGCCTTGATACACATTTCATCTGCATCAGGCAAGCCGAGATTGGCGTACACATTACCGCTGCTTTTTTCAATTTCAGTCATCTTGGTTTGCGTGGGAAAAGAGAAGTTAAGTTCATCGCATTCAGAAGCAATGACGAGTCATCCTAATCATTCGTGACGAACCCCCATCCTGCACACGAACAAATCAGAACTTTCCACCTTTCCTCTTCCCCACGACCTGCACCGGCGTCTCCATGAACGGCGATAAACCTCGCTGCCGCCGATGCTCCAGCAACGCCTTCACCGCCACATCCACGCCGAACACCGCCTGCCGCGCGCCGAATTGCTCGACCGTCGCGAGCAGCCGTCCGTCCTGCAGCATCGGCTGCACGGCATCGATATTGTTGTAGCCGGTCACGAGCACGCGCCCCTTCTTGCCGGCGATGCGAATCGCATCGATCGCGCCCATCACGAGATTGTCGTTGGCGCACAGCAACCCGCCGATCGCCGGATGCTCGACCAGCATCTGCAGCGCGATCGCCTTGCCGCTCGCCGCGCTCCAGTCACCCGCTTCCGTCCCGGCGATTTTCATGCCGGCCGCGTCCATCGACTGACGAAAGCCGAGCGTGCGCTGCTGCGCGTTTCGATCGTTCACCGGTCCTTCGATGATGCCGACCTCGCTGCCAACTTTAAGCCGCGCGCCGAAATACGCGCCGACGAGCCGCGCCCCGCGCCGGCTGTCCGGGCCGACAAATAGAATCTGCACATTGGCGGCGTCCTGCGCGGCTTCGGCGAACGGATTGTCGATGGCGATCACGATGATGCCCGCCGCGATCACCTTCACGACCGGTGCGAGCAGCGCTTTCGAATCCGCGGGCGCAATGACGATCGCGCTGACCTTCGCATCGATGCACGATTCGACGATGCGAATCTGCCCCGCGACGTCGTTATCGGTCTGCGTGCCGTAAGTCGCGAGATCGAGCTGCGAGGCGAAATGGCGCTGGTAGTTCTTCGCGCCGTCGATCATCGTGGCGACGAACGGATCGCCGAGCGACTTCAGCACGAGCGCGCCCGGCGCCTTGTTGTGCGATGATGCCGCCAGCACGTCCGGCACGCGCGCCAGTCCGCACGCGCTCAGGGCGTAGGCGGTGAGAAGGCGTCGGCGGGCGGGGCTTTTCATGAATCAAGGGCGTTAAAGCGGTGGAAGCCGCCTCATTGTAGACGGCGAGAAAAAAGCCGCCGCCTCGACCAGCGCAGCGATACCGCTGACAGGCTTCATCGAATCCGCGTCCAGCCCATGCCGCGCGCGGAGATAATCGGTCGCGTTATAGGACAGCCACGCGCGCCCTTGCGCGTCTTCCCACACCAGCACCTTGAGCGGCAGATCGAGCGCAACGGTCGGCACGGCCTGCATCAGCGGCGTGCCGGCCTTCGGATTGCCGAACACGATGAGCTGCGAAAACAGCATCGCGAGACTGGCGCGCGCGGCATCGCCGCTGAAGTCGATGCGCGCGAAGAGCGTCAGTCCGCGCTCGCGGATCAGCGCTTCGAACTTGTCCGCGCTCGCCGCACCCGCATGCGCGCTTTCGATCGTGACGACGCCGTTGTCTTTTTCGAAGCAATCGAAGGGCATGACGCGCTCCGGTTAACCCGCCTTCCACGCCAAAGAAACGAACGCCGTGCACAGTGCTTCCATGCCGAGCGCGTCTTCATCGTCGAAACGGTTGGGAACAGGGCTGTCCACGTCCCACACGCCGATCAGCGCGCCGTCGCTCGATATCAACGGCACCACGATCTCCAAGCGCGACGCCGAATCACACGCGATATGACCGGGAAACGCGTGCACATCCGGCACCACTTGCGTGCGCCGCTCGCGCGCCGCCGTGCCGCACACGCCTCGCCCGAGCGCGATGCGCACGCACGCCGGCTTGCCCTGAAACGGCCCGACGACGAGCTCGGCGCCATCGAAGAGATAGAAACCAACCCAGTTCAGATCCGGCAGCGTGTGATACACGAGCGACGAAAAATTCGCGGCATTGGCGATGAAATCGCGCTCATCCGCGATCAGCGAACGCGCCTGTTGCAGCAAGTCGTCGTATTGCGCGGCCTTCGTCGCGTGCGATGTCGTGGAAAGCGAAAACATGATCGGCTGATTTTCGAGATGTGCCGCCGACGATAGCACAGCGCCCGCTCGGACGCCCTTGGCAAGGCGCGTGTGCATCGCCTAGTGTGAAACAGCGC
>LFMX01000011.1 GCA_001184405.1 Candidatus Burkholderia humilis
CGCGAGTGTTTGCTCGGTACGCTTGCGCTCGACGAGATCATCCGCTCGCAGCCGCTGCCGCTCGCCGTACCGATGCCCAACGAAAAGCGCCTGCGCGCGCTCTGCGATGCCGTGCTTGCGGACCCATCGAACTCGGATCTGGAACGCTGGTCGTCGGAGGAGGCCGGCGTGAGCTTGGCGTGAGTTTCTCGCAATGGCGTTAGCAGGCCGTACTCGCGAGCGCGATTCCGCTACTCAGCCAGGGGCGGCCGCTCGCGCAGGTCGCGCGTGAGTTGGGTTATCAGAGCCAGAGTGCGTTTTCCGCGATGTTCCGCCGCGCGTTCGGCGAAAGTCCACGCGCGTTTTTCGCACGCGACGGGCACGACGATATCGCCTGAGCCATCGCGATCACACGCGCCGCACCATATGCTGGATCGCGAGTTGTGCGAGACGCGGCCCCGCCGGCCGGTAGCCGAGCCGCATGTAGAGCCGCGCGGCGGGGTTATCGACGAACACGCGCAGCTGACATTCCGCCAGCCAGCGCGCACGCGCCCAGCGGTGCGCCGTATTCAGCAAAAACGTGCCCGCCCCGCGCCCGCGAAAACCCTGCGCGATCTGCACATCGCGGATATGCAGCGAATGGTCTTCTTCCGTGACGCGCATTAGGCCGATCGGCGCGCCGTCCGCCTGAAGGATGAAGTTTTCGGATTCCCGCCAGCTCGATAAGAACAGATCGCCACGCCAGACGAGATTGTATCGGCGGTAATATCCGACCATGTTGTCGTGCGTGAGCGCCTCGGCGAAGGCGAAGTCGGCCATCGTCGCCTGACAGAGTTGGTAGAGAGAGAGGTCTTCGGTCGGGTCGAGCATCGCACGCATGCAGGCACGAGAACAGGCATCAACACTATGACACCACGCGCGCGCTGGCAACTGACGATATTACCGCTGGACGTCGGCAAAGCTCGCAACGGGCGGCGCGCGCGGACGATGGCCAAAAAAAATCCAGCCTGAAGGCTGGATTTTTTCATGTCTTGCGACATTTGACTGGCGGAGCGGACGGGGCTCGAACCCGCGACCCCCGGCGTGACAGGCCGGTATTCTAACCAACTGAACTACCGCTCCACTTCTTTTCATCGATCCGCAGTGTCACCTGCGAATCTTGCAGCGCTTTAACTAGCGACCGCCGATGTTTTGGCGTCCCCTAGGGGATTCGAACCCCTGTACTCACCGTGAAAGGGTGATGTCCTAGGCCTCTAGACGAAGGGGACAGAAACTTGTGCTTCTGTCTTACAGCTTGTTTCGCTAATTCACTACTATTTAGCGAAAACCCTGACTCTATACAACTTCGTGTTGCTTGTGAAATATTTTTCGCGACTTCCATTTGGTCGGAAAACAAGCTTTCGCAATTTACTTCATCTGTTCATTGGTGGAGGTAAGCGGGATCGAACCGCTGACCTCTTGCATGCCATGCAAGCGCTCTCCCAACTGAGCTATACCCCCTTGCAGAACACGAACAAAAATATATAAGGCGTTTTTGGCGTTGTAAATACCTTTTGCTGCGTGAAGCGAAATTTTTTCCTCGCTTCACACTTTCGCGCGCAATGTCTGTCAAACTGCCGCTTTCTCCAGACGTTTCGTCACGACATTGCGGCCA
The DNA here is from genome assembly GCA_001184405.1 of Candidatus Burkholderia humilis. GTDB lineage: Bacteria > Pseudomonadota > Gammaproteobacteria > Burkholderiales > Burkholderiaceae > Caballeronia > Caballeronia humilis. The sequence continues at coordinate 1,634 of LFMX01000011.1, forward strand.
AACAGCATCAAAACGGTGTCGATCGACGGCGTGTGCGTCGTGCCCGCGACCAGCAAACGCACCGGCATGGCGAGTTGCGGCATCTTGAGCTTGTGTGCGCCGAGCGTGGCCTTGAGCGCGGCGACGATCGCTTCTTTCGTCCATTCGACATCGGCGAGTGCGGTGCGCAGATCCGCGATGGCCGGCTTCACCGCGTCGGTGACGTGCTGCGTGAAGGCATCGGCGTCGATTTGCGGCTCGCGATAGAACATCGCGGCGTTGTCGGCGATTTCCTTGACCGTCGATGCGCGATCCTTCAGCAGCGCCACGACCTGATCGAGCGGCGCGCCGTTGTCGAGCGCGCCTTGTTCGATGCCCGCCGCCAGCAGGAACGGGGTGGTCAGCGCCGCGAGACGCGCGTTGTCCGCTTCCTTGATGTAATGCGCGTTCAGCCAGTTCAGCTTGTCGTGATCGTATTGCGCGGGCGATTTGCCCAGATGCTCCAGATCGAACCATTCGACGAACTGCTCGCGCGGGAACACTTCGGCGTCGCCGTGCGACCAGCCCAGACGCGCCAGATAGTTCACGACCGCTTCCGGCAAGTAACCGTTATCGCGATAACCCGTCACGCTCATCGCGCCGTGGCGCTTGCTCATCTTTTCGCCCTGCTCGTTCAGTACGGTCGGCAAATGCGCATAGACCGGCACTTCGCCGCCGAGCGTGCGCAGGATGTTGATCTGGCGCGGCGTGTTGTTTACGTGATCGTCGCCGCGAATAACGTGCGTGATCTTCATGTCGAGGTCATCGACGACGACGCAGAAGTTGTACGTCGGCGTGCCGTCCGGGCGCGCGATGACGAGATCGTCGAGTTCTTCGTTCGAAATTTCGATGTGTCCTTTCACCGCGTCATCCCACGCGACCGCGCCGGTCAGCGGATTGCGGAAACGCACGACCGGCTTCACCCCTTCGGGAACCGGCGGCAGCGTTTTGCCCGGCTCCGGACGCCACGTGCCGTCGTAACGCGGTTTCTCGCCGGCCGCGCGCTGACGTTCGCGCAGCGCGTCGAGTTCTTCCGTCGACATATAGCAATGGTACGCGAGCCCCTTTTCCATCATCTGCGCGACGATTTCGCGATAACGGTCCATGCGCTGCATCTGGTAGAACGGGCCTTCGTCGAAATCGAGACCGAGCCAGGACATGCCTTCCATGATGGCGTCGACGGAGGCGTCGGTGGAACGCTCGAGGTCCGTATCCTCGATACGCAGGATGAACGTGCCCTTCATCTTGCGCGCGAACGTCCACGGATAAAGCGCGGAGCGGATATTGCCGAGATGGATGAACCCAGTCGGGCTTGGGGCAAAGCGGGTACGGACTTGGGTGGTCATTGCTGTCTGCTCGATGATGGCGCGGCGCTCAAGCGTACGCCGGGATGCCGGTCTGCTGCACGCGAAGACGCCCGAAACCGCTGTGGGCGCTTGCTCAAAATGAGACGGAATTATACGCGCCGCCCGGTTTCTGTCCGGCCGTGCAGCTTTGTTTTATGATGTACGCGCCTTTTATCGATGCACTTTGCCGCATCGCCCGGAGCAGAACTTGAAGCCATCGTCACCTCGCCTGTCGCGCCGCGCGTTTTCGATCGCGGCGGCATCGTCCGTCCTCGCTGCCTGCACGACCGCGGGAAAAAATATCGCCTCGAACAATACCAAGCCCGCGCCGCCGAAGACCGATGCGCAGCGTCCGGTGCACATCGGGCTGGCGCTCGGCGGCGGGGCGGCGCGCGGTTTCGCGCATATCGGCGTGATCAAGGCGCTGGAAGCGCGCAATGTGCCGGTCGATCTTGTCGTGGGCACGAGCGCGGGTTCGGTGATCGCGGCGCTGTATGCATCGGGCATGAACGGCATCGCCATCAACAAGCTCGCGCTGACGATGGACGAGGCGTCGATCAGCGACTGGGCCATGCCGTTTCGCACGCGCGGGCTGCTGCAGGGCATCGCGCTGCAGAACTATCTGAACAAGACGCTCGACAATCGGCCGATCGAAAAGATGGCGAAACCGCTCGGCGTTGTCGCAACGGACTTGCGCAACGGCCAGCCGATTCTCTTCCAGCGCGGCAACACGGGCGTCGCGGTGCGCGCGTCGTGCAGCGTGCCGTCGATTTTCGAGCCGGTGAAAATCGGCGATCACGAATATGTCGATGGCGGTCTGGTCAGCCCCGTGCCCGCCGCGTTCGCGCGCAAGATGGGCGCGGATTTCGTGATTGCCGTCGATATTTCCGCGCGCCCCGAGGATGCCGCCACGCAAAGCTACTTCGGCGTGTTGATGCAGATGTTCACCATCATGGGTCAGTCGATCAAGGCGTACGAACTCGACAAATACGCGAGCGCCGTGATCCGCCCGAACCTGAACGCGATGAGCAGCAGCGATTTCAGCCAGCGCAACGCATCGATTCTGGCGGGCGAGGAAGCGGTGGCGAAGATGTGGCCGGCGTTGCAGCGGCAGTTGGCGGAGCGCGGCGTGCGGGTGTGAAGCAGTCTGCTTGGTTCGCAATGCCAAACATGCGCATCGAAAATAAAACGGCGGCTTCTTCCGAAGCCGCCGTCTTTAAACCCTCACTTCAGGACGCTCAATAATCCGCGTCTTCGATCCACGCCGCCTGAATGCCTTCGAGAATCTTCTCGTTGGAATTTTGCGGATCGTCGTCGAAACCGTCCAGTTCCGTAATCCAGCGATGCAGGTCCGTGAAACGCACATATTGGGGATCGACATCCTGATGCGCGTCGGTGAGTGCCATCGCAATATCCTGAGTATCAGTCCACTTCATGGGCGAGCCTCCTGTCAGTGATTTTCTTTGGCGTGGTTGATGGTGTAGCGCGGGATTTCGACAACGAGATCCTCGTCCGCCGGCACCATTGCCTGACATGATAACCGCGATGTCGGCTCCAGCCCCCATGCTTTGTCGAGCAGATCGTCCTCGAGTTCCTCGGACGGTTCCAGCGCATTGAAGCCTTCCCGAATGATGGCGTGGCACGTCGTGCATGCGCACGACTTTTCGCACGCGTGCTCGATCTCGATGCCGTGATCCAGCAGATTGTCGCAGATGCTCTTGCCGACATCGGCGTCGATCACCGCGCCGTCCGGACAGAGTTCCACGTGAGGTAGCACTACGATTTGAGGCATTTTTTCGGCTTTCTCGAATGTGATGATTTAGACGTCGTCGAGCTTGCGGCCCGCGAGCGCGCGGCGAATGCTCTTGTTCATGCGGCGCGCGGCGAATTCGTCGGTGGCCGTAGCGAGCGTTTTGGTCGCGTCCTCGATTTTTTCGACTGAATCGGTTTGCGCTTGAGCGGCCAGTTCGGTGACGAGTGTGTCGATCTGCGCGCGTTCGGCGTCGTCGAGCAATTCGGCGTCGGCTTCGAGCGCGGCGTGCGTCGCTTCGATCAGGCGCTGCGCTTCCACTTGCGCTTCGCGCAAGGCACGCGCCCGCATGTCGATGTCGGCGGTCTTGAAGCTCTCTTCCAGCATGCGCGCGACTTCGTCATCGGCGAGACCGTAGGACGGCTTGACCACCACCGACGCTTCCACCCCCGACGTCTGCTCGCGCGCGAACACGGACAAGAGACCGTCCGCATCGACCTGATACGTCACGCGGATGCGCGTCGCGCCTGCGGCCATCGGCGGGATGCCGCGCAGCTCGAAGCGAGCGAGCGAGCGGCAATCGGCGACGAGTTCGCGCTCGCCCTGGACGATGTGAATCGCCATCGCCGTCTGGCCGTCCTTGAAGGTCGTGAAATCCTGCGCGCGCGCGGTCGGAATGGTCGAATTGCGCGGAATGATCTTTTCGGTCAGCCCGCCCATCGTTTCGACGCCAAGCGACAGCGGAATCACATCGAGCAGCAGCCAGTCGTCGCCTTCGCCGCGACAGTTGCCGGCGAGCAGATCGGCCTGAATCGCCGCGCCGAGCGCAACGACCTGATCCGGATCGAGATTAATGAGCGGCGGCTGGCCGAAAAACGTCTCGACCGCGCGGCGGATCATCGGCATGCGCGTCGCGCCGCCGACCAGCACGACACCCTTGATGTCCTTCGCCGTGACCTTGGCATCGTGCAAGGCTTTCTTCGTCGGGCCGAGCGTGCGCGCGACGAGCGCTTCGGTCAGCGCGGCGAACTGCGTTTCGGTGACGGCGACATTGATTTGCGTGCCCGTGGAAAGCGTCGCCTGCACGCGCGTTTCGGGCGCATCGGACAGCGCTTCCTTTGCCGTGCGCACGCGATCGAGCATCAGGCGCACGTCTTCGGGCGCATCGAGCTTGACGCCCGCCTGCTCCAGCACGAAGCGATACAGCGCGTGATCGAAATCGTCGCCGCCGAGGGCGGAATTGCCGCCCGCCGCGAGCACTTCGAACACGCCCTTCGTGAGCTTCAGGATCGACAGATCGAACGTGCCGCCGCCGAGATCGTAGACAGCGTACAGCCCTTCCGCGCCGTTATCCAGACCGTAGGCGATCGCCGCCGCGGTCGGTTCGTTCAGCAGGCGCAACACGTTCAGACCGGCGAGTTTGGCCGCGTCCTTGGTCGCCTGGCGCTGCGCTTCATCGAAATAAGCGGGAACGGTGATGACCGCGCCGACCAGATCCTCGCCCAACGAATCTTCCGCGCGATAACGCAGCGTCGCCAAGATTTCCGCCGACACTTCGACCGGGCTCTTCACGCCGTCGATCGTGCGTATCTGCACCATGCCGGGCGCATCGATGAAGTCATACGGCGCGTTCTCCGTGCCCTCGACCTCGCTCTTGCCACGTCCCATGAAACGCTTGACGGAGACGATCGTATTGCGCGGATCGGTCACGGCTTCTTCCTTCGCCGTGCGGCCGATGCGCCGTCCGCCCTTTTCCAGATAGCGCACGACCGACGGCAGCAACACGTGGCCGTCCTCGTCGGGCAGCGCTTCAGGCACGCTGCTGCGCACGGCGGCGACGAGCGAATTCGTCGTGCCGAGATCGATGCCGACTGCCACGCGCCGTTGATGCGGCGCCGGCGCCATGCCGGGTTCTGAGATTTGCAGTAAAGCCATCGTTGGTCTTATGGGGTGTTTGTGCGCGGTTTCACGCGTGCTCGAGACGCTCGATCTGCGCGCTGATTTCGTCCGCCACGCGTTCGATGAACATCAGTTGACGTACGGCTTCGCTCGCGGCCTGATCCGACTTGCTGTCGATCAGCGCTTCGAGCTTCGTGAACCGTACGCGTTCTTCATCGCGCAATTCGTCGAGCAGCGCTTCCAGCGCGCCGATATTCTTCGCGCTCGCCGCATCTTCGATACTCTCGCGCCATTCCATTTGCTGCATCAGGAACACGGGCTCCATCGCGGTGTTGTTCTCCGTGCCGACATCGATGCCGCGCAGCGACAACATATAGCGGCCGCGCTTTAATGGATCGCGCAGCGTCTGATACGCCTCGTTCGCGCGCGTCGCCCATTGCATCGCGAGGCGGCGTTGCGCATCGCCGGCAGCGGCGAAACGGTCCGGATGAACCTGCGCCTGCACGGTGCGGTACGCATCGTCGAGTTTCTGCGGATCGACGGCGAACGTGGGCGGCAGGTCGAAGAGATCGAAGTGAGAATCGGTGAGCGAAGCCATATAAATCAATTCAGTGAGTGCGAATGAAAAAGGCGGCACGCGCCGCCTCTTTCGCCGATACCGCCGGCCTCACGCGCCTTACACGCGGAAGGATTCGCCGCAGCCGCATTCGTCCTTCGCGTTCGGATTGTTGAACTTGAAGCCTTCGTTTAGCCCTTCGCGCGCGAAATCCAGTTCGGTGCCGTCGAGATACGGAAGACTTTTCGGATCGATCACGATCTTCACGCCCGCCGACTCGAACACGGTGTCTTCCGGCGCGAGTTCATCGACATATTCGAGCTTGTAGGCAAGCCCCGAACAGCCCGTCGTGCGCACGCCCAGACGCAGCCCGACGCCCTTGCCGCGCCGCGTCAGATACTTCTGCACGTGTTGTGCTGCCTTGTCCGTCAACGTGATTGCCATAGTCTTCGCTTCTCTCAACGCGTTACTTTTTTACGCCGCGTGTTGCTTGCTTTCAGCCGATGCCGCTTCCGGTGCCGCCACGCCATGACGCTGCTTGTAGTCCGCGACCGCTGCCTTGATCGCGTCTTCCGCGAGAATCGAGCAGTGGATCTTGACCGGCGGCAGCGCGAGTTCTTCGGCGATCTGCGTGTTCTTGATCGACATGGCTTCGTCGAGCGTCTTGCCCTTCACCCACTCGGTGACAAGTGAGCTCGAAGCGATCGCCGAGCCGCAGCCGTACGTCTTGAACTTCGCGTCTTCGATCACGCCGTCCGCGCCGACACGGATTTGCAGCTTCATCACGTCGCCGCAGGCCGGCGCGCCGACCATGCCGGTGCCAACGGTGTCGTCGTCCTTCGCGAACGAGCCGACGTTGCGCGGGTTTTCGTAGTGGTCCAGAACCTTGTTGCTATAAGCCATGATTCAAACTCTCCGTGTATTCGTGTCGATGCGTCCGTGTGCTCGTGCGCTTAGTGCGCGGCCCACTGGATCGTCGAGATATCGATGCCGTCCTTGTACATTTCCCAGAGCGGCGACAGATCGCGCAGCTTCGCGATCTTGGTCTTCAGCAGGTTGATCACGTAATCGACGTCCTGCTCGGTGGTGAAGCGGCCGACGGTGAAGCGGATCGAGCTGTGCGCGAGTTCGTCGTTACGGCCGAGCGCGCGCAGCACATACGACGGCTCCAGCGATGCCGACGTGCACGCCGAACCCGACGACACCGCGACATCCTTCACCGCCATGATCAGCGATTCGCCTTCGACGAAATTGAAGCTGATGTTGAGGTTGTGCGGCACACGCTTTTCCATGTCGCCGTTCACGTACACCTCTTCGATATCCTGCAAGCCCTTCAGCAGACGGTCGCGCAGCATGCGAATGCGCTCGTTTTCCGTTGCGATTTCTTCACGCGCGATACGAAACGCCTCGCCCATGCCGACGATCTGATGCGTCGCCAGCGTGCCCGAACGCATACCGCGCTCGTGACCGCCGCCGTGCATCTGCGCTTCGATGCGCACCCGCGGCTTGCGACGCACATACAGCGCGCCGATGCCTTTCGGGCCGTACGTCTTGTGCGCCGAGAACGACATCAGATCGACCTTCAGCTTTTGCAGATCGATGGTGATCTTGCCGGTGGCCTGCGCGGCATCGACGTGAAAAATGATGCCCTTCTCACGCGTGATTTCACCGATCGCCTCGATGTCCTGAATCACGCCGATTTCGTTGTTCACGCTCATCACGGAAACCAGAATGGTGTCCGGACGGATCGCGGCCTTGAACTTGTCGAGATCGATCAGGCCGTCGTCCTTCACATCCAGATACGTGACTTCGTAGCCTTCACGCTCGAGCTCACGCGTGGTGTCGAGCACGGCCTTGTGCTCTGTCTTCACCGTGATGATGTGCTTGCCCTTGCTCTTGGAGAAATGCGCCGCGCCCTTGATGGCGAGGTTGTCCGATTCCGTCGCACCCGAGGTCCAGATGATCTCGCGCGGATCGCAATTCACGAGCGCCGCGACGTTCTCGCGCGCTTCTTCCACCGCGCGCTCCGCATCCCAGCCGTATTGATGGCTGCGCGAGGCCGGATTGCCGAACTGCTCGCGAAGATACGGGATCATCTTGTCCACCACGCGCGGATCGATCGGCGTCGTCGCGCTGTAATCCATGTAAATGGGCAGGTAGGGAATATCGTTGTTCATCAGTCGCTCCGGGAAATCGGTCAATGCGCTTGGGCAAAATTCGGTGTTCGCGGCTTGCGCGGCGCGCCCTATCCGGCCAAGTTGAAAATGGAATTCGGACCTTTCGGCACGACACGCGCGGCCTCGACGCCAGCCGATTCGGCACGCCGGTCGCGCAACACCGATGCCGAGCCTTCGCGTGCGCGCTGCTGGTCGACCAGGTCTTTCAGCGAGACGGAATCGAGATACTCGACCATCTTCTGATTGAGCGTGGCCCACAGCTCGTGCGTCATGCAATGGCCGTCGTGCTGCTTGGTGCCTTCGCACGTGCCTTTGCCGCCGCATTGCGTGGCGTCGATGGGTTCGTCGACCGCGATGATGATGTCGGCCACCGTCACGTTCTCCGCGCGGCGCGCGAGGTTGTAGCCGCCGCCCGGCCCGCGGACCGATTCGACGATTTCATGACGGCGCAGCTTGCCGAACAACTGCTCGAGGTAGGAAAGCGAAATGCGCTGGCGCTGGCTGATGCCGGCCAGCGTCACCGGGCCCTGCTCCTGGCGCAATGCCAGGTCGATCATCGCCGTGACGGCGAAACGGCCTTTCGTGGTGAGTCTCATAATTGGGGGCTAACGCTAATACTCGATGGTTTCGCTCAAGTATAAATAGCCCACAGTTTTAGTCAAGTATCTGGGGCGAAATATGCAGTCGCTTAACGTGCTTTTTGCGCTTTCGTCATGCCACGAGTTGGGCGCGAAGCGCCATCAGCAGGCCCTCGCAGGCGCCTTCACATTGATCGAGCACTTTTTCGAAGCCCTCTTCGCCGCCGAAATAGGGATCGATGACAACGCGGCTGTCGTCGCGTGTGGCGAATTCCATCAGCAGACGAATCTTGTCGCGATGCTCCGGCGGACAGATTGTCGTGAGCGCGGTGACGTTGGCATCGTCCATCGCGATCAGCAGATCGAAGCGAGAAAAATCCTCGGCGCAAATCTGACGGCAGCGCCGCGCGGACAAATATCGTAGCCGCGCTTTCTTGCGGCGCGCTGCGCGCGTTCGTCCGGCGGATCGCCGATTTGCCAGTCACCCGTTCCCGCCGAATCGATAATGATACGATCCGCCAGCTTCGCCTGCTCGACGCGATCGCGAAACACCGTCTCCGCGCTGAGCGACCGGCAGATGTTGCCGAAACAGACGAAGCAGACGGCGATCGAGTTCATCACGGAGAAACGTCAAAAAAGTTGGCCGCGAGCGGCGGCGCCCGAATTATACAAAGGGGCGCGCCATCTCGCCCGGATCGACTAGATCCCGTCAGCGCGGATCGTCGCGATGGATGTCGTGCGTGATAAAGCGCGATTCGTTGTTCGGCATTTCCAGCCAATCACGATGCGCAAGCGTGCGGCGGATGTCTTCGAGGCCGCTGGCCCAGTGCTCGCGCATCGTCGAAAAACTGAACGGGTAGTCCTTGAAATGGCCTTCGTATTCCTTGTGCCGATAGATCAAATGGATGATGTTGTAGTGCTTCGAGCAGGCGAGTCCCTCGGCTAGCCTGCACCACTCGTCGCTCGGACAGACGCCTTCGGGCAGCAAATCGAGCACGTCCCCGCAACACGTTGCGGTAGCGTTGCGCACGCTGCATCTGATCGGTGACGAGGCGCGTTCGGCTCGAATACTGCACGTCTTTCATGCGGCCCATGACATCGACGATGCTGTCGGGCACCGGCCCTTTCGCGCTCCATAAATCGACCTGGAACGCGAGCGTGTCGCGGCGCGGCGTGGCCTGCGCAATCTCGTAAAGGCGTGCTCGACATGAGATCGCCGTCCCAATAAAAACTGGCCGTCGATCTCGACCGCCGCGAAACTCGGCGGCGACGCGCCCGACGCAATGAAATGCTCCGCGCGCAACTTGATTTGCGTGTTGTCGAAGTACGCGAAGTTGCCGGTCGCGACATTCACTGCACCGACCGACACGCGCGTCTCGCCCGAGTTAATGCGACCAAAATCGCACAGGCGCTCGAGCGTAGCCTTGAGCGGCGTCGTGTCGTAATAGCTCGCGGTTTGCGGCGAACTCGAAGCAATCGGCGACGGCGGCGGGAAGCGCGGCACGAAAAAGCCCTTCTGCCCTTCGACGATCGCGCTGGCCGCCTGAAACGTCGTGAACGCCTTGCGGATCGCGTCGGCGGAATCGAAGAGCGCGCGCTCGAGCATGGCCGGAACCGGGAAGCCGAATGCCGGCTGGCAGATCGTGTCCCAGAATTCCTGCAAGCGCGTCACACGATGCTCCGGCGCATTCCCCGCGATGATCGCCGTATTGAGCGCGCCGATCGAAATGCAGGCGATCCAGTTCGGATGAATCTGTGTCTCGTGCAGCCCCTGATACACGCCCGCCTGATAAGCACCGAGTGCGCCGCCGCCCTGGAGCATCAGCGCGACCGTCTCGTACGGCGGCAAATCGATCCGCCGTTGCGTGCGTTCTTCTTGCAGCGTCCTGCTGTTGTTGTCGTTCTCTGCCATGCCGTTGCGCCCTCTTATTGCATGTACCAACCGTGACTGACAACGAACGATTGGCCGGTCAGCGCGGCCGTTTCGAACGCGGACAGGAAAAGCACGGTCTGCGCGATGTCTTCGACGGTCGTGAACACGCCGTCCACCGTGCCGCCGAGCATAACGCGCTTGACCACTTCTTCCTCGCTGATACCGAGTTCCTTCGCCTGTTCGGGAATCTGCTTGTCGACGAGCGGCGTACGCACGAAGCCCGGACACACGACATGCGAGCGCACGTTGTGCTTCGCGCCTTCTTTCGCCAGCACGCGTGCGAGTCCGAGCAAGCCATGCTTGGCCGTGACGTACGCCGATTTCAGCGGCGACGCCTCATGCGAATGCACCGAGCCCATATAGATGACCACGCCGCCGCGATCGTCCTTGTACATATGCTTGAGCGCAGCTTTGGTCGTGAGAAAAGCGCCGTCGACGTGGATCGCCATCATCTTTTCCAGTCAGCGTACGCATATTTTTCGATCGGATTGACAATCTGGATGCCCGCGTTCGACACAAGAATATCGACGGAGCCAAATTCCGCCACGATTTTGTCAATACCCTGATTGACGGCGTCTTCGTCCGTCACGTCCATCGCGATGCCGATTCGCCTTGCCGCCCTTGCCGCGAATCGCTTCGGCGACAGCGTCAGCGCCCGTTTGGTTCAGATCGGCGATGGCGACTGCCGCGCCGTGCGCGAGCAGCGTGTCCCAGCGCGGACGGCCGGAGAAGAGTTCGGCATCCCACCAGACCGTGTCGACTTCGATGGCGTCGCGTTCCGTCGAGGACATCTGCGGCAGGATTTTGCGGAAGATCGCGAAGATGCGTCGGCTGATGAGCGCGCGGCGTAGCGGCTTCACGGCAAGAACGAGCGGAGGAAGAACGCAGACGATGGCGAGAAGCGTGGCGGCAATCACGTTGGTGATGCCGGCGAAGGCACCGGCCGCCACCCACGCCGCCATGCCCGCAAGCCACGCGAGCGCGGGCACATGCACGAATGCAAGCGCTCCGGCAAGAAGGAGGAAAGTGATGACGTAAAGGGCGAGCATCACGGATCTCCGGTGGCGATCGTATCTGTGCGGGAGCACACAGTGCGTGCCGCTTGACCCGAATGCCGTTTCTAAACGCGCTATCCCGATGCGTCTACTTCCTGCGCCGAACGCGTTATATCGATACCGCGCCGTTCGCGGCTAAAGAAGATCAGCGCCGCAATCATGATCGCGACGGTTCCTGCAACGATGGCCATCGCCATGCCGTAATTGTCGCCGTGCGCGGTCGCGACTTTTGCCTGCAAGGTCGCATTGACCGCCGCCAGCAGATTGCCGAGTTGATACACGAGGCCGGGAAACGTCGCGCGAATCTCACCGGGCGAAATCTCGTTCAGATGCACGGGAATCACGCCCCATGCGCCTTGCACGGAAATCTGCATCAGGAACGCGCCGAGCGCGAGCATCACCGGATCGGTCGAAAACGCCCAAAGATAGAGCACCGGCAACGCGATCAGCGCAGCGATGAAAATCGCCACACGCCGCCCGATCTTCTCCGACAGCGACCCGAAAAACAGTCCGCCGACGATCGCGCCGATATTGAGCACGATCGTGATCATCGACACGGTATGCGGATCGAAATGATGCTGTTCGCGCAGGAACGTCGGATACAGATCCTGCGTGCTGTGAGAGAAGAAGTTGAACGCGGTCATCAGCACGATCGCGTAGAGGGAAAGTGTCCAGTTCTGCTTCAACGTGGCGATAAGGCTCGGGCGCGGCCGCTTCTCCAGTGCCTTCCACGCGGGCGATTCCGGCACATGGGCGCGCACGTAAAGCACGAGCAGCGCGGGCGCGACGCCGACGAAGAACATGCCGCGCCAGCCGACATACTGATACAACACGCCGAATACGATCGATGCAAGCAGATAGCCGCTCGGATAACCCGCCTGCAGCAGCCCGGACACGAAGCCACGAGCGCGCGGCGGCACGGTTTCCATCGTGAGTGCGGAGCCGACGCCCCATTCGCCGCCCATCGCGATGCCGAAGAGGGCGCGCAGAATCAGCAGCGTGAAAAGATTGGGCGACAGGCCGGACAGCAGTTCGAGCAGCGAGTAAATCGCGATATTGATCATCAGCGTCGGGCGCCGGCCGAATTTATCGGCGAGCCGGCCGAAGATCAGCGCGCCGACCGGGCGCATGGCGAGCGTCAGCGTAATGGCGAAAGCGACTTCCGGGATATTCGTTTTAAACTCGGCGGCGATGTCTTTGAGAATAAAGACCATCAGGAAAAAATCGAATGCGTCGAGTGTCCAGCCTAAATACGCGGCAATCGTGACGTTTCTTTGTTCTCGCGTCCAGCTCATCGCACAGGTCTCCGGTGTGATTGATTCGAGCAAAATACGGACCGCATTGACGCATACGCAGCCCGGCGCGGGCGATGCAGACACGAACGAGTGTACGCCGCAGATTAATCGCGCGCTGAAAACGCCGGGCGGATTAGTATTAATCCGCGTGCAGAATGAATATCAGGAGACAGATTCAATTCAAATTAGATTCAACGCAAAAGCGAATCGAATAAAAATGAAATCAGAAAAGAAGGACGCTGAAAAAAGCCTCACGCGTTGAACGAGAGGCTTTTTGCGAGCGATCCGCCACCATTGAAGCGTTCCGCAAGAATAAGGACCTTGGTGCCCAGGAGAGGACTCGAACCTCCACGGTGTTGCCACCGCTAGGACCTGAACCTAGTGCGTCTACCAATTCCGCCACCTGGGCAAGGGTGCGTGTTACTGCTAAATCTGCTATTTTGCTAAAGTGCGTGAGTAGCATAGCATCAAATTATAGTGAGCGTAACGAGCCTGTCAAGCGTTTCGATTCGACAATCGCACGCGGTGGGCGGATGCGTCGAATCGGCCTGTGACCCCCGTGGCGCCTAAAAGACGGGTGTTAGAATCATCCGAACCATGCTTGTCCCTAGCCTGTGCGCCGCGCCTCACGGTCCGGCAAAAGGCCAGTTCAAACGAGAGAGAACAACCCAATCAAGCCCTTGACCAAATATCCCTATCCGATTCCCAGCCGCGAAGAGATTCTCGGCGTGTTGCGCACGAGCGAGACTCCGCATGCCGCGAACGACATCGCCGAGGCGCTGTCGATCAAACGCCAGGAGCGCGAAGGATTTTTCAAGCGTCTGGCGGCGATGGAACGCGATGGGCAAATCCGCCTCGACAAGCGCGGTCATTACCAGCTCACGCATCCGTCGAACTTCGTCGCGGGCTGCGTGCAGGGTCATCGCGATGGCTTCGGCTTCCTGATCCGCGACGACGGCCAGGACGATCTCTTTCTGCCCAACGGCGAAATGCAGAAGGTCATGCATAACGATCGCGTACTCGCGCGCATCGTCGGTTATGACCGTCGCGGTCGGCCGGAAGGACATATCGTCGAGGTGACGGATCGCGCGAACAAGCGCGTGATCGGCCGGCTCATCAACGAGAACGGCGCGCTCCTGCTGGTGCCGGAAGACAAGCGCATCGGTCACGACATTCTGATTGCGCAGAACCCGGAGAAGGCGAAGGTCGGGCAAGTGGTGTCCGTCGACTTGACGGATTTCCCGAGCCGGCATTCGCAGCCGCTCGGGCGCGTGGCGGAAGTTATCGGCGATATCGACGATCCCGGCATGGAAATCGAGATCGCGGTGCGCAAGTACGGCGTGCCGCATGAGTTCAGCGATGCCGCGTTGGCGCAAGCCGCGAAGCTGCCCGACGAAGTGCGTCCGGTGGATCTGCGGCATCGCGTGGATTTGCGCGATGTGCCGCTCGTCACCATCGACGGCGAAGACGCGCGCGATTTCGACGATGCCGTGTATTGCGAGCCAATCGCCGTTGGCCGCGGTCAGGGTTTTCGTCTGCTGGTGGCGATTGCGGACGTTTCGCATTACGTGCGTCTGAACGAAGCGCTCGATGTCGATGCGCTCGATCGCAGCACGTCGGTGTATTTCCCGCGCCGCGTGATTCCGATGCTGCCGGAAAAGCTCTCGAACGGTCTGTGTTCGCTGAATCCGGACGTCGATCGCTGCGTGCTCGTGTGCGACATGGTGATCACCGCGCGCGGCGAGATCAAGGTGTATCAGTTTTATCCGGGCGTGATGCATTCGGCGGCGCGGCTGACTTACACGGAAGTCGCCGCGGTGCTGACCAACACGAAGGGTCCGGAAGCTGCCAAGCGCGCCGATCTCCTGCCGCAACTGCAGAATCTCTACGGCGTGTACAAATCGCTGCACGCGGCGCGTCAGAAACGCGGCGCGATCGATTTCGATACGACCGAAACGTATATCGTCGTGAATTCGCAGGGCAAGATCGAGCAGATCGTGCCGCGTCATCGTAACGATGCGCATCGGCTGATCGAGGAATGCATGCTGGCCGCGAACGTGTGCGCGGCGGACTTTCTGAAGCGCAACAAGCATCCGGGGCTGTATCGCGTGCATGCGGGGCCGACTGAGGAAAAGCTCGAGAATCTGCGCGCGTTTTTGCGTGGTGTCGGTCTGACGCTGACCGGCGGCGACAAGCCGCACGCAAGCGATTACGCCGCGCTGATCGCGCAAATCCGCGACCGGCCCGACGCGCAAATGCTGCAATCGATGGTGCTTCGTTCGATGCAGCAGGCCGTCTACAGCCCGGACAACATCGGTCATTTCGGGCTCGCGTATGAAGCGTATGCGCACTTTACGAGCCCGATTCGCCGTTATCCCGACTTGCTCACGCATCGCGCGATCTACGCCATTTTGCAGGGCAAGAAGTATCTGCCGGACATCGGGCACGATGTATCGCTGAGCACGGGTTTGACGAAAGCCGCGCGCGAAATGCAGAAAGCCGACGATACTGCGCGCGGCCGTTCGCGCAACAGCGTCGCGATCTGGGAAGAGCTCGGTTTGCATTGCTCGTCGAACGAACGCCGGGCAGATGAAGCATCGCGCGATGTCGAGGCGTGGCTCAAGTGCTACTTCATGCGCGACAAGCTCGGCGAGGAATACGGCGGCATGGTGAACGGCGTGACGACGTTCGGCATCTTCGTGCAACTGGATTCGCTGTTTATCGAAGGGCTCGTGCATGTCACCGAGCTCGGCTCCGATTACTTCCAGTACGACGAGATCAAGAACGAGTTGCGCGGCGAACGCACGGGTATTCGGTATCGGATGTCGGATCGGGTGCGTGTGCAGGTGAGCCGCGTCGATCTCGATGCGCGCAAGATCGACTTCCGGCTTGTGCGCGATACGCCGGTGAAGCTGCCGGTGCCGCGTGCATCGGCGGGAGCGGGCGAGCACGCGGTGAGCGCGGCGAATCCGGGCAACGGCGCGGCGGGTCCGCGAATCCGCTCGTTTAAGGACGATGATGCGCCGAGCACGCGCGCGCGCGGCGGCAGCAAGAAGAGCGCGACGACGGCGCACGCAGGATCGGGCGCGGCGAAGAAGCGCGGCGCGGCATCGTCGAAATCGGCGGCACGCAAGAAGCGCTAAAACGTTCGATGCGCACAGTACATGCACGCGGTCCGATGTTTTCTGCATCGGACCGCGTGATGCTTTTTACAGGTTTCTAGAAGGTTCGGATCACAGCCATGTCACGTCTCAAGGTTCTATACGGTTTTCACGCAGTGACGGCGCGTTTGCGCGCGGATGCATCGTCGATCGAAGAGGTGCTATATGACCCTTCGCGCAAGGATCGGCGCATGCAGGATTTTCTGCGCAGTGCGAAGGACGCGGGCGTGCGTCTGATCGCCGCCGATGAGCAGCGCCTGTGGGGACTCGCCGGCAACATGCAGCATCAGGCCGTGGTCGCGCGTGCGAATGACTTGCCGCTGGCGCAAAATCTGGCCGAATTGCTCGATGGCATCTCCGGCACGCCCTTGCTGCTCGTGCTCGATGGCGTGACCGATTCGCATAATCTCGGCGCGTGTTTGCGCGTCGCGGATGCGGCGGGCGCGCATGCAGTGATCGCGCCGCGCAATCGTTCTGCCGGTTTGAACGCGACGGCCGCGAAGGTGGCGAGCGGCGCGGCTGAAAGCGTGCCGTACATCACGGTGACGAATCTGGCGCGCGCGCTGCGTGAGTTGAAAGACGCGGGCGTGCGGGTGATCGGCACGGCGGGTGAAGCGACCGCATCGCTCTATGAGACCAAGCTGGATGGCCCGGTGGCGATCGTGGTCGGCGCGGAAGGCGAAGGGATGCGGCGGCTCACGCGTGAGACGTGCGATGAGATCATGAATATTCCGATGGCCGGGGCGGTGGAAAGTTTGAACGTCTCGGTGGCGAGCGGGGTGTGTTTGTTTGAGGCGGTGCGGCAGAGAGGTGTGAAGAGGTAAGGCGGGACCAGAATCAACATCGCTGCAATTTGCTCACGGCATCGTTAGAAACGATTTTAGAAGGTTTGACTTCCTTTCACCGCAACGCATTGCTATGGTTTCATCATCGCAAGGGCCAAGTTGTCGCTTGGCCCGAACTGCTCTCCGAAGGGAAGTTCATCGTCAATAGGGCGAAGGGCATTTACAAGCCCAAGGGCCTCGAGTATGCGGTCAGCGTGCGGCAATTGATCGATGGTCCTTACGCGGATCGCGAGCCGGAGACGAAGCCTGATGGGTCGTGGACGTATCAGTACTTTCAAGAACAACTTGACCCGACAAAGCGCGACAGTCAATTCACTAACCGCGCCTTATTGGCATGTTGGCGCGATCGAATCCCCGTCGGAGTAATGCGGCAGGGCAAGTCCAAGCCTAACTCTCAATACTTGGTGCTTGGTCTTGCATTCGTAATGGGTCGGGACAGAGGTTATTTTCAAAACCGACGGCGCGCTCGACGAAAAAGCTCGCCGCGTGTTCGCCGCCTTCCAAATGCACTTTCGCCCATCCGACTATGCCGGCGATGCCGACGCGCAAACCGATGCCATCGCCCAAGCCTTGCTCGACAAATACTTTCCCCAATGGCCGACTACTTCCTGACGCTGCGCGCGCTGCACATGACATGCGCGGGCTTGAGCATCGGGGGTTTCGTGCTGCGCTGGATCTGGATGCTGACGGACGCGCGCCCGCTGCACGCGCGCGCGACGAAAATCGCGCCGCATATTGTCGATACCGTGCTGCTCGTCTCCGCCATCGCGCTCGTGACGATCATCGGTTTCGGTGCGAATGCCGCGTGGCTATCGGCGAAGATCGCGGGGCTGATCGTGTATATCGTGCTCGGCACGTTCGCGTTGTAACGCGGTCGCACGAAGGGCGCGCGGCCGTGTTCGGCGTGCTGGCGATCGTCGTGTTCGCGTTTATTGCGTCGGTGGCGCGCACGCATGATCCGCTGGGCTTTCTGCATCATATCGCCTGAAGAGAGCCTGAGAAGCGCCAGAAAAGAGCCAGAAAAAGCAGCGTGCTCCGCTAAAATTGAAGTTTTCTCTTCATGCGCAGCACCACTCTCATGACTCAGGACGAACTCAAGCAACTGGTCGGCCAGGCCGCTGCCGACTATGTCAACGCCAACGTGCCGGAAGGCGCGATCATCGGCGTCGGAACCGGATCGACGGCCAATTGCTTTATTGATGCCATCGCCAAATCGAAGGCGCGCTATCGCGGCGCGGTGTCGAGCTCGGTCGCGACCACCGCGCGGCTCGAGGCGCACGGCTTTCAGGTGTTCGATCTGAACGATATCGAATCGCTCTCCATTTACGTCGATGGCGCCGATGAAATCGACGATTCCGGCGCGATGATCAAGGGTGGCGGCGGTGCGCTCACGCGCGAGAAAATCGTCGCTTCGGTGGCGGACGTGTTCGTGTGTATCGCGGATGCCAGCAAGCGCGTCGACATGATGGGTGCGTTCCCGCTGCCCGTCGAAGTCGTGCCGATGGCGCGCACGGCGATCGGCCGCCGGCTCGCGGCGCTCGGCGGCGTGCCGGTGCTGCGCGTAATGAAAGACGGCGCGCCGTACATCACGGATAACGGCAACGAGATCATCGACGTGAAAGGCCTGTCGATCACCGATCCGCGTGCGCTCGAAGCGCAGATCAATGCGTGGCCGGGCGTGGTGACTGTGGGACTGTTCGCGACGCGCGGGGCAAACTTGTGTTTGCTGGGAACGGAGCAGGGCGTCGAGTGGATTGATTACGCACCGAAGAAGTAATTGCCTGTAGAAGCGTCTCGACCAGAGACGCTGCCAACATTCCTAGTTTATATCCGATCGGATACAATTCTGTTATGGTCACGCTCATCCGCTCCGCTGAATTCGACGAGTGGCTAAAAAGCTGCGCGATGCGCGGGCGAAGGCACGCATTGCCGCCCGTTTGATCAGCGCTCAGCACAGAAACTTCGGCGCTTGCAAAGCCGTTGGCGAAGGCGTGAGTGAGATGCGAATCGACATCGGCGCCGGGTATCGCGTCTCTTTCATGCGTCACGGTGCGATCGTTTATGTGCTTCTCACCGGCGGCGACAAAGCGACGCAACAAGAGGACATCAAGCGCTCGATTCTCATGGCGCGTGAACTGAAAAGGACGGATCATGACCGACTTCGCAACTTTCGATGCAGCGGATTACCTCGACAGTGAAGAGTCCATCGCCGAGTTTCTTGCCGCCGCGGCTGAAGATCCGAATCCGGATGTGCTGTTGTCGGCGATCGGCGCGGTCGCTCGCGCAAGAGGCATGGCGAAGGTCGCGGCCGATGCGGGATTGGGTCGGGAAAGTCTCTATAAAGCGCTCGCTCCAGGCGCACATCCTCGCTTCGAAACCATTCAGCGTGTCTTGCACGCTTTGGGCGTACGAACCGTCTTCGAGCCGGCCAAAGCGTAAAGGTTGATCGCCAAAACAAAAGAAAAAGCCCGGCAACTCACGTTGCCGGGCTCGCTCCGGTCTCCCCTGCAAGCTCCCGTATCAGAATGCGTTGCGTCCAATGAATCCTTTGAACAAGGTCATCGCGACGATCTTGATGTCGAACCAGAACGACTAGTTGTGAATGTAGAACAGGTCGAACTTCACGCGGTTCTGCATCTTCTCCACTTTCTCCGTCGCGCCGCGATAACCGTTCACCTGCGCCCAGCCCGTAATGCCGGGCTTGATGCGGTATCGGAACATATAGCCGTACACAAGATCCTTATAGAGATCGTCGTGTTCCAACACATGCGGACGCGGCCCGACAACCGACATCTGCCCCAGCAGCACGTTCAGAAACTGCGGCAGTTCATCGAGACTCGTGCGGCGCAGGAACGTGCCGACTTTCGTCACGCGCGGATCGTTGCGCGTCGCCTGCGTGACGTGGCCCTTGTTTTCCGTATGCACGGCCATCGAGCGAAACTTACAGATGCGAAACGGCCGGCCATCCGCGTCCTTGCGGTTTTGCGTGAAGAGCACCGGACCTTTCGATGTCGCTTTCACGGCGATGGCGATCGCGATCAGCAAAGGCGATAGCACAAGGAGCGCGGCGGCCGCGAAGCATCGGTCGAACAGCATCTTCGGCCACATCTGGAAGGATTTGACTGGGTGCGACGGGAGACCGTCAGGAGATAGAAGGTGAAAGTTCTTTACGATGAAGAACTAGCGATTCACATCGACCCCGAGTCATGCGGTGGCACTCGCGAGGGTGTCACCGAAGTGCTTCGACAGCGAATGATGACGATTGCACGCCGCCGTCTGCGCCACTTGCGTCAGCAGCGCTTGCATATACAGCAACATGATCCGGCGCAGAAAGTCCGAACGACCGAAGTGCTCACGCAACGCTCCCGCGCTCATCCGATACGCAAAGCCCGCGCATTGGACCTGAACGCACGTGGGCATCGTGTCTCCGCCCGTCCGACTGCGGCGATTTTGACCGAACCGCCGTCTTCCATCGTATGCAGCAAGGACACGATCGCCGTCGTCGGGAAATACACGTGATGAATCCGCTGGCCCGAATCGCAGAGCAATTGCTCGGTGCGCAGTTGAACGAGTTCGAGATGCGGTGCGATGGCCTGCCACTCGTGCGCCGGAAGCTCGCCCAGAAGATGATTGCCGTGCAGATCGGATTGAAGAGTCAACATGATTTTTATCGCCCTGGTCTTTGCGCGCGTTGCGCCATGCTCATTTTTATCGGCACGTTTGAATCGTTTTGTATCGGGCTTCTCGCGGATACACTGCGATACAAACGTCCCACCCTATTTTTGCGCGAGCAGATTCCTGATCTGCGCTTCGGTCTGCGCGTAATCGCTTTCGCCGAAGTGCGTATAGACCACCGCGCCGTGTTTATCGATCAGATAGAACGCGGGCCAAAAGCGGTTGCCGTAGGCGGACCACGTCGCCCTGCGCCACCGGATACGTAATGCCGAAACGCTCGAGCGCGCGCTTTACGTTGCCGGTATCGCGTTCGAACGGAAACTCGGGCGTATGCATGCCGACCACGACGAGTCCCTGATCCTTGTACTTTTGATGCCACGCTTTCACCGCGGGCAAGGTGTGGATGCAGTTCACGCACGTATAGGTCCAGAAATCGACCAGCACGACCTTGCCGCGCAACTGACTCAACGTGAGCGGTTCGCTGTTGAGCCATCTATCGATGCTGGTAAATTCCGGTGCAGTGGCGCTGTGTGCGTTCACAGGCGAAGCGGCGGCCACCGCGCAAGCCGCAATCGTGGCCATGTTTTTAATGCGCTTAAACATAACTCAGTCCTTAAAGAACGCCGATGCGTATCGGCATGAAGCGCATTGGACTGCGCGCACGTATCGCGCTTATGTCGGGAAAATGGCGCTATGCAAGGCTTTGTATCGCGCGTCGCGCCGGATACACTGGAATACAAAACTTCGCGATTCCTGCGCTATAACGCATTGGGTCTAAATAGAACTTAAGAAGCGCTAACGCATAACGCTAAGAGCCATCGATGGAAACCAACGACCATGTACTGATCGTCGACGACAATCGCGGCATTCGCGAACTGCTCGCGACATATCTCGAGAAACAGGGCATGCGCGTGACGCTCACGGCCAGTGGCCGACAGATGCGCGCAGCGCTCGAACAAGGCGCGCCGGATCTGATCGTGCTCGACCTGATACTTCCCGGCGAAGACGGCCTCGAGTTATGCCGCGAATTGCGCGCCGGAAAATTTCGCACCGTGCCCGTGTTGATGCTCACCGCGCGCAACGAAGAAGCGGACCGCATTCTGGACCTCGAAATGGGCGCGGACGATTATCTGCCGAAGCCCTTCGCGGTCCGTGAGTTGTATGCGCGCATTCGCTCCGTGTTGCGGCGCACGCGCATGCTTCCGCCCGGCATGCAGGTCAGCGAAACGGCGCAAATGCTCGGCTTCGGCGACTGGAAACTCGATACCACCGCGCGTCATCTGCTCGATGCAGAAGGCACGATGGTTTCGTTGTCGGGCACGGAATATCGTCTGCTGCGCGTGTTTCTCGATCATCCGCAACGCGTGCTCACGCGCGATCAACTGCTCAATCTCACGCAAGGACGACAGGCCGATCCGTTCGATCGCTCCATCGATCTGCTCGTAAGCTGCTTGCGTCAGCATCTGCGCGATGAACCGCGCGAGCCGCGTTACATCAAGACATTGCGCAGTGAAGGTTACGTGTTCGGCGGCCGTGACGCCGATTGCAGGCGATCAATGATTCGCTTGCCCCGCACGCTCTTCGCGCGTCTCGCGCTCATTCTCGTGATCGGACTCGCGATTGCGCAGGCCGCATCGTTCTGGCTCACGGTGACGGAGATAAACTGCCACCGCGAAGTGCGCACGCGGATTGTCGCTGGCCAGTAGCACGCGCATATCGCTCGATACACCCGACACGCCGAGCAATCCCGATTGCCGATACAACACGTCCTCGATTTCACGCATGCCTATGCGCAATTCATCGAGCATGAAGAGAATCACGCCGGGATTGAGATTGCCGCAACGCGTGCCCATCATGAGGCCATCGACAGCGGTGAAGCCCATCGTGCTCGCGATGCTGCGGCCCGATGCGAGCGCGCACAGACTCGTGCCATTGCCCAGATGCGCGACCACGGTGCGCCCGTTCGCCGCTTCCGGTGCAATCGATGGCAACTGCGCGGCGCTCGAACATGCGGATGCCATTGCGCAACGAACCCGTGTTGAGCACGAGAATGAGATCGGCCATGACATTACCCCAGCACGTCCGCGTCTTCGCGACGCTTGAGCGCAACCATCAACGCGACCGCGCACGATGCGAGCCGCGTCAACACCGAATCCGCGCGGCTCGTCAGGATGACCGGCACGCGCGCGCCTAGCACGATGCCCGCGGCATCCGAATTCGCGAGAAACGACAGGCTCTTGGCGAGCATGTTGCCGGCTTCGAGGTCCGGCACCATCAGCACGTTGGCGCAGCCCGCGACGGGCGAATCGATCTTCTTGGTGCGCGCGGCATCAAGCAACGCGTGGCCGAGATCGATCGCGTTTTGCAGGATATCGACCTTGTCCGCGAGCGTCGGCGCGATGTTGATGGCGGCATCGGAAATGATGAGCGCGTCTTCGTGGCCCGGCACGTCCATGACGAAGCAATGGCTCACGCGGCGCACGGTGCGCAAGCCGCCTTCACGCTTGACGACAGCGGCCATGAGTTCATCCGTGTGCAGGCTGCCTTTCATGAGCGCTTCGGCCGTGCCTTCGCGCACGAGTTCGACGGCGCGCGCGGCCGCCGCATGACTATGCGGCGCATCGACGATTGGATGGCCTGCGAGGTTTAGTCCGTATTCTTCAGCGACCGCACGGATTTTCTCTTGTGGACCGACGAGCAGCGGCGCGATCAGGCCCATTTTCGCGCCCTGCAACGCGCCTTCGAGCGAACTGCGATCACATGGATGCACGACCGCCGTAGGCAGCGGCGGCAAGCTCTTGCAGAAGTCGATCAGCTTCCTCCGGCTCGGGACGTTGGAATCGCTTCAGACGCGTCAGGAATTGTAGAACGCACCCGGTGCATGTCCTAGCACGCAATCTGCGTGATAGAGACGCGGTCGTTTCGCTTCGTTGAAGGGCGGCGAAACGATTCTCGTCGTGGAAGACGATCCGGACGTTCGGATCGCTGCCATCGATATGCTCGCGCAGCTCGGCTACAAGGTACTCTCCACGCACGACGGCTTTTGCAGCGAACCGCCGCCATCGACTTGTTTTTCACCGATGTCGTCATGCCCGGCACGGTCCGCAGCAGCGAACTGGCGAAGCTTGCCAGTCAGCCGCCGCATCGAGCGGCTGTCGTTTTCGCATCGGGTTACACGCGGGACATCATCTTCCACGAAGGGCGTCTGGATGATGGCGTAACCCTGCTCGGCAAGCCATATGGCTTCGACGACCTGGCCCGCACGATTCGCCTCGCGCTCGATGCGCGCGCCCGCGCGATGTCTTGAGCACCCTTTTCGTACGCGTCCCATCGCACTGGCGTCATTGACTCTCGCTTAAGATCATCGAAAAATTAAACGCTCTGTCTGAATGATTCGCCCTCTTGTTGCACCTCGCCGCTGGACCACTCGCTCGATGCGAGTAAAGAAACGAGCCACACGCGTCCTCGTCGTCGATGACAACAGCAATGGTGCGGACGCGTTCGCGGCATTCCTGAGCTCGGGGCAAGCCAAGGTGCTCGCTGTGTATGGCGGAGCGGCAGCGATTGCCGCCGCCTGTGTCTGGAAGCCCGACGTTGTTCTCCTCGACATCTCGATGCCGGAGATCGATGGCTTCTACGTAGCCAAAGCGCTTAGAGGCAATGCACGCACATCGACTGCGATCATCGTGGCGTTGACGGCGCATGACGAGAGCTTCGTCAAGCAGAACGCGAACAAGGAAGACTTCGATGCGTATTGCCAGAAAGGCTTAATGCTCGAGTCATTGACGTCATTGCTTGGGAGCTTGACTGGAACGTCGGGCAACGCACTTTCGGCGGCTTCATAGTCTCGCATTTCAGGTTTCACACAGCCGTACCAGAATCCCGATTCTCGCCAGATATGCGCGATGGCCGTATCACAATGTCGCGCGCCTCGTCATCGAGCATTTGCTCGGACGCTTGAATGCCATTTGGCGTCAACGGCTCAGGATACGGGCTCGTCACATTGCCCTCACAGGCATCCCACAATGCATCGAATAGCAAGCCGTATGTCGGCCGTCGAATCGATGGTCCGGTAGAAGTAATACTGTTGCCCTTTGTGAACGAACAAGGCATAAAAGAGCTTACCGATTTCAGGCGTCTCCGGCTCTATGCGCTTCAAAAGCGTTCTGACCGGCTCGAAATCCACGACCTTCGAGTCGGTCAAAAAGCGGCACTCGAACGAGCGCGTGTTTCTAAAGTTGATGGCGCCAAACGCCTCGAGCTGGTATTGAATGACAGTGCGTGCCGATTCACGATCCTCCTCCGGAATAGGCAGTAAATTGAATATGCGCCTGATCTTGACACCTCTGAGCAGTGCGGCTCTGGTCGCGATCAAATAAGGATCTTGTTCGGGAACGATATCTCTGTACAGCAGAGGGTTGGCAAGCGAGCAGAGAACGTCTTCGGCTTTCATGCTGTCTAGCTGCATGGCCAGAATTCGCCGCGTGAGTTGATAGCGCCCCGGTACTTCGAACTTGAACGGCGCCAGATCATCGGCCCTGTTCTCCTTGAGCATCTTGGTCAGATTCTCGGTGGCTTGCGTAGGAAAAAGATTGGTGAGCCATGTAACGAGCTTGAGCCGCTCCGCGATATTCGTGTCGTCCACTAAGTCGCCGGCAGCGGTTTTCTTTAGCGTGGACGCGCGCATAGCAAGGTCTCGCAGTGCATCATGAATGGTCTCGCATTTTTTGCGCGGGAATATATCTTCCAGCCGATTCGTCATCGCGACCATTTTGTTATGCGCTTCTTTTAGCTTGACGAGCGCCTGGTCGGTCAGCTCCTGTTGCTCCTCTTGTACCAGCTCTGCGCGGAATCGGCCGCTTCCCAAGGCAATGAAGTCGAGCGCGACGCCTACCACGGCTGCAATCAATACAGCCATCCCGGCTTCGTGAAAGAAGGTCTTCGTCAGTGAATCCGGCTCGCCCGGAGAATGCGCCGTTCCGTACACAGCGTGCTCGACATAAAGCAGCGCCATACCGATGGCGACCATCACGAGAACGATCGCAGAGGTGAAAACCTTCCACTTAGCCCATTTGACTGCCAGCTTGGTGCGGCTGAGTTTGGCGGCGGAAAGCGGCATTACGGTAGGATAACTGATGGTTTTTCATCGATTTGTTGTGGCAAATAGTTTCTGCCTGAGCTTAGTCTTTGTAAGCGATAGAAGTGGGCAAGTTTACCCGCGTACGAAACGCTTAGCGGACACGTGCTCCGATAAGCATTAGCGTGCGCTTTTAGATAGGTAGACTGAAAGAATCATTGCGGATGTGTGGTCTTATAAAGCCCGACCGCGAACTGGCTGATGCTATGCGCATGAACGGGCCATGTCACGCCGAGATAGTTATATTGTACGGTACGGATGGCCGGATTCACGCGCGACGGCGGCGTGATCAGCGCGAGAAATGAGCACAGCGCGGCCAAAACCTCACCACGTTTGAACACTCGATCTGCCTTGAGCTCATGCGCATTTCGCGTGCGCATCGCTTTTTTCAGGCTATAGAAACCGGTAACGGGAGACGGATCGAACGCATACACCTGAATGACTTTCGGCATGACCAGGCCCTCTGCGCTAAGTTCGTCGGGTAAGGCGTAAGCAAACTGCTGCGCGAGTCCGCCGCCGAGCGAGTGCCCCGTCGAATAGATGATGGGCGGCTTGGACAACTTGAGCCCTTTGAGTACCCGTACGAAATCAGGCACGAAAGAGCCGACGGTCAGCGTGTACAAATCCTTATGCTTGGGCAGGACCTATCTCAGGTTGGCCATCCAGTCCGCAATCGATGTGACGACTGTTCCGCCAAACGCAACCGCAATGACTGACCGGTCTTCTTTAGCCCAGACCTCGACGCGTAAATTGACTCGCTTGAAAGCCTTATTTAATTTAGCTGTAGGAAAGAAATCAAGAAACTCCCATCCCGCATCTCTGAGTCTGGCTTGTGGCGAGACAGGCTGCTTTGAATTTGAAACAGCGCTTCCAGATTCGCAAGTCGGTGTTGCCGTTGGCAGCATCCCTGCTTTGATTTCTTTGGCCTTGAGATATGCGAATTGGCTAAGAAGCGCACATTCCCAGTGATTCTTCGCCTCTTGCGCTGCCGGTTTGGGATCGCCGTAAATCCGGTCTCCGGGCTCTCTGACCAGCACTTCGTCTTTCGCTTACGACATGTTTCGACGCCAGCGACTAAACGATTCGAACATGGATTCTTTGGGTTGCGCAGTGACATTCATGGCCGCTTCTCCTCGATCGCTTGCAGCAGCGCCGCAATCGTTTGGCGCTGCTTGCAAACCATTCTAGGAAAGCGTTAAGAGTTTGCCGGCCAATTCATCGGCACTGTGCGGTGA
Source organism: Candidatus Burkholderia humilis (assembly GCA_001184405.1). GTDB lineage: Bacteria > Pseudomonadota > Gammaproteobacteria > Burkholderiales > Burkholderiaceae > Caballeronia > Caballeronia humilis. The sequence continues at coordinate 28,294 of LFMX01000011.1, forward strand.
CTCGCATAAGCCCGATTGTTTTAAGTCCATGCAAAAAGCGCCAAGCGATTGATCGACAACAGCGGCTTTAATTCAAGCCGCCGTCTCATGCGACGATCAAGCCGCAGCCGTTGCACGCAAGCGATTGACCAATTGATTGTCCTTACCCTGAACGAGTGGCGTCAACGCGATATCGAATTCGATTTCCTTATACGCGTCCTCTTTCATGCCTAGCGCCGTCCCGCCGCGCTTGTCCATGACATGCGGAATCAGGTCTTCACGCGTGGCGTAAGCAAAGTCGTCCCAGATCAGTGGATCGCCTTCGATATTGATCTGCGTGGTCAGCTTGCGCAGCGTGTCGGCCGTCACAAAGAAATGCACGTGCGCCGGACGATTGCCGTGACGTCCCAGCACATTCAGCAATTGCTGCGTCGAACCATGCGGCGGGCATCCATAACCGACGGGCATCAGCGTACGGAACTCGTAGCGGCCGTCTTCGCCCGTTTTAACCGCACCGCGCAGATTGAAATCGCTTTGCGCGCCGGTCGGATTGAAGTGCGAGTAAAAGCCTTTCGAGTTCGCGTGCCAGCATTCCACCACGGCGTTGGCGACGGGCTTGCCGTCCGGTTTGCCGTCCGGTCCCGTGACCACGCCGCGGATGACGAGCGGACCGGCATCCGCATCCGCATCCGCATCGGCGTCGATGTCGATGTCGATGTCGATCTTCGACATGCCATCGCGCACCGGCGCGCCTTCCACATACAGCAGACCTTCGATGGTGCGCGCCGTGCCGCCTTCGATCTCGGCCTGCTTGTCAGCGGCGTCCATGCGAATGTCGAGATACTTCTCCAGTTCGTCGATGGCCTTAAACAAATCGCTAAGCAGGCGATGTGTGATTTCTTTAGCACGCGCATTGCCGCCGTCGCTTTGCAGATTGGTCGCGACCTTGAGCAAGTCCTGCACTTCCTGCGTTGCGAACACCTTGACGCTCATGATGTTGTCTCCATCGATATTGGGGATTGTTTTGAATGCGCACGCTCACACTTAAGCGTTGTCATCGCGAACGGATGACGGGTGGCGGCACAACGGCGTAACCGAAATCTTCATGTACGCGAACAGTGGCAACGCGGTCAGAATGTCGTGAAGCTCCGCATTGCTCTCGACATCGAAGATGCTGAAATTGGCGTATTTGCCCGCAAGATGCCAGATATGCCGCCACTTGCCGCTGCGCTGAAGCTCCTGCGAGTAAGCCTTCTCGCGCGATTTGATTTCATTGGCGACATCGGCGGGCATGCCGGGTGGAAGGTTCACATCCATTCGTACGTGAAAGAGCATCGTTGGTCTCCTTGTGTTCGATATCTACTTGATGACTTTCATCAGGCCATCACGTGTAAAGCGCTTGACCGTCGCTTCGTCCAGTTCGATGCCAAACCCGGACCGCTCGGCACCGTCAATGCGAAGTCGCTGTAATCGAGCGGCTGCCTGAGAATTTCTTCCGTGATGAGCAAAGGCCCGAACAGTTCGGTGCCGCATTGCAAATTGGCAAAGCTTGAAAAGAGATGCGCCGAAGCAACCGTGCTCAACGTGCCTTCCAGCATGGTGCCGCCATACAATTCGATGCCTGCGGCATCCGCGATGGCGGCCACGCGTTGCGCCGCGAACAGACCACCGCTCTGCTCGATCTTGATCGCGAAGACCTCGGCGCCATTGTTTTTTGCGATCTCGAATGCGCTGTCCGGTCCTTGCAGAATTTCATCGGCCATCAAGGCGATGGGAAAACGCCGCGTCAAACGCGTAAGCGCCGCCGCCGATGCCACCGGTTGCTCGACCAGTTCGCAGCCCGCATCGGCGAGCGCAGGAATGGCCCACGCGACCTGCGTTTCGCTCCATGCCATGTTCACATCCACGCGCACCGCGCCGCGATCGCCTAGTTCCTTCTTGATCTGCGCCACGTGTGCAGTGTCGGCCTTGATTTCCTTTGCGCCGATCTTCAGCTTAAACACCTTATGCCGACGCAACGCGAGCATGCGTTCCGCTTCGGCGATGTCTCTGGCCGTATCGCCTGAAGCAAGTGTCCATGCAACCGGAAGACGCTCGCGTCTGCGGCCGCCGAGCAACTCGCTGACGGGCACGTCCAGGCGCTTGCCGTGCGCATCGAGCAAGGCGGTTTCAAGCGCGCTCTTGGCGAAGTGATTCACCTTCACGAGCTTGCCGAGATGCGCCATCAATGCCTGAATGCGCGTGGCGTCCTGGCCGATCGCGGCGGGCGCGAGATACGCATCGATCGCAAGCTTCATCGCTTCGGGACTTTCCGGCCCGTAAGCCATGCCCGCGATGGTCGTGCCTTCGCCTATGCCCGTCACGTCATCGCTGCAAAACACCTTCACGAGCATCAATGTCTGCCCGTGCATGGTGGCGACCGAGAGTTTGTGCGGGCGAATCGTCGGCAAATCGACGAGACGGGTTTCTATACGTTCGATGATCGCTTGAGTCATGGGGCAAAGGCTCGATGGAGTTTGGACTACACGGTAAGGAAGTGCTCAAGATTGGTCAAATAGATCAAATGTGTCCTCGCGCATCCATCTCGTTGATGACACTCGCACAGGCGGGCCAAACAAAAAAGCCCTGCAAATGCAGCACATTTACAGGGTTGGCATAACCGCAACAATCAATCAGAAGTTGTGACGTATCCCGAGCGTGACCGACAGTTGCTTGTCGCTGCCGGAATTCGGCAGGTTGGGAATCTGCGCGTAGTTCACCGCGCCGCCCGTCGCGGGATCGACGCCCAGTCCAGCGCCCACTGCTTTCTGCGCGATCGCAATGCCATAAAGCGAAGTGCGCTTGGACAACGCGTAGTTCGCGCCCAGATTCACCTGATGGAACCGCGTGGACGATGCGCCATCCACCTTGGCGATGTTGTAGATATACGCGAGTCCCAATTACAGGAACGGCGTCGCCGCATACGTGACGTTTGCCTCGCCGATATCGAACGCGATGTCGCGGCCTCGAGGATTGGCGGCATCGGCGAAATAACGGCTGTGTTCGAGGCGCGTATGCGTGTAAGTCAAGGCAATCGTCGCCGGTCCGATGACATACGATGCCCCCGTGCCATAGGCCTTCAGCGCGTCCGCGTTATGCAACTGACAATACAGCGCCGATGCATTGGAGCATGCGAAATCGCCGAAATAGCCGTTCGAGCCGCCGAGCGCTGCATCAAGCGGATTGCGCAGATTGAGATAACCGGCGCTGATCACGCACGGCGCATGCGCATAAGTCGCCGCAAACGCATAACCGCGCCTTTGAGCGAAGTCTTCCGCCACGCCGCCGAGACTGTACGTGCCGCCGAACGAGAAGCCGTTCCAGTCGGCGCTCGTGTATTTGACGGCATTGTTGAAGTTGAACTCTTCGTTCAGGTTGTCGACATCGCCGATATGCGAGCCGTAAAGCGTTGCCCAACTATTGCTAGATACATAAGGCTAGATAAAATCGGACTACGAATCATATTGACGGCCGAGCGACAGCGTGCCGTATCGTTCATGTGCGACGCCGACCCACGCCTGCCGGTTGAACTGCGCGCCGCTTTGCACGAATGCGCCGCTGCCGGTATAGAAGCTGTTCTCAAGCATGAACTTTGCCTGCATGCCGCCGCCGAGATTTTCGACGCCCACCAGTCCGTAGCGCGACGGCACGAGATTGCCGCCCGTCAGCGCCCAGCCGTGTCCCGAGCCTACACTGCCGTCGGCACGCGTGAATTGCTGATTGCTCGTATAAGTGATGCCTGCATCGACGGTGCCGTATAGCGTCACCGTGCTTTGCGCATACGCACCTGTGCATAGTGCTAAGGCACATGTTGCGGCAAACGAACACCCGAGTCCGTATCGGTTCATGCGCACGTCCTCAGGCGTAGTTGATGATTACCGACTTCGTCTCGGTGTACATGTCGATCACGGCGCGCCCCAGCTCGCGTCCGAAGCCCGATTGCTTGAAGCCACCGAACGGCATCGCGTTATCGAGCAGCGAATGGCAGTTGACCCAGACCGTGCCAGCCTTGATGCGCGGAATCAGATGGTGAATGGCGGAAAGATCATTGGACCAGATGCTTGCGCCCAGACCATAGGGCGTGTCGTTCGCTTGCGCGACGGCGGTATCGATATCCGTAAAAGGCATGGCGACCAGCACGGGACCGAAGATTTCCTCGCGCACCACGCGCATCGAATGATCGGTGTCGACGAGCACGGTCGGCTTCACGAAGAAGCCCGCGCCCTCTTTCGCCGCGCCGCCCGCGATCGCGCGCGCCTTCCGTGCGTCCTGCATCGATATAACCGAGTACGCGGTCCATCTGACGCGCCGACACGAACGGCCCGATCTGCATTGCAGGATCGAGGCCGGAGCCGACCGGCAAAGCATCGGCGATGGCCGCCACGCGCTCCATCACACGATCGAACACCTTCGCGTGCACATAGACGCGCGACCCCGCCGTGCATACCTGACCCGAGTTGAAGAAAATCGCATTGGCCACGCCTTCCGCGGCCTTGTCGATATCGACATCCGGCAGCACGATCACCGGCGACTTGCCGCCCAGTTCGAGCGACATGCGCGTCATGTTGTCGAGCGCCGCGTGACCGATGACCTTGCCAGTCTGCGTCGATCCCGTAAAGGCAATCTTGTCGATGTCAGGATGACGCGCGAGCGCCGTGCCCGCACTGCGTCCATAGCCCGTCACGACGTTCACGACGCCTTTAGGCAGCCCGGCTTCTTCGAGCAGCATCGCGAGCCTGAGCGCGGACAGCGGCGTGTCTTCAGCCGGTTTGAGCACCACCGTGCAACCCGTGGCGAGCGCAGGCGCGAGTTTCCACGATGCCATCAGCAACGGAAAATTCCACGGGATGATCGCGCCGACCACGCCCACCGCTTCCTTGCGCGTATAAGCGAAGAACGCGTTGGACGGGCTGTATGGAATCGCGGCATCGAGCGTGCTGCCTTCGATCTTCGTCGCCCAGCCCGCCATGTAGCGAAAGCACTGCGCGGCCATCGACACGTCGAGTCCCTGCGCGACCGTGACCGGCTTGCCGGTGTCGAGCGATTCGATCTCCGCGAGTTCACGCGCGTTCGCTTCGATGAGCTCGGCCGCGCGCAACAGCATGCGTTCGCGATCAGGCGGCTTCATGCGTGACCATGCGGAATCATCGAACGCGCGCCGCGCGGCTTGCACGGCGAGATCCACATCGGTTTCATCGGCGCTCGGCACGCGTGCGAGCAACGCGCCATCGGCGGGATTCACGACATCGAGCGTTGCGCCGTTTGCGCTGTCTCGCCATTCGCCGTCGATGAACATGCGCTTCGGTGCAGCAAGAAACGCGCGGGTCGATTCGAGTACGTCGTTCATGATGTCTCCGGTTTTAATAGTGTTCGGCAACGGCATTCACGCCGTTCGCCTGTAGTTCCTTGACGAGCCTTGCACGCACGCGCGCGACATCCGTAAGCGCGGGACGTCGATGCGCGGCGACTTCATCGGCCGTATAGGGTTTGAGCGATGCGGGCCGCGACTGCGGGTTCATGGTGCCGAGCACCCAGTTGAGGACGTTGGCGAGGTCCGCGTCGCTCAATGCAGAGTTCGATGCGCCGGGCACGCGCATCACGAACTCGCGACCGTCCTGCAAGGACACGAAGTGACCGAGCGATTCGCACAAAGGCGGCACCTTGCCGGGAATGCCGCGTCCGTCGGCGGTGTGGCATCCCATGCAGTTGAGCACCCAGGCTCCACGTGCGCGCGCGGCATCGTAGCTTTGCGCCCGGCACGTCGATGCGACGGGAAGCATCGCCATGAGCCACGCGCGGCGCTTCATAGCCCGAGGCCCTTTATCACGGCATCGCAAACGATTTCGATGCATGGCTCACGCACTATTTGCAGCATCATCCGCCGCTGATGCTGCAATTGCCCGCGCTGCGCGAGCTGTAGGTGTACACGCGCATCGATTGCACGAGCGGTCTGCCCTTCGCGCGCGTGAACGCCATGCAACGCAACAAGGTCGTTTTCGACGAAGCCAACGCGCTGATCGCTGCACTCGCCTCGCCCGTGCGCGATGCCATGCGCCGCGATTTTCACGCGCTGCCGCCCTATTCCGGTGCGACGCCGCATTTTGCAATGCGCAGCTTGTACGGTAATCTCGCGCATCACTGACCGGGCGGCAACGCGCATGCGATGCGCCCTCGTTTGCGAGCGACGCGCATGAACAAGCCGCTTTCCGGCATCGCCGATCTGAATCTGCTGCGCGTGTTCCTCGCCATCTGGGATTTGCGCAGTCTCACCGCCGCGGGCGATCGGTTCGGCCTCATGCAGCCTGCCGTGAGCCACGCGCTGCGCCGCCTGCGCAATCTCTTCGAAGATCCGCTATTCGTGCGCACGCCCGGCGGCATGGTGCCGACCGATGCCGCATATCGTCTTTATCCGCCGCTCACGCAAGCGTTTTCGATCATCAACGAAGCAGTGCAACAACTCGCCCGCTTCGATTCCGCCACGGCGCAGCGCGTGTTTCGCGTGTCGATGTCCGATATGTCGGAGTTTTATTTCTTGCCGCCGCTCGTGGCCATGCTCGATCGCGAGGCGCGCGGCATTCGTATCGAAGTGGCGAACATTCCGGTCGAATCCGTGAGCGCGGCGATGCGCGCGGGCGAGATCGATCTCGCGCTCGGCTACGTGCCCGGCCTCGATGCAAGCTGCGTGAGCCAAACCCTTTTCGTCGATGAACACGTGTGCGTGGTGCGCGCGGGTCATCCCTTGCGCAAGGCGAAACTGACACGCGAAGACCTGGCCGCGCTGCGCTATGTCTATGCAAGCACCAACGCAACAGGACATCGCATGGTCGAACAATGGCTCGACGAACTCGACGTCAAGCGCGATGTCGTGCTGCGGCTGCCGCATTTCGTCGTCGCGCCTGAGATAGTGACGAACACTGATCTCGCGGTGATTTTCCCGAAGAGCATTGCGCAGCGCTTCAATCGCGGCAAGGCGTTTCGTGTTCTGCCCTTGCCGTTCGCGTTGCCGCCTATCGAAATCAAAGTGCATTCGCACACGCGGTTCGCCTCCGACCCAGGCATCGGATGGCTGCGCGAAGCGCTCGTCACCATGTTTCATCGGCCCGAAGCCTGACGCTTATTTGCCGCGCTGATACCCCACGTTCTTTTCGGCCTATTTGACGCGACTTTAAGTCGAATCGACACTGCACGATACTACTCCAGACTTACTCAGGCGAAGAGACATGTCCACGGTTCAATTATCATCCACGGCGGATCGCAGCAAAGCGATGCCGGATCGCGCCCTCAAACGTATCGTCGTTGCATCGGTCGCGGGCAAGGCGATGGAGTGGTACGACTTCTTCGTCTACGGCACCGCGTCCGCGCTCGTGTTCGGTCAGTTGTTTCCCCGCCAACGCCGATCCGCTGATCGGCACGCTCGGCGCATTCGCGATGGGCTTCGTCGCGCGACCGCTCGGCGGCATCGTGTTCGGGCACATCGGCGATCGATACGGACGCCGCGCATCGCTCGTCTGGAGGCTGCTCATCATGGGCTTTGCGACCTTCGGTATTGGTCTCTTGCTGACTTATGAACACGCCGGTCTATGGGCGCCTGCTGCGCTCGTGGGCCTGCGTCTCTTGCAAGGCATATTGCATCGGGTGGCGAATGGGACGGCGGCGTGTTGATGATCAGCGAAAGCACACCGCCTGAAAAACGCGGCTATTACGCGGCCTGGAGCCAGCTCGGCGTGGGCGGCGGCTTCGTGTTGTCATCGGCGGCGTTTCTCGCGGTTCAGGCCTTGCCGCACGAGCAATTTATTTCGTGGGGATGGCGTCTGCCGTTTCTCGCGAGCATCCTGATCTTCGCGCTCAGCGTCTACATTCGGCATAACCTTCCCGAGAGCCGCGACTTCGAAAACGCGGACAAGGCGGGCAAGACATCGCATATGCCGGTGGTCGAGGTCATCAAGCGTCACCCGAAAGAAATTCTCATGGCGATGGGCCTGCGCGTCGCGGAAAACGGCGGCGCGTACATCTTCCTCGCGTTCTCGCTCGTCTACGGCAAGTTCGCCGGCATTCCCAATTCGACGATGCTCACCGGCGTCATGCTCGCGATGATCGTCGAAATGATCGCGATGCTTCTGTGGGGCAAACTGTCCGATCGCATCGGCCGCAAGCCCGTACATGATCGGCGCGATCTCGCTCGCACTCATGGCGTTCCCCTTCTTCTGGCTGCTCGATACGCATTCCACGCCGCTCATCTGGCTCGCGCTGGTGCTCGGCACGGCCGTCTGTCACGGCGCGATGATCGGCACGCTGCCCGCGCTCGTCGGCGAACTGTTCAGCACCGAAGTGCGTTATTCGGGCGTGGCGATGGGGCACGAAGTGGCATCGATCTTCGCAGGCAGATTGTCGCCGCTCATCGCCACGGCCTTGCTCTCGCGCTATCACGCCTATTGGTCGGTGGCCGTGTTTCTCATCATGCTCAGTCTCGTTACCGTCGTGACGCTGAAGTTTACGCACGAAACCCGTCAGCGTTAAACATCCCTTATTTGAAGGCATTTTCGCGCGGCTTGTGCCGCGCGTATGCGCACGTCTATCCATACCGGAGACAAGGCATGAAGCCGTCTGCGAAACGCTATAACTACGAGTGGTACGTCGTCATCTGTATGCTGGCGTACGTGTTTTCGTTTATCGACCGGCAAGTGCTCGCGTTGATGATCGAGCCGATCAAGCGCGATCTGCATCTCTCCGATACGCAATTCAGCCTGCTGCACGGCTTCGCCTTCTCGCTCTTTTATGCCGTGATGGGCATGCTGCTCGCGTATCTCTCCGATCGATTCGCACGCCCGCGCATCATCGCGACGGGCATTGCGTTGTGGAGCATGGCGACGGCTGCATGCGGCATGAGCCAGAGCTTCGTGCATATGTTCATCTCGCGCATGAGCGTGGGTGTCGGTGAAGCGGCGCTGTCGCCCGGCACCTATTCGATGTTCGCGGACATGTTGCCCAAATCGAAGCTCGGGCGCGCGGTGGGCGTGTATTCGCTCGGATCGTTTATCGGCGGCGGTATCGCGTTTCTGGTGGGCGGCTATGTGATCGCGCTGCCCTTTATCGGCGATGTGCGTGCGTGGCAGATCACGTTCTTTATCGTCGGGCTGCCGGGTCTTTTGATTGCGCTGCTGTTTGCGCTCACGGTGCGCAATCCCGCGCGCAAGGGGTTCGCGCAGGACGGCGCGGGGCGCATCAAACGCGTGTCGATGGTAGATTCCCTGAACTTTGTGGGTGCGCATCGCAAGACATTTTTCTGCCATTACATCGGCTTCTCGTTTTACGCGATGACGCTTTACTGCCTGATGGGCTGGAGCCCCGCGTTCTACATGCGCCATTTCGGTTTGTCGCCGGTCGATGCGGGCTACACGCTCGGCACGGTGATGCTCGTCGCCAACACGGCGGGCGTGTTCTGCGGCGGCTGGCTGTCCGACTGGCTGCTGCGCCGCGGCCACACCGATGCGCCGATGCGTACCGCCTGCATCGGCGCGGCATGCATGTTCGTGCCGGCCGTGATGTTCGCGCAAACCGCGAGTCTCAACGCATCGCTTGCGTGGCTGGTCGCTGCAATGTTCTTCGCATCGTTCCCGCTCGCGACCTCCGCCGCCGCAATGCAAACGCTCGCACCGAATCAAATGCGCGCGCAGATTTCAGCGCTGTTTCTGCTCGTATCGAACCTGATCGGCCTCGGACTCGGCACGACGCTCGTCGCGCTCGTCACCGACAAGGTGTTCGGTTTGCCGCTCGCCATCGGCCATTCGATGACGATCGTGAACGCGATTGCGACCGCGTTTGCCGCGGTGCTGTTGTTCATCGGATGCAGGCATTTTCGCGCGAGTCTCGCACGCGAAGCGAGTCATGCCGAAGCGATGCCGACTACGGCATCGTCCATCAGTCCCATCGATGCAAGCAAGGCTTTTTAATCTATTTTGCTTATCGGGGATGCGGCGCTAATCTCGGTGCATCGTCCCCTGTAAAAGACCTTGGAAAGCATCATGGAAATCCTCAAAGTCCGCGTCGATGCACTGTGCGAGGAAGCGCACGGCGTGCGTGCGTTCAGCATCTCCCGGCTCGACGGCCTGCCCTTCGAGCGCTATGAACCCGGCGCGCATATCGATGTGACCAGTCCTTCGGGCATCACGCGTCAATACTCGTTGTGCGGCGATCCGGAATGCCTCGAATCGCAGATATTCGCGGTCAAGAAGGAAGAAGCGTCGCGCAGTGGATCGCGCTCACTGCATGAGGAAGTGAACATCGGCACCGAACTGTCGGTGGGTGCGCCGCGCAATCTCTTCAAGCTCGAAGAAGGCGCGGGCGAGCATGTGCTGATTGGCGCGGGCATCGGTATTACGCCGTTACTGTCGATGGCGTATCGCCTTGTCGCACGCAATGAGCGCTTTACGTTGCACTATTTCGCGCGCAGCGAAACGCATGCGGCCTTCATGACGCTGCTCACGCGCGCACCGTTCGATCAACATGTGCAGCTGCATTTCGGCGTGCAACGCGACGCACTGCCCGCCGCGCTCGATGCCTGTTTGCGCGATGCCGTCGCGAACGCGCATGTCTACACGTGCGGTCCTGCGCCGTTCATGGATCTCGTCATCGAGACCGCACAAAAGCGCTTGCCTGCCGAATCGATTCATCTCGAACGCTTCAAGGCCGAACCAGCGAGCGCAACGGACGCATCGCTCGACAGCTTCGACGTGCAACTCGCGAGCACCGGACAAACCGTGCATGTCGATGCCAACATGTCCATCGTCGACGCGCTCGCGGCGATCGGCATCGAAGTGGATACGTCGTGCGGCGAAGGCGTATGCGGCACGTGCATGGTCGATGTCGTGAGCGGCGAGCCGGAGCATCGCGATCATTGTCTGAGCAAGGCGGAGCGCGCGAGCAACGGCATGATTTGCTGTTGCGTGTCGCGCTCGAAGTCGCCGGTGCTCGTGCTGGACCTTTAAGTTTTCGTGAAGGCCGCAAGGATGCGAGAGATGAGTCCGCGCATCCAGGTCACACCTTCGTCGTCGTGAAAGTGCTCGTGCCAGTGCATCGTCACGGCGGCTTTGGGCAAAGGAACCGGTAGCGCATAGATGCGAAACGCATCGCCCCGATTGAGGATATGCGCGAGCCGTTCCGGCAGCGTGGCCAGCAGGTTCGTCGCGGCAAGCACGTCCGGCACAGCGACGAAATGCGGCAAGGCCAGCGCGATATTGCGACCGACGCCTTGCGCGCGGAGTGCATCGTCGAGTGCGTGATGACTGTGTTCGAGCGAGCGCACCTGCACGTGCGATGCCGCGAGAAACTGCTCCAGCTCGAGCGTATTTCCAGCGGGCAAGTCGTCGCGCTTGCGTGTCATGCACACATACGATTCCTCGAAAAACAGGCTGTGACGCGTGCGCGGCAAGAGCGACGGCAGGTTGCCGAGCGCGAAGTCCAGGCGGCTCGATCGCAACGCTTCTTCGATGTTTTCCACCGGCAACGGCTCGACGAGCAGCTTCACGCGCGGCGCGGCCTCCTGCAAGGCCGCGCATAACGCCGGCAAATACGCCATTTCACCCGCATCGGAAAGTGACAGACGGAAGTGCGCGTGCTCGTCGCCGGATCGAAACGCTCCGCGTAACGCAGCGCCTGACGCACGGTATCGAGTGCCCGTCCGACGATTTCCGCGAGTTCCAGCGCAACCGGCGTGGGCTGCATGCTCGCGCGCGTACGAATGAAAAGCGTGTCGTCGAAGAGCGTGCGCAGACGGCCTAGCGAATAACTCACGGCGGGCTGCGACAGCGCCAGCCGCTCGCCCGCTTTCGTCAGACTGCGTTCTTCGACGATGGTCTGAAACACGCGCAGCAAGTTCAGATCGATATGGTCGATGGATGTCATGGGTGGGGTCGGTAATATCGGCCGCACTTATCCCGCGACCTGTTTTTAATCGATTTGACGCATGATCTTCGCAAAGCGAGACTGATGTTAACGAGAGGAAGCGCTGATGTCATGGCGTTTCCTTGAATGTGCCACTTAACTTCTCCCCACGATCACGATGAGTACGCCGACCTACCAAACCATCGACACGAGCGCGCTCGCGAAGCGCGCCGAGGCCGATCGCATCGCGCCTTCGTTTTACTACGACCCGCAATTGTTCGAGGAAGAACTCGAATGCATCTTCTACAAGACGTGGATTTGGGTCGCGCATGAAAGCGAGTTGCCCAAGCCGGGCGACTTCGTGACGACGACCATCGGCAGACAGCCGGTCATCGTCGTGCGCGACAAGACGGGCTCGGTGAATGTGCTGCAAAACCGCTGCCGTCATCGCGGCGCGACCGTGTGCGAAGAGCACAAGGGCAAGCGAAAGGCTTCATGTGTCCGTATCACAGCTGGTCTTATGCACTCGATGGCACGCTGCGCGCGCTGCCCTATGGCGACGGCTACGAAGGCGTGTGCGAGAAAGGCGATCTGCTGCTCAAGAAGCTGCGAGTGGGCGTGTATCAGGGCTTGATCTTCGCGAGCTTCAACGAAGGCATCGAGCCGCTCGAAGACTTTCTCGGCGGCGCGAAGCCGTGGATCGATCTCTTCATGAAACAGGGTGCGGGCTACCCCATCAAGGCCAACGGCGAGCACAAGTCCAAGTTCAAGGGCAACTGGAAGATCCAGCTCGAGAACACCACGGACCTGTATCACTTCCCGGTGGTGCACAAGTCATGGATGAAGTCCATCGACGACGAAACCGCAGCCGTCATCACCAGCTTCATGACGAGCGACGAAGCGTTTTGCTGTTCGCTCGGCAATGGTCACAGCCTTGCGGTGCTCGTGCCCGAAATCGTCGATCTGGACAAGGACGATGGCGCGCCGCTGCCCGAGCGCTTCAACGACCTCGCCGCGCAACTCGCGCAGAAGCACACGCCTGAGAGAAGTGCGCCGTATCGTGCGTTCGCTGATAGGCGTGGGCTTCAATCTGAACCTGTTCCCGAACCTTGCCTTGTCGATGGCGTTCTTCCGCGTACTGCGCCCGATCTTGGCGGAAGAAACGGAGATTCGTCACGTCGCGCTCGCGATGGACGGCGGTCCTGAAGAAGCGAACCGTGTACGTCTTCGCATTCACGAACACTTTCAAGGTCCGTTCGGTTTCGGCAGCCCCGACGATGCCGAAGCATGGGAGCGCGTGCAGCGCGGCTCGTACGCCGGCCCCGATGTGCCGATTCTCGTCAACCGCGGCCTGAACCGCGAAACGACCGCGCCGAACGGCGAAAAGACCGCGCACGCAACCGACGAAACCGGCATGCGCGAAGCCTACAAGCAATGGCGCACGATGATGGAGCAAGCATGATGGACGATCGCAACGCACTCTTTTCCGACCAAACCTTCGCGCGCGCGATCGAGTTCATCTGGCGCGAAGCCGAATTGCTGGATCAGCGCGACTATCGTGCATGGCTTGAGTTGTGGGACAAGAAAGGCCTCTACGTGGTGCCGATCGATCTCAATACGACCGACTATGTATGCATCGACACTCAACTATGCCTTCGACGATCACCTTATGCCGATCTTCGCGGCCGATCTCACGCACAAGATCAGCATGCAGGATGGCGAGCCGCGTCTCGTGGAGAAGGTCATCCGTCTGATCAATTCGACTGAAGCACTGAACGCCATCGGCTTTCTGCTTTGATTTTCCTATGCGCATCATTGTCGATGCGCTTTACGTCCCTTCCTTATGCCGACACTCGAAGTCTATTTGCCCCAAGGTCACGCCGATGACCGCAAGGCATCGCTCATTCAAGGGCTCACGCAAGTCACCGTCGATGCCATCGTCGCGCCCGCCGAAGCCGTGCGTCTCCTGCTCTCCGAGTTGCCGGCATCGAATATCGGGCTGGGCGGAAAGCGCACGCCTGATGCGTTGCCCGTCATCATCGCGATTCTGATCGCGGGGCGCACCGAGGCGCAGAAGGAAGCGCTCATCGCGCATCTCTGCGAAACGAGCGCCGCTGTGCTCGATGTGCCTTTGCAATCGACACGCGTGATGATCAAGGACATTCCGAACACGGACTTCGGTCTGGGCGGCAAGACCGCTCGCGCATTAGGCCGATAGCGCGATCATGCAATCAGGCGTGCAACGTCGTGGCAATGTGAAGCGGCAATCGAGCCAGCCCGTTACCGAACGCTGCGCCCAGATGCGTCCGTCATGTCTCGTCACGATGTTCCTGCACAGCGACAAGCCGATGCCGTTCCCGCCCTCCTTCGACGAAGAAAAGCCGTCGAACAGGCGGTCGAGCGCATCATCCGATACCCCCGGACCGTTGTCGATCACATGCATTTCCGCGAACTCTCCGTTTCGCGAGGTCGCGAGCGTGATGAAGCCGTGCGTCGTCTCATGCAGCGCTTCCACCGCATTGAACGCGAGATTGAGCATGACCTGCCCGATCAGCACGCGCTCGCAACGCACCGGCAATGCTTCATCGCACTGGATGATCTCGACGCTCACGCCTTCGTCGCGCGCGCAGTTGAATGAAGTACGTCACGGGCGCGGCGCGCGGACTGGGCGAAGTGGTTGCGCGCCGCTTTCATGACGCGGGCTATCGCGTTGCATTGGGCGACATTGCGGAAGACGCCGCGCAATCGCTCGCTCATGCGTTGAGCGCGGACGGCACGAGCGCATTCGCGATCAAACTCGATGTCACGTCGAAGGCCGATTTCGAAGCCGCACGCGATGCGATCCTGCATCGCTGGGGCGCGGTCGATGTGCTCGTAAACAACGCGGGCGCATCGAAGGTCGTTCCGGTGATGGACATTACCGCGGAATAGTTCGATCAGGTCATCGACGTGAATCTGCGCAGCGTGCTGTTCGGCTGCCAGGTGTTCGGCGCGCACTTCGCGAGCACGGGCATGGGGCGAATCGTCAATATTGCATCGCTTGCGGGACAGAACGGCGGCTCGGCGACGGGTGCACATTATGCGGCTGCCAAGGGCGGCGCTATCACGCTGACCAAGGTCTTCGCGCGCGATCTCGCTGCACAGGGCGTGACGGTCAACGCCATCTCGCCCGGCCCGCTGGATTTGCCGATCGTGCACGAGAGCGTGCCCGCCGACAAGCTCGACAAAGTGATCGCCGGTATTCCTGTGGGACGCTTGGGGTCGGCGGCCTATATCGCAGATGTCGCTGTGATGCTCGCTTCGCCCGACGCTTACTTTGCCAATGGCGCGTGCTGGGATGTCAACGGCGGTCTCTTCATGCGCTGAACGTATTCGCTTCGCTCATCCGGTGCGCTCCACACCTGAAGCACATCGCGCACGAGCGTGGCGACAGAGACAGCGCCCAGTTTCTCCTTGATGCTCGCGCGATGAACATCCACCGTCTTGACGCTGATCGACAGTTCCGTGGAAATCACCTTGCTCGGCTTGCCTTCGATCAGGCCGCGCAACACTTCTTTCTCGCGCGCCGTGAGCGAATCCACACGCTCGCGCAACGTGCGTTGCCGCATCTCCTTCGCGTGACGTTGAGACGCGAGCGTGAGCGCGCGTTGAATGCGTTCGAGCATCTGCTGCGAGTGATAGGGTTTTTCCACGAAGTCGATGGCGCCTTGCTGCAACGCTCGCACGGACATTGGAATATCGCCGTGTCCGCTGACGAAGATGATCGGCAGCGTCGCGCCACGTCGATTGAGCGCCTGCTGCACGTCGAAGCCGCTCGCGCCCGGCATGCGCACATCGAGTGCGAGACACGCGGGGACGTTGGCATCGAATGCCTGAAGAAAATCCGCCGCGCTGACGAAGCCCTGCGACGCGATGCCGACCGACTCCAGCAGCCATGCAAGCGAGGTGCGCATGCCGTTGTCGTCATCGACGATATAAACGATGGGAGCGGCATCAGTCATGAACAGCGTCGCACGGTAAGGGGAAATTTTTCTTTAACGTTGTTCAATGGTAACCGTCAAAAAGCGCATACGTATAGGCACTTTTTCATCAGATTCACTTCAATCTTCTCGACTGACATTCATGCCGGAGACACACATCATGTCCGCCAATCCCACGATCGCGCACACTGAAATCGACCCGCTGCGTCGGCAGTTCCGACAGGCGATGGCGTACCTCGGCGCAGCGGTCAACGTCATCACGACGGCGGGTCCGCATGGCCGATGCGGCATCACGGCAAGCGCCGTTTGCTCAGTCACGGATGCGCCAACGACGCTGCTCGTTTGTTTGAACCGCTCGAGCGCCATGCATTCGGTCTTCGATGGCAACCGGCATGTGTGCATCAACGTGCTGCCCGCTAGCCTTGAAAACATCGCGCGACACTTTGCGGGGCTCACAGGATTGTCGATGGAAGAGCGCTTCAAACTCCCGGTTTGGGATGAGGGCGATAGTGGCGTACCTGTGTTGCGCGGCGCGCTCGCCAGCTTGCAGGGACGCATCGTCGAAGCGAAGGACGTCGAATCACATGCTGTGATGTTCGTCGAAACGACCGATATTCGAGTGCGCGCCGATGGCGACAGCCTGATCTATTTCGATCGAAATTTTCATCGCGTGCCAAGGGCGTGGAAGACGCTGTGATAGCGAAAAGATACGAACGGACGCGTTTTTCCAATCTACTTTTCCACCGCGAGCACTGAAGCGCAGCGCCCATCCTGCGTTACCCTTAACCCTGTTTGCATTTTCAGTTCGTTGGCCGAGAATCAAGCTGCTGACGACTGTCTTTCTGTAGCAGCGCAAACAGGGACGCGCGATGGAGCCCTCCGAGTTGCTTCCGCCGAAACGCCCTACGACATGGTGGTCGTCGGCGCATCTGCGGGCGGCATTGCGGCGCTGCGGGAACTCGTCGACGGGTTGCCGTCCGATTTCCCGTTACCGGTTGTGGCCATGCTGCATCTGCCACCGGGCGCGCAGACGGAGATCGCGCTACGGCGACTTCCCCTTCCAGTTCAGCGGCTCACCCCCGGCGGGTCGATCCCGCCCGGCATGCTGTCGTTGTGTCCGCCAAACGCCTACGTCGACGTGTTTCCGGACGGCACTTGTGTCGTGTCGCCGATAGCCGGAAACGAGTTGGCCCGGCCGATCGACCGGCTATTTTCATTGGCGGCTCACAGCTTCGGTTCACGCGCGATTGGCGTGATCCTCACAGGCATGAACAACGACGGTTCGCTCGGTGCTCGCGAGATGCATGAAGCCGGGGGTTGCCTGCTCGTGCAGTCCCCTGACGATGCCGAATACGCCGACATGCCGATTGCCGCGATCGCAATGGGCGCGGTCGATCTGGTCGTCCCCCTCGGGAGTCTGGCCGAGGTCATCGCGGAATTCGCGACGGGTTCGCCCCGGATGAACGCGCCATCCGAACTCCGCGCGATCGAAGCCGCATTCGGCGATGTCACCGATGTGGCGCGCGCCGCCCGGCAGGTGGACTGGCAGCGCACACCGCTGGGACCTGCCCTGATGTGGCCGGAACGCCTGAAGGTGATCGTTCGGGAGACGCTTGATTCGGCCTACCCGAGTGCAATCTGGTGGGGGCCGCATCTGACCGAAGTCTATAACGATGCGTGGCGAACCCTCCTCGGGCCGAAGCATCCAAACGCGCTCGGCAAGCCGGCACGGCAGACCTGGGAAAACGAGTGGGGTCGTATCGGCCCCCCTCGTGGAAAGGGTGTTTCATGAGGGGGCAGCTGTGGCCGGCGAAGAACTCCCCTTGATGGTGTTGCGCAATGGGTTTCTTTGACAGGCCTTTATCAGCTTGTCGTTCACGCCGTTGCGCGACGTCCCGGGACAGATTTCGGGCATCCGATGCACCCGCCTGGGAAATCACCCGCAACGTCGTGGCGCAACGGTGTATGCGCCTGCTGCAATCGCTGGGCATGTGCATGGCCCGGGCCTCCACGCGACACGAAGCTTGCGCGCTTGCCGCCGACGCGTTGGCGACCGATCCGAGCGAAGTGCCCTTCGCGTTGCTCTATCTGTTCGATACGCCGCGCCGTCAGGCCACTCTCGCCTGCGCAACCGGTTTGCAGCCGGGTCGGACGCCGCGCCGCGTGTCGTTCGTGTCGATGACGCCAACGCGAAAAGTTGGCCGCTCGCCCAGGTGCTGCGCGAAACGCCGTCCGAGACATGTTCGCCGCTTCTCATCGAGATGCTCCGGGTGCGCTTCCCTGAACTCGGCCATACCCCATCGGACCGTGCGGTGCTTGTACCCGTACGTACAAGCGGTGCCATCGGGTTTGACGCAAGGGGTCCTGATTCTGGGTCTATCGACGAGCCGCCAGTTCGACGAAGGCTACAGCCGCTTCGTCGCGACGCTCAGCCAGCAATTGGCATCAGGTCTCGGCGATGCCCGCGCGAAGGAACTGGAGCGCGAACAGCTCGACCGGCTGACGGCGCTCGATCGCGCGAAGACGGATTTTTTCTCGAACGTCAGTCATGAATTTCGTACGCCGCTGCCCCTCTTGCTAGCGCCGTTGGAAGAACTGGCGCGTGACAGTGATCCCTGCCGGCGCGTATCGGTCAGGAACTCGACGTGGCCGTGCGCAACGCGCGCCAGCTTCTGCGACTGGTCAACAACCTCCTGGATTTCTCGCAGATCGAAATGCGAGGCCGGCAGGCGCTCGTGGCGCCAGCCGATCTGGGCGTACTGACCGCCGATGTCGCGAGCGCGTTTCGCAGCGCGATCGAAGCGGCGGGCCTGCAGTTCCAGATCGACATCGAGCCGGGCTTGCCGCTGGTGCCCGTGAATAATTTCATGTGGGAACAGGTGGTACCCAACCTCCTTTCGAATGCGTTCAAGTTCACCTTCGAGGGTTCGATCAGCGTCAGGCTCAAGACGCTGGGCCAGCATGCAGAACTCGTGGTGGCCGATACGGGCATCGGCATCCCGGTGGACAAGCAGCCCAACGTGTTCAAGCGTTTTCACCGGGTTCGCGGCGCCCGCGCCCGTACCGCGGAGAGGTCGGGCATCGGGTTGGCGATGGTGCAGGACCTGGTCAAGCGCATGGGCGGTCAGCTCACCATGCGCAGCCAGGAGGGTCGCGGCAGCGCCTTCACGATCTGGATGCCCCTGAACGCCCAACCTACCCCGTCGTAACCTTGCCGATCCACCTCCCCTTGAGCAGCCGCAATGGGCGGCCGCTCTCGCGGACGAAGCGTCGCGCTGGTCTCACGCCGGCGTGCCTGCGGAAGTGATCGAGGACATGCTGGACAAGCCGACCACGGCGATCAAGTCCACAGGCCGTTCGCGCGGGCGATTGCTCGTCGTGGATGACAACGCGGATCTGCCTGCCTATCTGCGACGGCTGCTCGTATCGCAGTGGGACATCATGCTGGCCGCCGATGGTGCGCAGGCGTTGACGCTCGCGCGTGAGCAAACGCCTGATCTCGTATTGGCCGATGTCATGATGCCGGGACTGGACGGCTTCCAGTTGCTGCATCAATTCCGTCAGGAGTCCAGTCTGCTGCACGTGCCCTTTGTGCTGTTAACTGCGTGAACGAGCGAAGACGCGGCCATCGAAGGATTGCTTGCGGGCGCGGACGATTACATCGCCAAGTCCTTTTCCCCGTGCGAATTGATGGCCCGGCTGGTCGCGGCAGTCGCTCGCGCGCATAGCGCTGCGGAGTTGCACGCGAGCGAGGAGCGATATCAGTCGCTATTCGCGGCATCGCCGGTTCCGTTCATGGTGCTGGCCCCGAATGCGCCGGACTTTACGATCACCGCGGCGAACGAGGCTTATTTGGCAGCAACGCTGACGACGCGCCAGAGTCTCATCGGTCGCAGGTTGTTCGATGTTTTCACCGACGACCCCAACTGCCCGGGGGAACATGGATCGGATGCGCTCGCGTTTCTCTGGACCGGGTTTTGACCTCGAGAAGAACGGACGCGATGCCTCGTGTGCGTTACGACCTCGTCAAGCCCGGTGGCAGGTACGAACCCCATTGGTGGCTGGCGATCAACGCGCCGATGTTCGACGCGGCCGGCAACGTCACGGCGATCATTCATCAGGTGACGAGAGTGACCGAACTGCACTTCGCCGAAGAGGTCGAGTGCGAGCATCAGGACCGTCAGACGTTCTTGCTGATGCTCAGCTACGGGTTGCAGGCGGAAGCGCAGGAAAGCGCAATCGCCGAGCGGGCCATTCACCTTCTCGCCGAGAAGCTCAATCTCGATCGCTGTTACATCGCGACCTACCTGTCGGGGGGACGATCCTTGGCGTATCGAGGCCGTGACCGGCCGGGAGGAAATGCGACCCATCCGGCCAATGGTGAAGCTCGCGGACATCCTGTCGAGACCGACACTCATCTTCGACGACATCGCGGCGAACCGCTCCCTGTCGGCCGCCGACAAGACATACTTCGCCGAGACCGACGCCGCCGCGGCGCGGTCAGAATCAGGTGATCTGGTCTTTGTTCGGCGTGAGCGCGACCCCTAGAAAGTGGACCAGAGTCGAAGTCGTGCTGCTGGAAGAGGCGACAGAGCGGCTCTGGGCGGCGCTGGAAAACGCCCGCGCGGCAACGCCGCCGTGCGAAAAGACTGGAACCCGTTCCCGGCACCGGCGATGGTTAGCCCGGGCTCCCGTTCGCTCACCTTTCCGTTCTCGCCCAGCAGGCGGCCAATGAAACGCGGTATCGAATCATCAGGGTTCGGCGACGGATGCAGGGCCCGCATCGCCCGCTACCAGTCTCAAATCATGAGAATCCGCGCGAAGTAATCTCCACAGACGCCTTTCGCCCACCCCTCCAAGTCTCTACGATGCCCAGAAAACGCGGCACACCTTCGCCGCGATCATAAGAAGCGGAGACACCGATCGCTGAATGCAAGGCTCAGGCCAGTGCATCCGCCAGCGGAAATTCGCGCCCGACGCCCTTTCCGACCTCTTCAGCACATGGCAAAGCAATGAGAAAAACCCCCTTCCGATGGATCGTCGCGCTTTTGCTGTTTTGCGCGGGCGGCCTCAATTACATCGACCGCGCGGCCATGTTGGTCGCCGCGCCCATCATTCGCGCCGATCTGCATCTCAGCGATGCGCAAATGGGCTTGCTGTTCAGCGCGTTTTTCACCGGCTATTGCGTGTTCTGCTTCGTCGGCGGCTGGTGTGCGGACAAGTTCGGCCCTCGCCGCGTATTCGCGGTCGCGGCCATATTCTGGTCGGCGTTCTGCTCCGCGACCGCGCTGATGTCGAGCTTCGCGGGCCTGATCATCGTTCGTGTGCTGTTCGGCGTCGGCGAAGGCCCGATGGGGACGACCATCAACAAGTCGATCACCAACTGGTTCCCGCGCGATGAGGCGGGACGCGCCGTCGGCTTCATCGCCATCGGGCAGCCGCTCGGGGCCGCCGTGGCCGCGCCGCTCATCGGCTTCATGGCGTTGAATTTCGGATGGCGTGTGGCTTTCTTCGCGACGGGTATTCTCGGCCTCGTCTGAGTCGCCGCTTGGTGGGGGTTTTCAGGGATACCCCGGCACAACACCCTTCGGTATCCAGCGAAGAAAAGTGGCTTATCGAGTCGAGCCACGCGACCGCGGAGGCGGAACAGCAGCGTGCGTGGTCGGGCGAGGACGCATCGTCGACGGGCGGCGGCTGGCGCTTCCTCTTCTCCAGACGCGTGCTGGGCATTGCCGTAGCCTTCTTCGCATCGAACTACGTCCTGTATTTTCTGCTCTCCTGGCTGCCGAGCTATCTCGTCGATTTCTATCATCTCGACATCAAGCAGATGGCGGTCATCGGGGCGATTCCGTGGCTCGGCGCGTCGATCGGTCTGGGCGGCGGCGTACTCGGCGACTGGCTGGTGAAGCGCGCACGCAGCGCCGTCGCGGCCAGAAAGGGCTTGATCCTGTTCGCGCTCACGAGCGCCGCCGCGCGACGATGCACACCGCCAATGCGCATCTCGCGGTGCTGTTCATCTCGATCGCCAGCGTGTTTACCTTCACGATCCCGCAGAACTGCTGGGTGCTCGTGCGCGATGTCGTGCCCCGCAACAAGGTCGGTCTGACGGGCGGCTTCGTTCATCTGATCGCGAACATGGCGGGACTCGTCGCGCCAAGCGTCACGGGCTGGCTGGTTCAGTACGGCGGGGGTTATCCCGCCGCCTTCGGGGTTACGGCGGCGCTGGCGGTCGACGCGGCGGTGGGCGTGCTGGCCCTGCTCGGACCGATGGAACGAAAGCGAAGCGCGGTGCAGGCCGGCGAGAGCATCGGCTAAAGCGACATACGGCTGTGCGCGCCGCTCAATGTTTCCTTGATCGAGATACGGAACACGCGGCCCGACAGCGGCGCTTTCTTGAGCACGTCGAGCGGAACCGGTTGCCGGGCGGAGGTGACGAACACCGTGTTGTCATCCGTTCCCCCGATGGCGATGCCGCTCGGACAGGGCACCGGTAGCGGCAACGCCTTGTCGAGGCTACCGTCCGGGGCGAAGCGCATAACGCTCCAGCCATCGCGCACGGCGACCCAGACGCCGCCTTCGCGGTCGAGATCCAGTCCGCTCAGGAACCCCGAGCTCTTTGGAATCCTTGCGAATGTCCGAACCTCCCGACGCGAAGGCGTGAACATCACGATGTCGCCCACGTCCGCCATCGCACCGAAGAGGTTGCCCGAGCGTTCGTCGAAACGAATCGAATCGACGATATCGTTCAGGGTCCATTTAGCGGCGAAGCTGCCGTCTTGCTGCAACAACCCGATCTGACATTTTCCCGAATGCAGCGCGGAGGCCTAGATCGTGCCGTCCGGCGCCACGCTCGTCGATAGGAGCGGTTTGGCGCTGTCCGGCGGCGCTTTGCTTTTCTTCGCGTCGACGACCGTGCTGCTGCCGTCATGAAACACGCGTATGCCTTCCTGCGTGACGAGCAGCGTGCGAATGGGCCGCTCGATTTCGATGCGCTGTTCGCTCTGCGCGACGCTGGAAATTCGCAGCGCGGGCGCGAGCGTGTCCGCTCAGACCAGCACCTGCCGGTGTCGGCACCAGACCGGATGCGCGCCGTACAGCGCCGCCGGCGCCGAGGTCGGAACCGCCTCGTCATCGCCCTTTTCGATGGCAACGCGAAGCGGCGGCAACGTCATGCCGATATGCTTCACCGCCGACGCGATCTCCGGCCCGAGCAGTTCCAGCCGATTATGCGTCAGACGATAAGCCGGACCCGCCACGCTAATTGCGTCGCGCACGAGCCCCTGCGCATCGAGAATGGCCGCGCCGACGCATCGCGTGCCGACGACGACGTTCTCTTCATCGTCGATAGCATAGCCTCGGCTGGCGACCACACGCAATTCCGCCATCAAACGGTGGCGGTCCGTGATGGTGAGATCGGTATGCGCCTTGGGACGCAGCACCGCGATGATTTCGTTGCGCTCCGCGCCGGGCAGCGCGGCGAGAATGGTCTTGCCCTGACTCGTCGCATAGATGGGTTTGCGATGACCATGCGAGGTCTTCGAACGCAACGAATGCGGACTGTCGAAGCGTTCGAGCGAGACCACGTCGATGCCTTCGAGCGTGCCGATGTATGATGTTTCACCCGTCAGATCGCGAAGCGCCCTCAGTTCGTTCGATGCCGCCGACACGAGGTCCGGCATCGAATAAGCTTGTCGCGCCATCTCCACGCAACGGAATCCGAGGCAGTACATGCGATGCGCCGGATCGCGTCGAACCAGCCCTCTTGCCGTCAACGTGGCGAGAATCCGATAGAGCGTCGTTCTCGGCAGCGCAATGCGTTCCGCGAGTTCGGCCTGACTGATTCCGTCGGGACATTCGCTGATCGCATTCAATACGTCGATCGCCTTTTCGAGCGACGCGGTGCCCTCCCCTGTATTGCTCATGGTCTTCGTGGTCCTCGTCTCAGCATCTGGTACGTTCGACAGTGTACGGAATGAACGTATCGCCTGTACAGGTAGGTTCGAATGCGGTTCTATGGAATAGTGAACGGCATGCGCGCAGCGCCGCAAACGAGCTGCGCAACCGCCCTTCTTCATCCAGGAAACCGACATGACCGACGATGCAACGCTGCGCCCGTCCAACGCACGCCAGCCCACGCTGGAAGAACTCGCCACGCGCAGCAATACGCACTATGTTCCGGACGCCGTGCTGGAGCGTCTTGCCAAAGCCTCCAGCGGCACGCTCACCATGCAGCTTTTCTAGCGCGGCTATCTTCAGCCGGTGATGGTCGGCATCAAACCGCTGAACAAGTCGCTTAAACCCTTCGCCGGGCGCGCGTACACCATGCGCTTCATTCCCGCACGCGAACATGTCGATACGCTCGCGACCGTCACCACGCAGCCGGACGATCAGAACCTGCAGTGGTGGTTCGGCGTCGAACAGGTTCAACGGGGCGATGTGCTCGTGATCGACAGCCGTGGCGACACGCGCGGCGCGGCAATGGGCGATGTCCTCGTCAAGCGCATGATGCTGCGCGGCGCGGCGGCAGTCGTCACCGACGGCGCATTCCGCGATGGCGACGAAATCGGCGACATGCCGATACCCGCATGGAGCAAGGAAGTCACGGCGACATCGCGGCTGGCGTTCCATCATGTGGCCGATCTTCAGGTGCCGATCGGATGCGCGGGCGTCGCGGTGTATCCCGGCGACATCATCCACGGCGATCGCAACAACGTGACGGTCATTCCCGCGCATCTCGCCGCCGAGCTCGCCGACGCATGCGAAGCGCGGGACGATATCGAGCAGTACATCAGCTTGCGCATCGGCGCGGGCGATGCGCTCAGGGCGTCTTCCCGGCGAACGACAAGACGCGCGAGCAGTATCGTCAGTGGATGGCCGACGGCCGGCCCGCCATCGCTCAGGCGGAGTGAGGCATGACGACGTCTGTCACCCAACTACCCGTTCGCGAGCGCTTCGTCACGCGTTTCGACGAGACCGCGCGCATCGATTCACAAGGCAATGCAAGCTGGCTCATACGAACCGCTTATTTTGGATTGCTAATTACCAAGGTCGAGCGGCACGCAACGCTCACGCAACGGCTCAACGGCGAAAGCATGGTCGTATCGCCGGAGTGTCTAAAAACGAATATCCGATGCGCGGACGACCGGCTTTCGAGTCACGGTGATACGCTGTTCATCGTTCCGCCCGGCGAAAGCACGATCGAAGTCACAGGCGACGGCTATCTCGCGCGCATACTCGGCGCGGAGGAAACGGCGATGCTGAGCGACGCGATGAACGCATCGGATTATCGATGCGCGCCGGAAGAACTCGCGCCGTTCCTCGCGTGGCCCGCGCCGCGCGATGGCTTCCGTCTTCGCCGCTATAACCTGGACGAATACGCGAATCCGTCGCTTCCGGGCCGCGCATTCCGATGCACCAATCTGATGGTCAACATCACGGACATCTATCCGGGCAAGCGCGACAGCAGAAAATTCAAGCCGCATTCTCACGATGACTTCGAGCAGATCACGCTCACTTACGCCGGACGATTCGCGCATCATCTGCGCACGCCGTGGGGCATCGACTCGACGCGCTGGCGCGAAGACGAACATCTGGAAATCGATAGTCCCGCCGCGATCGCGCTGCCCGCTGGTCTGATTCATACGAGTCAGGCGCTGGAAGCCGGATGCTGGCTCGTCGATATCTTCGGTCCGCCGCGAATGGATTTCGCGCGCATGGAAGGTTTTGTGCGCAACGCGAACGACTATCCCTTGCCGGTCTGATTAAAAAAAAGGCAGCCTCGCTACCCTTTCTTCGTACTAACGCGATTACTTCATCGCGGTCGCTTCACCGAACGGCTGACGCCCGCCACCCACGCTTCGTAATCCGCATACGCTTGCGGTCCCGGCGGATAGACGCCCCACAGCGCTTCGCCCGCAGCGATCCGTTTGGCCAGATAGCCTTCGATATCGTCCTGCTTCTCGCAAATCTCCGCGAGTTCTTCAGCGAGATGCGCGGGCACGACGGTCAGGCCGTCCGCATCGCCGACGATGACATCGCCCGGATAAACGGTCACGCCCGCGCAGCCGATCGGCACCTGCAAATCCGCGACATGGTGATACGAAATGCGCGTGGTCGCAGTGATTTCGCGCGCATACGCGGGCAGCGCCATCGCCGCAATTTCCGAACCGTCGCGCAACGCGCCGTCCGTGACGATGGCCCGCGCGCCAAAAGCCGTGTCACCAGAATATTGCCTGCCGATGCCGCGCGCGGATCGTCGCGGCTGTCGATCACGAGCACATCGCCCGCGCGAATCTGCTCGACGCCTTGCCACTGGAGGTTGTGTGCGTTCGGGCGCGTGGTCATCGTGCCGTAGGTGTCGATGTCTTCGCGCGCGGGAATGAAGCGCATGGTGAACGCGCGGCCAGCGAACGGCTTGACTTCGTGGTTGATCGCACGCAATCCGACCAGCGCCGGCTGACGAAAACCGCGCTTGAACAACTGCGTCGTCAGCGATACGTTGGGTTGCATTTCGCGAACCGCGCGAGTGTTTCGTCGCTGACTTCGACCGCACGGTCGTTCTCACAATCCAGGCCCTCGGCATACGCATGTAACGTCATCTTTATCCTCGATCTTTCGAATAAATTCACCGCAGAACCAGCATGTGGAACTGCACGCCCAAACTCACCTTTGATGCCGACGATGCTACTGCTAAAGTCCATCACATCGAACAGGCGGATGCGAGGCGTGCGCCGAAAAATTCCAGGGAATGGAAATATGGGTATCGGAGACGGCACGGCGGCGCTTTCCAAAGCGTTATCGGTACTGGAAATGGTGGGCGGCACGCCCGACGGCATGACCAACGCGGAGTTGCTCGAACGCGCCGGCTTGCCCAAGACGACGCTCTATCGCATTCTTGCGACGCTGATCGAGCATGGCCTTTTGCGGCACGATCCGACGCACCGCGTCTATCGGCTCGGGTTCCGTTATCTGGAACTCGTGCGCAATTCGTATCTGATGCCGGACCTCGTCGTGGCCGCGACCGCCGAGTTGCGCGCGCTG
The DNA here is from genome assembly GCA_001184405.1 of Candidatus Burkholderia humilis. Lineage (GTDB taxonomy): Bacteria > Pseudomonadota > Gammaproteobacteria > Burkholderiales > Burkholderiaceae > Caballeronia > Caballeronia humilis. The sequence goes on from LFMX01000011.1 coordinate 55,212, forward strand.
CGCGATCTCACCGGCGAAACCACGTATCTCGCCGCGCTCGACGGTCACGAAGTGATCTCGCTCGAACGCTGCGACGGCGCGCACTCGCAACGCTCGTCCGACGCGCTCGGGCGCAGCAAGCCGGTCTATTGCACGGGTCAGGGCAAGGCGATTCTCTTGCGCATGCCGCGCGACGAACGCGACGCGCTCTTGCGCAATGTCACGATGACCGCGCTCACGCCGCGCACCATCACCGACCGGCGGCGTCTGCAAGTCGAACTGCGTATCACGGCGACGCGCGGCTATGCCATCGACGATGAAGAAATCGTGCTCGGCGTGCGCTGTGTGGCAGCGTCGATCGTCGGTGGCGAAGGCCGCGTGCGCGGCGCGATCAGCGTTGCGGGACCGGCTTATCGCATGTCGATGCCGCGTCTGGAACTGCTCGGACCCGAGCTTGCCGAAGCGGCACGTCGCGTGGGCGCGCAACTCGATTCCGGCAGCCGCGCCATCGACAACGAAGAAGTCGCGGCCGCTACATCGTCATGGGCGTTTCACGGCGCGTTTCCGGTGTGGTGGCCGCAACACGGCGCCTTCTATTGGGCCGATACGCTTGCGCCCGCGCTGCATGCGCTGAGCATCGACACACAAATCGGACGCGGCGATGACCGCGTGGTCTGTCAACTGGACGCGCCGATCACCGGCTTGCAGATGCGCCCCGAGGGGCTGTTGATCGTGCAGCCGGGACGCCATCTGATACTCGCCGCCGATGACACCCTCACCACGCACGAAGGCGGCAGCGTGTTGTGGAGCGATCCCGACGTCACGCTGCTGTGCACGGACGGCGAGGGGCACACGTGGGCCTGGTTCGAGCGCGGCGGACGCGGCAATCTCGGCATCATCGACGATACCGAGCGATCCAAGGCCGTGTGGAAGTTCGACGAGCGTATCGATTCGATGACCTGGTCCGCCGATGGCGAAACCGCGTTCGCCGCCGCATCCGGCACGCTGTACATGCTCAGGCGCGGCTCGTCGAGCGTGCGCCGCTTCGCGACCATGCCGCCCGGCTCCGGCCAGCTGTCCGGCCTTGCGCTCGACGATCGCGGCGGGCTGTGGACCGCGCTGCTCGGCGGCTGGAGCCTGATGCGCTTTTCGGCGGACGGCACGCTCGAGCGCATCGTCAGTCTGCCGGTTGCCGCGCCCATCGGTCTCACCTTTTTGCGCAATACGCAAGGGCACGCCGCGCTGTACATCACGAGCGACCGCAATCATCAGCCGATCGAGTCGCTGACGAGCGCGCCGCTGTCGGGTCATCTGCTGCGCCTTTCGTTCGATGCCTAAGTTCGCGTTTCTTTGACGTCTCCTTCACCATGACCTCTTCACCCCGCCTGACGCTTTCGAACGATGTGTTCGAAGCCGAAATCGCGCCGCACCGTGGCGCGCGCGTGCCGCCTGCGCACGCGTTCCGATGACATCGATCTGCTCGTGCCGCTGCTCGACTGGAACGCGCCCGAGCACGGCTGGCCGAAAGCGGGCGCGTATCCGCTGATGCCGTTTTCGAACCGCATCCGCGATGCGCGTCTCATGTTTCAAAACGAGACGCATGCGCTCGCGCCGCATCCGCTCGACGCGCCCAATGTGCTGCACGGCCACGCCCAGCGCCGCGCGTGGGACGTGGCGCACGCCGATTCCCAGCGCGCGGAACTCGTGCTCGACAGCGCGCCATGCGGTGACTGGCCGTGGCATTTCGAGGCGCGCATCGGCTATGAATTGACCGGGCGCACGTTCGCGGTATCGCTCGAACTTCGCAACCGCAGCGATCGCGCGATGCCCGACGGTATCGGCTGGCATCCATTCTTTGCGACCGACGCGCGATCGACCATGCATTTTCACGCGGCACGCCATGAGGCGAACGCCGTGCTGAGCGCGCTTTCGCGTGCCGACCGGGCCACGCACGATTGCGTCGATTACGTCAGCGAGTGGGACGGCGCGGCGCGCATCGAACGGGATGCGGGCACGCTGCGCATGAGTGCCGAAGCGCCGCTCACGCATCTGGTCGCGTATGCGGCGCGCGGGGGTCCGTTCGTCTGTCTGGAATCCGTTAGTCATGTCGAGAACGGGTTCAATCTCGCCGCCGGGGGTATCGACGGAACCGGTATGCAAACGCTGGAACCCGGCGCTGCGCTTGCGGCGCGCGTTACACTCGCGTGGGAGTGCGCGGAATAAGCATCCAATTCCAGATGCTGAGACTGGATGGCGCGTCAGACATGCGCGCCTCTCAACATCGCGAAGCGCTGCTTTTACACTGCACCTGAACCCCTTTTCGCGCCGAACGCCATCCGGCGCGTGCCCTTTTCACACGATAAAGCCCGTTTGTGCGCACGACCCGCGACGGGCGTACACGGAGGCATTCCTTCATGGCCGATCACAAACCCGCATCTCATACCGAACGCTACGCAGCGCTGATTCGCCGCTATTTCGACGCCTGCAACGAAGTCGATTACGACAAGCTCGTCTCCTGCTTCACACCCAACGCCGTGCATTATTTCCTCGCCGGCCTGCCCGATATTCCGTGGCGCGGCGCGGATGTCATCGCGCGTAAATGGCAATGGTGCGTGGCCGAACTCGGCTCGCAATGGACCATCGAAAAGATTCTGGTGTCGCACGATTCGCATGAAGCCATGATCGAATGGACGCACTGGAAAAGCAAGCCCGGCACTGCGTTGTGGGGCGACGAATGGTATGTGTTCGATCCGGACACGTGCCACATCAAGGAGATTCGCGCGTATTACGCGTCGCCCGCCGACAAGAGCGTGGCGATCAACGAGCTGGTCAATTTCGACTACACCGGACGCGGCTACAACCTGAAGGCACGCTCATGATGCAACACGTCGTGATGTTCCGCCGCCTCGTGCACGTCGCCGCCGATGCGCATCGCGAGGCCGCGCTGGTCGAACGCATGCGCAATCTGGATCGCGAGATCGACTTCATTCGCGCGTGGCGCGTGTCCGCGAACGAACTCGCGCGACCGATCTGCTGGGACTACTTGCTCGAAGCGAGTTTCGACGACGCCGATGCCGTCGAGCGTTATCTGTCGCACCCCGAGCATCAGACGTTGATCGCGGATCTCAAGCAATACTTCGAGTGGGTCGCATGCGACTACACTCGGTGAATATCGAACGGGAGACAGTGTTCCGATGAAAACCATTCTGGTGACAGGCTCGGCCGGCGGCGTATCGACGCGCGTGCGCCCTTATCTGCGCAACGATTACCGCTTGCGCCTGATGGACCTGCGCGCGGCCGCCGATCTCGCGGAGAACGAGACTGCGATCGTCGACGATATCACGGATCGCGAAGCCGTGCGGCGCGCGGCGCAAGGCGTTGACGGCGTGCTGCATCTGGCGTGTGCCTACAGTCTCGACATCGACTTCGAAGCGACGCTGGACGCAAACTATCGCGCACAGCTTTATTTGCTCGATGCGTGCCATGAACACGATATCAAGCGCTTCGTGTTCGCGAGCAGCCACCATGTACTCGGGCATCATCTTGCCGAGGGTTTCGCGGGCGATCATGCGCCGGTCGCGCCGGACGGCTTCTATGCGCTCAGCAAGGTCTTCGGTGAAGCGGCGTGTTCGTTGTACGCGCATCGGCATGGCATCAAGGCGTTGTCGATCCGTATCGCCAATGTGGACGAACAGGTCGCCGATGGCCGCCGCCAGCATATCTGGGTCAGCGGCTGTGATCTCGCGCTGCTCATTCGTATCGGCTTCGAGCATGAGGGCGTCACGAACGATATCGTGTACGGTGTCTCGCACTGCCCCGCGCCGTTCTTCGATAACGCACGCGCAAAGGAACTCGGCTACGCACCGCAAGACAGCGCGCTGGAACGTCTGTCGCCCGCTCGTCGCGCGCGATGCGATGCCGGCATCGGCCGGGCCGGACTATGTCGGCGGCCCTTATGTGCCGCAGTCGCTCATCGTCAAAACACCGGTCAGGACCGCGTCATGAAGATTCGTTCTGTCGAAGCACGCGTCGTCGAGATTCCGTTCGAGGCGCGCTTCTCAACATCGCGAAGCGCTGCTTTTACGACGGCGGCAAGGGACTGGGCATCACGCCGTCCGCATGGAAGTCGATGGAAACGGTGCTGATCCGTATCGAAGATACGGACGGCAATGTCGGCTGGGGCGATGCGTTCGGCTACTTCGTGGCCGACGCGACATGCAGCGTGGTTCTAACGCGTTTGAAGCCGCTGCTCGAAGGCGCGGCCATCGATTCCATTGCCGCATGGAGCAAGGCGACGCAGCGCGCGCTGCATATTTTCGGACGTTACGGCATCACGATGTTCGCCATTTCCGGCGTGGACATCGCGCTGTGGGACCTCGCCGCAAAGCGCGCGAAAGTGCCGCTGTGGAAGCTCCTCGGCGGTGATGAAACGCATACGCTGTCGACGTATGCGAGCCTCGTGCGTTATGGCGATGGCGACGCGGCATCGCTCATCTGCCGTCATGCGCTCGAAGAAGGTTTCGACGATATCAAGCTGCACGAGATCGACATGGACGTGGTCGAAGCCGCGCACGCGACGGTGAACGGCCGCGCGCCGATTTCGGTGGACGTGAACTGCTCCTGGACCGATACGCAATCGCTCGCGAACATCGACAGGTTGAAGGCGCTCGGCGGCATATCGTGGCTCGAAGAACCAATCTTTCCGCCTGAGGATTTCGCGCGTCTCGCGCGGCTGCGGCATCGCGGCGTGCCGGTCGCGGCGGGCGAAAACTGGTGTACGGCCTTGCAATTTCAGCAGGCCGTCGAGGCGGGCGCGGTCGATTACCTGCAACCGAGCGTGAGCAAGGTCGGCGGCGTGTCGGAATTTCTGGAGATCGTCGAGTTGTCGCGCGCGGCGAAGCTCGGCGTGCTGCCGCATAGCCCGTACTTCGGTCAGGCATTTCTGGCGACGCTGCATTTCGCGACCGCGCATCGCGACATGATGCAGGTCGAGTGGCTGTACGTGAAAGCGGCCGGGGAACTGATTCCCCTCGATTCGATTTGCGCGGGTCACGAACTGCGTTTGGGCGATGCGCCCCGGGCATCGGTTCGAGTCCGGACGAAGCGGTGATTTCACGCTTCATACGGGCGCGATAAGCGCTTGCATCAGTCGAGAACGGCGAGCGCTCTGCTCGCCGTTTTTTTATTTCCGCCGATCAATCCGCGCGCCACAGATTACTGCGCCGCGCCTGCTGCTTTTTCTTCGCTTCAGCTGCTTTCTCTTTCTGCGCTTTCTTATCCAGCTCGCGCAATTCCTGCTTCGATCGCGATACCGGATTCGGCACCACCCGCAACGGTACCGCCGATACCTGTCCGCGCGTCGACCCCGTAATGCGCGCGCCGTTCGCGGAGTTGGCCGGCGCGGTCGAATTCGGCGAGACGAACTGCACGAAGACCTCGCTGTCCTTGACCATGCCCATCTCGTAGCGCGCGTGCTCCTCGACGGCGCTGGTGCCGCTTTGCAGATCCTGTACTTCGCCCTGCACGCGTTCGTTGCGCAATTTCAGGGTGGTGTTCTTGTCGGTCTGCTGCGCGAGTTGCTGCTGCAATTCATGCACGCGTAGCCAACCGCCGTGTCCCCACCAAAGCGGGTACTGGATCAGCGCCAGCAACAAAACGAGAACGACAGTGACGAGCCGCATCCGATAAGCCGAAATAAGCGCCGCCCGGCGGCTTTAGGCCGTGGGCGGCGGGCTGAAAATAAGACCGATGGCCTTTATCGACTAAAGCGGCGAAAGCTTTAGCGCAGGTTATAGAACGCCGACTTGCCCGGGTAGCTGGCGATATCGCCGAGATCTTCCTCGATACGCAGCAACTGGTTGTACTTCGAGATACGGTCGCTGCGCGACAGCGAACCAGTCTTGATCTGACCGGCGTTCAGACCGACGGCGATATCCGCGATCGTCGAATCTTCCGTCTCGCCCGAGCGATGCGAAATCACCGCCGTGTAACCCGCGCGCTTGGCCATTTCAATCGCCGCGAAGGTTTCCGTCAGCGTGCCGATTTGGTTGATCTTGATGAGAATCGAGTTCGCGATGCCCTTCTCGATGCCTTCCTTCAGAATGCGCGTGTTCGTGACGAAGAGATCGTCGCCGACGAGCTGAATCTTCTTGCCGAGCTTGTCGGTGAGAATCTTCCAGCCTTCCCAGTCGGATTCGTGCATGCCGTCTTCGATCGACACGATCGGGAACTTGTCGGCGAGCGTCGCCAGATAGTCCGCGAATTCGCTCGACGACAGTTGCAGGCCCTCGTCGGCCAGCTGGTACTTGCCGTTGTAGAACCCGCTCGCTGCGCAGTCGAGCGCGAGCAGTACGTCTTCACCCGCGCGATAACCCGCCTTTTCGATGACTTGCAAAATGGTCGACAGGCACTCGTCGTTGCTGCCGAAGTTGGGCGCGAAGCCGCCCTCGTCGCCCACCGCCGTGCTCATGCCGCGCTCGGCCAGAATCTTCTTGAGCGCATGGAACACTTCCGCGCCGCAACGCAGCGCTTCGCGGAAGGTCGGCTGGCTCACCGGCACGATCATGAATTCCTGGATGTCCAGGCTGTTGTTCGCGTGCGCGCCGCCGTTGATGATGTTCATCATCGGCACCGGCAGTTGCATGGCGCCCGAGCCGCCGAAGTAGCGGTACAGCGGCAGGCCGGCTTCTTCAGCGGTGGCCTTGGCGACGGCCATCGACACGGCCAGCATGGCGTTTGCGCCGAGGCGCGACTTGTTGTCGGTGCCGTCGAGTTCGAGCAGCGTCTTGTCGAGGAAAGCCTGTTCCGAGGCGTCGAGGCCCATGATGGCTTCGGAAATCTCGGTGTTGATGTGTTCGACGGCCTTCAGCATGCCCTTGCCGTTGTAGCGGCCGGCTTCGTCGTCGCGCAATTCGATGGCTTCGCGCGATCCGGTGGACGCGCCCGACGGCACCGCGGCGCGGCCCATCGTGCCCGATTCCAGCAACACGTCGCATTCGACGGTCGGATTGCCTCGCGAATCGAGAATCTCGCGACCGATGATATCTACGATAGCACTCATGGTTTCCTCAAGAAATGACGATGAATTCTGTCAGTCACAACGAAGCGCGACGCCGGTTTTTACACTTCGATACACCCACCGGTCGCGCTTCACTGGTTTCGCCTGACCCTTTTGCTGATCGCCGGGCGCTGCTGCGGCGCACCGGGCGGCGAAGCGGGATCGGCGATTCAATCACGGCTCACCGCCTGCGCATGTGTCAAACTGCACATGCGCTCGCCGCATTACAAACCTGTTCGATCCGCATCGCTTCCGTGGGAGCGGGCGGTTTCATCCACCTGTCCGCATTTTTTCGATGCAGACCTCGCCCTGTTGACACGCTCCTCCGTCCTGCTGATCACTGTCCGCGATCTATTTTTGCGACGCGAGCGACCGTGACGATATGACGAGACGCCCGCGCCCTGCTGCTTTTTACTTGTACCGCTCAGTTGAACGGGCCGCTCTTCACCGCGCGATCGATGGTGATGAGCGTTTCCAACAACGCTTCCATACGATGCAGCGGCACCGCGTTCGGACCGTCCGACTTCGCGCACGCCGGATCCGGATGCGTCTCCATGAAGAGACCCGCGACGCCCGTGGCGACCGCCGCGCGCGCCAGCACCGGCACGAACTCGCGCTGACCGCCCGAACTCGTGCCCTGCCCGCCCGGCAACTGCACCGAATGCGTGGCATCGAAAACGACCGGCGCGTTGGTTTCGCGCATGATCGCAAGCGATCGCATATCCGACACGAGGTTGTTATAACCGAACGACACACCGCGCTCGCACGCCATGAAACGGTCTTCCGACAGACCCGCTTCACGCGCCGCGTCGCGCGCCTTGTCGATCACGTTCTTCATGTCGTGCGGCGCGAGAAACTGGCCTTTCTTGATGTTGACCGGTTTGCCCGAACGCGCGCACGCGTGGATGAAGTCGGTCTGACGGCATAGGAATGCGGGCGTTTGCAGCACGTCCACGACCGATGCGACCGCTTCGATTTCCTCTTCGGCATGCACGTCTGTCAGAACCGGCACGCCGAGCTGCTTCTTCACTTCGCCGAGAATGCGCAAGCCTTCATCCATGCCCGGCCCGCGATACGACTTGCCCGAGCTACGGTTCGCCTTGTCGAACGACGACTTGTAGATGAACGGAATACCGAGCTTCTGCGTGATTTCCTTCAGCCGCCCGGCGACGTCGATCGTCATTTGCTCCGATTCGACCACGCACGTGCCTGCGATCAGAAAGAACAGCTTGTCCAGTCCCGCTTCGAAGTGACACAGCTTCATGCTTGCGCTCCTGCGGTTGCCTTACTCGATGCAGCCGGCGATGCATCGCCCTGAGCGTGCGCGCGCGGCTTCGACGAACGCCTTGAAAAGCGGATGGCCGTCGCGCGGCGTCGACGTGAATTCGGGATGGAACTGCATGCCCACGAACCACGGATGCAGCGATTGCGGCAGTTCCATCATTTCAGGCAAATCCTCGCTCGGCGTACGGGCGCTGATGATAAGCCCGCCCGCTTCGAGTTGGGGCACGAAGCGGTTATTCACCTCATAACGGTGACGATGACGCTCGTTCACATTCGCACCGTAGATGCGCTCGGCCATCGTGCCGGCCTTGATCGGGCACTTCTGCGAACCAAGGCGCATGGTGCCGCCCAAATCCGATTCTTCGTTGCGCTTTTTGACGCGGCCCGCGCGGTCGTACCACTCGGTGATGAGCGCGACGACCGGATTCGGCGTGTCGGAATCGAATTCGGTGGAGTTGGCGCCTTCGAGACCGGCGACATCGCGCGCGAACTCGATGACGGCCAACTGCATGCCGAGGCAAATGCCCAGATACGGCGTCTTCGATTCACGCGCGTAGCGAATGGCCTTGATCTTGCCTTCCGTGCCGCGACGGCCGAAACCGCCCGGAACGAGCACGGCATCGAGATGCTTGAGGGCATCGGTGCCTTCGGCTTCGATCTGTTCCGAATCGATGTACTCGATATTGACCTTCGTCGACGTATGAATGGCCGCGTGGCGCAGCGCTTCGATCAGCGACTTGTACGACTCCGTGAGTTCGACATACTTGCCGACCATGCCGATGGTCACTTCGCTCTTCGGGTTCTCGAGCTTCTGCACGAGATCGGCCCACATCTTCAGATCGGCGGGCGGCGGTGAGAGCTTGAGTTCTTCGCAGATGATGTCGTCGAGATGCTGGTCGTTGAGCATCTGCGGAATCTTGTAGATGCTGTCCGCGTCCCACACGGAAATGACCGCGTCTTCGGGCACGTTCGAGAACATCGAAATCTTGGCGCGCTCGTCGTCGGGAATCGGGCGGTCCGCGCGGCACAGGAGCATGTTCGGATAGATACCGATTTCGCGCAGCTTCTGCACGCTGTGCTGCGTGGGTTTGGTCTTCAGTTCACCCGCCGTGGCGATGAACGGCACGAGCGTGAGGTGCACGAAGCACGCGCTGTTGCGGCCCATGCGCAGGCTCATCTGACGCACGGCTTCGAGGAACGGCAGCGATTCGATATCGCCCACCGTGCCGCCGACTTCGACGATCGCGACATCCGGCTGGCCGCACGTGGCCGCAGCCGCGCCGCGCTCGACGAACGCCTGGATTTCGTTGGTGATGTGCGGAATGACCTGCACCGTCTTGCCGAGATACTCGCCGCGGCGTTCCTTGCGGATCACCGATTCGTAAATCTGGCCCGTGGTGAAGTTGTTGGCCTTGCGCATCTTCGTGCTGATGAAGCGCTCGTAGTGGCCGAGGTCGAGGTCCGTCTCCGCGCCGTCTTCCGTCACGAACACTTCGCCGTGCTGGAACGGGGACATCGTGCCGGGGTCGACGTTGATGTAGGGATCGAGCTTGAGGAGAGTGATTTTCAGACCGCGCGATTCGAGGATCGCGGCGAGGGAGGCGGCGGCAATACCCTTGCCAAGGGACGAAACTACGCCGCCGGTGACGAATACATATTTGGTCATCGCTAGATGCTCGCGGGAAAAACGGATTATACCGTAAAGGCAGGCTCCCACGAAGCGCCCGAGCGGTCCCGAACGTGTCGAGGCATTGCGGATATCGCGCGCATCGCGCCCTTAAAAGTTCAGCGATCGAGCGCCGTCGAGAGTCCGTTAAGCAGGCGCTGCACGGCGCGCGCGGTATCGATGGGACGCTCCATCGGAAAGAGATGGCTACCGTCAATCCACTCGAAATGCTCGCCCGCGATACGCCGCGTCATGTCGAGTCCCACGTGCCGCACTTCGCGCGAATGCGTCCCGGCGATGAACCCAACGGGCACCGGCGCGCCATGCGCGAGCCGCGCGTGCCTGGCAGCGTGCGATAGATCAGATATTCGACGTGACGGTCGAATGTGAGCGAGCGTGCGCCGTTCGGCACGGCCGGAATCGCGAAATCGGTGTAGTCGGACAACATGCGCTTGTCCCAGCGCGCGAACGCGGGCTTCGCACGAAAATGCCGCCACGTGTCGTCCCGGCTCGGCCATTGCGTGCGACGGCGCTGGGTCGCGGCGGCGGGCGACAGGCGTTCGTCGAGGCCGGTGAATTGTGTGAAGCGCAACAGTCCGCTCTTCCATCCCGCGATCACCGGCGAATCGATCATCACGACGCCTTTCGCCCATTGCGGATGTTTGAGCGCGGCCATCATCGATAAATACCCGCTCAGCGAATGATCGACGAGCCACACTTTCGGATGCTCGCCGCCGCGTTCGTCACGATAGCGGCTCATATGCACGCCGCGACGAGGCTTTCGTATTCCGCGTCTTGTCGTTGTGCACTCGCCGATTGACCGACGCCCTTGTCCCAGTCGACAGCATTGCCCGGCTCGACGCGCGAACGTTTCGCCTGCGATCCGCACGCCTGAATCGCGAAAAGAATCGCGCCGACTGCGCAAAATGACAGCCAGAATCCCGGCGATGTCACCGCCCACGGATCCGCGATCAACACGAACGCAAGCGCCCAGCACAACACGAGCGACGACGCCGGCCGCCGCCCGCGCACATACGCGATCGCGAATACGAGCAGCATCCAGAACGTGCGCTGCGCGGGCACGTTGAACCCGGCGAGCGCGGCATAACACGCGGCGAAGAACGCCGCGCCGAGGGCGGACGCCATCGGCGCGGGGAAAATGAGCGGTGCGCGTGATTTGCGAAACGACATCCGTCGCCAGACGAAGCCGCACATGGAGCGCCGCCAAACCCGCCACGAAACCGATATGCAAACCCGAAATCGCGACGAGATGACTCGTGCCGGTTGCGCGCATGATCGACCAGTCGGTATCGCTGACGGCGTCTTGTGCGCCGACCGCGAGCGCAATCACGATGCCGCGATGCGGCGCATCGCCGAGCACCGTCTCGATGCGCTCACGCAAACGCGCACGGATGCGATCGATCATCAGCATCGGACCGAACGCGTTCGACTTCAAACGACGCGGTTTAAAAGCATTCGATACCGAACCCGTCGCGCGAATACCGCGTTCGAGCATCGCCGCTTCCATGTCGCACAAGGCGAAATTGGCGCTGGCGTGTGGACGCTTGAGACGCGCGGTGAGCGTCCATCGATCGCCTGCGCGAAGCACCGGCCACGCGCCGTCGCGCGGCACCCAAAGCAATCGCACGATGCGCGGAAAATCGCGCAATCCCGCGCCATTCGATTCGACTTCAAACAGAAAGCGCGTGCCCTCGGCTTGCGATTCCGGCAGCCCGCGAACGAAGCCCGTCAACGCGATATCACGCTGTTCGTAGGCGGACGGGAAGTTGCTGACTCAAACGCACGTCCGCGCGCCACGCCGAATACACAAAGCCGAAAGCGCACGCGGCGATCACCAGAAAAGCGCGGTTTCGCACAACTCAGCGCGCAGCAAGACACAATCAGCGCGCCACATAAGAAATACCCGCCCCACCCCGGCAACGACGCCCGCTGCTGCAAGCCCCACACGCCCAACGCAAAACCCAGCAAGACCGCGCGCACATCGTCCTCACGTCTTCAGTCGAAACGAAACCGCCGCCTCGAACGAAGCCGATCAAGCCGATCATCCAAAGCAGTTGGAAATCCAAAGCAGTTGGAAACGATTATGAAGACGCGAGCGCGAGCCGGGGCAGCGCGGCGTGCGCATTAGCCGTTGTGCCGGTGGCAAGCGCCTGCTCGTCGATGCCGCGCAACTGCGCCAGCACTTTCGCGATGCCCGGCACCTGATCCGGCGAATTGCGCCCTTTGTAGCGCCAGGACGGCGCGATGTCGGGCGCATCGGTTTCGAGCACGATGGCGTCGAGCGGCAACTCTGCAGCGAGCCGCCGTATCTGCAACGCCCGTTCGAACGTCAGATTGCCGCCGAAGCCCAGCCGCATGTCCTGCGCGATAAATGCCTCGGCCTGCTGAAAACTGCCGTTGAACGCATGCGCGATGCCGCAATGAATACCGTGCACGCGCAAGCTTTTCAACACCTTGTCCTGCGATTTACGCACATGGCAAATCACGGCCAAGCCGAATTCGCGCGCAATCTTTAGCTGTTCGTTATAGAAGAATTGCTGGTGCGCATCGTCGAGCGTGGGCACGAAATAATCCAGCCCGATTTCGCCGATACCCACGAATAGCGGATCATCCAGACTCGCCGCAATTTCTTCGCGCAGCACGCGCAGATCGTCATCGGTCGCGCGCGGCGTGAAAAGCGGATGGATGCCGAGCGCATACGCGCCGTCTTCGATGCGATGCGCCAGCTCCCGCACCGTCGCGATATTGCCGCGATCGACGCCTGGAATCACGATGCGATCGACGCCCGACGCCAGCGCCTCGGACGCGACGGCGTCGCGGTCGGCGTCGAATTCGGATGCATCGAGATGACAGTGCGTATCGATCCACATGACGCGCTCCGCGAACGCTCTACGTCAAACGGGAACAGACGGCTCTTCGTACAGCGCGCCGTCGCGAAGACGCATGATGCGGTCGCATCGCGCGGCGAGATCCTGATCGTGCGTGACGATCACGAAGCTCGTCTTCAGCGTCTCCGACAACTCCAGCATCAGATTGAAGACGTTATCCGCCGTGCCGCCGTCGAGATTGCCGGTCGGTTCATCGGCGAGCACGCAGGCGGGATGCGTGACGAGTGCGCGCGCGATCGCCATGCGCTGACGTTCGCCGCCCGACAACTCGCCCGGCCGATACTTCGCACGATGCCCGATGCCCACGCGCTCCAGCATGACCTGCGCTTTCTTGCGCGCCACTTCCTCGGGCATGCGGCGGATGCGCAGCGGCATCGCCACATTATCGAGCGCCGTGAATTCCGGCAGCAAATGATGAAACTGATACACGAAACCGAGTGCGCGATTACGCAACTCGTTGCGCTCCTTTTCCTTCAGCTCGGTGAACGACTTGCCGAGCAGCGACACCTTGCCCGCGCTCGGTTCGTCCAGACCGCCGAGCACGTGCAGGAGCGTGCTCTTGCCCGAACCCGAAGCGCCGACGATCGCGAGTTTCTCGCCGCGCCGCACTTCGAGTTGCGCGTTATCGAGCACCTGCACGTTGAAGCCGCCTTGCACGAAGGTCTTTGAAATGGACGTCGCGTGAAGGACGATATCGTTCTGGTTCATATCACTCATAGCGCAACGCCTCGGCCGGCCGCACCTTCGCGCCGCGATAACTCGGGTACAACGTCGCCAGCGACGACAACAAAAATGCGATCACGCCGATGCGGATCACATCGCTCGCCACGAGCTCCGACGGCAACTCGCTGACGAAGTACACCGAAGGCGGCAGAAACTGCACATGAAAAAGCTGTTCGATCATCGGCACGAGCCACGGAATGCTCCATGCGATCAGACAGCCGAGCGTGATGCCGATCGCCGTGCCGATGAAACCGATCGTCACGCCCTGCACGACAAAAATTTTCATGATGGAGCCGGGCTGCGCGCCGAGCGTGCGAAGAATGGCGATATCGGCCTGTTTGTCGGTGACGGTCATCACGAGCGACGACACGAGATTGAACGCCGCCACCGCGATGATCAGCGTCAGGATGATGAACATCATGCGCTTTTCGATTTGCACGGCGGAGAACCACGTCTTGTTCTGCTGCATCCAGTCGCGGATATAAAGATCGCCCGAGAACGTATGCGCCAGTTGCCGCGCGACTTCGGGCGAGTGCTGCATGTCTTTCAGGCGCAGCCGCACGCCGGTCGGCGCGGGCAGACGGAACAGCGCCTGCGCATCCTGAATGGAGATGAGCGCGAGCGTCGAATCGTATTCGTAGTGACCGGATTCGAAGATGCCGACCACCGTGAACTGCTTCAGACGCGGCATCATGCCGGCGGGCGTGATGGTGCCTTCGGGCGCAACGAGCGTGATCTTGTCGCCGTCCATCACGCCGAGATTGGTCGCGAGATCGCGTCCGAGCACGATGCCGAATTCGCCCGGCTTCAGATTCGTCAGCGCGCCCGCGCGCATTTCCTTGCCGATATCCGACACCTGCGGCTCCAGCGACGGCTTCACGCCGCGCAGCGCCACGCCGCTGACCGTGCCTTGCCGCGTTAGCAGCGCCTGCGCCTCGACATAGGGCGCGGCGCCGATCACTTCCGGGTTCTTGCGCGCTTCCTGCGCGGTGAGCTGCCAGTTGGGCATCGAACCCGTCGGCGAAAAGATTTCGACGTGCGCGAGCACAGACAGCATGCGGTCGCGCACTTCCTTCTGGAATCCGTTCATCACCGAGAGCACGACGATCAGCGCCGCGACGCCGAGCGCGATGCCCGACATCGACACCAGCGCGATGAACGAAATGAAGCCGTTGCCTGTGGTGCGTTTGCTGGCGCGTGTGTAGCGCCAGCCGATCTGCCATTCATACGGGAGTTTCAAGCGAGTCCTTTTGCGGTTGCGTCGGCGTGGCTTTTATAGGTTGCGATACGCGTCGTGGCGCGATGCGGATGCGACTTGAGGCAAAGAGACGCATCTCGACCCGGTCCGAGCGTGAAATTTGCGAAAGTTTGCCATATGTGAGGTCTGTCACGTCATATCGCATGACGTTCGCGCGAGCGTGAAGGCCGCTGCAATGCCCTACAATGCCACGCATCATGCCCGCATCCGAACTCCATCTCCTGCTTCCGTTCGCCCTGCCCTCGGCCGCCGATGCCGCCACCGCACTGCACGGACTGGAGAGCGCGGCGTTCGACCGGCTGCTTGCGCGCGCGACGCTCGTCGAGCGCGTGATCGGCGAGGATTTTCAGCGCACGCTGCCGCACGAACGCTGGATCGCGCGCGCGTTCGGCGCGGTGTCGCCGGCCGACCAGCGTTATGCCGATGACGCGCCGCTCGCGCCCTTCATGCTCCTCGCCGATGGCGGCACGCCCGGCGATGCCTCGTGGGCCTGCATCGAGCCGGTGCATGTGCGTATCGCGCACGATCATCTCGTACTGATCGATCCGGCCACGCTCGGCGTGCGCACGGAAGAAGCGCGCGCGCTCTTCGATGCGGCGCGGCCGGTCATCGAAGATCTCAATGTGACGTTGCAGGCGTCGACGCCCCTGCGCTGGTACATTTCCGGCGATGCGCTCGGCGCGCTCGCGGGCGCATCGCCGCTGCGCGCGACGGGGCGCAATATCGAAATCTGGCTGCCGCACGAAGCCCGCACCGGCAAGCGTTCGCGCGCGTGGATGAAGCTGCAGGACGAAGTGCAGATGGCGTGGTTCGAGCATCCACTGAACCTCGAGCGCGAATCGCTCGGATTGCCTGCGATCAATTCCATCTGGTTGCACGGTCAGGGCGCGCTGCGTCCGGTCACGAGCCCGTTCGTGCGCGTCATGTCCGATGCCGCCGCTACGCGCGGCCTCGCGATGGCCGCGGGCATCAAACCGTCTTCTCCGCCGGAATCGTTCGCGGCGTTCGTGCGCGAAGGCGGCAGCGCGCTCGTCGAGTTGGATCCGTTTTCCGCGCCGTTCATCGAACAGGATTGGGCGGTGTGGAATGACGCCTTGAAGGCGCTCGAAGCCTCGTGGTTTGCGCCCGCATTGCAGGCGCTCAGCGACGGCTCGTTGTCCAAACTCGGCCTCACGCTTTGCGGCGACACCGGTTCGGTCACGCTCACCGTCACGCGTTCGGACTTGCGCAAATTCTGGCGTCGCCGGCCGATCGCGGCCTTGTTCATCGAATAATTGTGAAATCAGCATGACGCAAATCGTTACGCGCGCCGCCTCCCCCGCCGATGCCGAAGCGCTCATGCGCCACGGCCTGCATCCCGTGATCGCGCGTCTCTACGCGGCGCGCGGCGTCACGTCGCCTGACGAGGTGGAAACCGAATTCAAGCGCCTGCACGCGCCCACCGGCCTCAAAGGTTGCGACGATGCCGCCATCGTTCTCGCCGATGCGCTCGCGGCAAACAAGCGCATGCTCGTCGTCGCCGACTACGACTGCGACGGCGCGACCGCGTGCGCAGTGGCCGTGCGCGGGCTGCGCATGTTTGGCGCATCGATCGATTATCTGGTGCCGAACCGCTTCGAATATGGCTACGGACTGACGCCGGAAATCGTCGAACTGGCCGCGCGTTCGCCGCGCGGCTTGCCCGAACTGCTGATTACGGTCGATAACGGCATCGCCAGCGTGGAAGGCGTGGCGGCGGCGAATGCGCTGGGCATCGACGTGCTCGTGACGGATCATCACCTTCCCGGCGATGAATTGCCCGCCGCACGCGCGATCGTCAATCCGAATCAGCCTGGTTGTGCGTTTCCGAGCAAGTGCATCGCGGGCGTAGGCGTGATGTTCTACGTGCTGCTTGCGCTACGCGCCGAACTGCGCAAGCGCGGCGCCTACGCCGATGCGCCCGAGCCGCGTCTTGACGGCCTGCTCGATTTGGTCGCGCTCGGCACGGTCGCGGATGTCGTCAAGCTCGACTGCAACAACCGCATTCTCGTCGCGCAGGGTTTGAAGCGGATTCGTTCGGGCCGCATGCAGCCGGGTATCGCCGCACTCTTTCGCGCCGCCGCCCGCGATGCGCGCGCCGCGTCTGGCTTCGACCTCGGCTTTGCGCTCGGGCCGCGGCTCAATGCGGCGGGTCGGCTTTCGGACATGTCGCTGGGTATCGAATGTTTGACGACCGATGACGTCGGCCGCGCGTGGGAATTCGCCCAGCAGCTCGATTCGATGAACCGCGAGCGTCGCGAAATCGAAGCGGGTATGCAGCAGCAGGCGCTCGCCGAGTTAGCGACTTTCGATGCCGGTAAGCGCGCCACCTTGACGCTTTTCGATCCGGGCTGGCATCAGGGCGTGATCGGGATCGTGGCCGGACGGCTGAAGGAGAAGTTTCATCGGCCATCGTTCACGTTTGCGCATGCCGATGACAGCGGCACGCTGTGCAAAGGCTCCGGGCGTTCGATTCCCGGTTTTCATCTGCGCGATGCGGTCGATCTGATTTCCAAGCGAGAGCCAGGTTTGATCCACAAGTTCGGCGGGCATGCGATGGCTGCGGGTCTTACGCTTTCTACGGCGGACATTCCGCGCTTTACGGCGGCGTTCGAAGCGGTTGGGCGTGAGTGGCTTACGGCGGATGCGCTTTCGCGGACCATCGAAACGGATGGTGAACTCGAGGATGCGTACTTCACGCCGCAATTCGTCGAGATGCTCGATGGGGCGGTTTGGGGTCAGGGGTTTCCGGCGCCTACCTTTTCAGGGGAGTTTGAGGTTGCTTCGCAGGCATTGGTGAAGGATAAGCATTTGAAGTTGCAGCTTTTGCGCGCGCGGCAGCGGTTTAATGCGATCTGGTTTAATCATACGGAGCCTTTGCCCGTGCGGGCTGTTGTTGCTTATCGGCTTGTTTCTGATTCGTGGAATGGGGTCGCGCGGGTGCAGTTGATCGTCGAGCATGCGGCTTGAATGCTGGTTTCTTGTCTTTTTATTCAGTAGCCGCCTCCCCGGCGGCTACTGAATAAAAAGCACAAACAAAACAAGCAGCACCCCAACCTGCGGTAAGCAAAAGCCACCCCGCCCGATCATCTATAATTGTAATCTTTTTACGAACAAAACTGAAGATCGACAAATGGAAGCGGAACGTCTGAACGCGATCGAAAGCCTACTGTCCGACTTGCGTCGGCGCGCAGGCGAGCTACGGGGGTATCTTTGACTACGACGCGAAATTTGCGCGTCTAGCCGAAGTCAACAAGGAACTCGAAGACCCGAACGTCTGGAACGACTCGAAGAACGCGCAAGCGCTCGGTCGTGAGAAAAAGCTGCTCGACGGCGTCGTGACCACGCTCACGGACCTCGACAACGACCTGCGCGATGCCAACGAACTCTTCGATATGGCCCGCGAGGAAGAAGACGAAGACACGCTGGTCGCGTCCGAATCGGATGCCGATGCGCTCAGGGCGCGCGTCGAAGACGTCGAATTCCGCCGGATGTTTTCGAACCCGGCCGATCCGAACAACTGCTTCATCGACATTCAGGCCGGCGCCGGCGGCACCGAAGCGTGCGACTGGGCGTCCATGCTGCTGCGCCAATATCTGCGCTACTGCGAACGCAAAGGCTTCAAGACCGAAGTGCTCGAAGAGTCCGAAGGCGATGTCGCCGGCATCAAGAGCGCGACCATCAAGGTCGAAGGCGAATACGCATACGGCTATTTGCGCACGGAAACCGGCATTCACCGCCTCGTGCGCAAGTCGCCGTTCGATTCGTCGGGCGGCCGCCATACGTCGTTCTCGTCGGTGTTCGTGTATCCGGAAATCGACGATTCGATTGAAATCGAGATCAATCCCGCCGATATCCGCACGGACACGTATCGCGCGTCCGGCGCGGGCGGTCAGCACATCAACAAGACGGACTCCGCCGTGCGTCTGATGCACGCGCCCACGGGCATCGTCGTGCAGTGCCAGAACGACCGCTCGCAGCACCGCAACCGCGCGGAAGCCATGCAGATGCTCAAGGCGCGTCTCTATGAATTCGAAATGCGCAAGCGCCAGGCCGAACAGGACAAGCTCGAATCGAGCAAGACCGACGTGGGCTGGGGCCATCAAATCCGCTCCTACGTGCTGGACCAAAGCCGCGTGAAGGATCTGCGCACCAGCGTGGAAATGAGCAACACGCGCGCCGTGCTCGACGGCGACCTCGACGACTTCATCAGCGCGAGCCTGAAACAGGGCGTTTAAACCGCCGGCACGGGTATCGATCGATATCCGCGCTTTTCGTTTCATATCAACGCATTCGCCCGCATCACCAGCCAAGAATCATCATGACCGAGCCGACTCAAGCGAGCGTCGCTCCCGAACAGGAAGAGAACCAGATCGTCGCCGAGCGCCGCGACAAGCTGCGCGCGCTGCGCGAGCAAGGCGTCGCCTATCCGAACGACTTCCGTCCGACGCATCAGGCCGCCGCCCTTCAGACCGAATACGCCGAAACCGACAAAGACGCGCTCGAAGCCAATCCCCTGCCCGTCGCGCTGGCCGGCCGGATGATGCTCAAACGCGTGATGGGCAAAGCGAGTTTCACGACGGTTCAGGACGGCAGCGGCCAGATCCAGTTCTTTGTGACACCCGCCGATGTCGGCGAGCAAACCTACGACGCATTCAAAAAGTGGGATCTGGGCGATATCGTCGCGGCCAAGGGCGTGCTGTTTCGCACGAACAAGGGCGAACTGTCGGTGCGCTGCACGGAGTTGCGTCTTTTGTCGAAGGCGCTGCGCCCGCTGCCGGACAAGTTCCACGGCCTTGCCGATCAGGAAACGCGCTATCGCCAGCGCTATGTCGATCTGATCGTCACGCCGGAATCGCGCAAGACGTTCCTCACGCGCACGAAGGCGTTTTCGTCGATCCGCAATTTCATGGCGAAGGCGAACTTCATGGAAGTCGAAACGCCGATGCTCCACCCGATTCCGGGCGGCGCCGCGGCCAAGCCGTTCGTCACGTATCACAATGCGCTGGATATGCAGATGTTTTTGCGTATCGCGCCGGAACTGTATTTGAAGCGGCTGATCGTCGGCGGCTTCGAGCGCGTGTTCGAGATCAACCGTAATTTCCGGAACGAAGGCGTGTCGCCGCGTCACAACCCGGAATTCACGATGATGGAGTTCTACGTCGCGTACACCGATTACGCGTGGCTGATGGACTTCACCGAGCAGTTGATCCGCCAGGCCGCCATCGATGCACTCGGCACCGCGACCATCACGTATCAAGGCCGTGAACTGGATCTCGCGAAGCCGTTCCATCGTCTGACGATCAATCAGGCGATTCAAAAGTACGCGCTGCAGTACACCGACGAGCAACTTAACGACGGCACGTTCATGCGCGCCGAGCTGAAGAAATTCGGCGTCGATACGACGCAGCCCGCGTTTCTGAACGCCGGAATCGGCGCGTTGCAGTTGGCGCTGTTCGAAGAAACGGCGGAATCGCAATTATGGGAGCCGACGTATATCGTCGATTACCCGATCGAAGTGTCGCCGCTCGCGCGTGAATCGGACACGGTGCCGGGCATCACCGAGCGCTTCGAGTTGTTCATCACGGGCCGCGAGATCGCCAATGGTTTCTCGGAGCTGAACGATCCGGAAGATCAGGCCGCGCGCTTCCAGAAGCAGGTCGATCAGAAAGACGCCGGCGACGAAGAAGCCATGTATTTCGACGCCGACTATATCCGCGCGCTCGAATACGGCATGCCGCCGACGGGCGGCTGCGGCATCGGTATCGATCGGCTGGTGATGCTGCTGACCGATAGCCCGAGCATCCGCGACGTGATTCTGTTCCCGCATCTGCGTCGCGAAGACTGATTTCGCGGCTTCAATGTAGCGAAGAAAGCGCGCCTATCGAGGCGCGCTTTTTTTCGTCTGGCGCTTTTTGTTGTAACCGCTGGTAAAAGTTTCAAGCCGTTTCAGGTCGATGCAACGGGCTGCGCCGCCATTTCGGCGTTGGCATCGGTTGTGCTCTATCACATAAGCGCCGTTTCCGGGAAATTGTTACAACCGGAAAGAGCGAAAAATCCGGGTTTCCCCCAGAATGCAGCCAGAACACAAATATTGACGGTGGCAGTTCGCCCCGCTCGCTTCTTGCCTCGAAACGGAGGTTCTAAAAATGGATAACGGGACCAATCGCGACGGCGGCGGGGCGCGGTGATCGTCGCGAGTCTCGCGGCCACGGCAGCGATGACGGGACTGTTCCCGAAGGCATCGAGCAATTCGGAACAGAATCTGCAGACACAGTCCGCTGCGGTGTCGCGCAGCAACCGGTGACGCCCGCTCAGCCGACGGCGACTCAAGCTCAGGCTCAACAACAGCAAGCTCAGCAACCGCCGCAACATCAGGCGATTTGCTCGACCTGCGGCACCGTCGAGGCGATTTCCGCCGTCAAACGAGAAGGATACGGAACGGGTATCGGCGCGGTGGCGGGCGGTGTCGTGGGTAATCAGTTCGGACGCGGCGGCCGCCGCACCGCAATGACCTTGCTTGGCGCGCTCGGCGGCGGCCTCGCGGGAAATTCGGTCGAGAAACACATCCGCAGCGAAACCGATTATTCGGTTCGCGTGCACATGGAAAACGGCAAGACGCGTTATTTCACCTACAAGAATCAGCCGCCGTTCCAGCAAGGCGAACGCGTGCATATTTCGAACGGCACGCTCGTTTCTGGGTGAGCTGAACAGACGACAGGCATGGAAAAAGGCGATGACCATTCCGGTTCATCGCCTTTTTCATTGGATTGCGCCGATCACGCTATCCACACATTGCTCAACCGATTCGAGCGCCGTATCCAGCCGAAATGGCGGCCGGTCCCACGTTTCGTAGCCTCGCGATTCAATTTGCTCCCAGGTGGGCAGTTTCAAGCCGGCCACCGTCGAAATACGCGTTTCCACCCGCCGCCGATGAACCGCCGCATCCGAACAAACGACTTCGATCCCGAAACACCGCGCGCCGGCCCGCCACGCCACGTCGCGATAGACATCGCGCGTGATCTGCAGCGGATTCACCGAATCGGCGATTACGGTCAGTCCCAGCCGCAGATTATCTTCGGCCAGACGATACGCCGCTATATAACCCGCCGGACCGACATCGCCGTGTTCGGGCAATACGTCCGTTTCGCGAATGCTCTGTTCGATCGAATCGACCCGCAGATACACCGCTTTCAGCCGCTCGGCCAGCTGCAGGGCGATGCTGCTCTTGCCCACGCCCGGCAAACCGGCAAAGACGATCAACACGGCGTCAATGTTCCCGCTACGAGCTGCGCGCCGGATTCGGCCGGCCGCGCATCGCCAGATACGCCCACCAGATATAGCCCGAAAAGCCGTACAGCACGAACAGGCAAAACAGCATCACCGGCGGATCGGACGACACCAGCACGAACGCCACGACGACCAACAGCACGCCCACAAACGGCACGCGATACCGCATGTCGAGCGCCTTGCCGCTATAAAACGGCGCGTTCGATACCATCGTCACGCCCGCATAAACGGTCAGCGTGAAGGCAACCCACGGCAGCCAAACGAGCTTGAGCGGCACGCGATTATCGGTCGCAAGCCACACGAAACCCGCGATCAGCGCAGCCGCAGCCGGCGAAGGCAAACCCTGGAAATAGCGCTTATCGACCACGCCGATATTCGAATTGAAGCGCGCAAGCCGCAGCGCCGCGCCCGAGCAATAGACGAACGCCGCGAGCCAGCCCCAGCGCCCGAGGTCTTTCAGCACCCATTCGTACATCACGAGCGCGGGCGCGACGCCGAACGACACCATGTCCGACAGGCTATCGAACTGTTCACCGAACGCGCTTTGCGTATGCGTCATGCGCGCGACGCGGCCGTCCATCCCATCGAGCACCATCGCAACGAAAATGGCGATGGCCGCGATCTCGAAACGCACGTTCATCGCCTGAACGACGGCGAAAAAGCCGCAAAAGAGCGCGGCTGTGGTGAACGCATTGGGGAGCAGATAGATGCCGCGCTTTCTCAGAAACTGCTGCCGCTTGGCGCGCCGCGTTTCCACGACACTCACGTCCTGCGTGGCCTTGTTGCGACGGAACGCGCGCGGCGACGTTCCGTTGATGCGGTTACGGCGCGGTTTGAATGCCGCCATCGAGTCCTCCGAATCCAGCCCGATACCAACGGATATCGACGCCTGCGCGTTATTCCGCGAATTCGGCGAGGATCGTCGACGAAGCCGAAACCTTCTCGCCAATCGACATACGCGCCCGGCTACCGATCGGCAGATACACATCGACCCGCGAGCCGAAGCGGATGAAACCGTAGCGCTGACCGCGCGTGAGCGGCTCGCCGTTGTGCACGTAGCACAGAATGCGTCGCGCGATCAGACCGGCGATCTGCACCGATGTCACGGTATGCCCGCTCGCCGTCTGCAACACGATGGCATTGCGCTCGTTTTCCGTGGACGCCTTGTCCGCGGCGGCGTTCAGATACGCGCCCGGAAAGTACTGGACCTTGCTGATCACGCCGTCCACCGGCGAGCGCTGCGAGTGCACGTTGAACACGTTCATGAACACGCTGATCTTGAGCGCTTCGCGGCCTGCGTACGGATCGTGCGCGGTTTCGACCGCGACGATGCGCCCGTCGGCCGGACACAGCACGGCATTCGGCTGAGTCGGAATGGGGCGTGCCGGATCGCGGAAGAACTGGACGATGAAAATCACGATTAGCCAGAAGATCCAGGCGAAGCCGAAGCCGCCCATCGCTTGCACGAGGATGGCGACGACAGCCGCGATGGCGATAAACGGCCAGCCTTCGCGGGCGATGATCGGATGTGGATAGTTCATGAACGGGTTCTGTGTTTTATAAAAACCGTAGGATAACAAAAGCCGCCCGGCGCACAGGGCATCCGGACGGCCTTTGGTCTAGCAAAAAGCGTGACTGGCGAGAGAACTTAGTTCTTCGACTGGTCGACCAGCTTGTTCTTTGCGATCCACGGCATCATCGCGCGCAGCTTCGAGCCGACCTGCTCGATCTGATGCTCCGACGTCAGACGGCGGCGCGACTGCAGCGTCGGCGCACCGGCACGGTTCTCGATGATGAAGCTTTTCGCGTATTCGCCCGTCTGGATGTCCTTCAGCACGGCCTTCATCGCCTTCTTCGTCTCTTCCGTGACGATGCGCGGACCCGTCACGTACTCGCCGTATTCGGCGTTGTTCGAGATCGAGTAGTTCATGTTGGCGATGCCGCCTTCATAGATCAGATCGACGATCAGCTTGAGTTCGTGCAGGCACTCGAAGTACGCCATTTCCGGCGCGTAACCCGCTTCCACCAATGTTTCGAAACCAGCCTTGATCAGATCGACCGTACCGCCGCACAGCACGGCTTGCTCGCCGAACAGATCGGTTTCCGTCTCTTCACGGAAGTTCGTTTCGATGATGCCCGCACGGCCGCCGCCGTTGGCCGCCGCGTATGACAGCGCGACATCGCGTGCCGAGCCCGACTTGTCCTGCGCCACGGCAATCAGGTGCGGCACGCCGCCGCCTTGCGAGTACGTGCCGTGCACGGTGTGGCCCGGTGCTTTCGGCGCGATCATGATGACGTCCAGATCCGCGCGCGGGATCACCTGGCCGTAATGCACGTTGAAGCCGTGCGCGAAGGCGAGCGCCGCGCCTTGCTTGGCGTTGTCGTGCACTTCGTTCTTGTAGACTTCGGCGATCTGCTCGTCCGGCAGCAGCATCATGACGACGTCGGCGCCCTTCACCGCTTCGCCCACTTCCTTCACCTTCAGGCCCGCGTTCTCAGCCTTGCTCCACGATGCGCCGCCCTTGCGCAGACCAACGGTCACGTTCACGCCGCTTTCCTTCAGGTTCAGCGCGTGCGCATGGCCTTGCGAGCCATAACCGATGATGGTGACTTGCTTGCCCTTGATAAGGGAGAGGTCGGCGTCTTTGTCGTAGAAAACTTTCATGGTGGTTCCTTGTCCTGATGCGTTGAATTTGGTGTGTTACTTGCGCTGCTAATTGAGTGGTCCGACGGTCAGACCTTGAAAATCCGCTCGCCCCGGCCGATGCCGGAACTGCCCGTGCGGACCGTCTCCAGAATCGCGGTGGCGTCGAGCGCCTGGATGAACGCGTCGAGCTTGTCGGAGGCGCCCGTCAGTTCCATCGTGTAAGTCTTCTCAGTTACGTCGATGATGCGGCCGCGGAAGATATCCGCCATGCGTTTCATCTCTTCGCGTTCCTTGCCGACCGCCCTGACCTTGATGAGCATCAGCTCGCGCTCGATGTGGGCGCCCTCTGTCAGGTCGACCACTTTCACCACCTCGATCAGGCGGTTCAGGTGCTTCGTGATCTGTTCGATCACGTCGTCCGAGCCAATGGAGACGATGGTCAGCCGCGACAGTGAACTGTCTTCGGTCGGCGCCACCGTCAGCGTTTCGATGTTATAGCCGCGCGCCGAAAAGAGCCCGACGACGCGCGATAACGCGCCCGGTTCGTTTTCCAGCAAAACGGAGATGATGTGTTTCATGTGTCTTTTCCCGATGTTTATCCAGTCCAAGCCTGTCTGTAAAACCCGCGCGCGACGCATGTCCTTTGTGAAGACAGGCGCGCGCGAGCCTCGCGAGACAAACCCGCGTTATAGATCCTCAGACCCGAGCAGCATTTCCGTGATGCCTTTACCGGCTTGCACCATCGGGAATACGTTTTCGGTCGGATCGGTCTGAAAGTCGAGAAATACGGTGCGATCCTTCAGACGCAGCGCTTCCTTCAGCGCCGGCTCGACGTCCGCGGTCTTTTCGACGCGAATGCCGACATGGCCGTACGCTTCGGCGAGCTTCACGAAGTCGGGCAGCGCATCCATATACGAACTGGAATAGCGCTTCTTGTATTCGATCTGCTGCCACTGGCGCACCATGCCCAGATAGTGGTTATTCAGCGAGATGATCTTGACGGGCGTGTTGTACTGCTTGCACGTCGAGAGCTCCTGAATGCACATCTGGATGGAGCCTTCGCCGGTGATGCAGACCACTTCCTCGTCTGGATAAGCCATCTTCACGCCCATTGCGGCGGGAAGACCGAAGCCCATCGTGCCGAGGCCGCCCGAGTTGATCCAGCGGCGCGGCTTGTTGAACGGATAGAACTGCGCCGCCCACATTTGATGCTGGCCGACATCCGAGCACACGAACGCGTTACCGTCGGTCAGCTCCCACAGCTTTTCGACCACATACTGCGGCTTGATGATGTCGCTCTTGCGGTCGTAGCTCAGGCAATCCTTCGCGCGCCAGCCTTCGATCTCGTCCCACCACGTCTTGAGCGCGGCCGTGTCCGGGCCGTGTTCCGCGTGTTGAAGCTGCTCGATCAGTTCCTTCAACACTTCCTTCACGTCGCCGACGATCGGAATATCGACCTTCACGCGCTTGGAAATGGACGACGGATCCACATCGATATGGATGATCTTGCGCGGCGACGACGCGAAGTGCTTCGGATCCCCGATCACGCGATCATCGAAACGCGCGCCGATGGCGATCAGCACGTCGCAGTGCTGCATGGCCATGTTGGCTTCGTATGTGCCGTGCATGCCGAGCATGCCGAGGAATTTCTTGTCCGATGCGCGATAGCCGCCGAGACCCATCAATGTGTTGGTGACGGGATAGCCGAGCAGATCGGCGAACTGGTTCAATTCGCGCGATGCGTCCGCCAGAATGATGCCGCCGCCGGTATAGATATACGGGCGCTTGGCCGACAGCAGAAGCTGCACTGCCTTGCGGATCTGGCCCGAATGGCCCTTCGTGACGGGATTGTACGAACGCAGCGAGACGCTTTTTACCGGCTCGTACTTGCACGGCGCCTTCGACACGTCCTTCGGAATGTCGATCAGCACCGGACCGGGACGGCCCGTACGCGCGATATAAAACGCTTTCTTGATGGTCGCGGCCAGGTCGCGCACGTCCTTCACGAGGAAGTTGTGCTTCACGCACGGACGCGTGATGCCGACGGTGTCGCATTCCTGGAATGCGTCGAGACCGATGGCCGCAGTCGGAACCTGTCCGCTGATGACGACGAACGGAATGGAATCCATATAGGCCGTGGCGATGCCGGTCACGGCATTGGTCACGCCCGGACCGGATGTCACGAGACACACGCCTACATTGCCGGTCGAACGCGCGTAGGCGTCGGCGGCGTGCACGGCGGCTTGCTCGTGGCGCACGAGAATGTGCTGGATCTGGTCCTGCTTGTAGAGCTCGTCGTAGATGTAGAGTACCGAGCCGCCGGGATAGCCCCAAATGAACTCGACGTTCTCATCGGCCAATGCGCGCATGAGCACGGTGCCGCCGATGGAGTCAGCTTCGTGAGGAGGAGTGGTATCCGACGTGGAGAATTCCGCGCTAGGCATGTTCATTCATCACCTTTCGAATTTTCGGCAAAAAATTGATCGGGTGCTCTCTGCCGGGCTTATGGCTCGGGTTCAAGCGGCGCGTCAGGTTTGACAGGCGTGCTTCTTGGGCTCGCCTCAAAACAGACATTTCACTGATGATGCGAGTCGTAAAATGTAACAGTGGCCGGCGCGACGGGTCAAGCAAAAAGTGACGGAATCACGCCGAGCCCGGGTTTGCCTGCAGTTCGGCGCGGCGGAATCTTTGGTTTGGCGCAAGGATTCCGCCGGCATTCCACTGAAAATTTCCGGATCGCGCGAAAATTTGCTAGCATCGGTGGGTTTCCCCAGAACCCACGATCCTCAATCGACGCAACACCGGACGCAAGTTCGTTGCGCCGGGTCCCCAACGGATGGCATCAGACAAGAAACTCGCCGATTTTCTGGCGGGCGTCGAAAGACGCGCGTTCAAGCAGACCGTGTATACCGTTCGCGATGACGACGCGGCGCTCGACATCGTGCAAGACGCGATGATCAAGCTGGCGGAAAAATACGGCGATCGCCCTGCGGCCGAGCTTCCCCTTTTATTCCAGCGTATCCTTCAGAACGCGACGCACGATTATTTCCGCCGCCAGAAGGTGCGCAACACCTGGGTCAGTCTCTTTTCGTCTTTCGGCAGCGCGGACGACGACGAATTCGACCCGCTCGAAACCTTCGAAGCCGAGGACGGCGCGGCAGGCGTCGAAAGCAGCGAGAACAAACTCGAGCGTGAGCAGGTCTTGAATCTGATCGACGCGGAAATTCAGAAATTACCGTCGCGTCAACGAGAAGCTTTTCTCATGCGTTACTGGGAAGACATG
>LFMX01000105.1 GCA_001184405.1 Candidatus Burkholderia humilis
AAAGCCATGTTCAGCGCAAAGCAGGCTGGCAAAAATAACAGATAGGTATGCAATGGCATATCGCGGAACTTCGTTTGTGGTCGGATGATTTTATACTAGGGGCTGTTTAGGAAGCTCTGCAAAACGCCTGCGTATATCAACGCTAAGTTGTACTATCACAGGGCGAACGAACTCGGAACATCACGATGACGCAACTTCATCTCGGCTTGAACCTATCAACCAATCGCACGCGCAAGTCAACGCTTCGGTGACACCCTCGCGAGTGCCACCGCATGACTCGGGGTCGATGTGAATCGCTAGTTCTTCATCGTAAAGAACTTTCACCTTCTATCTCCTGACGGTCTCCCGTCGCACCCAGTCAAGACAATCGAGCGAATGTCGGCTGTGCGGCCTACCTTATTCTGGATTTCCTTGACGGTGGCGCGCGTCACGGCCTGTGATTGTTCGAGGTAAGGGGCAAGATCGATGTCTTGTCCGTAGAACAGCAGTGGCTTTTTTAGCCGAAGCGCTTCGTCGATACGCTCGATATCAGATACGGGTTCACCTTCGTGCTTGCCGATGAGCGAAGCGATGTGCTTGTAGATCTAAGACGCCCCGCCGGGCGCACAGCCGCTACGGCGATCGTTCATCGTGAATCCGTTGGCGACAACCCAGTTGCTCGTAAAGTAGCCGACGTCGATCACAAGATGCGCGTTGTCCCGGTCGAATTGTTCGCCACCGTATTCCGAGAACGAGACGAGCGACCCCAATGGTTGGGGAATGACCTTGACGCTGCCGATTTTCACCTCGCCGTTCGCGAAATGATGGGTGCCGGTGAATGCGTCACGCACGCTGGCGGAATACTTGTTGATGCTATGCACCGAAAGACCGAGAACCAAGCGTTTGACTTCGCTGACGCCCGCGAAGCGCAATGCACCGAATAGCAAGGCGACATAGTTTGGCGTGGTGCAGAAATCCTCGGAAAGTGTGCGTCCGGTATTCCCCCGTAGGCGGATGAACGATCGATGCCGGGACCGACCTCATAAAGGGTTCCATCGATTTCAATGGCGTGCACCTTGCGATCGGAGAGCACTCCATGCCCAAAACTCGAGACAGCGTCGCTGACGACCACTGGCGCGAGTGACGGGAACATGAATGTCGCTAGATCCGAACCTATACGAAATGCCGATTTGGTGTTGCCGTACCCCACGTCGACTGCAAATACCTGTGCTTTCAATATTGTTCTCCAAAATGTGTTGGCTGGTCGTCCCAAGGGGTCGTTTGGCCCCTGCACGGCCCTTGTAGGGGCCATGCACTCACGCGAACGGTTTAACTGTAGCGACAAAGCGGCGAAATCAAGAAAGCAAAAACTCACATGATTTACGTAGCTTTCCGGCGCTCGAATCTGGAAATCGCGTTTATTCTTTGAAATACCCACCGCGCAAACAGCGCATCGACCCTCCGAGTAGGACTATCCAGGGACTCGCTTTGCCTAGCGACACCCCCTCTGTCACAGGCCACAAATTGATGCGGCCTTTTTCTGAAGTTAATCAAGCACAAGGCGACTCAGGGTGAGGACGCCGAGCATGCGATATCCATTGGGTTTGCGGGCGGTTTAGCCCGAATTTGCGAAGTGAGAGGACTTGGGAGGCCAACGCGGACACAGTTCCGTCGGCGACCAAGACGATCTCATTGCGTATGGACGCATCCTTTCAGCATACGAAGCTGGGTATGTTGCATGAGGCCCGACACACCGCGGCGGATTGAACGTGCTTTGGGATGGGAGGTGAGCGAGCCGAAAGTGGTGGCTCATCTCTGTACGGAAGACGAACGATAGGCGCGACCGGAGAAAGAACAGCGCAAACGAATTACCGAGCAATTGGCTGATTGTCGTGCTGTCGCAAGACGGGGCACACAGGCGCAGGGGTGCACCCAGGCCGGCGCGGTAGCCGTAGAAGCGGTGGACTCGGGTACAGCGTTGCGGGATGACGCGAGCCGGGTCAGCGGCGGCAGCAGGCAAGGCTCAACGCGAAGACGCTGCGACAAGCAGTGCCGGTTGAGGTTAGCCAGCAGGCTCGCCAGCGGTCTTCGCGCGCAGCGTGGGGGTCCGCAGCACGCCGCAATACGGTAGGTCGATGCACGTCTCTTCCACGTGCGGGGCTATCGAACGGAATCGCTAAAGGACAGGAAGGCAGGACCCGGCGGGGTGCGCAGCGCGCGGCGCGATCGAGACCAGGAGATAGGCTCCCTGTGACTCTCGTGCGGCGGCAAAAGAAAAACGGGCGCATCCGCGATGGCCCGGTGTCATGGAACGCGAGCACGAGGTGCGAATGCAGATGCAGGAGTCTTGGAATGGGTTGGCCTTCCGACGGCGAAGGCCGGGACCGCTGATTGTCGGCTCGTATCACGAATTGTTGGGACCGCTGTTCTGGGCGCTTTCCAACCAATCCAACGACGGGAACGAGACCTCGTGGTACGAGTTGACTGCCAATGTCGATCGCGCACATCGCTTCAATATTGATGAACTGGGTGCGGAGGGACGGTTGTTCAGCGCGCGCGATTGCAGCCCCAGCCTTGATCGATTGATTGATCGTGTCCCGCAAAACAAGCGCGCTGCGATCTCGCTGGCAACGTTCGCGCGATGGGTTGCTTCCACGACGTGGCTTGAGATCAGCGTCAGTGCATCGCCGTCAATTGCACGTTTGAGGCCGATGAGTCGGCTTGACGGCCTAGCGTCTCGATCCACAAAACCGACATGGAATTTTCGTGCGCGCATTGCTACGAATCGCTGGCAGAGCCGCGCGTGAACGCGTTCGACTGCATGCGCGCGAACGGGAAATTCGGCGTTGCGACGGGAGACATGGACGACGGTGCCGAAACGGCCCTCGCGGATAGAGCGCTGGGTGAACCATCGACTTGAGGCAGACGCGGCGTGGTCGGAGTGGCAATTGTCGCTGCGCTTCGGACTTACCGATGTGAAAACACGACACCGCGCACTTAAACACGCGTGCATGACGGGCTGGAATTTTGTCGGCGGCGGTGATCGGGCCGATGCACCTTGGTTCGAGCAGTCGGCGGAATTGCAAGAAGCGTTCGAGCAAGGCCATGCACTGTACCGCGCAATCAATTATTGAACAGCAGCAGAAGTGTTTAGGAGGATCTATGACGCAACTGGTCGTGAATATCCGTCGAGCGTTGAACGAATATGACGGGCTTCCGCACGACTTCAAACGGGAACTTGAAATACTCTTTTTAAGATACGTGGACTGCGTGCATAGCCGAACGCGCCGCAGCTCGAAGCCGCTTTCAGTCAAAACGCAAGGCCATCGTTTGCAAAAACTGTGTCGTTCGTTTGAGGAACCCCGCGAGAACGGTTACGCATTGCAATCACCATGGTCATTGAAAGAGAAACACATTAGCTTCCTGGTCAATCTGGGGCGGATAAGAACCAAAGCGCTGGCACGATCGAGAACAAGTTGACTTACTTTCGAGCGTTTGCCTGCTGGACCAACAAGCCGAATCTTGTAGGGACGCTCGCCGATTACGTCGATCGGAAGGAACGTGGCCTGATCCGCTCGTATAGCGCAACCGAGGATAAGTCGTGGGAGGGCAATAACGTCGACGTGGTGGTCACGCTCAACGAGATCGCAAAGATGGAGCCGGTCGGTCGTGGCCATGCAAATGAAGCTCCAGGCCGCGTTTGGACTCCGCGTCGAGGAAAGCTTTTTATTGAGACCGGGAGAGTCAGCGCGATCTGACGGCCTGTTGAACGTTGCGCGAGGCACAAAGGGTGGCCGTGAACGAGTCGTGCCGATCGAACTGCAACAATCGGTGTTGGCGGAGGTGTTGACGTAAGCCAATACGCGTACCGGTTCGACGATCCCGGATGGGTACAGCAAGAGGCAGTGGACGAACCACTACTACGATGTGCTTAAGCGGTACGGCGTAACGAAAGCAGGGCTGAGCGTCACGAGTCACGGTCTTCGGCATCAATATCTGCAGCAGATGTACGAAAAGCTGACGGGTGTCGCCGCGCCCGTCAAGGGCACCAGCGTGAGAACCGATCTCAGGCATCACCGGGAGGCAATGAAACAAGTGGCTTTGGCGGCTGGACACAGTCGTGCCGACAAGGCGAACGCGTATTTGGCGAGGTATAACAGTGGCGCGGAGCAGAAATCCGCCGCGATTACGCTGGAACAGGCGCAGGACGCAATCACTCAAGCGGGCGGCGAAAAGAAGGCTGCAGCAAAACTACTCGGTATTTCCCGTCCGGCGCTTTACCGTATCCTGAATCGTCGCCAAGAGTCATCAAAGTTGGCAAGGCACGGCACTTAGACGCGACTATAGCTCGTGTTAAACACCTAATTGGTTCGCCAGGGTGAGCTTCAGATTATCATGATAATCTGAAGCTCCTTGCTGACCGTTGGCGATCAATGGAAAAACCAGTCCAGCGATGTATCGACGAGAAGGTGATACGTCAAAATTACGCCCAAAGCGAGAGCAACGGCGAGTTGGGGAGCGTGCGTTGCGCGTTGCCGATAGGCGGCGCGGAGGTATTCGATGGGAGACATACAGTTCGTCCGGTGGGTGAAGTGTCCAGTCGGCGACCAGATCTATACTCAGGATAGACGCCGGGCCGCGAAGTCAAGCCCGCTCGTATCCTACCAACGATCGCGATCAGGAAGATCGTCGACTGCCCAGTTCACGCCGTTTTCGAAACAGGTGTCTTCGGAGCCGCCTGCGGCCGGGATGCGCGGAAATTGATACGAGGCGATCCCGTCGATGCAAATGCGCTTGGCGAGTTACTAAAGTTTGCGATAACGGGCGGCATCGTTGAGAACAGTATCAACCGGCCAGAAATCGCTCAATGTAATTTTGCTGTCCGCAATCTTCTTGGCAATCATCCCGAAAATCGGCCCACGCTTTTCCCAATCGTCTTCGTTTCGAGAAAGCAGGTCAATTAGGTAGGCTGCGTCCACGGCGCTGATCTCTTTGTGCACAAGCTTGAGCAGGTCACCTTCTTTGGCCTTCGGACGCCGGGTACGAGCGTTCCAGATCTCGCCAGCTTTATTGAACGCTGCGTTACGGTCCTTGCCCACGGGAAACCAAGGCGTTTGCATCCTGCAATCTTCGCAATAGAGGCAGACGACTGGTTCCTGGGGAGGTGTGTACGGCGAACGCGCCTCTGTATCGTTCATTTCGGGGGCGATATGAAAATTGGAGCTCAAGTAGTCGCGCGCGGGTTCGGATGGGCGTTTGAGCAGGCGGTAAGAGCGGCCGACCGGAACGGACAGGAGCTTGCCGGCTGAAGACTTTAAAAACTTGCCGTCCAACGAGAACGGGTGTACGCCGCTGCTAATCTTCGCCAGCACATCGCGGGCTTCGCGTTGAACGGCCGACAAGTGGTTGACGATGGACAGATCGATAGGGTCGGCGGCCGCCGCGTTGCGTCGCTCGACTTGTTTCGCCTCGCGCGCGGCACGCCGGGCCAGCTGCTCTTGGTCCGTTTGGGCGCAGGTGTGGCAGTACTGGCCTTTTCCAATATGGCCGCAAGCAAAAAGCGCCGCGCTTGTCGTCATGCTCAGCCGTCCAGCATTCCTTCTTGAGCAGCGTGCGAAGCTCCGTGGAGCTTCGTGCCAACGGGCGGAGTATCACCGTCGTAGCGCACGCCGATGCGCAATGACTTGCGAGAGTTCTTCAGCGACCGGAAATGCGATTTGCGCTTGCTTGTTGTCGCTGACGGCTGCGTATCGACGGTTCCACACTTCCGACGAGTCGTCTTCTCAACAGAAGAATGTTCGATCGTCACGGATACTCGTTCTTCTGCCAGATACGCGATCATCTCCGCGAGGGAAGTGCACGCGCGGTGAATGATGCTGCATCGCTGAATAGATCGTCTTGGATCATCTTGCTGCTGGTTGACTTATTGGATTCGGACATATGCGCCGGGCAGAAGTGAACCTCGTGCCCGACCTGATGTGCATGTACGGAACACAGGTGACGATCGCATGTCTTGTCGGACGTCGATCGGTGATCACACTGAAAGCGGCTTGGCGCGTTGCATCCGTCTATCGAGCATCGAGACTTGCGCTGACAGCCTCGTGTGCAGACGATGCCTGCGATTCCATCGAGCGTTCGAAATGGTGTGCAAGGCATATCATGCCTCGATACGTTTGAATTCGACGACCCAAACCCAAGGGTTTGCGGTCCAGCCAGCGCTGCGCTCCGCGTTCAGACTGTCCCAAGAAGCGCAAATGCAGCGCTCGGACTCGTGGCGGCTTGCCCCTCGGCGCCGCTCCACCATTCCGGCATCTTTTGTGCGGTGCCTTCAAACTTCGCATCGGTGTCATTAATGCTTTGCAGGCGCTCGAGGCGCACGCTCGTCACTGTCAGTGCGATATGCGACGCCCAACGCGGCATGAACATCGAGGGTCGGTATTTGCCCACGCACAAATCAACCGGTGCGCGGCCATCGGCTTCAAACCAGACAGGATGCGCCTGAAGATCACGGGGCGGCATGTCATCCGCGCGGCCGTCGTCGCCTGTCGTTCTCCACGCCTCGCGTACCCAGAGACGATCTCCAGGCATTCCGTACGGGCACGGAACGAGGTCAAAGCTCGGAAAGTCCATGTAGACGCCGTGACGAATGAAAGCACCAAAAAGACCTTTCTTCGGATGCCGCGAGGTGACGCGTCCGAACTGCGGTGGCACGTCGAAAGTCCAGCCATCGACCGGTTGCCGCGCGATCATGCGCCTGGTCTGCGTCTTCTTGTCGTCGAGCAACGCTCGCACCATTGGAGTGCTGAAGCGGATAGGGCGCTCTTTCATACTGGGCTCCTGGGAAATTCGTCGTGGGTGCGGTGGTCGAGCAGGCGGCCGGTTGCCTTTTTGCCCACCTGCAGCATGGTCCGTGCGCTCTATCGAGTCTGCTCGTTCTCAAAGTAATGGACCGTGCTCCGATCCGTGACGAGGAATGCCGGAACACGCTGCGCACGGCCCATCGTCGTATCGAAGCGTTCGCCGTCGGTCGGCTCGCGCCATTTGCCCCATTGTTTAAACAGGAACGGTACACCTGCGCGCGCGCACTGATCGCGAAGCGACCGAGGCCACTCGGGCGGGATACATCGATCGCGCGCGGGGGCCGCTTTCGCCACCAACGATGGATCCAGTCGATCGACGGGAACATGCCTTGTTCCCATTCCGGCTTGATCCAGGAAGGTTGTAGCGTGACCGGTCCGAGCAGCGGTTCCATCGAGAGGAATCGAACACGCGCGGGCACGCCGAGCAGCTTCGGTATGTCGCGGTCTGCTTCGGCCTGGTTGACAACTGTCGCGCCGAGCCAGACGTTCTGCGGCATGCGCGGAGCGTGTAGGCATTCGAGGTCGAACCGTCGTGCAGCCGTTTCCTCGAGCATCGGCAGCACGTTGCCGATCCGCTTTGTGAGCAACAGCCAGTCGAGATTCGGCGTCTGCTCGATTAGATCAAACAGATCGGCACGCCACCCCGGATCGATGGCATTATCGAATACGTCCGCCAGCGACGCGCAGAACACGCGCCGGCGGCGACCATGCTGAGCGAAGAATTCCGCGTGCGCCTTGTTCCACTGGAGTGGCTTGCGCCAGTTCGACTCAGAGGTGAGACGACGCGGCGCGCCGGGTCCCCAATTGATCGCCGAGCCACTGGAAAAGCGCGCATTTCGAGCTTCGGCGTAGCAGTTATCACATCCCGGGCTGACTTTCTGGCATCCTTCGAATGGGTTAAAGGTGGCATCGCACCACTCGATTGTCGTGGTTTCGCTCAATCGATTCGATAGCGGCCACTGCTAGAGCGGCGATTTTGACAGGGCGGCAACGATATGCAGCACGCGTTTTAGGGCCTAGTTGGTCAATGGACAAGCGCATGTGATAAATGTCGCGCGACACCGTCGACGCCTCTGTTTCAGCCGATGTCATCTGATGCCGCATAAAAGAAAAGAAGTCTTCCGGAATGTGCTCGTCGTTGTGTGTTGCCCCACCCCATTGAGCGTCCTGTCGCGCGCGCTCTTCGCGTATGTTTTCGATCACCTTTGCATTGGCCGCAGCGGGGTGCGGGGTAGCTTCTGCCATGTGCTCTTTCTTCGCATGATGCGAAAGCTGCTGCTCAATCCGTTGGTCTGTCACTTGGTTTCTCCGTCTCAGCTTTGATGGTCGCATCACATGGCGACCGTTTGACGAGTGGCATCTCGACCACCCGTAAATGAGGCCCAACACAACGCTATCTTAGGAAGAGGTCGTGTCAAGGCGCGATGAGCTTTCCGTATGAGTGCAAACGCCGGCACATCACCGACGGACGGGCAAACATACCGAAGCAAGATCAGCGGGTGGTATCCACTCAATACAGGCCATTCGCCGCTGAACATATAGGGCTTGCTTTTGTGCCTTGCGTTTTCGATACCCTTCGTTGGTTTCCATGCCATACACTTCGATTGCCGTTTCGGGTACCGTGTCCGTCAACGTGAAGTCAGGTAGTAGAGCGTCGTCGGCGCTGAGGCGAAGAGGCTTACGAAACCGCCGCTGTTCGGCGACCAGTCGATTGGCCATCGCCACTTCATAGCTGGAATCACAGGGGATGAACGCGCTATTGCATAACTGCAGAGCGATGTCGATTACGCGAAGGTTGCTGTCCTTGGTTCTCTCCAGCACGGCGATTGCAACGACACGCGCGTGCTGATTTCCGATCAACGCCCAGGCCTCACGGAATGAGGCGGTTGCTTGATCGATGACGGCCTTCGATGCAAAGAACGAGTGGTGCGTCTGGCGGACCTTGGTGACAAAGGCGTATTTCGATGGCTCGACTGCATTCAATTCGGCGATTAGCAGGCCGCGCTCGCTCGTGCCTTCGGACGTCTTGATGCGCGAGAGGAACGCGTCGAATTCCGCGGCGATCGCAGCCTTTTTGGTTGGCTCGTATCGACGCGTGACGTACAGAACGTCCTGTATTGGCTTGCCGTTGAGCTTGCCCACACCCAAGGCGGCAACGATCTGAGCGTTGCAGGTACCCCAACTGCGGGCACCGCCGCCAGTCCACTCGTGTAAGCGTGCTTCGATCCAGATGCGTTGCAGGAAACCGAGCAAGGGGGCGGATTGGCGCGATACCGTGTTGGGCGCGATCTCACGGCGCCCGCGATCGATCACGACACCGACGGTGCGCACCGACAGAGAAGTGTCCAGCCTAACGTTCAGGCCATCCGGTGTTTGGCGAATGGCCTCGATGCTCTGCTCGCCTTCGTTTTGGTCCTTCGTTGGCAAGGCATGGAACGGGCAGGTCGCTGGGTCATGCAGATAACCTTCTTCAGGCCATCTGGCGAGATGGAAAAGGGCGCCGTAGCGTCGGATGACCAGGCGCAGGGGCGTAGCCACCGGCCCTGGCTTGCAGCGGCAGATCGCATATCCCGGTGATTTTTTGGCGCGCTCGAGTTCTCGAGCGTATTTCGCCGGATTGTCTTGAACCTCTTCGAGCGTGACCGTGAGTCCGTCAAACGATACGTCCTCCATGTTTCGCCTCGCGTAGGGTGAGTTCGGCTGGTTCCGCGGAGATCTTGCGGATGTGCGCCCTTGTGTCGAAAAGATTCGCAACTTCGCGCACGCTCAGGCAGAACTGCTCGGCGTGGTCGCTACTCGGAAATGTCAAGCTGATCGTCGAAACAATTCCCGGTGCGGCGTATCCGCGCGAGAACACCGAGCCAGTTCCGACCAATGCGTCGATCCAGACATCGGGGAGCCCAGGGGTTGGGGTTGCGTTGGCACGTACGCCAGCGGGATCCTTTGTGAGATCTTCGAAGTTCACAATGACAAGATTCATGGCTCGATTGTGCTCAAGCGGTAGTGGGGTGGGTGGCGCTGTCTGCGTTCGGACGTGCAGCGGGATGGACCGATCGATCAAGGGGGCGCCGACGTTGTTGCCGACCGATGTCGTAAAGGACGATGGTCGCCATCATCGCGACAATTGCGCTGAAGCCGCATGCTAGGATTAAAGCCGTCAATCGCTTGTCGTTGGC
>LFMX01000106.1 GCA_001184405.1 Candidatus Burkholderia humilis
GTGCGGATCAGCCGGTCGGCGATGTCATCGAGCGTCGCGTACGGGCACAATTCGGCGTGCGCTGATCGTCGAGCCATCGGGCGATGCGCGTCAGCATCTGCGATGGCTTGCTGTCCGGCAGCCCGAAACCTTCCAGATGCACGCACGCCGCACACGCTCGGGCCGCACGCCCGCGTACAGCAGCGCGACGTTCGCGCCCATGCTGTGACCGATCAGATCGACTTGGCCGGCCGGCGGTAGTGATCGATGAGCGCGTCGAGATCGGTCAGATAGTCCTGGAAGTAGTAATGGCCGCCGCCGCGCTGCGCAACCGGCCAATCGGACAGGCCGAACCCGCGTGCATCGGGCGCGAGCACTTGCCAGTCGCCCTGCAGTGCATCGACGACGAACTGGAACGATGCCGCGACGTCCATCCAGCCGTGCAGCATGAACAGCATCGGCGCATCAGGCGATCTCCAGCGGCGCACGTGCAGACGCACGCCGTGCGCATCGACGAAATCGGAGCGCGAATCCTTCATCGTTCGGCCTCTTTTTTAGAAAAGAATGATCGTTCGATTATAGCGACGATGTTTAATTTTGAGACGGCGCCGAATCGTCCAGGCCGGCAAGCGCGCGGAGTTCGGCTTCGTCGAAACCGGCATCGCGGCGCGCTTCGAAGTTGAACGGACCGCGCAGTTTCGGCGCGTGATACTGCTCCGCGAGGCGCGCGTAGGTCGGATGCGGATCGAGACTGGCGACATCGCAGAGAAAGCGA
Organism: Candidatus Burkholderia humilis; assembly: GCA_001184405.1. Taxonomy (GTDB): domain Bacteria; phylum Pseudomonadota; class Gammaproteobacteria; order Burkholderiales; family Burkholderiaceae; genus Caballeronia; species Caballeronia humilis. The sequence goes on from LFMX01000106.1 coordinate 755, forward strand.
AACCAGTGGTTGCCGATCAGCACGTGGCCGATTTCATTGCGCAGAATCACATCGAGAATTTCGGCCGATGCGTGATCGCCCGCCTGCGCGAGCCGTACATGGACGCCTCCAGTTTGCCAAGCTTTCATTCCGTGACAGCAAGAAGAGGAAGGTTGCACCCGTACATTCGGACTTTTCACGCGAGACACTTTTGCTCGCTGTCCCTGATGTCTGCGAACATCTTAATATTATCCACGTCAAAACGATGGTGAAAACCATCGCACTGCTTAAAAATTTCGTCATTCCATAAATACATCGTCTTTGTCGCCCCCAAGTGCAAATGGATGACTGAGCTGTAAGGGTCGTCCAGATGGATGCCGAAAGGTGTGTGGCCGTAGTTCCCAATAAAAAAACTAATTTCGACGTTGGTATGATTTTTATCCAGACTTTCCCTGATCGGCTCAACAAATTCAGCGGTGAAACAGGCCAGGGTATCGGACCATTTTTCGGCGTGGTTGACGATAATGCCGAAATGACGATAGCCCATGGATCGCTGCAACCACGATTCGAAGCGTTCGCTTCGGTGCGGTTCCGTATGGCGGATCCAATCGTCGGCCTCAGCACTTAAATTTCCATCCAAGTATATGCGAAATAAGCGGTTGTCCGCGAATGCCATTTGATGGCGCATAACGTTGAATAGATTCATCATGATTTCGTCAGATTTCACCGAATCGAGACGAAACGCTTGCTTAAACAATCTGGGTTTCAAAATGATATTTCTCAACTCCGGTTCATAGCAGCAACGAATTGCACTTCCATATTCTTCGTAATGCGCATAGATCTGATTGAGATGATGTGGATCAAAAATATTGGTTTCCATATATTATCCTGATGAAATTAGAAATTCATCATCAATGAATTGCGACTAATTTGCGTCGTCTACACTCATTCTACGGACTTATGGATGTTGATCACCTGTCCATTTGGACAGGTGTGCGCGGTCAAACACGTCACTAGTCCTTCTTGAACAATCGCCAGCGCCTCTATTGGCGGGCATTTAAGGGCGAAACCGCATTGCCGGATTTGCAGGATACGTTCAAATTGACGCTTGAAACCTGCAAATTCTGACGAGGTCCGGATGAGCCCGAAACCGCGAGTGACAGAGCGGGATTTCTTCCGCCAGCCGCCGCTTGCTTGAGCTGATCAACTTGAAGCATCCGCTGGGGCGCTTGGCTGGGCTAATCGATTGGGCGCGACTAGGTCGCGCGATGAGCGAGAGCTTCGTGTCGCGTGCCGGACGGCTGGCGAGGTCTCCCCGGCTGATCGCAGACCTGCTTTATCTGCAACACGCATTCGACCTGTCTGACGAAGAAGTTGTGTGGCAATAGGTCCAGAATCCCTACTGGCAGGTCTTCACTGGCGAGACGTTTTTGCAAACGCAGCCACCCATCGATCCGTCAAGCTTGACGCGTTGGCGCAAGCGCCTCGGCGAAGCGGGTGTTGAAGAGCTGTTGGCGGTGTCACGGGGCGACAGCACACTATGGAGCCATTCTGAGGGCAGCGTAGAGGCGACGATTGAAGCGGCCAAATACGCAGGTGTGGTCAAGGCGTCGAGCGTGAAGCGCGTGATTGTCGACGCGATGGTGATGCCCAAAGCAGTTGTCGATCACAACGACTCACAAAGAAGGGCTGATAATCGGCGCGCGCTCGATGCCGGGCAATCCGTACAATGCTCTACCTCAGAGCGTTACTGTCCAGCTTCGTGTGAAATCGCTGTCCAGCTTGCCGTGAAATCAATGTCCGGCTTGGCGTGAAATACGCAGATGGTCCTTAACAAGGCACCCTAATTTTTCGCAGGTGTGGTGTGCATCAGCTGCCGAATGGTAGCGTTGAGGCACACGATTGACCGCTTGTGATCGGTGCAAATCGTGTTACTTATAAGTAACACGAAATCTTGGGGAGTCTTCCGGGCGACTCCTACGGCGATCGTATATCCGTATCGTGGCAATGTTGGCGTGCCCAAGCCATTCCTGAATCTTGGCAATATCGGCTTCATGTTCCAGTGCGTTGGTCGCTGCCGTCGCTCGGAGACTATGCAACCAAAGCCTTGTATATCGATCTGTGCACCGGTCGCATCGGCGAGAACGATCTTGTACACGCCATCAGCGGTCAAGGCCGCAAGTGTCTTCCGTGCTGGCTGGAAGAGTGGGGCATTGGGCGTTTCGCCGTGGCCGGCCATTTCGAGGTAAGCATGGACGCGTTCCGCACTGCCGGTGTGAAGCGGCAGGTAGCACACACAGCTTGTTGCCTTTGCGGTGCACGCGCAGATGCTGAACGCCACGGCGTGCATGAATGTCGCGAACCTTGAGCTAGCATAGCTCTTCCCGACGCAAACCGTGATACAGCAGTACGGATAGTAGCGCGCGATCCTTACCCTTTAGCGCGCTCGGGGCAGGCGCATCGAGCAGCGCGCGCCTGGTAATTGCCGAGTGCAGAGGGCTTGTCCTCGTTGCTTTCGACCTTCGGACGTTTCGCGCCTTTGACAGGGTTGAAGTCCACTGCGTTTTTCGCAAAGATATTCGAAAAGCGACGAGAGTGCCGTGAGCTTACGCCGGATCGTTGCACATGACAGCGCACGGTTTTCCAGCACCTTGCGCCACGCCAGCACGTGGGTGCGTGTGACGATGCGAAAGTCTTCTGGTCGCGCAATGGTAGTGAAATCCATGAAGTCGTGCCGATCAACCTTGTATGCTCGACGCGTGCGCGGGTTGTCGAGATTGGCAAACCACTCGGCCTCGGGCGGCACATCCGCGAGCTGATGAAATTGTGAGCCACTGCTCGCGCTCAGATAGCGTCGGCAGTACCGACATGGTTTTCTCCTGGCAGTTCCGCACCGTGAGCGCGAATCAGGGCAATCAGGTCGCCCGCGGTGATCTCGAACCGATACTCGCGCTGGATGCCGACCTTGCGCTCATCGATTTCGATGAGGACGATGCTTTTACCATCGTCGCTGGCTTCCAAACGCAATGATCGACACAGGCGTCCTGTCTTCGTTTCGTGCTGCGTGAGCAATTCCATTTCGCCAACCGTTCCCTTGACTGTCAACTGCGCCATTTTGTCCCTGCATCAGCTCACCTTTCAAACGCACACGTTATTATCTATAAGGACCTCCCACTGAAACTGAAAGCAAGGGTTTTTGGCCTTCCAGCAAATTTCTGGGCATCATCGTCTTCGTTTAACGTCGATCGGTCTGAAGCGGCTGGACAGACTGCATACCTATAAACGGCCTTCTTAAGCCTTCGTTGCCGGCTCGGGCCCGGATAATAACCGCGCAGCGGGACTCCATTCATAGAGCAGCCCATGCGAGAACGCATTGCCTTGTCACCCCGCGAGTTCGCCCGCTGCCGGTCTGACCTGTCGCTTATCCTTCTCTTGCGTCTGAAGAGGATGAGGCTAACTAACTATCCTTTAGAGGTGCTACATCACTCAAACCATTCCACCGGCATTCCTCTGCGACACATAGGCGGGGTCAAACCGCTCGCCCTTGGCAAGAATCGCCCACAGAACACGCGCATGTTTATTGGCAACAGCGACAAGTGCCTTCGCGTGTCCCGTCCGCTCGGATAGCCCAACTATCCAGCGGGACAGACGATCCTGCCGTCTCCTAGCCGCGGTCACAGTTACCCGGGCGCATTGAAACAGCAGAGTACGGAGATAGTCATTCCCCTGTTTTGTGACGCGTCCCAGTCGATCCTTTCCACCACTGCTGTTCTGCTTGGGCACGAACCTCAGCCACGCAGCGAACTGGCGCCCGTTCCGAAACTGCCTGGCATCTCCCACGGTCGCCGTGGCAGCTGAGGCGGTCAGTTGCCCGACACCAAACATTTCCATCACGCGTCGGCCCTGGGATCTCGTTCTTACCATCCTCCACGGCTTCGGCAAACTTCCCCCGGAATCTGTTGATGCCTTGGGGCAGAACCACGCCAAATTCGGCCAGCAGTCCCCGCAGGCGATTTACCAGGGCTTGTTCGCTCTTCCTCGAGCCCCAAGCGCACGCGATGCAGCACGAGCACGCCCTGTTGCTCCGCACTCTTACCGGCACGTAGCGCATGTGTGTGCGGCTGGCCGCTTCACAGATAGCCTCGGCGTCTAGCGCATCGTTCTTCACGCGGACTCCCCCTTTTCGGTACGGCACAACAAATTGGGGCGGAATGAGTCGGACGTCGTGACCCATCTCCCGGAGCCTACGCGCCCAGAAATGAGCCGAACTGCAGGCCTCCATGGCAATCACACAGGGCTCGCGGTTATTCTCTCTAGATACAGCCTTCTTGACTACCACACGTTCTGAGGCGTCCACACCATGCAGTTGCATGATGTTCTTGGCCAGATCAACATCAATACGGACAACGCTGTTCATGCTGTTCTCCTCGCCTGATGATCAGTACGGCTATCGTGGCACATTGCCATGCTAGCCCGCGGGCGTAGGAGGTCCTTACCAATTCTATAACCTGTTTTATCGAGAACGTGCATTTTTTAGTAGAAACTGCCTGTCCCCGAAACGAGTCAACCATGCCCTCACGGTTATAATCTTCGGATGTCAAATATCCACTCCCTTTCTCCGAGGCAGCTTCGGTGTCTGCCGCAGGATGCGCAGCGGCTGCAGCGCACAGATGACCGTCGCTTTGTTTTCCGATGTTACGGCTGCAGCCGATATCCGACACAGCGACTACGTGCATGTACTCGTCAACACCTCGGCGGCCGTGAACATTTCATTTTTTTCCGCAATTTCCAGCTTCAGTGCAGTGTTTGTGCTGTGATTCATAGACTCCTCCAAGATGAGGCCTTGTCTGACTGGCGACGTGTGAGTACCGCCCGGGTGAAACGGCGCAGCGGGCCATTCAGTCGTGTGCGGCTAAGGGACTAGATAACGGATAACCAAGCACTGAATGAACCGGTGACGCAGAGCTACGAGAAATAACGGGCGAGCAGGAACCCGCCGGACACAAAAATCACTACCACTACGTTAACGAGCTTCACGAACTGTTCTCGCGAGAGCCTCAACGTGATGTGCCAGCTCAGCCAGTTTCCTGCAAGCATGCTCGGGACGAGTAATGTCGCGAGTAGCAGCAGGTTGACGTCCGCATACACGCCGGCTACGAGGAAGATCACCAGCCGGGTGAGGATGGACAGACCAATCAGCGTGGTCTGCGTGACGCGAATATGTTCCTTACAATCGAGTCGGTTTTGCAGGTAAATTGCATAAATAAAGCCACCGCTGCCGAAGAGTGCGCTGAATATCCCGCCTACCAGACCGAACGGTAAGGATAAAACCGGCCCGAATTTGCTGACGGGTTTATAACCGCTCAGCGAATAGATGGAGTAGCCAATCACAAATATGCCGAGCAGCAGTAGGAGCACATCGGGTTTGGTGAGCAGTAGAATCAGCGCGCCAATGCCGCTGCCGATCAACATTAACGGCACAAGGCGTTTTAATTCGCTGACTTCGGCTTTGCGACCATCACGCATGAGATTGGCCGAAGCAGCGAAGAAATCGAGTAACGCGAGTAAGGGAACGATGTGGGAGATTGGCATGAAATGCGCCAATAACGGGCTGGCGACCAGCGCAGTGCCAAATCCCGCGATCCCGAATACCACGTATGACAACGCGACCCCCATCCAGATAATGGACAGATGGGATATGCTCAGATTGTCTAGCACGGTCTGAATCCTTCTTTCTATGCAGGATATTGAGTTTTCTTTAGGTTCTACGTAACCCCCTTTGAATCGTGAAGCACATGCTTCTTTTCAAGACGGTGGAAACTACCGAAGTCAACGTCATTCGCAGCAGGCTAGGACACGTTACCGTACCTCGAACGCCTTTTCAAAGTTGAGCGACGTTCTTCAAGCAAGTATGAGTACGAGCGCCGCTCGCTCTTTCGCTGGTTGTGGTGAGAATCTAATGCAATATTCGACCGCGAGCACCTGGCCAAATGGACAGTTGATCAGAATCCGGTAGTCCGTAGGATAAGTGTTGACGAGCAGGTTGGTTATGCCGACTCCCTGATTATGCCGCGTCACGCATGCGCGTGGCGGTGGATATTATCACTGCGGACCAGTCAACTCCGTGCGGTCGCCGAGACTATGCAATCCTGCTGTTGCTAGCGCGGCTCGGTCTACGTGCCGGAGAAATCGCCGCAATCGAGCTTGACGACATTCACTGGCGTTCGGGGAAACTCGTCGTTCATGGCAAGGGGCGAATGGTCGAGAATGTCCCCCTTCCATCGGAGATTGGAGAAGCAATCGCAATGTACCTCCGCGATGGTCGCGGAGCGAGCGCATCGCGGCGTGTCTTCCTTCGCATATGGGCGCCTCGGGTTGGTTTGGCTGGACCGAGGGCGATTGGCAAGATTGTTCGTCTTGCCTTCGCACGTGCCGGTTTCAGCCCTGCGTGCCGGGGCGCTGCACATCTATTCCGTCACGGTTTGGCGACCACGATGATTCGTGACGGTGCCTCGATCGCGGAAATAGCCGAGGTCTTGCGACACCGCTCACAGGACAGTACCGCGATCTATGCAAAGGTCGCGTTTGAGGACCTGCGTGGGATCGTGCGCTCATGGCCCATGACAGGAGGTGCAATATGACTGCGATCCGCGACTCTCTCGCACAGTACGTGGCGGTCCGCCGTGCTCTCGGGGCGTCATTCTATGAACCTGCGTTGGCACTCGGTCATTTCGTTGATTTTCTGGAACGCGAAGGCGCCGAGTTCATTACCACCTATCTGGCTCTGCGCTGAGCGACGACTCCCGTACTCGTCGAACGTGCCACCTGGGGGCGGCGCCTCTCCCAAGTCAGAGGATTCGCCAGATGGATGAACGTCATTGACAGTCGAAACCAGATTCCTCCAGCAGGACTCCTCCCCGTCATCCTCGCCGTGCTGCTGCAAGAAGCCTTGCTCGCGTTCCATCAAGTACTTTGTGATCCATTTGCGCAGCAGGTTGGCATTGATTCCGTGTTCCTGCGCCAACCTGGCCACCAATACGCCTGGTCGCAACGCCACCTCGATCAATAGCTTGCTCTTCTCGTCGTAGCGCCGACGACCGTCGGCGTTCCTGCGAACTACTTTTAACTCTGAGTTTTTGTCAGTCAATAGGTGTCCACCTTCAGTTGGTGGACACCTATGCTCCTCGCTCAGAGCACCGTTGGATAGACGTCGATAACGGATCGCTTACAGTTAATCTACGTCGCACGCTACTACTGGGCTTTGAGCGATTAGAAGGAAAACAGCAGGTCTGAACGAGGTTCATGGGGCGAAACAACAAACGCGAACGACGTTGCCAAAATCGCAAACCCCACGCTGCTGAAGATGAGGTGAACGCACGAGCACGGTAGCCGCGCAGAAAGAGGAAATGGCAGAACGAACGAAGCGCAACTGCCATCAGCCGCGTGTACTCCGACAATCGCCCTTTGCTGCGGGCAAGAAGGTGATTCCGGATCGTTACTGCGTCAAACGCATCGGGCAATATACTTCCGTCGCCGGTCGCGTGGTTGTCGAGAAAGTCGCGAATGAAAGGCCCATAGACAAGCAGCGAGTTCATCGCGAGTCCACGATCCTGCCTTAGATGGTCCAGGTATCGGCAATAGATGTTCGTAATCTCCGACTGGCCACCTAACGTCGGCGAGTACACAATGGCTTCGGCGCGCAGATAGGCGAGAAACTGCCGTAATGTGGGACGCTCACGCTGGACGCGGTCTCGTGATGCGTCGATCATGCGCTTCATAAAGCGAGCCGTGACAGACTCATCGAGACCAATCAGGTCGATGTTCCTGTTCTTCATCCACCCAGAGAACGCACACAGGACTCTTCGTTTCTTGCGAAGCGTTACTTCGGAATAGTGTGCTGCGCGTAGACGATCAAGAAATGCATTAATGTGACGGGCCGGCAGCCCGCCGGATTGGCTGACTGTGCGTGTCGCCTTCATTTGATCTCTCCTGGCCAGCGAGATAGCCAGCCTGAGAAATCATACAGTTATGCCGACACAGCAATCACAAAAGACCATCTCCACCGTCACGATCATGCATGACGCGGCATAATCGGGGAGTCGGCATAACCCTTGTGAAAACGCGATTCGCCCCTTCGTCGTTGGGCGCCGTTCATGGCTTTTTAGCGATACGGTTGCGGGGGCAAACGCAAGTACAAACCTCTACAGCCTGATCGAAACGTGCAAAGCCGGGGGCATCGATCCCTACCGTTACCTTTACTGGCTGTTCCAGTGCCTTCCCCTGGCGAAGAACGTTGACGACTATGACGCGCTGCTGCCCTGGAAGATGTCCGCAGATCTCCGTTGAACCGCTTCGCTACCACATCTCACCCGCTCTGCCGTCGCCCTCAGAGGGGCGTCGGTCGTGGATCGCTTACGATCGACGTGTCGCGACAAAAAATCAGTTCCGACATACTATTCCCGCCCTGCCATCGTCCATACTGGGCGCATGCATTTTAGACGCGTTGTGCAGAGGTTCCTTAACAACGGAACACTAGCGCTGAAGCGTGGTTGCGAGTCTAGGAAGTCGGTTTTCATTAGTCGAAGTCGATACGATCTATTACGCGATGTCGAGCACACGCCCCAGCATTTATGCAAGTTACGCAGGGCGGTGCAACAGAGCCAGCAACATACCGAACGCGACCATGAGCGATCCACTGATCCGGTTCAGCCATACGAAGCCCTTCGGCTTCGTGGTCAAGAAGCGTAGCCGCGCACCAATCAGCGCATAGATCGCAATGGCGACGAGTTCCAGCATGAGAAACGTCACGCCAAGGATGGCAAAACTCACGGCGTAGTGTGTGCGATCCACGAACTGCGGGAAGAATGCCGTGAAGATGAGGATGGCCTTGGGATTGCCTGCGGCGACGAAAAACTCCTGCTTGCAATGCTTCCAGAGCACGCCCGCCTGGTCCTGCCGCATGGATTGTTCTTTGTTATCCAAACCTTTCTCCGTCGGCTTAGATCCCAGCAATTTGATCCCAAGCCACACGAGATAGGTAGCACCTCCAAACTTCAACACGGTAAAGAGGGGTTCGGATGCAAGCAGCAATGCACCTAGGCCGAACCCGGTGATTGCGATCATGATCGCGAATGCTATCAATCGCCCAAATGACGCCGTGACGGAGTGCAGCACGCCACTGCTCGCGCCATTGGAAAGTGACAGCACGTTGTTCGGCCCG
>LFMX01000108.1 GCA_001184405.1 Candidatus Burkholderia humilis
TGAGAGTTCTTCGGCACGCGCCTGCTGAGACGTGGTAAGTTCGCGCCGCATTGTTATGTGTGCCTTGCAAGGGCACGTTCGACTTATCGGTGCAAATTCGACCCGGCTAACTCTCGCTCCGGCCGGAAGCACAAGGAGCGGTCCAGGAGGCAACGAGTGGGCTGAAGCACTTCACAAATACCGATGTCCGTTACATGCCTCCGGCATTGCAACTGAGATAGCGCGGCGGGGACAGCCTCATGGCAGCGGTCTAGGCAAAACCCGCTGGGTTGTCAAGCGCACCATCTCTTGGCTTCACAACTTCCGGCGGCTGCGCATCCGCTTCGAGCGCCTAGCCTTCATTCACGAAGCTTTCCTCAAGCTCGCCTGCTGCATCATCTGCTGGCGATAACTTCAAAAGTCATTCTGTTAAAGCTTCTTAGTGCGAACCGACGGGCGAATACGTCCTAGGCGCCAGGCTCAGCCTTGGTGAGCGCTGGTTATCCAGCCTCAACCTGTCTGATACGCCGACTGCCGCTCAGCGGCGATTCAATGGGCGCTTTGCCCACCTATTGAGCGCATCGTCGCTTATTGGCGCGTGCTACATTGTTCGGTCGACCTCACCTTGGGATGCACGCGCCGTAATTGAAACTGCGTTGCTCTGCTTGGCGTCGGTGACGTTATTCGTCATCGGACACATGTGCTTTTCAGATAAGCATCGATTGACCAAATAGCCTCGCTGTTCTGCGGACGACTTCCTCTGATTTTCGTAGGGTCGAACGCGGCTCGTCTTGTGCAAGCTCGGCGGCTCCGCACGTTGATGAGGCTCATGCGAACCGCGCTGTGAGGCGCGGTTCGGCAAAGGGATTGCTTAACGAAGCAATCAGCGTTGACGACCTTCGGTCAGCGGATCGGGTCCCGGCCGGATCTGACGCAGGATTCAACGCGATCATGCCTCCTTGAATGTCGCGGCCGCTGGCGACGTTGACGCAGCGATTGCGAGCAGGGCGAGGGCCGCGACAGTCCTGCGCGGCATGCAACCCAATCGCGCCTCGGTAAGACGCTGTACTACCTGCAGAAAACCCGGCGAAGTAAGCCGTGGGGACTTGACAAAGCTCAAGCCGTTCCGAGACAAAGTGGTACGAAACCAAAAGACCTCGAAACCGGTGACCTTGAAAAGCTGCTCCGAACGCGCTCGCCAAGGCAACGGCGGCGCCCATCTCTTACTGCTGTTGCAATCTACAAATTCGGGCTTCGCGTCCTGACGCCTGCTCAATTTCTGGGAATAGCCATCGAATTTCCACTAGCGGATTGAGAACATGGATCTCGAGTCATGTTAGGAAAACACATCAACCAGAAGCACACAAGATACAAATCATCAAGTAGCGCAACGGCGCCGCATCAGCGGCCGGGGGAGAAGACAATGGCATTGAAAATGTCGTCAGCCGTCACAAGCGACGGGCGACAATTCGTCGCCGACGAGGTTGGCATCCTTGCTGAAATTCCGTCGTTGATATGCGCATCCTGCGGTGCAGGGGTAGCTTATGTTCCGCCGCACGCGCGCGAGAATCGAGGCAATACGTATTGGGTCAGAGGATATTTCCGCCTGCTTCCAAGGTTAGCTCACGAGCAAAGTTGTGCCTTTAATGTCCCAAAGCACCTCCAGGTAATTGCCCGCCGTTCGCTGGGACTGGTGCAGGCGCTGGAACGGGGACAGTATCGCTTTCGTCTCCTTGCGATCGGCGAGGTAATAACGGCGTGCCGAACCCGCAACGCCCTTCTCGAGGCACGCAATCGACCGGGTAGCTACAGTCCGCTCTTCTCTTACGACCCAATTCGTTTGTTAGCGGCATATCTGAACACGGCCAAACGAGTAGTTCAACTGCGAGCGCTTTTGGGAAACGATACGCTTCTGAGGGAACGGCTAGAGCTGGTTTTCGATGGTATGTCGGTAAGTTGGCAAGATTTCTACCACGAGGAAGAGCGATTTCTATCTGCTTACCGTTGGGTTGGTCAGACAGCGGTGCCCTTCCCAATCGCGCTCGTGGGGCGCGTTTCTACCGTTCAGGCTATTCAGAGGCGTGGGCGATTGCTATACGTTATTAAGCTTAAGTCATCAGCTGCGGTGCGATATTCACGCGACGAGACGGTAGGAGAGATAACCCAGGCCACATATGGACTAGCCAACTTCAATGGGTGGAGTCGCTGAAAGAGAACGACAAAGTGCTCGTTTTCGGGCATTGGCGTCGTGCAACTGCATCGACACTTACGCGTCGCGCGACAGGCGGCGATGCTGTTTTTCGGAAGTATTTGGAACGTCAGATATTTCTTTGGCTCCACGCCAAGTCTCAGATTTCGAAACTTGATCGAGGGAAGGCGTAACCGAGTCGAGGACAAGCAATTGCACTGTGGAGGCGGGCAGCGATGCCGATAGCTTTTTAAAAAGACCGACATGCTTATTGGACATCGATGATCACCCTGGACCGGAATTGGGCCCGGTTCTAGGGATGACGCAAGCCGCAGATGCGCGGCCTGTGTTATTGTCGCCAGCACGATTCACGCTTTGAAATAGAGTTACAAATCGCACCCTGCAATGGTGATTTAGAAAGTCACTCACATAAAATTTTGACTGGAAAAATCGTCGGTCCTCTGAGTAAGGATGTTTGCTGAAGGCGGTGCGGCTACCTGGGCCGACCAATACAGTCGAACAGCATGCGTCATTCGGGAATGGGCTTTTGAATGCCGTCCAGCGGTGCCCACGCGGATTCGTCCTCAGTCAGCTATGTTTTTCGTTGAGTGCCGCAAGCTACGGCGCTAGCCGGTCCAGTGGTACTCAATTTCCATCATAATTTTTGTGCCACCACTAACTAGGCGGTAACCAAACCCGCCTTGATCGCGGCGAATCCGTCAATGCACCCCGTAGACGCCGGTCGGTTCATCGCACAGACATTCGAAATGCATGCCGTACATCGACTCACTTGCGACGTATGCCCCTGTATGCCCCTGTATGCCCGCAGATTGGGGCGGCACTTACTTGCAATTTGCGACGAATCCCCGCCGTAGTTACCCCGCGAAGAACGACGCGCCGAATGCCTTATGATGCAAAAAGGGGCGATCTGACCCAAACGGGTTTCGTTCGCCTCTCGTTGAAAAGTCTTCAGCGTCGCCAGTAGTTCCGAAGTGGCTTCCTACTTTCAGTTCATTTCGGCGAAAATGTCGGATCCCGTCGGCTGGTCGCCTATCGCCTACAGCCACAAAGCATACAATATGCTCAACAAGGATGCAGTTGAACTCTCAATCTGATAGCGCAAAGTCAGTCCAATTGATAAGCGCATCCGTCGTCGTTTATCGGCCGCACCGTCAACTTCTCGAGCGAACACTCCATACGCTCGATTTCGCCTCGGATCGCTTGTGCGCCGAAAATCAAGTCGAGCGTGTTCCGCTGTACTTGGTCAACAACGGAATCGATGAGGAGGTCAGCTGGTCCGAAGTCGCCACTACAATACGATTGAAAACAACCCTCATCGAAGGCCAAGGCAACGTCGGCTACGGCCGAGGCCACAACTTCGCCATCGAACGGACGAACGCGCGCTATCACCTCATCCTGAACCCCGACATCGAACTGGACGCCGACGCCCTTGTTTGCGCCATCGCCTTCATGGATACCCACCCCGAAGTCGGCGCGGTGACGCCCTTCATCCTCGATGACGACGGCAGCCAGCAATTCCTCTGCCGCCGCTATCCGACCGTCTTCGATCTCTTCGCGCGCGGCTTCCTGCCGTCGGCGCTGCGCAAGCCGTTCACGAAGCGCCTCGACCATTACGAACTGCGCGACGCCATCGACGATCAAAACGTCTTTTGGGATCCGCCCATCGTCAGCGGCTGCTTCATGTTGTATCGCACTGATGTGCTGAAAAAACTCGGCGGTTTCGATCCGCGCTATTTCCTCTATTTCGAGGACTACGACCTGAGCCTGCGCACGCACGACATCGCGCGCGTCGCCTATGTGCCGTCCGTGCGCGTGCTGCATCACGGTGGCGATGCGGCGCGCAAGGGCTTCACGCACATCAAGCTCTTCGCCACGTCCGCGTTCCGCTTCTTCAACCGCTTCGGCTGGAAATGGCTATGACGGCGGCGCGCATCGGCATCACGGGCGCGAACGGGTTCGTCGGACGGGCGCTCGCTCGCGTGCTGCGCGAGCAGGGCGTGCAGCCGGTCGGCATCGTGCGAAGCGGCGCGCAGGTGGAAGAGGGCGTCGATACCGTCGAAATCGCCTCGCTCGACACGATCACGCCTGAAGCCTTCGTCGGCTGCGCAGCCGTCATCCATCTGGCGGCGCGCGTACATGTGATGAACGACGCATCGGCCGATCCGCTCGCCGAATTCCGCGCGCTCAACGTCGACGGCGCGCTCAAAACCGCCGACGCTGCCTATCGCGCCGGCGCGACGCGCTTCCTCTTCGTGAGCAGCATCAAGGCGCTCGCGGAACTCGATCCCGGCCGGCCGCTCGTCGAAACCGATCCGCGCAATCCGCCCGATCCGTACGGCGTCTCCAAAGCCGAAGCCGAAATCAAACTGATGGAATTCGGCGTGCGCATCGGCCTCGAAATCGTCATCGCGCGGCCGCCGCTCGTCTACGGCCCGGACGTGCGCGCGAACTTTCTTGCCCTGATGCGTGCGATCGCCAAAGGCATGCCGCTGCCCATCGGCGGCGTCGAAGCGCGGCGCAGCATGGTCTACGTCGGCAATCTCGCCAGCGCGCTCGCCGAATGCGCGGTTCATCCGCTCGCCGCGAACCACCTCTTTCATGTGACGGATGGCGAAGATCCGAGCGTCGCCGAACTCGCACGCCTCATCGGACGTCACCTGAACCGGCCCGTGCGTCTTCTGCCGATTCCCGTCGGCTGGCTCAAAACCGCCGGCAAACTCACCGGCAAGTCGGCCAAGATCGATCGCCTGACGGGCAGTCTTCGTGTCGATTCGAGCCACATCCGCGATGTGTTAGGCTGGCGCCCTCCGGTCACGCTCGACGAGGGCCTCGCCGCCACGGCCGGTTGGTATCTGAACGCTGCGTCAACAATCCCCAAAAAAATAATTTTTGCCTCACGTTCGGGTTTTAACCTCCGCTAACAACGGATAAGCGCCGGTAACACGCGAACGACGAACAAGCCGGCAAGATCGCAGCTTTGCTAAACCTGTCCATCGAATCAATATTTGGGAAATGACCCGCCCGCTGTTGCCTTTTTTCGTCGATTCGCCATGGATCGGCGCCGCGTGTGTCGCGGTGCTGGCGCTCGTCGCGTGCGCGGCGATTCTGCTAACACTGCTGCGCACCGCGCTCGCATGGCGTCTTGCGGTGGATATTCCGAACGAGCGTTCGCTGCATACGCGACCAACGCCGCGCGTGGGCGGCTGGGGCATCGTGCCGGTCGGCGTAATCGCGATGCTCGTCGCCGCGCCCGCGCTGTGGCTCGCGGCCGTGCTCGCCGCGACGCTCGCGGCCGTTTCGCAGATCGATGACCGTCGCGGCCTGCCCGCGCGCGTGCGCTTCGGCGCGCATGTGATCGCGGTCGCGCTCCTGATCGTGCTGTATCCCTCGCCGGTGCCGTGGTGGGCGCTCGTCGCGGTCGGTTTCCTGATAGTCTGGCTCGTCAATCTCTATAACTTCATGGACGGCTCGGACGGCCTCGCGGGCGGCATGGCGCTGTTCGGTTTCGGCGGCTACGCGGTCGCGGCGCTCTCGGGCCCGGTGCCGCAGATCGATCTCGGCATCGCCAGCGCGGCCATCGTGGGTGCGGCGGCCGGTTTCTTGCTCTTCAATTTCCATCCGGCTAGGATCTTTCTTGGGGATTCGGGGTCGATTCCCCTCGGCTTCCTGGCCGGCTCGCTCGGCTACTGGGGCTGGCTGAAGGGCACGTGGCCGGTTTGGTTTCCCGCACTGGTGTTCGCGCCCTTTATCGGCGATGCTTCGGTCACGCTGCTGCGCCGTCTCGCGCGGGGCGAAAAGTTCTGGCAGGCGCATCGCGAGCATTACTATCAGCGCATGGTGCGGCTCGGGGTAGGGCACGTGCGCACGGCGCTCGCGTGGTATCTGTTGATGCTCGCGGGCATCGTGCTCGCCAACTGGGCGCTGGCTTTGCCGCCCGCCCAGCAGTGGCTGGCGGTCGCCGCGTGGGCCGTCGTGATGGCCGCAGTGGGCGTGATCGTCGATACATGCTGGCGGCGTCATCAGGCGCTGCCTTCCAAACAAGCGCGGGGAACACGCGGATGATTCGATACAAAGCGTCGTGGCTGTCCGCCGGTGCCTTCGCGTTCGACCTGTGCGCGGTCGCGGCCACGTGGCTCGTCGCCTATCTGATTCGCTTCAACGGCGACGTGCCGCACGCGTTCCTGATGAGCGCCGTCAAAGCGCTCGCGTGGGTCTTGGCAGTCTATGGCGTCATGTTTCGGGTCTTCGGGTTGTATCGCGGCATGTGGGTGTTCGCGAGCCTGCCGGATCTCATGCGCATCTCGAAGTCGGTCGCGGTCAGCGCGCTCGTCGTGATGATCGGCGCGGTGATGTCGCAGCCGTATCCGATCATTCCGCGCTCGGTGCTGATCGTCTCGCCGCCCTTGCTATTCCTCGCGATGGGCGGCGCGCGCGCGCTGTATCGCGCGTCGAAGGAGTTTTATCTGTACGGCGGGCTGGTCGGGCAGGGCAAGCCCGTGATCGTGCTCGGCGCGGGCACGGCCGGCGCGATGCTCGCCCGCGAACTCGCGCGCTCGTCGGAATGGCGTCTGGTCGGCCTGCTCGACGACGATCCCGCCAAGCAGGGCCGCGAAGTGCTCGGCCATAAGGTGCTCGGCGCGTTCAGCGATCTGTCGAAGGTCGCGGAACAGCACAAGACGGGTTACGCGATCATCGCGATTCCGTCCGCTTCCGCCGATGAACAACGCCGCGTCGCCACGCTCTGCGTGCGCGCGGGCGTCAAGGTGATGGTTCTGCCCGCGCTCGCGCAACTGACGCAAGGCGAGGGTGGTTTCCTGTCGCGCGTGCGCCAGATCGATCTCGAAGATCTGCTCGGCCGCGAGCCGGTTAAAATCGACATGCCGCACGTCGAGCAGCTTCTGCACGGGCGCGTGGTGATGGTGACGGGCGCGGGCGGCTCGATCGGCTCGGAACTGTGCCGTCAGATTCTGCGGTTCTCGCCGGCGCAACTCATCGCCTACGATCTGTCCGAATACGCGATGTATCGTCTGATCGAAGAGTTACACGAGCGCTTCGCCGAATGCTCGGTCATTCCCGTCATCGGCGACGCGAAGGATTCGCTATTGCTCGATCAGACCATGAAGCGCTTCACGCCGCATATCGTGTTTCACGCGGCCGCGTATAAGCACGTCCCGCTGATGGAAGAGCAGAACGCATGGCAGGCCGTGCGCAACAACGTTCTCGGCACGCTGCGGGTCGCGCGCGCGGCGATCCGTCACGACGTGCGTCACTTCGTGCTTATTTCCACCGACAAGGCCGTCAATCCGACCAACGTGATGGGCGCCTCCAAGCGTCTCGCGGAGATGGCGTGTCAGGCATTGCAGCAAGGCGCGCCGCGCACGCAGTTCGAAACCGTGCGCTTTGGCAATGTGCTCGGCAGCGCGGGCAGCGTGATTCCCAAATTCCAGCAGCAGATTGCGAATGGCGGACCGGTCACGGTGACACATCCGGAAATCACGCGCTTTTTCATGACGATTCCAGAAGCCGCGCAGCTCGTGTTGCAGGCGTCGAGCATGGGGTGCGGCGGCGAAATCTTCATTCTGGACATGGGCCAGCCGGTGAAGATCGTCGATCTCGCGCGCGATCTGATTCGTCTCTACGGCTATTCGGAAGAACAGATTCGCATCGTGTTCACGGGTTTGCGGCCGGGCGAAAAGCTCTACGAAGAACTTCTCGCCGACGACGAAACCACCACGCGCACGCCGCATCCGAAGCTGCGCATCGCGCAGGCTCGGGGCGTGCCGGATCATTTCATCGATGAACTGCTGCCGTGGCTCATGCAGCATCGCGTGTTGTCCGACGATGAAGTGCGCCGCGATCTGCGCCGCTGGGTGCCGGAATATCAGTCCGTGGTCGCGCTTGTGCTGCAAAGCGCGCAGGTCGCAAAGGCCGCGAACGAGCGCAACGCGGCGGGCTGATCCGGAAGGTCACGCATGACGACGCCGCTCGACGAAGTTCATGCGCTGACCCACGCGGGATCGCTTGTGTCGGGCGATGGAATGATCGTCGCGCCGTACGATCTTGAAGTTTCCGGCGAGTTTCCTTCTGTGCTCACGGCGCTGTCATTGCCACACGCGGACTATGCCAACGCGCGCCGCATCCATCTGATCAACGCATTCGGCGTCACGCTCGGCGATTCGATCGTCGGTCTCACCGCGATGTTTGCGCTCAAGTCGCTGCATCCACATCTCACATTCACGATTTACCGGCCTGCGCGCGCGCCGCGTTATGTGCAGCGGCTTTATGAGCTTGCCACGCCCTTGTTCGGCGAGATCGTCTCGTTGCCCGTTGCGCTGGCCGAAATGCCACACGACGAACCGAAGATCGATATCGGCAATC
>LFMX01000109.1 GCA_001184405.1 Candidatus Burkholderia humilis
TTCAGGATGCCGCGGATGTTGTTGACGACCAGCGTAGCCAGCGCTTCGCCTTCGACGTCTTCAGCGATGATCAAGAGCGGACGGCCAGCCTTCGCGACTTGTTCCAGAACCGGTAGCAGATCACGGATGTTCGACACCTTCTTGTCGTGCAGCAGCACGAACGGGTTCTCAAGCACGGCAACTTGCTTGTCCGGGTTGTTGATGAAGTACGGCGACAGATAGCCGCGGTCGAACTGCATACCTTCGACGACGTCGAGTTCGTCCTGCAGCGACTTGCCGTCTTCGACGGTGATCACGCCTTCCTTGCCGACCTTGTCCATCGCTTCAGCGATACGCTCGCCGATCGACGTGTCGCTGTTTGCCGAGATCGAGCCGACTTGCGCGATTTCCTTGTTCGTCGTGCAGGGCTTGCTGATCTTGCGCAGTTCTTCGATTGCAGCTGCAACCGCCTTGTCGATGCCGCGCTTCAGGTCCATCGGGTTCATGCCCGATGCAACGTACTTCATGCCTTCGCGAACGATCGATTGGGCCAGAACCGTCGCCGTCGTCGTGCCGTCACCGGCGTTGTCGCTGGTCTTGGAAGCGACTTCCTTGACCATTTGCGCGCCCATGTTCTGGAGCTTATCCTTCAGTTCAATTTCCTTCGCGACCGACACACCGTCCTTGGTGACCGTCGGGCCGCCGAACGAGCGCTCGAGCACGACGTTGCGGCCCTTCGGACCCAGCGTGACCTTGACCGCGTTGGTCAGAATGTTCACGCCTTCGACCATCTTGGCGCGTGCGGAATCGCCAAAAGTGACTTCTTTAGCTGCCATTATCCAAACTCCTTAATTCGATTCGATTTTCCGGCTTCGCGGCGGCGCTTAAGAAAGCGGCTCAGGCGAACGAAGCTAAACGTGCAGGAAGGATGCTTACTTGACCAGAACGGCCATGATGTCTTCTTCGCGCATGACGAGCAGTTCTTGCCCGTCGACCTTGACGGTCTGGCCGGCGTACTTGCCGAACAGAACGCGGTCGCCGACCTTCACGTCGAGGGCGATTTGCGCGCCCTTGTCATCGCGCTTGCCCGGGCCGATGGCCAGGACTTCGCCTTGATCCGGCTTCTCAGCCGCAGCTTCCGGAATCACGATGCCCGATGCGGTCTTAGTTTCCTGGTCCAGACGCTTGACGATGACGCGATCGTGCAAAGGACGAAGGTTCATACACACTCCTCTCTTGATTGAGACTGAAAACGCGGGAAAAACCCGTCTTTGAGAACGATCTCGCGGACGGAAATTTTGTTAGCACTCTCGTGCAGTGAGTGCCAATTATATGGATGGGTTTTGACAATTTCAAGGAGGGGGACGGCGGGAAATCCCGTAGGCAAAGGCATCGGCTGGAATTTAGATGAATTTGGCTATCGACAGCCAGCTGAACATAGCGCCGATTAATGTCGAAATTTCAATACTGATTTGGTGTGATTGGGGTTTTTACCTAGATCGATGATGCCTAGACTGCATTTCAACGACGACGCAGTGAAGAGACACCTCGGCACCCGCGACGTTCCCCGATGTTTCCATGAATCAGCATTCGGAGGTCATCATGTTCAAGTCCATCGTTCCCGCTATCGCCATCGCCGCTGTGCTGGCCGTGCCCGGTTTCGCGCAGGCAAGCGACAACGCGCCCGTCACGCGCGCCGATGTGAAGGCTCAACTCGTGCAACTCGAGCGCGCCGGTTACAACAACCCGGCAAGCGATCAAACGACCTATCCCGCGAACATTCAGGCTGCAGAGGCGCGTGTGAATGCGGAGCAAGGCGCGGCGGCATCGTCGTTCGGCGGTGCGAGCGACGGCGCATCGGCTTCGGGTCACGCGAACCGCTCGGGTTTTCTGAGTCGCATCGTTCGTCCGGCGGCCGGCGCGAATCCGGTCGACTTCGATCGTCCGTAAATTTTCAGCGTTCGGAAACCACGCCAATCACATGCACTCAAAGAACGGCGATTAGCGCCGTCGAGACAGCCCGGGCCGCGCGTCGGGCTTTTTGCGCTGGTTTTGCCTTTTTCATGCTGCGAAAAAGCCGCGTAATCGCTGTGTTTGACGATGCGTGCTTTTTCATCGCCTACCCCGATCGAACTATAATTTAAGGCTGACGTTGCCATTTCTTCCGTATCCGCTGCCGCTCATGTCCTTTCCGTCGCTGCGTCTTGCCGCCGTTTCCCTCGGATTGCTCGCTCTCGCCGCCTGTGGTGGCCGAACGGCCACCACGCCGAGTTATCAGCAGGAGCTGTTCAGTTCCGGCGCGAGTCCGTTCGCGCATAACTACGATGCGACCGTCGCCGAAACCTGCGCGGCGGCGCGGCGCGCGTTGTTATCGCAAGGCTTTCTCACGACGATGGCTCAGCCCGATACCGTCGATGCCACCAAGAACTTCCAGCCATCCGCCGATCAGCACGTGGTCGTGTCGTTCCACGTCGTGTGCACGCCGGGCGAGAACACGACGAATCAGAGCATCGTGTATGTGAATGCCGTGCAGGACGGCTACGCGCTCAAGAAAAGCGATACGTCGGCGAGCGTGGGATTAAGCGTGCTCGGGTCGCTGTCGCTGCCGATCCACTCGAACAGCGACGCGATGGTGAAGATTTCGAGTGAAACGGTGCCGGCGGGGAAGTTTTATGACCGCTTCTTCAATCTGATGGGCCACTATCTGAATACGGTGCCGCGCAGCGCGCCCGTTTCCGCCGATGACGTGAGGAGCAAGCCGCTCGCGCCATCGCTGATCGTGACATCGCCGGAGCCGACGCCGATCGTCGCGCAGACGCCAACCGCAGCAACAGCGATTCAGGCTTCGGATGCGGTGGCGGCGACGAAGAAGGCGGCGGAGGAAGTGGCGGCGAGCGGGGCGATGGCGGCGTTGAGGGCGCGGGTGGCGCAGTGACCGGATCGGCGCTTGACGGTCAAGCATGCGTCTGCATTGGTAAGTGCTTGGTCAACGCAAACGGGTGCTGCTGAATTCAAGTCAGTTTGGCTTTGAAAAGCCAAACTGTTTGAGTACGCAAAGAAATCGATCTCTGCACGGCTTTGCCTCAAACGAAATGCTTAAATTTATTACCTGATAACAGCAACAGCTATCAACCCGAATACGGCCTGCAGGCTTCCGAGTCAGCCCACAGGCCGCCAATGCTCACTCAGTTCGGCACATTCACCACCCCGCCACTCACCGAAATCGCATTCGCGCCCGGACTATGCGCAATAGCAGGCAGATTCGCCGTCGTCAGCGCAGGCGCCGCGCCCGGCGTGCCCCCACGCACCACCTGCGAAGGCGGCAGCGGCGCATTGCTCTTCAAATGCGCCCACATCAAATTCAACGCCTGCACGTTGTAGTAATGCACCGGAATAAACCGCGTATCGAACCCGGCCACGCCAAGGAATGCATCGAAGTGCTGACCATTCGTCACTTCATAGAGCGACAACTGACTCTTGCTCCCTTCTGCCACCTGATTCGCCTCGAGATAAGGCCGCGACGCATGATTGATCGGCACGGGCGCATCCGATCGACCCTGCACGATGATCGCCGGCTTCCCGAGCAGATTCGCATTCACGCGGATGGCGTTCACGCTTGCCGCCATCGTCGGATTGCCTTGCGCCCACAGTGAACGCAGACACGCCGCGCGCGCATAGCTCGCATCGACGGTGGCGAGCCGATGATCCGCCGCCTCGCTCGTCCCCGCGTTGTAGACCAGATTGATGCCGTTGGTCGGTGGTGGCACGCCCGTTGCCGTTGCCAAAGACAGTGAACATCGGTGAAACGAGCGGCGTCACGCCTGCCGCGCCGGTCGCCGCGTTCGTCGTGCCGAAGCTGAAGCCGCACAGATTGTCGAGCACGCTCGCCTTCATGTAGGCATCGGCGTACATGAAGGCGACAGCGGGCACCACTTGTGAGTCCCACATCGGCGCATGCAGCGCGGCCAGCGCGTTGTTCGCCTGCGTCAAAGTATCGCCGCCGGCGATGCGCATCGCGCGGCGTGGATTGCGTTCGTCGTCGCAAGCGGCAGCGCCGAGAGATTCGGCGAACCCGCCGCCGCGGTGGCGAGCGCCGCGCACGGTTGACAGATTGGCGAGCGTCGTGTAATCTGCGAGCGGCTGCCCGAACGAGATTCGACCGGCGCGCCGCCCTGCCGCACCGACACCTGCGACGGCAAATTGAGGTTGATCTGCGGCTCGCCGACGACCACCGCCGTGATCCACCCGTCCGTGTCCTGCTCGGCCGCCGCGCGCGACGCGCCGCCGCCGCCGCCGCCGCCGCCGCCGCCGTTGCTCACCGATGCCGCGATCGTCGTCACATCGCCCTTATTGTAGCGCACCGTGCGCGTCGAGCCGTTGAGCGTGCCGAACATGTCGTTGAGCGCCCAGTACGCGAACTGGATCGCCTGCAAGGTGTTCTTGCCCCAGCTCTGCTCGGGATTCTGCTGCGAATGCGCGTTGTACGCGTATCGATTGGGAAAGCTCGTGTTGAACGATGCCAGCGCCGCATCGCTCACATTCGCCTTGAAAAGCGCCGCGTTGCCGGCATTGGCCGCGTTGACGAGCGTGCCGTCGATCTTCGTGACGAGATTGCTCGCGAGTTCGTGCGCACCGTTGCCGCTGCCTTTATCGGTGTACGCGACCGCGCAGCCGCGCTTCAAACCCCATTCGCCCGCCGCCAAAATCGCGCCATAGACGCCCACACGATCCCGACGATGTCGCCGTCACAATGCACGGCTGGTTTGGATCGAAGCTCGCCGGAATCTGCACGAGCAGCGTGACGTTCTGTGTGCCGCTGCCATCGTCGGCATAAGCGAGATATTCCTTGCCGGCGATCTTGCCTTCGCCGAGCGTGTCGTTGCCGTTCAGATCGACGTTCGGCCCCCAGAAGCGGCCGTAGCCGCCGTTGGCCGTCATATCGATGAGCGCACGGTAATTCGAGTAGATCGCGAGCCGCCGCAGTTCGGCCGATGTCGGCACGGCCGTGTTGGCAATCGATGGCGGCGTCGCCAGCGCGAGACCGGTTTTGCCGAGTCCGGCAGTGAGCAGGTCGTCGGTGTTGCCATCGTAGGTCTGGCTTTTCACTGAGTTCGACGATACGAAACCCGGCAGATTATTGTTCGAAAGACCGCCGCTGGGGTTATCGTCATTGCCGCCATGACAGCCGGCGAGCGCCGCTGCGATCAAGAGCGCCGCTGTGCGCGGTATTGCGTGGATACGTGCGAGTCTTTTCATTTTCATTGTCTGTCTCCGCCATCCGTCCCGAAAGTTCGACTGGTTTTTTTACGACATGAACCGTGCAACGCGCTCCAAGTATTCCCGTTTGTTTCGCTTCTGTCGCTTGCTGACGTTCCTTATTTCTCTTTGCTAAACACTGCATACGCGCAGCAAACGAAAACGGGCTCCGGCGCAAAACGCCGGAGCCCGCTCATGGACTCGTCATGCCTTTGATGCAGGCGCGAAACCGCTCAGGCGACGTTCACCGCGCGCCGCCCACGACGTTGCGCTCTTCCGGCTGAAGACCGCGCTTACTGACCGCCGCCCTGCACGCCCAGCGTGATCTTGTTGCTGACCGATTTCACGCCCGGCATGCCCTTTGCCACTTCCGCGGCCTGCTGGATCTGGCCACCTTCCAGCACCGTGCCGGACAGCGTCACCGCGCCGCTACGCGCGCGCACGAAGACGTTGGATACATCGAAGCCCTGCGCTTTCGACAGCGCACGGCGTACCGAATAGCCGAGCTTGCGGTCTTCCTTCTTGGTCGCCGATTTCTGGGCCTTGGTCGGCGCCGCGCCGGAATCCGTCACGGTTGCATCGCTCGATTGGGCATAGGCGCTCGATGCCACTGCCACGCACACCACGACGCCCAGCGCCTTCAACAGATCGACTGCTTTCATGACTTCTCCTTTTGTTACGTTTGTTGACTTCGCTCAGTGACTACTTCGCTCGCTTTTTACTTTCTATCTGCACTTCAAAATGGACCGCATGGCATCTGGCGGCCAGGCCAGCGGCACGAAGCCGCAGCGCTGGCCGCGCGCGTCCCCCGGCTCGTGAAAGCTCAAGGCACTGCGGCGCCCGAACCGGCGATGCGGTCCGATGCTGCAATGCAGTACTGCGAGAGGCTGGCGAATGAACAAACTCGGCCGGTTGGTCGGGCGCTGTGTCCATCGGCTCATTTATGTGTGGTTGCGTGTTGCTGCGCGAAATCGGGCCGATACCGCGTGCGTCGTTGGCGACTCGAAGCCGGAACGCCTAAATGCCGGGCTGTGATGTGTAATGTTCCTGTCGTGCGGCGGCGATCGTCAATTTAGCCCAGCACGGCTTTTAGCGCAAAGAATTTAACAATCGATCAGCAGTTCGAACGCCTGTGCGCAACATATCGCTGTCACATTGGCTGCACGCGGCGCGCACGTTACGATGCGAGACGGTTTCGAGCCGCATCGGCGCGCCGCGTTCGGGTAAGCTCGCGGTCTCAGAAGGTTGACGGTTTTGCATCAAGATGACCCAGCCCTCAGGCAGCCAACCGGGAAACGGTCCGGAACACGACTCGGAACGCACGCCGGCACGCCGGCCGCAGCCGAGAATCGTCGCGCGCTTCGTCGCGATTTCGTGGCACGATCTCGCGCTCACCTTCGGCCCGATCCTGCTCGTTTGCGTCACGGCGCTCTATCTCGCCGTGCGTCTGATCCAGCCCGCGCCGCCGAGCACGCTCACTATCGCCGCCGGGCCGAAGGGCAGCTTTTTCTGAAGCAGCGCGCAGAAGTACAAGGAGATTCTCGCGTGTAATCGCGTCACGCTGAAGGTGCTCGAAACGCAAGGCTCGCTCGACAATCTCACGCGTCTCGATGATCCGAATTCCGACGTCGATGTCGGTTTCGTGCAAGGCGGCATGACCAAGCCGGGCTCGACGCCGGATCAGCACGAACATCTCGAATCGCTCGGCAGCGTGTTGCATGTACCGCTCGCGGTGTTTTATCGCGGCGCGCTCGTCACGCGCTTATCGGAACTCAAGGGCAAGCAATGGGATGGACGCTCCCACCCGATGACGGCATCAATGTGCCAGAGTGGAAGTGTCATCGACCACTCAAACCGGAAGGGGCGTCATCATGCAGATTACGACGATTGGCATCGACCTGGCATCGCGTAACAACGCTAATGCCCCTCAAGGCGCGAATGCGCTGCCGCCTGGGGTCCCGTCGTTGGAAGAGGTTCGTGCGTCGCGTGCGGCCGCCGGTAGTGCTAGCGCAGAGCTTTGGCGCTGGCGCTTGCTAAGCAAGGGCAAGCGCCTGAGGATCGCGATCGCGCCTTTCTCAACGATGCGGCAACACGCGGCGGCATCGAGCGCACGACGTTCAACGGCCGATCGACCGGCTGCGCGCTTACGCCTCCGCACACCATTCACGTGAAGACGGTGGAGGGGCTGAACTCGGACAAGCCGGGGCGCGTTGCCTTGATGGTGGACGAAGATGTCTGGGATAGCGTGCGAGGGGACTACCTCATGATCCCCAAAGGCTCGTTCATCAACGGCATGTACAGCGCTGACGTCACAGTGGGACAGGAACGTCTGCTGGTCGCCTCGACCAGCCTGCGCTTACCTAATGGCAAAAACATTTCGGGTGACGTCAACAATCACTTCCTCAAGATATTCGGCGCGGGTTTCATCACGGCCATTCTGTTGAAGACGTTCGATAACGGTGCGCAGACCGCGACGACGGCCAGCCCGATGGGCGTGACGACACGTATGTAGCACGGCAGGGCAGGTCGCCGCCACCACGGCACAGACCGTCTTGCAGCGCAACCAGAACATCATTACGGTCGATGCCGGGCAGAAATTCCTGGTGCAGGTGATGCAGGACATTATGATGGAACCCTACCATGAGTAACGCGTTCATCGGTAAAGCGTTCATCGCTGCTTGTCTTGCATGGAGCGTACTGGGTGCGCATGCAGCGACCATCGATTCGATCATCAGCCCAACGCGAGTCGTAATAGAAGAGGGCGCCAAACGCGCCATCGTCGAGTTGCCCGGCGAACCAATCTATGACTGCGGCCTGAAGCCGTTCCTGTCGTGGGCGAGTCGCTTCGAAGGCCAAACACTTACGCCGGCGGCTGATGGATCGATTGCCATTTCCGTTGATGGATCCGTGGTCAGCATCGCTACGCTGTTTGTGCGCGCCGGGTGGCTACGCCCTGCGATGTTGAGCGATGATGCACAGGCGAGCATGACCGAGCGTCGTGGCGGCTGGGCCTGCGCATCCGCGCAAGCGCCGTTCGACGCCTTGTATACGTCGGTCGATCCCAGGATTCTCGCGGACATCGCGCTCAATGAATCCGCTTATAACGGTCGCGCCTGGCCGTGGACGCTCAATGTCGCCGGTCGCGGATTCTTCTTCCGCACACGAGACGATGCCTACCGCGCGATTCGATACCTGATCGTGCACGGTCGCTCGGATTTCGATATTGGCCTGAT
>LFMX01000110.1 GCA_001184405.1 Candidatus Burkholderia humilis
AGGTATGCAGTCTACCCAGCCGCTTCGAACTGATTGAGTTGCGTAAAGACGATGTTGCCGAGCGAAATTTGAAAGCAGCAACCCCTTGTGTTGAACAGAAGGTCCTTATAGGTCACCCCCCGTTTTTGCAACAGTGATCTTGATGGGTGGATGGCTTGCACAAATCTATCCGGCGTCGTTGTGAGGAATAGTCCCCGCGCCACGATGAGAATCGCGCCTGACACCCGGTTTTTTGCATGCAGGCGGCGTAGCGAGGAGACGGCGAGCAGGGAGCGTCCGCAGGCCGGGCAGGCATACGGATGGCGTACGAGCCCTGCGTGGAGGCGGTATGCGAGCGGTTGCCCGCAACCCGTGCAGGCCTCGCACAGCACGCATCCGTGAATGGGGCAGCGCCGGAACGCGGTGAACTGAAAAAGCGTTGCATGAAAACCCGCCGAAGCGCAGAGACGGACTCGCAGCGTCGAGCAACGCGTCGACGCGATTCGCAGTACAAAACGAAGCACTGCAAAACGAATTTTCAATTTCGTGAAAGCCGATGTGCAAGGTGTCGGCCAGCTCGGTGAGTCTGAAGGCATCGGCCGCCCGCAGGTCAAGGCCCTCGTTCGTATTGATTGCTGGCAGGATCGCCAGAGCCTCCTCAAGCTGTGCCCAGTTCAGGCCGTTGAGCAACTGAAATTTTGCGAACCGCGACCACGCAGACTCGACCTCGCAGGTCCATGCCGCACGGGTCGTATCCGTTGACCGGTGAGCAGCAGAAAGCTGGTTGTGCTCCTGCCAGGGCAGTGCCCCTTCCACTGGCCGGACGTCATCATTTCCTGGCGCGCACGTAGCCAGACACGTCGACGCTTTCGTCCCAGATTGCCCTGGAAAATGCTAAACCGGTGGAATCGTGCTGCGCATACTGTAAAGGATGTGCTGGACCGCGCGCGTGAAGAATTCCGTCGGAATCTCTAGCTCCCCAACCAATTGGACTCGTTTGCGGGCGTCGTCGAAAACTTCCCAGAGGGCTCCGCCTTCGGTGCCAGACGCATGCCGGCGTCCCAGGCGCGCGGGGGAAAGAAGCGCGTATGAGTCCAGCCAGAGTTCCGAGATATTCGCCCCTGATCGTATCCTTGCAGACAGGCTGAACACTCGTGGGCGGAACGCACGCCGTGAAACGGTAATTCTTCGGTCATGAAGCGCGCGACAATCTGTTCTTCTCCGTCGCGCTGGAAAATGCTCTTCCTCGCACGCAGCGAGGGCTGGCCGATGAGCATGGTCACAAGGCGCACGCCTTCGAGTTCGTCGTGAATGTCGCGCAGCCATTCGACCTCCGAACTGCCCAGATGCTGGGCTTCATCGAGGAAAACAAGGATATCACTGCTGTGTGACTGATCGGCAATTTCGAGCAGACGCTGCGTGAGCCGGTGCCGCAACTGTGTCGGATCGCGTCGAGAACTCGCTTTGTGCCGGGCCATGGTCAGCAGGGCGCTGAAGAAAGCCGTCTCGGTAGCAATGCGCTTGTGTTGGCAACGCATGCGCAGGATCGGCAAGGCCGGCTCGCTGTGAAGCTAGCAGTGACTCCAGAAAAAAGGATCGTATAGGTCTTGCCGACCCGCGAGCGGGCATAGAGCTGATGCCAGCGATTGACGAACCGCAGGTCATCGTCAAGAATATCGATGGCCTTTTCGCGGAATCGGTTGACTGGGAACTCATCGAACGCCATTGGAAGGACCTGATGCAGCTCGCGCTGTCGATCCAGTCCGGAGCCATTTCATCGCCCCTGTCGCTGCGCCGCTTCGGCGCGGCCAGTCCGAGGAATCGCCTGTCCCTGGCGACCGAGGAGCTTGGCAAGATGGTTCGCACGGTATTCCTGCTTGAGTGGCTCGGCAGCAACGAGCTGCGGCAGGAGATCACCGCCACAACCAACAAGGTCGAGTCCTATAATGGTTTTGCCAAGTGGTTTTCGTTCGGCGGAGATGTGTTGCCAGTCAACAACCCGGACGAGCAGCAGAAACGCCTGCGTTACAACGACCTGATGGCTTCGGCCTCGATCCTGCAAAACACGGTGGACATGATGCAGGCGTTGCGATCGATGGTGAATGAGCGCTTTGAGGTCAATCCCGACGACATCGGATTCCTCAGTCCCTACCTCACCAACAACCTGAAACGTTTTGGCAGGTACGAACTGGATTTCGGGCATGTAGAGGGCTGGATACACGATCACCTGTTCGCCGGCCCGGTCCGTTCCCTGCGGAGATCCCGACCCCATGCCCGACCTTGAGACCCCCTACGGCATCGTTGATGCCGACGCGCTGGTACATTGCAGCAACGATACGACCGTCATCCAGCAAGCCGTAGATCTTTTCGACACTATCCGCGCCCGCTGCGAGCCCGACGGATTACGTGACGATCTTCTGCGCCTGCACGCTATGGCGCATACCGTCATCAATGGCGCGAGCCTGTCGTGCTCGACGGATGACCTGACGCTGGTCGAACAGGCTGATTGCACCATCGAGGAACTCGATGACTGGATCATGGTGCTCAAAAAAATGATTCTCGCCTTGCGCCCCCTGCAGGCAACGGAGCACGCGGGCGTCGATCCCGAATCCGTGCGGCAGCAGATACGCTTTCTGGCCTCCGGAACCCCGGCGCACGCGGACTTTTTGAGTCGCGCCCTGCAGGCGATCTAAACCGGAAGATCATCGAGAAAAATCCTGGCGGGACATCTTTCGCAATTGCCACCACAGAGATAAGCTTTATTATCGCGTCACTCATTTCATACACGAAAAGTCAGGACCATGGAAACGTGTCAGACCCAGGAGCCCGCCGGGCAGGGCTTGCCCGATGCCGACTCGCTTGCCGCGCTGCGCAGCTGGGGGCCTGTCCTCGCGCGCAGCCGTGGCCCGCTACCTGTCAGCACGCAGGGCGGCAGGCGTTTCCTCGCGGGGTCTTATCGGTGTGACATCCGCAGACAATTGATCGCCTTTGCGCATGGCCGGCATCGGCCCGATCTGGCGGCAGTCTTCGAACATACGCCCACGACAACGGGCAGGCACGGTCGAGCGCACGATCAGGACGCTTGGATCGTTGCCCGTACCACACCGCAAGTGACCGACGACGTCGCGCTGTGGTTCACGCAGCGCACCGTGGGTGTGCTATGCTCACGGCATTCGTACGCTCACGCATCTGACGGTACGCATTCCGCGCCGGCGCCAGTGGTGGACCCGAATCAGGAGGCTCGGGGCGACCGGCGCGCATGCCATCGAAGCGTTCTTCGCCGCGCACCCTGCCTTGACCGAGCGTGCCCGTGCCTTGATCACGCTCACGCAACCGGCCGGTATCGTGCCGTGGGAGCAGCTTCGGCTGCCGCATGAAATTGACGGTTCGCAGGGTACGTTGCGCGCCCCGCGCGAAACCTGCACGCCAATGCCACGAACGACTATGAGGCGGTGCAGGCGTGGCTCGCGTTGCACGAAACAGTCACGCGCAGCGCGTCTACCGCAAGGAAGCCGAGCGGCTGATTCTCTGGGCCATCGACGAGCGAGGCCGCGCGTTCTCGTCGCTGACGACCGATGACGCGATCGCATACCAGACGTTTGTACGTCGTCCCTCGCCCCGTGAGCGCTGGGTCGGTCCGCCGCGACCGCGCGATTCTGTCGAATGGCGCCCCTTCACGGGCGGCCTGTCGGCGCCTACGCGACGGGCCTGCGTGCAAGCGAACTCGTGGGTGCCGTGTTGCGCGACATTCGTACTGACGAGCACAGCGGGTCGTGGCTTCACCTCATTGGCAAAGGCAGCAAACCCGGCAGGGTGGCGCTGCCACCGCTGGCAACCGATGCGCTTGATCAATATCTGCTTGAACGACGGCTGCCGGTCTCACGGGAGCGCTGGAACTCGGCTACGCCAATCCTCGCCAGCCTTGGGGAAAATGAGGAAGCGGGGATTAAGGGCGCGCACCTGTGGCACGTCATGCGCCGGTTCTTCGTGGAGGCCGCTGGTGTGATTAAGGGCGATCACCCGCTCCTGGCGGAGAAACTGCGCCGCGCGCGCCCGCACTGGATGCGGCACACGCACGCCGCACGCACTGGGCCGCGGCGCGGAGCTGACAAGCGTACGCGACAACCTGCGCCACTCGTCCCTCTCGACGACCTCCATGTACCTGCGCGGAGACGACGTCAAGCGCTCCCGGCAGTTCACCGCGGCCTTTGGACGCCGCATCAGGAAACAGCGCACACCGTCTGATGTGCAGTGAAATCACCCCCTTCGACCACATGCCTTCGATCAGTACGGGTCATCTTGCGCGCCCAATATCACGCCGACGGGTCATCTTCTCGCGGTACCGCAAGCCGATGCTCTCCCTGTGCCGGAGGACATCACGCTCGACCGCGCTTTCCAGGCCGGCGCAGGCCACGGCCTGCTCTATCTCGGCAGCACGGTAATCGGACGGGCACTGCCCCCCGCGTGGGGCTGGTGGCGCGACTTCGCTATGCGTTACGTCACCGCGCTGCCACAGACGGGAACATCGCAGTCGTCGAACCGGATGCCCGGGACATCGGGAAGCTGATCGACGATGCGCCGCCCATGACGGGCGCGGAATATCTCACACCGGAAGTGCTCGCGGCACTGTGGGACGAGATCAACAATGCCCTGCGCGAGGAGCTGGCCAGCGCGGGCGGCTCGCTTCAAGCATTTCTCAGGTCGCGTCACCCCACCTGGAATCTCGTGGGCCGGGTTGACTTCAATCTTGCCGAGAACCGGAAAGACCCGGACGCCCCCTTCGCCTTTCTGGCGACTTATACGGCGCGCGTCTCCGCGCATGGCAAGACCCAGCATCAGCTCTTGTCGCGCTCGCTCGAGGAATTCTCCGGCGCACGCAACAAGGCCCAACTGCTTTCGCTGCTGGTCCCCGTTCAGCGGGCGGCCGAGCGTTGCGACTGGGTGCACGCTATGCTCGAGTCGCGCGAGATTTATCATCCGTTGCGCTGGACGCCCACCGAGGCCTGGCACCTGCTCCAAGATTTGCCGGCACTCGAGGCCGTCGGCATCATCGTCCGGCTGCCCGGTACGTGGACGACGGGCCGTCCCGCGCGGCCGAGCGTCACGGCCAGCGTGGGCACGAAACCGCCGTCGCTTGTCGGCAAGGATGCCTTGCTCGATTTCCACCTGGCGGTCTCGCTCGAGGGCGAACCATTAAGCCCCGCCGAAGTCCGGATGCTGCTCAGGGGCGACGGCCTGCAGTGGATCCGCGGACGCTGGATCGAGGTGGATACCCGGAAGCTCGGCCGTCTTCTGCAACGCTTCGAGGATCTCGGGCAGGCCGCACAATCGGGGCTGCCGCTCAACGCCGCGCTACGCCTGCTTGGGCAGGCGTGCCAGGCGAGGATGTCGAAGTGCCTGAAGAACACGACTGGGCGCAGTGGCCGGACCCTGGTTGTGACCGATACCCTTCAGAACCTGCGTCAACCGCAAGGCCTGGCGCGCGTCGAGCCGGACCCCGCGGGCTACACGGGCAGCTTCGACCGTACCAGCAGGCCGGCGCGCAGTGGCTCTACCTGCTCAGCCGGCTCGAACTGGGCGCCTGTCTGGCCGACGACATGAGGCTCGGCAAAACGATCCAGATCCTCGCGCTGCTCCTGATCCTGAAGCGCAAGCAGCCCGATCCGCGTCCGAGCATCCTCATCGCACCAGCCTCCTTGCTGGCCAACTGGGCCTCCGAAGCCAAACGCTTTGCGCCCGGCCCTCGCGTACTGGTCGCCCACCCCTCCGTTACGCCCGCCGGGACTCCCTGCGCGGCCTCGATGAAGCGGGCCTCTCCCAGACCGATCTCGTCATCACCAGTTTCGGTACGCTGCTTCGCCAACCCGCGCTCGAGACAATCCGCTGGCGTCTCGCGATCGGCGACGAAGCGCAGGCAATCAAGAACCCCGGGGCCAGGCAGACCCGGCAGATCAAGAAGCTTCAGGCGCAGGCGCGCATCGCCCTGACAGGCACCCCGTGGAAAATCGCCTGGCGGACCTGTGGTCCATCTTCGATTTCACTCACCCGGGCCTGCTGGGCTCGGCGAAGGATTTTGCCTGATTCAGCAGGCGACTGGCGAAAGCCGGTCACTTCAGTCCGCTTCGCTCGCTCGTGCGACCGTACATTCTGCGCCGCCTGAAGACCGACAGGAACGTCATTGCCGATCTTCCGGAAAAAACCGAGCTCAAGGCCTGGTGTCACCTGAATCCCGTCCAGGGCGCGCTGTATGAGCGCGTGGTCCAGGATCTGGCCGCCGCGCTGGACGGTGCAGAAGGCATCGAGCGTAAAGGAATCGTGTTGAGCTACTTGATGCGTTTGAAAGCAGATATGCAACCATCCGTCCCAATGGCTTGGCGACGCGGCATGGAAGCCCGAGGCCAGCGGCAAATTTGCGCGCCTGCGGGAGCTGGTCGACGTGATTGCCGCGAAGCAGGAAAAGGTACTCGTTTTTACTCAGTTTCGCGAAACAACCGACCCCTGGCGGCGTTTCTCGGATCGCTGTTCGGCCGCGAGGGATTGATCCTGCATGGCGGCACCTCGGTCGGAAAGCGGCGGGAACTGGTCAGGCAATTCCAGGAAGACGAATTGACACCCTTCTTCGTGCTGTCGCTCAAGGCGGGGGACTCGGGGTTGAATCTCACGGCAGCCTCCCACGTGATTCATTTCGATCGCTGGTGGAATCCGGCTGTGGAAAATCAGGCAACGGATCGGGCCTTTCGCATCGGCCAGCGCAGGAACGTGCTGGTGCACAAGTTCGTCTGCCGGGGCACGGTCGAGGATCGAATCGACCAGTTGATCGAAACGAAGCAGCAACTGGTGAAGGATGTGCTCGAAGGCGGAGCGGAACTGCTGCTGACCGCGAGATGAGCGATCGGGAGTTGCTCGATCTCGTCAGGCTCGATACATCGTGCGCAGGAAACTTGACCACGCAAAGGGAATTCAATGGGTTACTACGGTGGATATCCAGTTCGGTTGCAACTGCCTGGACTGGGCGTCGATGTGCAAGCATGTCGCCGCGGTGCTTGCTGTACGGTGTCGGCGCCCGGTTCGACCAGCAGCCCGAACTGCTCTTCACACTCCGGGGGGGGGGGGGGTGGGTGGACGCCGCCGATCTCGTCAGCGGCACGGTGGCCGGATTGCCTCGCGACGACGCCCTTGCGTTTCACTAGCCCTTCACCACCATCAGGTTGGACAGGGGACTCGCACCCCCCCCCAAGCTGTTGCGCATGCTCAGCGCACAAAAAAAGCCCGCTGATGTGCGGGCTTTCTCGAGCACTGCGCGGGCATCGCTCCAAAAAAGAGCAAACCCGCGCCGGCAAATGAGACAAACAAGTCTAACTTACATGTCCATGCCGCCCATGCCGCCGGGCATACCGCCAGGTATCTGAGCGTCTTCCTTCGGTAGTTCGGCAACAGCTGCGTCGGTCGTCAGCAGCAGACCTGCCACCGATACCGCGTTTTGCAGTGCCGTACGCGTCACCTTCGTCGGGTCCACGACACCGGCTTCGACCAGATCACCGTACTCGCCGGTCGCTGCGTTGTAGCCGTAGTTACCCGAACCTTGAGCCACAGCCGCCACGACGACCGATGCTTCTTCGCCGCCGTTCGTGACGATCTGGCGCAGCGGTTCTTCCATTGCACGCAGAACGATCTTAATACCTGCGTCCTGATCAGCGTTCGCGCCCTTCAGGCCGTCGATCGCACGACGTGCGCGGATCAGCGCAACGCCGCCGCCTGCCACGATGCCTTCTTCCACCGCTGCGCGCGTTGCATGCAGTGCGTCTTCGACACGTGCCTTCTTTTCCTTCATTTCGACTTCGGTCGCAGCGCCGACCTTGATCACTGCCACGCCGCCAGCCAGCTTGGCCACGCGCTCTTGCAGCTTTTCACGGTCGTAGTCCGACGTCACTTCTTCGATCTGCTTGCGCACTTGCTTCACGCGCGCTTTGATGTTCACGGCTTCACCAGCGCCATCGATGATCGTCGTGTTTTCCTTGCCCACTTCGATACGCTTCGCTTGGCCCAGTTCAGCCAGCGTTGCCTTCTCGAGCGTCAGGCCGGTTTCTTCCGCAACGACTTGACCGCCGGTCAGGATCGCGATGTCTTCCAGCATGGCCTTGCGGCGATCGCCGAAGCCCGGCGCCTTCACGGCAACCGTC
>LFMX01000111.1 GCA_001184405.1 Candidatus Burkholderia humilis
AGTACGCCACTGCTACAGTACGCCGCCGCTACAGTAACCACCAATTTTTTAAAATTATCAAATTTTAATTCAATCCAAATCAACAAATTAATTCACAACAATTGTAAATTAAACAAGTTTCCATTGGTTTTCGAATCTTTCAATGTAACCAGGCTTTGATACCACTGTTGGGTTCCCGTAGATCATGCACAGCGGAAAATTAAAATTTTCTACGGGATATTGGCCATTGAAAGAATCGAATTAACAAAAATTGTGAACAAAGGAATAAAATATACCTTTGTCTGTAGATGAGAAGTCCGTTGTTGTGAAACAATTCTTGGAACAGCTTGGTTGTTGCAAACCACAGTGCTCCTCGTCTAGGGAACACCTCCAAGGTATCCACACAAGGTATTCCTGTTCGTGAAAATTAGCCAAATCCAATGTGCTAGTATGGATTTGGCTATGGAGGAAAGAAGAAGAACACGCCTGTTGTTCTCTGCGGCAGCTTTTTTTTAGAGAGGACAATCACGTTACTTGTTCCTAAACCCTAGGAATAATATATATATATGTATATAATTAATCCTTGGGTTTTAATAAAATCCAACAATTGGGTTTAATTAAAAGAGCAAGCCCAACACATAAAAGCCCAATGTATCTAATACATGGTTTTAATTAAATCCAACAATTGGGTTTAATTAAATTAGCAAGCCCAACACATAAAAGCCCAAATGCATCTAATACATTAAATAAATTATTTAGACTTCAGGCCCAAATAAAATATTATTTTCTCATTTAATAATATCTCATATTATTAAATACCTTAATATATATCATATATATATATATATATTAAATCTCACAGAACACCTTTTGTGTGTGTGACCCATTTGGGTTTCCGAAACACATTGGCAGCATACAGTGAATTAGAATTCTAATAAGCTTTAGAACTCTGATGATTTAATCTAATTAAATCATAATTAATTCTTAATCAATAATTCACACATACACAAGTCAAGAGCTGTCTCTTATACCACATCTTATACCATCAATCTCAGCACCTAAGGAGTTCAAGAGAGAAATAAAAGATAGATGAGCTAGAAGCTCAGTGAGTTTGAATCCAGTTTTAAAACAAGTAGATGTCATGGCGGTGCGCAAATAAAAGTAAACACATAAAAAGGGTGACAGATATTCTGTGGGCTTTGGTGGGGGGAAATTTCGATGATGCGATCGACCAACCATCCATCCCATACCATATGACGTGGCTGGGTGTCCTACCGACCCATCTTCATTTCTGGCATCTACACATCATATGCCTAAAAGTTTAATTTGACACTAGCCATGCTACGCATCGAGTATCATAATCTTCCGCTACTTCTTGGATCCATCTAGTACTTGGCATTATAATGATAATCCGAATGATGTCCACTTTTGAGGACAGGAATTACGACCAAGGCCTTTGCCGGCTCGTAACCTCCTTCACTCAAAGCGTAAGGGATGTACAACCCAAACAAGCAAATAAGATCACGTCCGACCATTTATCAAGCATTTACTTTTAAGTCACGTAAGCACAAGTCGAGCAAGCAAGTAAACTAGCAAGTTTTCATGTCAAGCATGAAGTCAAGTAGGATTTCATGTCATAATAAATTAATGATATTAATTGTACAAATCATGTAGTCAAGCAGTTCCAGTCACGGAGTTGAAGTATGTCTTTGGTTCAAGAAGATGTCCGAAACAAATGGGAGTTCAATAAAGCGTGAGGTCAAGAAAACGGATGTTCAAGACAAAGGGTTGTTCAAGTAAATCGGTTCAAACGGGTTTTCAAGGAAAACTGGTGAATCAGTCGTTTGAGCAAAAATAGATATTCATGAGGTCAAACGAACATTTTAGAGGTCAAATGAGTTTTTCCAAAGTCAAAAAAGTCAAACGGTCATCCGAGGGATCCAACAAGAAGCCGAGAAGTCGAAAAGTCAAACATGCATTCGAGGAATCAAACGAGAAGTCAGAAATTCAAAGTGTCAAACGATTTGAGAAAACAGGTTCAAACAAACGATTGGCAAGGCAAACGGTTCGATGGAAACGAGTTCAAGGCTAGCATTCAAGTCAAGCATTCAGGTCAAGCATTCGAATTACGCATTTTTGTCAAGTAAAGATTCCAGTTAAGTAACTTTTGATCGAGAATTAAAATTTAAAGCTAGTGTTTCAAACTTGCAAAATCACGTTCATTTTAAAAAATTTTAAAATAGAAATCTAAATAAACTATGACACAGTTTTTCTCTCACTACGTGAAGTTTATTATATAAAATCAGTATATAAAAAAATTTAAAAATACTAAAATATTAATGTATAAATATTTTTTTTAATATTACCGATCATGAAATGGGATTAAAATAGTAAATAAAATAATATAACATTTGATATATAAATCTAAATATAAATAAAAATAGTTAAAAGAAATTTAAAATTGTAAATTATTATAATTTTAGGATTTTGAAGGAAAAAATAAAAATATTAGAATACTAATTTAGATTTAGTTTTGTGATTACACATATAAAATTTTAATTTTTTAATATTTTTTATACCATAATTAATAATTGATATTTGATATTTTTATTATTTTATTTTTTATTTTAAAAGTTTTATATTTAATAATTTTTTTAAAAAAATCTTGGGCATTGCCGCGACAAGCCTGTACATTTTCCAAGCACTGGGCTAAGATGTCCAGTTTCTGTATTTTTTAAAAAAAAATTCAGGGCACGCAGCGGCATGACCCCATTTCACGCCACGGCGTGCTCGGCCAGTACGCCAAAAAAACAGAGCAGCGTTCTCTGCTCATTTTTCATTCTAATTTTTTCAAAATTCAGCCACCAAATCCGTTCAAACTTGCTCCAAATCAGTTCTAAATCATATCCCACAACAACATCAAGCTTTTTCATCAAAATTCCAAGATCAAAACATCAAAAAACTTCATCAATTTCCCAAAATTCATTCCTATGCATTTTCTGCCCTTTTCTTGCATTTTTAACCATTTAATCTGTTTCTTTCATTCCAACTCATCCAAATTCATCACAATAACCATTGTAACCAGGTTATACCACTTATTAACACCATAATCGCTATTTTCTTCAAGAATTAAAGTCCAAAATCTTGGAAAAATCAACTTACACGTTGTTTATGAAGTTCGGTTTCCTACCCACGGCTTCTTCAACTTTGGAGCTAATTCCTCAACTCTTTTCTCCTTCAATCCTTAGCTACAATCTCCCCCTTTTCCTCTCTTCTCCCAGACGAATTTTTACTCCAATTTTTTTGCTTTGGCCGATAGTTTTGGCCCCTGTTTTTGTTGTTTTTTTTCTTTTCTTTTGGCCGTTTATAGGCCTATTTTCCTTTAATTTGTTTTTTTAAAACAAAATTAGGAGATATTTTGTAAAACTTTTCAAAAATTATAGTTTGACCCTCTTTCTTTTTCCGTTCGCTGGGCCTGCCGTCGGTCGGTCCAGCGCCAATTAACTGATCCGAACCGCCGTGTACGGACCCGTACGCACGGTGGTGTGGGAGGGGCCGGGCCGCGAGGCCTGCCCCTATCCCGATTGATAACCCTTTATAATCAGTCAAACTCTGTCATAAGTTTGCCTAAATGGAAAAACTTACGACAGTTTAGGCCAAGCGTTTAGAAAATCGGAAATTATTTTATTTACTGCGTTTTGCGCCATGCAAACGAACGCATCGGAGTGCGAACGCACCGGCCTGAACGACACCGCGTCGTTCGGAGAAGACCACGCCGCGCACGGCGTGTGACCCTGAAACGCTTTGGAAGAATTCAAGACGCATGCCACACGTATTGATTGTCGATGACGATCCCAGCACCCGTGAAGCGCTCGCCGCGATCATCGGCGAAGACGGGCTGACAACCGCTACCGCGAGCGACCTGCGCGAAGCCCGTATTCAGCTCGTGCGGCAGACGCCGGATGTCGTATTCACCGATTTGAAGTTGCCCGATGGCACCGGCGTCGATCTGTTCGAAGATCTGGACCCACGCTCGGGCGTGGAATTCATCGTCATTACGGGATACGCGACGGTGGAATCCGCCGTCAGCGCGCTGAAGATGGGCGCGGCCGATTACCTGGTCAAGCCAATCAACATGCAGCGCGTGAAGGCGATCCTGTCGCGTCTGCCGCGCGCGGGCGACCTGAAGGCGGAAATCGGCACGCTGCGCGGCGAGTTGCGCCGCATGGGCCGCTTCGGCCTCATGCTCGGCAATTCTCCCGCGATGCAGACCGTCTACGATCAGGTCGGCCGTGTCGCGCCGACGGCGGCCTCCGTGCTGCTGATCGGTGAATCGGGCACGGGCAAGGAGGTCGCCGCGCAGACGCTGCATGAGCTCAGCCTGCGCCGCAAGCATTCGTTCATCGCCGTGAACTGCGGCGCGATTTCGCCGAACCTGATCGAATCGGAAATGTTCGGCCACGAGCGCGGGTCGTTCACGGGCGCGGATCGTCAGCACAAGGGCTATTTCGAGCGCGCGAACGGCGGCACGCTGTTCCTCGACGAAATCACCGAAATGCCGATCGAGTTGCAGGTGAAACTGCTGCGCGTGCTCGAAACGGGTATGTTCATGCGCGTCGGAACGACGAAAGAAATCGAAACCGATGTGCGCCTGATCGCCGCGACCAACCGCGATCCGGAGCAGGCCGTGCTCGAAGGCAAATTGCGGCTCGATTTGTATCACCGTCTGAACGTGTTCCCGATCAACCTGCCGCCGCTGCGTGAGCGCGGTAAGGACGTCGAACTGCTCGGACAAGCGTTCCTCGACGAACTGAACGCGCGATACAACAGGAAGAAGGAATTCCCACCCGCCGTGCGTGAGATGCTCGCGTCGTACAACTGGCCGGGCAACGTGCGCGAGCTGAAGAATTACGTGCAGCGCGCGTACATCATGTCGGCGTCGGATTCCGATGCCACCGCCACCGTGCCGTTGCAGATTTCGCTGTCGAAGCCATCGTCCGGCACGGCAGTGACGATTCCGTTCGGCACATCGCTAGCCCAGGCCGACCGTCAGCTTATTTTGGCGACGCTCGAACAGTGCGGCGGCGTGAAGACGCGTGCGGCGGAGATCCTCGGCATCAGCCTGAAAACGCTCTATAACCGGCTCGTCGAGTACGGCGAAGATGCGAGCAAGGCTGCGGTCGGCGAAGGCGGAGAAGTCAGCGACGCCGACAGCGAAAATCCCTGATCGTCGCGTATCTGTAGACAAATCAACGCCTGCTGCTTGTAAAAGCGCAGGCGTTTTTTTATTGGCATGCGAGTTTTTCAAGCCGATAATGAGATGCGTGCAGGCGAAGCAGGACGTGTTTTCGGGGGCATAGGCTTTGCTGTCCAGTCATTGACCGTCGCGCAGCTTTCCGGTGATTCGGCGCGGCGGGAATCATGATCACAAGACTGCAAGGAGCCCGCCATGTCCGACTTTCCCTCTGAAGAACGTGCCCGAATCGACGCGCAGACGCCCCAGCCGCCGGTAACGCCGGTAACGCCGGTAACGCCGGTAACGCCGCCGGTTCCGCCCGATACAGTGCCCGATCCGACGCGCGAGCCGCCCCAACCACCGATGCAGCCGATCGGCGATCCGCCGCCGGGACCGAACGAAACGCCGCATGTGTGACGCAAGCCGAAAGGACTGATTCCCTGAATTCGTGCAAGGGTTGAATAAGTTTCCATCCCGAAGGTAGGGATTACAACGAGCGCAGCAACAATGACCGGTGACATGTGCAAATCGCCGGTCGTTTTTTCAGATGTAGCGCTGTATTGATGTGAGGAACAGCGCATCAAGTCCGACGCCGCCGACGTCACCACGCGACGGCCTTCATTTCTTGGAGGCAGCATGAGGCATCCCGCACTTCGACGCTCCGCGCGTTACTCGTCCAAGCGCGAAGCACGCGCAGAAGCCGCCAAAGCCGCCAAAGCCGCCGGGGCATCCGCATCGACGTTGAACACGATCCGGCCGGCCAGAACCGCCCTGCGCCGGGGACGCCGCCCGACGGCGAGCACAATCAGAGCGGCGTGCGCAAAGAGGGCATCGAGTATCAGCGCGACCTCGGTTCCGAGCAGGATTCGTAACCGGAACGGCGCCTCAAATCCTCTGCCGATTCGATGAAAATTTTCTATGCGGCGCGCGCTCGCCGCGTGTTTTCGTTCGTCCGTAACAATCAGATACGAATTTTTGTTTCCAAAATGCAACAGATTGGCACAAAGCTTGCTTACTATAAGGCGCCAATTTGAGCAGACAACGACAACTGAGAGGTAACGCTGTAATGAGCAGATTGATCGTGGTATCGAATCGCGTCGCGCCGATTCAAGAGGGCAAGCCCAGCGCGGGCGGCCTCGCCATCGGTGTGCTGGATGCGCTCAAGGAGACGGGCGGTGTATGGTTCGGCTGGAGCGGCGAAATCGTCGGCGAAGCGGCAGACCCGGTTCTGGAGAAGAGCGGCAATGTGACGTACGCGACCGTGGGCCTGACCCGCCGCGATTACGACCAGTACTACTGCGGATTTTCCAACGCCACGTTGTGGCCGACGTTTCACTATCGCAATGACTTGTCGCGCTTCGATCGCGAGGAATTCGCGGGATATATGCGCGTCAATGCGGGACTCGCCGCGAAGCTCAAAACGCTGCTAGAAGACGACATCATCTGGGTGCATGACTATCACATGCTCCCGTTCGCGCAGGAATTGCGAAAGCTCGGCATCAATAATCCGATCGGCTTTTTCCTGCATATCCCGTTTCCGGTGCCGGAAATGATGCGCACCGTGCCGCCGCACGAGGAACTGATCGCGGCGATGTGCCAGTACGACGTCGTCGGTTTCCAGACCGAAAGCGACAAGCAATCGTTTATCGATTATGTCGAGCGCAGCGGGCGCGGCCATTTCAGCGACGACGGCATGCTGCAGGTGTTCGGACGCATGCTCAAGGTGGGCGCGTATCCGATCGGCATCTATCCGGACGCCATCGCGAAGGCAGCGGATCAATTCTCCAACCGCAAGCAGGTGAAGAGCCAGCGCGACTCCATGCGCGGCCGCAAGCTCATCATGAGCGTCGATCGGCTCGATTATTCGAAGGGTCTCGTCGAGCGCTTTCAGGCGTTCGAGCGTCTGCTGCTGAACGCGCCGGGCTGGCATGGGCGCGTGTCGCTCGTGCAGATCGCGCCGCCGACGCGCTCGGACGTGCAGACGTATCAGCGCATCCGCCAGAATCTGGAAGGCGAAGCGGGGCGCATCAACGGACGGTTTGCGCAGCTCGACTGGACGCCCATTCAGTACCTCAACCGCAAATACGAACGCAATTTGCTGATGGCACTGTTCCGGCTCTCCCAGGTCGGCTATGTGACACCGCTGCGCGACGGCATGAATCTCGTCGCGAAGGAATATGTCGCATCGCAGGATCCGGCCGATCCGGGCGCGCTCGTGCTGTCGCAATTCGCGGGCGCGGCGGATCAGCTGCCGGGCGCGCTGGTGGTCAATCCGTTCGATTTGTCGCAGATGTCCG
>LFMX01000112.1 GCA_001184405.1 Candidatus Burkholderia humilis
GCAGATCAATTGGGGCTATCACGCCAAGCGCTTTGCCAGTCCTTGGGATGCGCTGGCGCCTGTGCCACCAACGTCCGTGTGGCGGAAGACATTCTCAACGAAAACCTATCGTCTGACGCATTCGGTCGTGAAAGCCGTCGCTTATTACCACAGCGCCAATCCGGCACCGGGGCGCGACTATATCGCGCGCTTCGTCAAGCACCTCTCCCAAATCGAACGCGGGCTATGAAGCATACGCTCTCTCTTCTTACTGTAGCGCTCGCCGCGGTCACGCTCTCGACCATGACCCACAATGCGGCCGCCGCCGGCACCGCGATCCGCTCGATTTTGATTACGAGATCGCGGGCAACGTGCTTGAGCGTCCAGCGCTCGTATTCAACGACGGCAGCGACACGTACTTTCAGCCGCGCGCGGGGCAGTCGATCAAGGTCGATGGCGGACACATCCAAGGTCCTTACATCGTGGTCGCCGGAACGCCGGAGGTCATTCACTACACAGCGGGTGGCTCAAGCGCGACAGCGTTCTGGAAGAAGGCCAACCGGTTTATCGGTGACAAGGTGCGCGGTGATATGCCGGCGGGCTTCGCGGGTTTCTCTGGACGTCTCGCGCTCATCGGTGAGCACAGTAGCCTCGAGAGCACGCGCGCCTTGAACGCGACATTGCTGTTGTCGCAGTTGGTGAAGGCGCTGGTGCCTCAAGGGTGGACCGGTTCGGCTCAGAAGGACATCGACCTCACGTCCTCAATGAGTTTCGCCACGCGCGAGGGCGAGAACTGGATGCAGTCGCTCGACCGCCTCGTTGCCGCGTCCGACCTCTATGCTGACGTCGATTTCGACACACGCCACGTGAGCCTGCGCCGGAGCGTGCCGCAGTCAGTGGCGCTCAACTATGTGGTGTCGGCGGCGGCCGCGATTGCGCAACCATCTCAGGGATCCGAAACAACCATCGATCCGATCGCCGATATCGCGAAAAAGTCGGAAGCAACCGTCGCACCGCCTGCTGCGTCGGTGCTCGCCGCCAAGTTCGGCGCGCTGGCGATTCGCGACGGTGACGACAGCCACATTCAGATCAAATTTACGGCCAAGCTGGAGGGCGACCTCAAAATTGTCGATGCAAGCGGCAAGTCGCTGCGGCCAAAGTGGGATGACGTAACGAACGTCGTGACCTTCAATCGTGCCGAGCGCTTCACAATCTCCAACGCGACGGACAAGGTGGAAGTCGCGCGCGTGGCCGGCGCCGTTTATGTTTTCGATACACAGAACAAGGCAGCCCTGCAAAGGGTCTTCGATCAGGACGGCTCGACTTTCTTCAAGTTTGCCGACACGGTTGGCAAGGTCACTGTGGCCGATGTCGCCCACATGGGATCGGGCGAACAGAAGGGCCGCTATTACAAGTCAACGGCACGGCAGACCAGCTCATCGTCAATGCGGACGGCAACGTGGTGAATGTGGTGCGTCAACACGAAGTGCGCTTCTTCGATTGGCCCACGTCGTGAAGCGACTCCCTCACATCGGTCACCTTTGCACGCCGACCGCACTCATTGGACTGACATCATCGATGTGCACGCGTGCCGATTGCCTGGACGACACAGCGCGTTATCACCGGGTGAGTGTCCAGGTCGTGCGCGCGTTCGCGCAACAAGAGTCGGGTATGCGAGCCAACGCAACGAACCGCAACAGCGACGACAGCGAAGACATTGGGCTCATGCAGATCAATTCGTCTTGGCTTCCGAAACTCGCGCGCTTTGGTATCTCGCGTGAGCATCTCTTCGACGCATGCGTGAACGCGTATGTCGGCACGTGGATCCTGGCGGCCAATATCCGGCAGTTCGGTCCGATCTGGAAAGCCGTTGGCGCCTATAACGCGGTCTCGTCGAGCAAGCAACTCGTCTACGCCAACCACATCTATCGTCGCCTGCCGCGCGCGAATTGAACACCATGACGCCCATTCTTTCTTTTCGAACTCACCGCGCCACGCGCTTGTTTGCCCGCTTATTTGTCCGGTG
This sequence comes from Candidatus Burkholderia humilis, assembly GCA_001184405.1. Taxonomy (GTDB): domain Bacteria; phylum Pseudomonadota; class Gammaproteobacteria; order Burkholderiales; family Burkholderiaceae; genus Caballeronia; species Caballeronia humilis. Next base: position 2,006 of record LFMX01000112.1, read on the forward strand.
TTTTGCTTATATTGCCCTGGCAACGCTCGCAGCGGCATCCGATCCCGATCAGTCTCGCCTTGCGCCGCCGTCCGGCGATGGCTGGCAGATGCTCGCGGCGCCTGCTGTACCTGCTGCACCTTTCGCGCGGCCGGTTTCGGCGCAAACAGCGATGGGCGCGCCTGTTAAAACACCAGCAGTACTCTCTGCCACCGCGTCCAAGGTGCTGACTGGTGCGGCAGCGCCAACGGCGCTCCGCGGCACAGCGGCGTCCCAGCCGGTGGGGTCGCTTGACGTCGCGCCGGTCGTGGTGTCGACGGCCGGTGGTTCAAGTCCAGCGGGAGGCGTCCTGTCGCTTACGATTACGCCGCAGGACATCAATTTGCGTAACGCCCTCGATCGTTGGTTTCAGCAGCAGGGCTGGCAACTCGCCTGGAAGATCGACGACGATCTGCCGCTCGAATTCAATGCAACGTTCTCCGGCGACTTCAAGTCCGTGCTCACGCAAGTGATGCAAGCCACCAATCACATGCGCACGCCCACGCGCGTGTGCAAGCACACCAACAACGTGATCCGCGTCGTCGCGCGCGCAGCCAATTGCCAAGAGTAATCGCCATGCGTCTCCGAAAAATTCAATCTGCAGTCCTCATGCTTGTCGCTCTAACGTTGACCGGCTGTGCAGTATCCCAATTCTGGGAACCACGCCTACGATACCGCCCACACCGACGCGAGTCGCGCGATGGGCACCGTGCCTGATTCGATGGCGCTTGTCGAAGATGTGCCGACCGCCTTCCTCGGTGATCGGCTCGTGCCGGTGGCCTACGAGGCGACGTTGCCCGCGATCTTTCGAGAGAAGAACGTGATCTTTTCCGGCAATTTACCGCTGTCGAAGATCGCCACCCTGGTCTCCACCGCGACTGGCTACCCGGTGCATTTGAGTCCCGATGTCTTCATTCCGCACGAGGCACTGATCCCGAAGACGAATGTCGGCGGACAAGCTGCGCCCGCGCAACCGATGCAGCCAACGCAATTGACGTCGCTCGCGAAGTCTAACGTCGAACCCGTCTATGCTCAGCCTTGCAATTGCAAGGTGGGCGAGTATCTGCGTGGCGTCACCGAGAACCTGGGTCTCGACTGGACTTTCGACGGCACGACGATTTCCATCAGCCGGTTCGTCACCAAGACGTTCACGATCGCGGCGATCCCTGGAAAAGTCTCGATTAAATCGAACTTGTCGAAGGGCACCGACACGTCTACTGGCAATCAGGGATCGGGCGGTGCGATAGGGGGACGACAGGAAACACGGGTTCTTTCTCGTCGGTGACCTCCACGGGCCGAGATGGCACATTCGACCAGATCGCGATCATCCAGTCAGAGCTGGAAAAGCTCAAGTCTCCTCTCGGCGAAGTCGTCGTCAATCCGCAGAGCCGACTGGTGATGGTGCGCGACACGAAGGAAGCGGTGGATCGCATGGGTGCGTTGCTCGCGCGTGAGAACGCCATTTCCACGCGTCAGGTCGCACTGCGGGTGCGCACGCTGCGTGGATATGAGCAACACTTCGCAAGCCAGAGTGAGCGCGGACTTTGTGTTCAATCGCATATCGGACGGTCTGAAGCGCTATGCGGTGGCCTTCGCTTCGCCGACCTCGCTCGCCACTGCCGCAGGCGGTACAGTCGGCCTTTCGGTGCTCAAGCCAGGTTCGCCGCTCGAAGGCACCAACGCCATCATCAGCGGGCTAAACAGCTTTGGCAAGACGGTGCAGGACAATACCCAGACCAAGCTGACGTTGAACGGCTTGCCTGTGTCGATCGGTTCGTTCGAGAGCAAAAGTTACTTGGCCTCCACGGTTCTGAGTCTAGGGTCGATCGCTGGCGGCACGGCAGGCGTACCGGGACTGCAGCCAGGATCGGTGACCGTCGGCGATTTAGTGAACATCTTGCCGTCGGTGAACGATCACAACCAGATCATCCTTTCGTACTGGAGCGATAGCTCCAAACTTAACGGTCCCTTCCAGACTTTCAGCAACGGGTCTGGTGCGACGTTCCAACAAATTCAGTTGCCGGACATCCTCGGCAGCAAAGATGACCAGACGATCGCGCTCTCCGATGGCCAGACGGTGGTGCTCTATGGGACGAATCACTACGACGGCAGCAGCAACAACGGCATTGGGGGTCTCTCAGGCAACTGGAACAAGGGTTGCACATTCCAGGTCATCATGTTGACGGCATCCGTCGTCCCGTCGATGTGAGCACACGTATGCACTTCGAGTCCATACTGGGAGAGAAGGACGCCAAGCTTGTATTCGGGCTGGAATGGCGCGCGTTCTCCGCGAAGGGTGCGCGCCCCGAACGCCGTCGCTACGCTGACGAACAGGGCGCGACGCATTACGCCTAGTACAAGGCGAACGACGAAACGATTGCAGGCTTTTGCACGTTAGAAGCTGCTCAACTTAAGGGCGGCAAACTCTATTCTGCGGCCGCACGTATCGCCATGCTTGATCGCGTACGCCGACGTCCTGCCGTGCTCGTGCTGATACAGAACGATGAACGCGTGCATCTGGTGCTGGTCTTGCGCGGCGCGGTGTCGCTTGATGAGGACGTGGTGCTCAATGTGCTGAGCGCTAAACGCGATCAGATCGAGGATCAGTGCGCGAAGGCGAACCTGACACTTGCAACACTGGGGCACGGCGCGTTGCTGCATGCGCTCGATGAAACATTCGAGCTTCGTGAGCTGCTCACGGCTCGCAAGCTCGGGCAGATCAAAAAGCTGCCAGTGACGGTGCCGACTTTCGTGCCGCTGCTGGTCATCCTGGCGGCAGTGTTCTTCGGCGGCAAGCAGCTCGTTGACGTACTCAATCCACCGGCGCCTCCGCCCGCACCGCACCCGACGTTCATGCAGGAATATCAGGCAGCCCTGCTACGTACGTTTGCCGCACCCGCGCCGCTCGCCAGTTTGCTTGCCCCCCAACTGCTCGCGCGCCTGGGCACTCAGGAGAGCAATGTCTCCGGCTGGCAGTTCGCCAAGGCCTCGTGTGCTGTGGGAAGCCCGTGTGTGATGACGTACAAGCGGCAAGGAGGCACCTTCAAGGAGTTCGATGCGCGTGCGCCTGAGGCGTTGCGGCCCATCGTCTTCAATCCCGATGGTTGGCACCTCACCACGCGCGGACCAGAGGTGTCGGTGACTGCTCGCGCAGGCAAAGTCCTGGCCCACGCAACAAACGTTCATCAAGGCGCTACAGACCGATCCGCAAAAGCTCTCGACTAAGCCCGACACGCTTGATAGCCACGGATACGTCGTGGACATCAAACCGGCCGACCATCTTATTGCGCGGCAGCCAGCACCGGGCGAAGCACAAAGCCCGTTGTGCAGCGGGGCGTGTGGTAGATCGAGGGATACAAATGGCAAAGCGCGTTGCTCGAGCGCCTGCCGGACAACATGGCACTCGACACCCTCGACGTTGAGTTGAAGGAAGACGGTACTGGCGTGCACTTCACTGCGAAGGGTAAATACTATGTTCTCAATCCAGAAAGCGTCGTGCGCGCTCGCAGGTCCGTGCGTGGTGACTTACAAGCGTCAAGGCGGGACGTTCAAGGAATTCGATGCACACGCGCCCAAGGCGCTGCGTCCGATTGTCTTCAACCCCGACGGCTGGCACCTCACCACGCGCGGGCCGCAAGTGTCGGTCACCGAGCGGGTCGTGCTCGCTCAACAAAAGTCATGGCCGACGCAGCAGGCGTTGATCGAGGCGCTGCAAACCGACCCGCAAAAGCTTTCGATCAAACCCGACACCCTCGACAATCACGGATACGTTGTCGATATCAAACAGGCCGAGCGTCTCATCGCCAGACAACCAATGGCAGGTGAAGTACAAGGCCCGCTCGTGCAACGCGGCACCTGGCAGATCGATGGATACAAGTGGCAGAGCGCGCTGCTCGCGCGTTTGCCCGACAACATGGCGCTGGATAACCTCGATGTGGAATTGAAAGAGGATGGCACCGGCGTGCATTTTACCGCGAAGTAAATATTATGTTCTCAACTGAACAGCCGCGCTGGGCCACGTGTTTCGGCATCCTCATGCTTGTGGGAAGCGGTGCACTGGCGCAAGAGAGTCACTTGTCGCTCGACGATATCGACAAGCTGGCGCGCCAGAAGCTCGTGGATTCGATGCGCAAGAGCGACGGTGCAGCGATCGCATCCGCTCCGATGACGGCGTCGGCGCCTGTTGCTGAGAAGGCGGAGCGGAAGACTGCAACCTTACCTAAGCGGGTGATTTCAGTTTCGTTCGTGGGAGCCTATTCAGATATGTCTGGCGCATACGTGCTGTACGACTACCAGGCACGACCTATACCGCGCGACAGGGCACCCGGCTACTCAATGGCTGGACGGTCACGTCCGTGAACGGTTTTGAAGTGAATCTGACCGACGGAGGTACTGTTCATTGTCATTTGTTTGTTCCAGTCTAGTTGTGCAGTTGCCCCTGCGATCTGCTTACTTTCATCTTAGCGAGTAGAGATCGAAGTCAAGTCGCTTCGGAATCTGTTCGAATCATATTCCTCGTTAGTAAATACACGCCGTTGGCCAATTACGCCTCAGCATTGCAATGCCCGGTAATACCTATGAGCGAGTTTGGCGTTGCTGTCTCGCAACCGTTGGCTATCGCTGCCGTGAACGCGAGCGAAACCTGCTCACGCGCTGTCCTACAAAGACAGCTAGAACCACGGCGCTTGCTGCTTTCGGTTGCGATGCGCCAAACGTCGAAAGCAATAGCGAGCCACCCCACAGCAAAACAAGAAACGCAGCCAGCGATGCAAAGACCCTGTTAGCCAGAACGGATGCGAAGCGCGATCTGTTACCTTCGAAACGCTGGGAAAACAGCAGATTGCTTTTCTCAAGGTCGAACGCGTTTAGGATACAGCATTCGCGCGGTCGCCGCGATAGTGCTTTTCGTACCGTTGAAATCAACCGTCGCCGCGGCCTCGAAGCCAAGCGGCGACGCTATCGGAACAGAGGTAAGCGAAATCCTGCATGCCTAAGAAGCTTTAACAAAATGATGGATGGGGCTATTTACTTCAGGCCGTTCCTGTTAACCTGATCGTTGTTTCGACGGCGAAAAGGAAATGGCCAGACCCATACTTGACGACGATCTCTGGGCTCTGTCCCACTATAGTACGCCGCCACTACAGTACCGACATCACTAC